>NZ_PPQE01000008.1 GCF_002901845.1 Staphylococcus hominis subsp. hominis
CAAGACGTCCTTTAATAATTCTATTGATACATATTACTTATTAGAAGATATGGAAATAGAAATACTTCATGTTCTTAAACGTTTCAAAGCTATGCTTATTCAAAAAAATGAAACCGTTGAAGCCATGCAAGGGTACTTAATGAAATCCCTTAAGTCTGAATTCGCTGAAATGCATACGCTTAATAAACGACGTGATCATTTACCAATCACTTCTTTATTTAATCAATAATGATTCAATTAGAGAGCATCTTTAAATAGATGTTCTCTTTTTTTATTTACAAGTGGTTGCTAAGGCAACCACCTAGATCAAACGAAAGGTAAGGGAGGGGATAACAAAATAAGATCAACACAATATCACAATATAGCATGCTGCTATTAAAGAAAGGAGGAAGACTTATGAGTACTAAGAAAAAGATTAAAGTTACTTTGGCAATGATTAATGTTCTTTTAACTGCAGT
>NZ_PPQE01000009.1 GCF_002901845.1 Staphylococcus hominis subsp. hominis
ACTGCAGTTAAAAGAACATTAATCATTGCCAAAGTAACTTTAATCTTTTTCTTATTACTCATAAGTCTTCCTCCTTTCTTTAATAGCAGCATGCTATGTTGTGACATTGTGTGGATGTTATTTTGTTATCCCCTCCCTTACTTTTGTTTGATCTAGGTGGTTGCCTTAGCAACCACTTGTAAATAAAAAAAGAGAACACCTATATAAAGATGTTCTCTCATTCGCTTACTAAGTTACATTATTGATTAAATAAAGAAGTTATTGGTAAATTATCGCGTCGCTTATTAAGTGTATGCATTTCTGCAAATTCCGATTTAAGAGATTTCATAAGATACCCTTGCATGGCTTCAACGGTTTCATTTTTTTGAATAAGCATAGCTTTAAACCGTTTAAGAACATGAAGTATTTCGATCTCCATATCTTCTAATAAGTAATATGTATCAATAGAATTATTAAAGGACGTCTTG
>NZ_PPQE01000010.1 GCF_002901845.1 Staphylococcus hominis subsp. hominis
TTATTAAAGGACGTCTTGGCTTTTAATAATACAGGTTTGATGATTTTAATTTCATTTACAGAAAAGTTACTTAAATACCTTTGAATACTTTGAGGTAGTTCTTCGAGTAATTGGAATTTTAAAGCTTCATTATTAAAGTTTGAATTGTTGTGATTTGAATGATTTGTATGATTACTAGGAAAAGTTAGCTTATTATCATTCAAATCATTCGTATCATTACTCTCAGTTTTAATATAATCAGTATCATTATTCTCAGTATCATTAGACTGTGAATTTGGAAGTTCTTGACCACTTAAATTCACAGTTCTAGAACTTCCAAATTCATTGTTCTGGAACTGTGAATTTGGAAGTTCCTTGCTATGACTGGCTTTAATGTCATAATTAGGTTTTAATAAATATAATCTATTTGGTTTATTAAGGCCAACACGTTCTTGAGTTAATAAATTAAAACTTATTAACTCTTTTTTTAATTTTATAATTTTTTGTTCTGCATAACCTAAGTATTCGCACAAATGTTTATTACTGAAAATAAAGTAAATGTTATTATTTTTATCTACCCATTCATTTTGGATGGATAATTCAAAGCGATCTTTTAATAACGCATACATAATTTTGGCTTCCGCCGACATTTTTTTAAAATATGCATCTTCGAATAAATATTTAGGTAGTTGATAAAACCTTTCAGTTTTTACTTGTGATAAATTGTATTTTTCAAAATTGGGCATAATAAAAACCTCATTTCCATTTTTAGGATTGAGGTAATAAAACAATTTTTACGTAAGTTATATGTTTTGTGCTTGCACTTAGATGATTAGATAGATATAATACAAGTATCAAAAAATATATAAACAAACGAGTGCGAATCGTTTTATTACCGAGAGTCAATGCTACGCCAATAGCATTGACTCTTTTAGTATTTATAAAGCAATATTAACACTTTTAAGAAAGTATATAAAGAGTTTTAAATGTAGTTAAAAGCACATTGCCATGGCAAAATGTGTAGTTCATTGTTTTAGTACCTAATTAAGCTCCAAAAACATATTATAGGTAGCTAATTAGGTGCATATGTAGTAAATAGGTAGTAAATTTAGTGGTAATTGATGAAATAAAATTCATTAGGTGGTAAAATTTAGGTACTAAATTAGGTACCTAAGGGTGGATGTTATGAGAACTATTAAAATGGTTGCTGATGAATTAGGTGTAACTAAACAAACTATTGTTAATAATGCTAAAAGTTTAAATATAACTTTTGAAAAAGAAAATGGGATTAATTATATTGATGATAATGATTATTTGAAAATTATAGAAAAAATTACTAAGAAAGAGAGTACAATCCAAAATAAAGAATCAGTAAAAAAAGAATTGTTTGGTGAAAATACTGCAAAATCAGAAAAGAATATATATAATAATTCAAATAGTTCTGAGACATTAAAAACAAAAGTAAACGAATTAGAAAAGCAAATAGAAATCTTTGAAACTAGAGCTAAAAATGATGAAAAATATATTGAGAATTTAACTAAGCAATTAGATCAACAAAATAGCAATGTTAATACGTTAAATAAATTGTTGGAGAATCAACAAATATTAGCTTTAGAAAGCAATAAAAAAATTCAAAAACTAGAAAGTCAATTAGAAGAAGAAAGACAGCTTAATTATTCTTTTGATACAGCGACGAATAATAGACAAAATATTAATCCGCAAGAAGCAACTTTTACTGAAGAATCGCAAAATATCAACCAACAACAAACAAAGCGTCAACCAACAGAAGTAAATTACAAGGATATAGCCGAAGAGAAAAAGAATGACAGTACAGATGAAGGTGAATTAACAAAAGAGGATAAGTTCGTTGAAGAAACGAAGAATGATCCTGATGATAATAGGGAGGTAGAACCACCTAAAAAGGGATTTTGGAGTCGATTCTTCGGTAATTAAAAA
Source organism: Staphylococcus hominis subsp. hominis (assembly GCF_002901845.1). GTDB lineage: Bacteria > Bacillota > Bacilli > Staphylococcales > Staphylococcaceae > Staphylococcus > Staphylococcus hominis. The sequence continues at coordinate 1,936 of NZ_PPQE01000010.1, forward strand.
TGAATATAAA
>NZ_PPQE01000011.1 GCF_002901845.1 Staphylococcus hominis subsp. hominis
TTAGAAGCAGCCATCATTTAAAGAGTGCGTAATAGCTCACTAGTCGAGTGACACTGCGCCGAAAATGTACCGGGGCTAAACATATTACCGAAGCTGTGGATTGTCCTTTGGACAATGGTAGGAGAGCGTTCTAAGGGCGTTGAAGCATGATCGCAAGGACATGTGGAGCGCTTAGAAGTGAGAATGCCGGTGTGAGTAGCGAAAGACGGGTGAGAATCCCGTCCACCGATTGACTAAGGTTTCCAGAGGAAGGCTCGTCCGCTCTGGGTTAGTCGGGTCCTAAGCTGAGGCCGACAGGCGTAGGCGATGGATAACAGGTTGATATTCCTGTACCACCTATAATCGTTTTAATCGATGGGGGGACGCAGTAGGATAGGCGAAGCGTACGATTGGATTGTACGTCTAAGCAGTGAGATTGAGTGTTAGGCAAATCCGGCACTCTTAAGATTGAGCTGTGATGGGGAGAGGAAATTGTTTCCTCGAGTCGTTGATTTCACACTGCCGAGAAAAGCCTCTAGATAGAGATTAGGTGCCCGTACCGCAAACCGACACAGGTAGTCAAGATGAGAATTCTAAGGTGAGCGAGCGAACTCTCGTTAAGGAACTCGGCAAAATGACCCCGTAACTTCGGGAGAAGGGGTGCTCTTTAGGGTGCAAGCCCAGAAGAGCCGCAGTGAATAGGCCCAAGCGACTGTTTATCAAAAACACAGGTCTCTGCTAAACCGTAAGGTGATGTATAGGGGCTGACGCCTGCCCGGTGCTGGAAGGTTAAGAGGAGTGGTTAGCTTCTGCGAAGCTACGAATCGAAGCCCCAGTAAACGGCGGCCGTAACTATAACGGTCCTAAGGTAGCGAAATTCCTTGTCGGGTAAGTTCCGACCCGCACGAAAGGCGTAACGATTTGGGCACTGTCTCAACGAGAGACTCGGTGAAATCATAGTACCTGTGAAGATGCAGGTTACCCGCGACAGGACGGAAAGACCCCGTGGAGCTTTACTGTAGCCTGATATTGAAATTCGGCACAGCTTGTACAGGATAGGTAGGAGCCTTTGAAACGTGAGCGCTAGCTTACGTGGAGGCGTTGGTGGGATACTACCCTAGCTGTGTTGGCTTTCTAACCCGCACCACTTATCGTGGTGGGAGACAGTGTCAGGCGGGCAGTTTGACTGGGGCGGTCGCCTCCTAAAAGGTAACGGAGGCGCTCAAAGGTTCCCTCAGAATGGTTGGAAATCATTCATAGAGTGTAAAGGCATAAGGGAGCTTGACTGCGAGACCTACAAGTCGAGCAGGGTCGAAAGACGGACTTAGTGATCCGGTGGTTCCGCATGGAAGGGCCATCGCTCAACGGATAAAAGCTACCCCGGGGATAACAGGCTTATCTCCCCCAAGAGTTCACATCGACGGGGAGGTTTGGCACCTCGATGTCGGCTCATCGCATCCTGGGGCTGTAGTCGGTCCCAAGGGTTGGGCTGTTCGCCCATTAAAGCGGTACGCGAGCTGGGTTCAGAACGTCGTGAGACAGTTCGGTCCCTATCCGTCGTGGGCGTAGGAAATTTGAGAGGAGCTGTCCTTAGTACGAGAGGACCGGGATGGACATACCTCTGGTGTACCAGTTGTCGTGCCAACGGCATAGCTGGGTAGCTATGTATGGACGGGATAAGTGCTGAAAGCATCTAAGCATGAAGCCCCCCTCAAGATGAGATTTCCCAACTTCGGTTATAAGATCCCTCAGAGATGATGAGGTTAATAGGTTCGAGGTGGAAGCGTGGTGACACGTGGAGCTGACGAATACTAATCGATCGAAGACTTAATCAATTTTT
>NZ_PPQE01000012.1 GCF_002901845.1 Staphylococcus hominis subsp. hominis
GACTAGATATTATATATATGATGTGGTAGTATACTATGAGTGTTCAAAAATTAAATCCTTTTTAAAAATTAATTTAAAAAACCTTTAAAAAATTGTTGACATTAGACTTTGATTATTATAAGATATAAAAGTCGTCAAAAACGAAAGTTAATTTTGTAAAACACTTGTAAAAAGAATTTTAATAAAGTGTAAAATTAACTATTGAAAAATTAATTAATTAGTAATATAATTATTTGAGTAAGTTATTGTCTGGTGACAATGGCAAGGAGGCCACACCTGTTCCCATGCCGAACACAGAAGTTAAGCTCCTTAGCGCCGATGGTAGTTGGACTGACGTTCCGCTAGAGTAGGACGTTGCCAGGCATACATATTGGAGAATTAGCTCAGCTGGGAGAGCATCTGCCTTACAAGCAGAGGGTCGGCGGTTCGAACCCGTCATTCTCCACCATTTACTTTTTAGCCGGCCTAGCTCAATTGGTAGAGCAACTGACTTGTAATCAGTAGGTTGGGGGTTCAAGTCCTCTGGCCGGCACCATCTAAGAGCCATTAGCTCAGTTGGTAGAGCATCTGACTTTTAATCAGAGGGTCAGAGGTTCGAATCCTCTATGGCTCATACGATTTATTTTAATATGCGGAAGTAGTTCAGTGGTAGAACACCACCTTGCCAAGGTGGGGGTCGCGGGTTCGAATCCCGTCTTCCGCTCCATTATATTTGCCGGGGTGGCGGAACTGGCAGACGCACAGGACTTAAAATCCTGCGGTGAGAGATCACCGTACCGGTTCGATTCCGGTCCTCGGCACCAATTTAAATATAGCGCCCGTAGCTCAACTGGATAGAGCGTTTGACTACGGATCAAGAGGTTATGGGTTCGACTCCTATCGGGCGCGCCATTTAAAATTATTAATTTAATATACGGGAAGTAGCTCAGCTTGGTAGAGCACTTGGTTTGGGACCAAGGGGTCGCAGGTTCGAATCCTGTCTTCCCGACTTCTTTAAAAATATGGGGGCTTAGCTCAGCTGGGAGAGCGCCTGCTTTGCACGCAGGAGGTCAGCGGTTCGATCCCGCTAGTCTCCACCATTTAATTAATATCAAATGAACATTGAAAACTGAATGACAATATGTCAACGTTAATTCCAATAAAG
>NZ_PPQE01000013.1 GCF_002901845.1 Staphylococcus hominis subsp. hominis
AGGAACACCAACTATTACAGTTGATGATCCAAGTACATTACCGGACGGTAATACACCAGGAACAACAGAAGTAGATGTGACGGTAACGTATCCAGATGGAACAAAAGATCATGTTAAAGTCCCTGTAACAGTCGGAGAAGAAACACAAGCGAATACTAATGATCCAAGTTATGATAATGTAACAGTAGATCCTGGAGAAACAATCAAAGTGCCACAAACTGGTGATAATACAATGCCGGATGGCACTCAATATGAAATTGATAAATCGAAAATTCCATCAGGATGGGAAGTAACAGTTGACCATAATACTGGTGAATTAACTGTAAAACCTTCGGAAGATGCAGTACCAGGAACATCTATAGTTATACCAGTGACGGTAACGTATCCAGATGGTTCTACAGAAGAAGCATCAACAACGATTACAGTAGGTGATGTGATTGATATTCCAGCGCCAACGGTTAACCCGGTTGATGATAATGATACTGAAGTTACGGGAACAGATGGTACACCAGGCAACACAATTGTGGTTACATTCCCAGATGGTAGTACTTCAGAAGGCAACATTGATGAGGATGGTAATTGGACTGTTGATATTCCAGACGGCGTAGACCTTGATAAAGGTGATGTAATTACTGTTGTTGAAAAAGATAAAGATGGTAAAGTATCTACCCCAACAAAAGTTGTTGTAGGAGAAAATTGTGATAATCCATCAAATGGAGACAACTCAGGAGATGGAGCAGGCAATGATTCATCAGATGGAGATAACTCAGAAGAT
>NZ_PPQE01000001.1 GCF_002901845.1 Staphylococcus hominis subsp. hominis
TTTTTGAACACTCATAGTATACTACCACATCATATATATAATATCTAGTCTTTTTTAATTAATTTTCCTTTTTATTTTTCATAAAAAAACGTTGCTTACCTTAGCAAGCAACGCTTTTAATTTATATTAATCTTATTTTTGTCTCATGTAAGGGAATAATAATACATCTCTAATAGATGGTGAATCAGTTAACAACATAACTAAACGATCAATTCCAATTCCTAGTCCGCCTGTTGGTGGCATACCATATTCAAGCGCTTCAATGTAATCTTCATCCATTTCATGAGCTTCATCGTTACCTTGTTCTTTCTCAACAAGTTGTGCTTCAAAACGTTCACGTTGATCGATTGGATCATTTAATTCTGTGAAGGCATTTGCATGTTCTCTACCTACAATAAACAACTCAAAACGATCAGTAAATCTTGGATCTTCTGGATTTTTCTTAGCAAGTGGAGAAATTTCAATTGGATGTCCATAAATAAATGTAGGTTGAATTAATGTTTCTTCAACTTTTTGTTCAAAGAATTCATTTAAAATATGTCCATATCTCATGTTTTCTGTAATTTCAATACCATGTGCTTTAGCTAATGCTTTAGCTTCTTCATCTGTTTTCACATTATAGAAGTTTACACCTGTAGCCTCTTTAACAGCGTCTACAATATGAAGTCGTTTCCAATCTGATTCTAAGTCGATTTCTTCGCCATTATATTGCACTTTTGCTGAACCTAATACAGTTTGTGCAATATATCTAACCATAGATTCTGTTAAATCCATAATATCATGATAATCGGCATATGCTTCATATAACTCTATCATAGTAAACTCAGGATTATGGCGTGTTGATACACCTTCATTACGGAATACACGACCAATTTCATAAACTTTTTCTAATCCGCCTACAATTAATCGTTTTAAATGTAACTCTATCGCAATACGCATATATAACGTTGCATCTAGTGCATTATGATGTGTAACAAATGGTCGAGCTGCAGCACCACCAGCGATTTGATGCATCATTGGCGTTTCTACTTCTAAATAGCCTCTTTGATTTAAATAATTTCTCATTTCTTGGATGATTTTACTACGGTTAATAAATGTACGAGTACTATCTTGGTTAGTAATTAAATCTAGATAACGTTGGCGATATCTTTGCTCAATATCTTGTAAACCATGAAATTTATCAGGTAATGGTCTTAAAGCTTTAGATAATAATGTAAATGATTTTGCTTTTACTGATAATTCGCCAGTATTTGTTTTAAACATGACACCTTCAATACCTACAATGTCACCTAAATCCGTTGTTTTCCAAAGGTTATCAAAAGGTTCTTCGCCAATTTGATCTTTACGTACATAAATTTGAATTTGACCAGTTAAATCTTGTACATGCGCAAATCCTGCTTTACCTTTACCACGTTTTGTCATTAAACGCCCTGCAATAGAAACATGACTTTCATCTTCTTTTTCATGTAATTCTTCTTTAGAAAAATGATCCCATTTTTCTTTTAATTCACTTGCAGTAGCTGTACGTTCAAAGCGTTTACCAAACGGGTCAATTCCTAAATCAATAAGTTCTTGTAATTTTTGTCGACGAACCTGCATTTGGTCATTCATTTCTTCTGACATTACTCTCTCTCCTTTAAACTTCCTGTTTTACTATTAATGGATGTTATGTACTTATTAAAAATATTGTAAAATATTTTCCATTCATTATTTTATACATAGTCACATAGTTAAATTCTTAAAATATATTTATATTTTAAGAATTTAAGCACTTATCTTAGCACTTAGTCTTTATATTTCTTAACCGTATCATCTGGAAAAACTAAATCATGAATTTTCTGATTTAATCGTGGATTCTGTTTGTCCGATGCAATATCGTTCAACGGTATAAGTACAAAAGCACGTTCTTGCATTCGTGGGTGAGGTACACTTAAATTGTCTGTTTCAATAATATCATCACTATATAATAAGATATCTATATCTAATGTTCTAGGACCCCAACGTATTTCTCTTACTCGATGCAGTTGTTGTTCAATGTCTAAACAATGCTTAAGCAATTGTTGAGGTGACAACTCTGTTTCAATCTCTAAACACAAATTCAAGAAATTAGGCTGGTCAGTATAGCCAATCGGTGCAGTTTCATATATCGATGATTGTTTTGTTACCTTTATACCCTTAATGTTTCCAATTAAATCAATTGCCTTAAGAAGTTGTTGTTTTCTATCACCAATATTACTTCCTAAACCTAAATATGCCTGTACCATTAACGATTCTCCCTCACTATTTCAATACCCACACCATCGTAATGACCAGGTATAGGTGGATTTTCTTTAGTGATTCTGACTTTCGTTTCCATTACACGATTATAGTGTGAATTTATACGTTTTGCAATACGTTCAGCTAGATGCTCGATTAAATTGCAGGGTGGACCTTCAACAATATCTTTTACATCTTCAAATACTTCACCATAATGCACAGTATCTTTAACATTATCTGTCTGCCCCGCTTTTGATAAGTCTACTTTTAACGTTACGTCTACTAAAAAAATTTGACCTATTTCATTCTCAGCTGTGAGTGCACCATGATATCCATAAAACTTCATCCCTTTAAGAAAGATCATGTCGTTCATTTTCATTCTCCTTCAAAAAATCTATACCTTGAGCTAAACGTACATTTAATTGAACATTATGTACGCGAACTGCTTTTATGCCTTTCATTATACCATAGGCAGTAGTAGCAGCAGTGGCCTCATCTCTTTCTTTTGGTGTCGTATCAGTAGAAATCATCTCTCTAATAAAACGTTTACGACTTGTCGCTAATAAAACAGGATACTCTGTAGCAACTAATTCATCTAATCGAGCCATTACTTCATTTTCTTCTTTTCTACTTTTAGCAAATCCAATTCCAGGATCTAACCATATTTTATGTTTTGGAATTCCTGCCATTTCTGCTTTATTTGCTTGCTTTATAAGTGTTAATAGCATTTCTTCTACAACTGGTTGGTCACGGTGTCCATCTCCATTATGCATTAACACAATTTCTGCTTCATATTTAGCAACTACATCTAAAATATGAGGATCATATAATCCAGCCCATTGATCATTAATCATTGTGGCCCCTAATCTTAGACAAGCTTCAGCAACTTCACTGCGATATGTATCAATGGAAATTTGTACATTTAGTTTCACCAATTCTTCTACAACTGGCACGACACGTTGCATTTCTTCTTCTAAAGACACTTCTGTGTGCCCAGGCCTTGTTGATACGCCTCCTACATCAATAATATCTACGCCTTCATCAATCATTTCTTTAGCACGTGTAACTGCGTTATCAATTGAATTATACTGACCACCATCTGAAAATGAATCAGGCGTTACATTTAAGATTCCCATAATTTTTGTTTTACCCACTATCAATCATCCTTTGTTTTTTAAAATAAATATGTATACTCACATGATACACTCATTTAGTCTATATTTCAGTATTGTTAACTGAGAGAACCTTTATACTAAAAAGTAAAATAGCTGGCTTCGCCTTTTACGAAACCAGCCATTTCTTATTTAAAACATGATATTCAAATATCAACTTATATCATCATTAGTCATCGAATGAATATAATGGTGTAGATAAGTAACGTTCACCATTACTTGGTAATACTGTTACAACTGTTTTACCTTTACCTAACTCTTTTGCTTTTTCGATTGCTGCATAAATTGCTGCGCCTGAAGAAATACCTGCTAAGATACCTTCTTCTTTAGCCACACGACGTGATGTTTCCATTGCAGTTTCATTACCAACTTTAATGATACTATCATAAATATTAGTATTTAAAGTATCAGGTACAAAGCCAGCACCTAAACCTTGTAATTTATGTGGACCAGGTTCTCCACCACTTAATACAGGAGATCCTTCTGGTTCAATTGCTACAATTTCAACGTTAGGATATTTCTCTTTTAAGACTTTACCTACACCAGATAGTGTACCACCAGTACCAACACCTGCTAAGAAAGCATCAATTTGTTTGCCTTCAAATTGTTCAACTAATTCAGGACCAGTTGTTAATGCATGTACTTCAGGGTTAGCTGGATTTTCAAATTGTTGAGGTTCGAAATAACCATGTTCTTCTTTCAATTCTTTAGCTTTCTTAATAGCACCTTTCATTGCTTCAGATCCAGGTGTTAACACTAATTCCGCACCATATGCTTTTAATAAGTTGCGACGTTCAGAACTCATTGTTTCAGGCATAGTAAATACTGCTTTATAACCTTTAGCTGCACAAACAAATGCTAAACCAATACCAGTATTACCACTTGTTGGTTCTACAATTGTATCACCAGGTTTAATTTTTCCTTCTTTTTCAGCTTTTTCAATCATTGCTAAAGCAATACGGTCTTTTACAGAGCCACCTGGATTTTGATACTCTAATTTTACATATACATCTGCCGCATCTTCATCTACTACGTTTCTTAATTTTACTACCGGTGTGTTGCCAATAATTTGTGTAATATTTTCTACAGGTTTTTGTGCCATCGAAAAAACGCTCCTTTAACTTTCTAATTTAAAACTTAGTCTTTCTATCGGATATAACTATATTCTATCAGAATTTTCTAAAAAGACAAATATATTTCTTTAAATATGATGTAATATTTTACTTTCATTAGTTACAATTAGTTTTTCCCATAAAAAAAGAGCAATAAACATACGCTTATTGCTCATCAACATTCTACTATTGTTTTATTGTATCAAGTAGTTCTTGAAGTTCGCCTTCAGAATAATGATATTTATTTCCACAGAAATGACACACGGCCTCAGCACCATGATCTTCTTTAATCATATCTTCAATTTCTGCTTCACCTAAACCTTTAATTGCATTTAGGAATTTTTCATGACTACAATTACATTCAAATTGTGCATCCATTGTTTCCAAAATTTGTACATTCTCTTCACCTAAAATTTCATTTAAGATACCTTCTGGCGTTAAGCCTTGTTCAATCAATTTAGAAACGAGCTGCATTTGGTTAATTGCATTTTCTAATTTAGTAATAGTTTCTTCTTTCGCACCTGGCATGACTTGTATAATAAATCCACCCGCTGCCTTAATAGAATTATCAGGGTTAACAAGCACCCCTAATCCTACTGATGACGGTGTTTGTTCACTTGTCGCAAAATAATAAGTGAAATCTTCTCCAAGTTCACCAGAAACGATTGGACTTGCTCCTGAGAAATAATCTTTCATTCCTACATCCTTAACGACTTGAATTGCACCCTCAGTACCTACTGCTCGTCTTACATCCAATTTACCTTGATCATTAAGTGGAAAATGGGTTTGAGGATGGTCCACATATGCCCGTACATTTCCTTGTGCATCTGCATCAGCAATAATTCGACCAATTGGGCCCTTACCATCTACTGTGACAGTAAGCTTTTGATCTCCTTTTAACATTGCCCCCATTAATAACGTTGCTGTCATTGTTCTCCCCATCGCTGCTGAAGCTGTAGGCCATGTATAGTGACGTGTTTGGCCTTCTTGAACTGATTCAGTTGTTAATGCAGCATACGCACGTACTTCTCCATCAAAAGCCAAAGATTTAACAATATAATCATGTGTCATTACTCTAATCTCTCCTTTATGTTATTTTATTTCGTTTGTTTCATTTATTTTAAAATCTAATATTAAATCCTTTATTAAGAATATCTATTTTACACTGCTTATTTAAGAATATGAAGTAACTTGCTCTAGCGTATATAATGCTCCTATATCATATTAAAAACTCTTTCGATTAAGGTTATTTAACCCGAGTCGAAAGAGTTTTTATGACTAACTATGATTCTCTATGATTTGAATCTGTTGGATGCTCTATATTTGGAGATTGTTCATAACCTGTTTCATCTCTATCATTTCGTTGTGAATGATTTTGAGATTGATTACGGTCTGAACGATGATTGTTTCTATCATGATCGATTCTGTCATCTTCTTTGCGGTCTTCTGCTTCATCTTTACGACCTTCTTCAAGTTGTTCTTCACGAATGTCATCATAAGATTTACCATATTTACCGTTTGAGAACTCAGAATCATCTCTATCTTCATCTTTTACCACTTTAGCTGCATCATAATCCACTGTTGGTAAAACACCATCATAGAATAATGAACGTATTTGTTCTGCTACTAGTGTTTCTTCAGTTAATAACGTTTTAGCAATCAGTTTCAATTGAGATTCATGTTCTAATAAAATTTGTTTACAACGTTCATATTGTTCTTTAATAATACGTTGCACTTCTTTATCAATTTCATAAGCAATTTGGCCTGAATAGTTAGGTTCACCTTGCATATCTTTACCTAAGAAGACTTGGCCGCCACCGCTTGTAGAGAATTGTAAAGGTCCTAATTTCTTACTCATACCATATTCAGTGACCATTGAACGTGCAATTTGTGTTGCTCTTTCAAAGTCGTTTGAAGCACCAGTTGATACTTCATGGAAGTTAATATCTTCAGATACACGACCACCTAAAAGACCACAAATTTTATCTAACAATTCTGGTTCTGTCATTAAGAAGCGGTCTTGTTTAGGTAACATCATTGCGTAACCACCTGCTTGTCCACGAGGCACAATCGTTACTTTGTGTACAACTTCTGCTTCATCAAGTACCATACCAATGACTGTATGACCTGCTTCATGATGTGCTACAATATTACGTTCTTTATCAGAAATAACACGAGATTTTTTCGCTGGACCCGCAATCACTCGGTCTGTTGCTTCTTCAATATCACGCATATCAATTTTATTTTTACCTTCACGTGCGGCAATTAATGATGCTTCGTTCAATAGGTTTTCTAAATCAGCACCAGAGAAACCAGGCGTTCTTTGAGAAATAGCTTTTAAATCGACAGTTTCATCAAGTGGTTTGTTTTTAGCATGGACATGAAGAATCGCTTCACGGCCTTTAACATCTGGACGACCTACTTGAATTTGTCTATCGAAACGACCAGGACGTAATAATGCAGGGTCTAAAATGTCAGGACGGTTTGTCGCTGCAATCATAATGATACCTTCATTCTCACCGAAACCATCCATTTCAACTAATAATTGGTTAAGCGTTTGTTCACGTTCATCGTGCCCGCCACCAACACCTGCACCACGTTGACGACCAACAGCATCAATTTCGTCTATGAAAATAATACAAGGTGCATTTTTCTTAGCATTTTCAAATAAATCACGTACTCGACTTGCACCAACACCTACAAACATTTCAACGAAATCAGAACCACTGATTGAGAAGAATGGCGCTCCAGCTTCACCTGCAACGGCACGTGCTAATAATGTTTTACCAGTACCTGGTGGGCCTACAAGTAAGACACCTTTAGGGATTCTTGAACCCATTTTCTTAAATTTCTTATTATCTTTTAAGAAATCTACAATTTCAATTAACTCTTGTTTTTCTTCGTCTGCCCCAGCAACATCTGAGAAGCGAACACGACGTTTTTGGTTGTCGTACATTTTTGCTTTGGATTTACCAAAGTTCATCATACGACCTCCACCGCCGCCACCTTGTGCTTGGCTAAGGAAGAATATAAATAAGAAAGCAATAATTAATACAGGAATAAGCGTTGTCAACATACTGACAAAGACACTTTGTTTTTCTTCTTCTTTAACTGTAAAATCTAATCCTTTTTGGCTACGAGCTTCATTTGTTATTTGTTGTAAATCTTTTTCGTTATTGTATAAAATCGTTGAAGAATAATCTTCATCATTTTTAGTTTTACCACTTACCAAGTACACATTTTGTTCAGGTTGGATTTCTAAAGTTTTAAGATCACCTTTATCCAATTTCTCTACAAACTGTGAATAGGAAAGTTGTTTCGGTGTATTTCCATTACCATTGATATATGAGAAAACACCGAATATAATAACGCCAATAATTGCGATAACTAGCACATTGCGAAAAGCTTTCTGCATGCGTCATTTCCTCCTATTTCTATAATAAAGCTAACAAAGATTGTAACATAATCTAGCTTATAAAGGCTAGTATTTCAACTTTTGTAGCGCTTTTCTAATTCTAGTTAATTATTTTATATTCATCATTTACTCATTCTTTATTTCTAACTTTACATATCTATGTATAGTCGTTTCATAAAATGACAATTTTGAATATAAAATGAGTCTACACTAATTTATATCGTTAGTATAGTTATTATATTTAAAAATCTATTTCATGTATTTGCTAATACATTATAAAATTTTATTTATTATAAATTTCCGGTTTTAATGTACCAATGTAAGGAAGATTTCGATAATGCTCAGCATAATCTAAACCATATCCTACTACAAACTCATCAGGTATTTTTTTGCCAACGTATTTTGCTTCAATATCCGCTTTACGACGATTCGGTTTATCTAACAATGTAACGATTTCTAATGAGTTAACTTTGCGTGATCGTAGTAATTCAGTAATTGATTTTAAAGTTGTACCTGTTTCTAAAATATCTTCAATAATGAGTACATCTTTGTTTTCAATAGAAGCACTTAAATCTTTTAAAATTTGTACTTCTCCTGTTGATTCTGTACCACCGTGATAACTTGAAACATCCATAAAATCAATTGCTAAATGTGTATCAATACGTTTGATTAAATCTGCCATAAACATAACTGAACCTTTAAGGATACCAACACAAACAAGTGGTTTATCTTTGTAATCTCTCGTTAATTGTTCACCTAAATGTTTACAAATTTCTTGGATTTCTTCTTCAGTTAATAAAATATCTTTTAAATCATCTTTCATTTATGAGTCATCTCCAATTTTTTTAATATCTATTATATGTTTAAAGCTTGTCGTCACATAAAGTTGTCCTATAGCAATCACTCGTTGTTTTGCATCTAAAATGATGGGTATTTGTGTACGTTCTATACTATCAATTTTTTTATCAATCAATAAACGACTTACTTTTTTATGTCCATGACTACCATTTAACTTAAACTTATCTCCATCTCTACGTGTTCGAATCGTTAGAGGCCAATCGATTGCTTCATCATTCTCATTTGGATGAATTGTAATTAAATAATGACCAAATTGATATGTATAAGGATGCGTAACAATTTGTTCTTCAAGTAGAGAGTGTTCATAATGAGCCATTATTATAAATTTATCATATGCAATTTGAATTATCCATTTTTCAGTGAGGGGAATTTTAATTTGAGATTGTTTACTCTCAATTTGCTCGAACCATTCATTATAATTTTTTTCTGAAAAAGATTTATTTAACTGAAGCATCTCAAATAAACGATCTAATAAAATCATTTTTGAAATTTCATCTAGTTGATTAAAAGACGCCCGAGATAATTGTATACGTTCTTCATTAAGGTGAATGTTAACATGTTGTTCTATAAAACAACTTATTCGTCGTTGTGTAAGTTGTAATTGCATATCGTGCCAATGTTTCAACTTTAATAATTGTTCTACCTTGAAGTCCTTATTTTCATCAATAGCTGGTAAAAGCCGATTGCGAATGTCATTTCTTGCATATTTATTATGATGATTAGATTCATCTTCATAAAAAGGCACATGGTGAATGGTTTGATACTGTTTTATATCATTTTTATATGTCTCTATCAGAGGACGACAAATAAAATAATGATTTCGCTCAGTACATTCATGCATCCCTAATGAATTGCGCGTTGATCGACCAGTAAAAACGCGATAAAAAATCGTTTCAAGTTGATCATTTAAATGATGAGCAGTTAATAAAACATCAGCATTTATCTTGCTCATCATTTCATCAAACCATTGATAACGTAAATCTCTCGCTTCAGATTGAATACTTTTTCCTTTTTCTACTGTTTCAGATAAATCTAACTGTTTAACATAACAGGGAATTTGATATTGCTTGCAAAATTGTTTAATAAATCGTTCTTCTTCGACAGATGCATCTCTTAAACCATGATTGACATGCAAACACGTTAAAGATTGATATGAATGTGATAAATCATTTAATAATTTATATAATAAACACATACTATCAATCCCTGTAGATACCGCAACAGCTAAATGATCCGTCTTTTTCCAAAGAGACGTTTTCACTTTCACATTACTGAACCTCCTGACTTAGGGTAAATAATTGATATAACGAAAAAAGAGTGAGATAGAACTTTAATTTCAGTTCTTTATCTCACCCCTGGCATAGATCTTACATGATCTAATGCACTTAAGTTATTATCAATACATATTAATCTAGAATAAATGATTGGAACCAGGGCTCCGTTAACTTAGCTATATTTACTCACACAGATATAATTAACGTCTAGATCCTTTACCACCACGTCTTGATTCTGTTTGACGTTTAATAGAAGTCAATTTGTCTTCACTGTCTTTTAAGAAATTACTTAATTTCTTTTCAAAATCTTCTGCTTTTTGTTGAGGTGGTTTATTTTGATTAGATTTGTGATGTGGACGACGAGGACGATCTTTCGCTTTTTTAATTGAGAGGCTGATTTTACCATCCTCTGCAATAGATAAAACTTTTACCTCCACTTCATCTCCAACTGATAAATGATCTTCTACATTTTCAACATAATTATCAGCAACTTCACTAATATGAACTAAGCCACTTTTACCTTCAGGTAATTCTACAAACGCACCAAATTTTTTGATACCTGTCACTTTACCTTTTAGCTTGTTTCCTACTTCGATTGACATATTCTAAATAAATCCTCCCGATAATGTTTCAATTTTAACCTTATTATATTCCTGTTTTAAAATTTACACAATGCTATAAAACGATTATTTTAAATTAAGCGTTTTACTTTAATTTTTAAAGTTGAGTACTCTTTTTAATTATTACTAGAGGATTTAGAATTAGACGATGATTTATCATTAGGCAATTTAAAAATAATTTCTCCATTGTTACTTAAATAATAGTCATCTCGAGCAACTTTCTCTATATAATCTTTATCGTTAAGATTATTAAGCTCTTCTTTTAATGCTATTTCCTCATCTTGTTTTTTCTGAAATTGTTCTTCTTTCTGCTTTCGTTCTATTGTTGCTTGATTGTTACTTTGTTTTTGGAAGACAAGCATGATAGATAGAATAATAATAATCGCTAATAATAATCCTCCAAAAACTGTTACTCTTCGACGAACGACACGCATTCGTTTTTGTTGACGTTGTTTCTTTCGATTTCGTTCTGAAGTATATTGATTATCAATATGTTCTACCTTTTTACTCATAACTTGTCACCTCCTTTAAGCGTTTCAATCATAGACTACACTTCTTCAGATTGTGCAGATGGTTGAACTCGTTCTTCTTTAATCAGTTCATACATATTTTTAGCATTTTCTTTTGATGCGTGTTCACTTAATCCAGTTACTTTAACCGTCACACTTTTTTGTCCAAAACGAATGACTAATTCGTCTTCCACTTTTACATCTGTGCCAGCTTTAGCTACATTACCATTAATTGTTACACGTCCTTGATCGCTAATTTCTTTCGCAAGTGTACGACGTTTTACAAGTCTTGATACTTTTAAATATTTATCTAATCTCATTTATCATTCTCCCCTTGTTGTAAATAATTTTTAAGGGTTTCTTCATTAAAATCCTTATTTTTGGTTTTATCATACAATGTCATAAAATGGTCTGCAAACACTTTCTCAAATTTCACACGAGGTATTTTACCTTCTTTTGCTTTTGCATCCTTCCAGACATCATTTAAATCTTCTATTGTTTCAACTGTTTTATCACCGAATATGTGAGGATGTCGACGAATCATTTTAGCATTTAAGCTTTCAATCACTTCTTTAATATCCATATATCCTTCTTTTTTACCAATACTCGCATGGAGTAGCACTTGTAATAAGATATCTCCGAGTTCTTCAATCATATGCCAATCATCTTCATTATCTATTGCTTCAAACAATTCAAATGTTTCTTCTAATAAATAACGTTTAAGTGATTCATGCGTTTGCACACGATCCCATGGACAGCCTTTTTCATCATCCACTAGATGGTCAATAATATAAACTGCAAAATCAAAATCAGTATACATATCTTCATCACGCGTTATTTTAGGCACAAATACACTTGTTAGATTGTTAAACATATCCTCATTATGATCTAACTCAAATAACGGTACTTCTAATACTTTAGCGCCTTGACTATTAGCGCCCGTAACTATCTTCACTTTAAAATCGTCTGGATAACGTTCCATTAATGTGAGTTTAATATCTGCTGCAATCATCGCACTATATACTTGTGTAATGAGAGTATGTGTTCGAATATTTAATGTGTTTTCTTTCAAAATAGTACCATCTAATAATGTAAATCCATCATTAGGATCTTCATCGATTGCAACAAATATATCATCTATAAAACTTTTCCCACCTAAAATCTTTACATGTATATCATCATTATTTTTATTGTAATCAAGTAATTTAGCAGTAGTCGTTTCAGCTACACGTGGATGTCCAGGCACTACGTAAACAGTATCTTGTATACGCGTTTCTTCTATTAAAGTTTCAACAATATGTTGATACACTGCTTCAAATTGATCATACTTTTCGTACACGTCATCAAAGCTTTTAAATTCAATGTCACTTTTTAAATCTTTAATAACAGGATGTTCGAGTGTCCTTGCATATACACTCTGTTGCTGTTTTAAAAAGCGATAGACACCTAAAGGTAAATCATCCATACTATGATTGCCTATCCCAACAATGGTAAGGGTATGCGTCATATCTATCTTCCTTTCTTTATGCGATACAGTTTATCGCCGAATGGTAAGTGTTTTAATTCTTTATATCCTAAAATATTCATATACATAACAAGTAATAGGAATATGAGACCCCCTATTCCTACTATAATTAACAACTCAATTAGACTGCCTAAACGGCCTACAGGAGGTAATAGCATTCGCAACCCCTGTATGACTACTGACATTATAATGAGCGCACTCATCAATTTAACAATAAACGCGCGCATGCGATTAAAACGATAATATTTAACGACCTCATAATGTAAAATAGTAACAAATATTATTAGCGAAAGCACTGTGCTTATACTTGCGCCCAAAATTCCCATAAAGTAAATGAAAATCACATTAAAGATAATCTTAAATAGTAGTCCTGACATCACACCAATAAAAATAGGTCGAATTTGATTCATCACTTGTAAAAGTGCGATGTCCATCATGATAAGCGATACACCAATTACAGTAAGCGTATAAATACTAAGCGTGAAGCTTAATTGGTCTGTTTTGAAAAATACATGGTTCATCATCGGTAGTATATTAATAAGACCTATACCTGCTGCTACACTAATAAGTAGTGTAATTTTTAAAGATGCATTTGTATAACGATTCATAAGAACATGATTATGATCAGACATTGCATCTGTAAGTAATGGAATTAGGACAAAGCTAAATGTAGTTGTCACTATTAAACCTATTTGAATAAATGAAGCGCCTCTATCATAGATTCCTTTTTGCATAATAGCTTCTCTAAATCCTAAACCATATGTTTGTAGCATATGAACGACTGTAAAACTATCTATAAATTGCCATAAAATAACTAATAATTGACTTAATGCAAATACGAGGGTCGCAAGTATTAGCTGTTTCCAAGGAATAGGATATGAATGCTGGTTTAATTGTAATCGAAAAGGTCTTGTTGCTAATAAATATAGACTAGAACCTAAAAAGCCAAGAGCTGAAGCTAATATTGCAAGTGCTCCAGCTTGATAAATGGTCCACTCTTTAAACATAAACATTAAAATAGCTATGATAATAACACATACACGAATACATTGCTCTATTACTTGTGAAATAGCTGGTATATTCATTTGTTGCCTACTTTGATAAAAGCCTCTAATCACACCCAAAATTCCTATAAACAAATAGCTAAGACTTGCCATTTTTAACATTGGTGCTAAATGAGCATCTCCCATTAATAGTGCTAATGGATGGGATAATACTAAAATCACACTAAAAATAATAAGACCTATCATTTGAAATCTTAGAAGTGTTTTTGAAAATACTTCAGTTCTACTGTGACTTCCAAATACTTGAGTGACAGCACTAGGAATTGCATTCATTGATAGTATCATACCTAGCGCTACAATAGGATAAATTTGTTGATACGCATATAATCCAGAGTCACCTAAAATATTTTGATATGGAACTCGATAAATTGCACTTAATACTTTAACAATGACTAAAGCAAGCGTTAAAATCACTACGCCATTAAATGCTGAATGTTGTCGTGAATTCTTAGAAGAAGAGGAAACTTCAGATGACGATTTATAATTCGTACTCAAGTTCCATACTTCCTTCAAGACATTTTACTAAGAATTTTAAGTTGTCTAACCACTGTTTAGATTTTGTTAGAGTAATATGCATTTTACCTTCTTTAACACCCAACTTCATTGTTCGTCCTAAAGGTTGGGTTTGTTTAAATAATTCTTCACCATTTATCTGTTCTGTACCTTTAGTTGAAAGGAATACTTCAATTTGTTTTCCTTTATCTTTAATCAATGTCACGCCTGCATGTAAAGCATGTATTTTAATCTCTACCATTTCTAATAAACGTTCTACTTCTACAGGATAATCATTGAAGCGATCAAGTAATTCATCTTTCACATCAAAAAGCTGTTCTTCATTTTCAACTTTACGCAATTTCTTATAAATTTCTATTTTAGCTTGTTCATTTTGAATATACTCTGCTGGTAAATAAGCATCTAAGTGTAATTCCATTTCAACATCTGGTGCATCAGGCACTTCTTCTGTAATACCACGTTTTTCGTTTACCGCTTCTTCTAACATTTGAGAATACAAATCAAAACCTACTGAATCAATGAATCCATGTTGTTGCTTACCTAATAAATTACCAGCTCCACGTATATTTAAATCACGCATGGCAATTTTAAATCCTGAACCTAATTCAGTGAATTCTTTAATCGCTTGTAAACGTTCTTCAGCTGTTTCTGTTAATACTTTATTAGTAGAATGTAAGAAGTAAGCATATCCAATACGACTGGAACGTCCTACTCTACCACGTAATTGGTAAAGTTGACTTAAACCAAAATGATCCGCTTCTTCTATAATTAATGTGTTCGCATTAGGAACATCGACACCTGTTTCTATAATGGTTGTTGTAACTAAAATGTCATACTCTCCATTAATAAAACTCAACATGGTTTCTTCCAAATCTCGCTCTGTCATCTGTCCATGAGCAACGGCAATATTTGCTTCTGGCATCAACATTTGTAACTGTTCACGCTTTTCATAAATAGACTGTACTTTATTGTAAAGGTAGAACACTTGCCCATCGCGAGAAAGTTCACGTTCTAAAGCTTCTTTAATAAAATTACTATTTTGCTCTAATACATAGGTTTGTACAGGGAAGCGGTTTTCTGGGGGTGTTTCGATGACAGATAAGTCACGTACGCCAAGCATGCTCATATGCAATGTTCTTGGAATTGGCGTAGCTGTAAGTGTCAATACATCTACATTTGTTTTCAATGTTTTAATACGTTCTTTATGACGTACGCCAAAACGTTGTTCTTCATCGACAATAAGTAATCCCAAATCTTTATATTGAATGTCTTTACTCAATAGTTTATGTGTTCCAACAATAATATCAACGTATCCAGATTTCAGACCTTCTTTAGTCTCTCTAACTTCTTTAGCAGTACGGAATCGACTAATCAACTGAATTTCTACTGGAAAATCTTGCATCCGTTCAATTAATGTTTCGTAGTGTTGTTGCGCTAGAATCGTTGTAGGCACTAAAAAGGCAACTTGCTTGCCTTCCATGACAGCTTTAAAGGCCGCGCGTACAGCAACTTCAGTTTTTCCGTAACCTACGTCTCCACATAATAAGCGATCCATTGGACGTTCTTTTTCCATATCTTCTTTAATTTCCTCAATAGATTTAGCTTGATCTGGTGTAAGTTCATATGGGAAATCCATTTCGAAATCATGTTGCTCAGCCGTATCTTCACCATATTGATAACCTACTGACATTTCTCGTTCTTTGTATAGTGCAATAAGTTCATCTGCGATATCTTCAACACTTTGTTGTACTTTGGCTTTCGTTTTTTTCCATTCTGAGCCGCCTAGTTTATTTAATTTAGGCGATTTATCTTCTGAAGCAACATATTTTTGTACTTGATCCATTTGATCAACAGGTACAAAAAGTTGATCGGTTCCTTTATATTGTAATTTAATATAATCTCTATGGACGTCTCCAACTTCTAGTGTTTCAACACCTAAATAACGTCCTACACCATGGTGCACATGGACAACATAATCTCCAACATTTAAATCTTGATAAGATTTAATTTTTTCAGCATTAGAAATTGTTTTAGTCCGTTTTCGTTGTTTTTTCTGTTTTGTTTTAAATAATTCTCGTTCCGTAATTACAACAAGTTGCATATAAGGTAGTTCGAAACCTTCTGATAGGCTACCTTCTGTTACAATTGCTTGTCCACTTTCAATCTCTGAGTGAATATTTGTAACAGTAGGAATATGCATTTCATTAAGCATCGATTGAATACGCTCAACTTTCGTTTCAGTTTCTACAAGTACTACAATAGTGTAATTATTGCTTACATAACGTTGAAATTCTGAACGCATAATGTCATATTGTCCATAAAATTGTTGCACTGGCTTACATGAAAATTTAATAATATGTTGCAACTTCACTGGCATAGAGGATGTGAATAATGTGAAATATGTGACTGGATAATGATTGATTAACGTTTCAAACCCATCATATTCCATAAATGACTGTCCAATAAACCCGTTACCACTTTCAATTAAATTCTGGATAAAATCATCTACTTCAGTAGTCAATGTCTTTTCAGTTTCTTTAATACGATTATATTCATCAACTACTATAATGACATCTTTTTGGAAATAATCGATTAGTGTAGAAGGTGTGTCATACATAAAAGCAACTAGACGGCGAAGTAATTGATGATCAAAGAAAGTGGATTCAAATAATTTAAAACTTTCATATGTTTCTTTCAAATCATTTCGTACAGATTTATCAATTTTAGGACGTGTTTGTTCATATGCTTTTTGTAATTCTGTTTGAAGATGATTAATCACATCTTCTGTAATAATATAATCACTCGCTGTAGTGATATCTACCTTTTCAACATTATCATTTGAACGTTGTGTTTCTACATCAAAGTCTCGAATCGAGTCGACTTCAGTGTCAAACAATTCAATTCTAACTGGTTGACCGATAAGGGGGTAAATATCAATGATGCCGCCTCGTAGAGAAAACTCACCAATGTGAGAAACGACACTCTCACGTCGATATCCCATGTTTACTAGTTTATTTAAAAATTCATCCACATCGATATCATCGCCAACTTCTAAAGTCATTTGATGATGTTTCCACAATTCTACTGGAGTTAACCATTTTTTCAAACCATTTAAAGGAACGATAAATAACCCTTTCTTATCATGAGATAATGCCGTTAAAGTTCTAACACGTTCACTCATAAGTTGTGGGCTTTGAGTTGAAAATTCTTCTGTCATAATATCTTGGACTGGATATTTATAAACTTCAGAATGATCAATGTATTGCAATATATCAGTTTCTAATTTATCTGCTTGATATAAATTATTTGTGATTAATAGCATTTGCTTATCATCATTCAAGTATTTTTCAGCAATAATGGTTGCTTTGGCTGAGGGAGATAAACCTGTAACTAAAATATTTTGGTTGCCAAAGACTTCGTCAAGTTCCTGGAATCGTTTGTCATTTTGAATATAGTCAGAAATAATCGTTCTCAATTGACTTCTCCATTATATTCATTCATAACATGATCGAAACGAGACGTCTCAATAAATGCTTCCACTGCTTGTGCAGCATGTTCAATTACTTTTTCCATTGTCATCATTTCTTCATTAGAAAATTTTTGTAATACATAATCTGGAACTGACATACCATTCGTTGGTCTCCCTACTCCAATACGAATACGTTTAAATTGATCTGTACCTAAATGTTTAATAATCGATTTCATTCCATTATGTCCACCTGCACTTCCTTTTTGACGTAGACGAATATTCCCTTGAGATAAATCCATATCATCGTATAAAACGATTAAATCTTCAACTTCTACATTATAGTAATCCATTAAAGGTCCTACAGCTTCTCCTGATAAATTCATCATAGTCATTGGCTCGATAAATAGCACTTTATCCCCATTTAAACGTTCAATAGTATAAGCGCCTTTGAATTTTTGTTTATCTAATGTAAATTGATTTTTATCTAAAATATAGTCAATCACTTCAAAGCCAATATTGTGTCTTGTTCGTTCAAAACGTTTACCTATATTACCAAGACCCACAATACATTTCATACGTTGCAACCTCCATTGTGTTCATCTTTTTGATTGATTTGAACATTTAATTTAATATGTGTCGATTACTCCTTATTTTATAATATTACTCAATATAATACAAAAAGAGAGTAGGAAAGAAATTCAACGATTTCGTAACCCACTCTTTTATAAGTTATCAAACTTCAACTTTTATTTTAACATTCATTTTTTAAATGTCCGATATACATAAGAAAAAGCCTTCTACATATGAAAATGTATCAGGCTCTTTCTATCAATTTAATTAAAGACATTCTCACTTAAAGTGAATACATAGTCATCAACGAATTATTCTTCGTCTTTATTTTCTTCGTCTTCTTTGTCTTCTTTGTCTTCACCAGCTACTTCAGGTTCTTCAGTTGCTGATTCACCTTCCATTGCTTCAATTTCTTCTTCAGAAGGTTCATCAGTTGGAGGAACTACTGTAACAACAGATTCTTCTGGATCGTTTTCAATTGTGAAATCACCAGATACTTTAATATCCCCAACTGAATAGCTATCATTTATTTGTAAATCAGTGATATCTACTTCAATTGATTCTGGGATATTTTCTGGAGTTGCTGTAATTTGTAAATCAAATAATGGTTGTTCAACTACGCCGCCTTCTTTAGCGCCAACTGCTTCACCAACTAATTGAACTGGTACATCAACAGTACGTTCTTCAGTCATGTTAATAGCTAAGAAGTCGATATGAGTAATTTGGTTTTTAAGTGGATCAAATTGATAATCTGATACCATAACTTTAATTGTTTTAGAACCAACGCCTAAATCAATAACACCGTTACGTCCAACTTCACGGATGACTTTGATGAATTCAACTTCATCTACTTTAACTGAAGTGTTTTTAGTACCATAACCATAAACAACAGCAGGTACTTTACCTGTATTACGTAATTTTTTAAGGTCAGAACGAGTTTGTTTACCTTGACGAATGATTGACTTTAATGAAGCCATTCGTATTTCCACCTTTCATTTTCAAGTTGAAACAATAATAATATATTGTCTTAACTTCTCCTCACTTGCCCATCAATTTAAACATTGCTTGCAAGTGTTTATTTATTCGTTAAATCACGAACGAATAAATTATACATGGTTAAAAATAATAAGTCAAATTCATTTGTAAATTTTAGTCAAATAATACACTTACTGACTCACGTTCATATACACGAACAATAGCTTGTGCTATTAAACCAGCTACAGATAATTCTTTGATGTTTGATGGTTTTTGACTATCGTCAAGTAAGATTGAATTTGTAACAATAAGTTCTTTAATCGCTGAATTTTCAATACGTTCTTTTGCAGGACCTGAGAGTACAGGATGTGTACAACAAGCATATACATCTTTCGCACCTTTATCTTTTAATGCTTGAGCAGCTAAAGTAATTGTTCCTGCCGTATCAATAATGTCATCGATAATAATAGCTGTACGTCCTTCAATTTCACCAACGATATTCATCACTTCTGCCACATTTGGTTTAGGACGACGTTTATCAATAATAGCAATCGGAGTTTTTAAAATGTCTGCTAATTTACGTGCGCGTGTTACCCCGCCATGATCAGGAGATACAACAACACATTCTTCTGGGTTGATGTTAGGATCATTTTCAAAATATTGTCCAATAATCGGTACGCCCATTAAGTGATCGATTGGAATATCGAAGAAACCTTGAATTTGTGGTGCATGTAAGTCTAAAGCAATCATACGATTTGCACCAGCAGTTTCAATTAAATTTGCTACTAATTTTGCAGTAATTGGTTCACGACTACGTGCTTTTCTATCTTGGCGCGCATAACCATAATAAGGAACAACAATATTGATATTTGCTGCAGAGGCACGTTTACATGCGTCAATCATAATTAATAATTCCATTAAATGTAAGTTAACTGGATAAGATGTCGGTTGAATGATAAATACATCACAACCACGAATACTTTCTTCAATATTAATTTGAATTTCACCGTCACTGAAGCGTTTAACAGAACATTTCCCTAATTCGATTCCTACACGATCAGCAACCTCTTGTGCTAATGGTTCATTTCCCTTTAAAGAAAAAATCTTTAAAGACGAATTTTTGTACTCATTATTTAACATTTATAGTCCTCCAATTTTTTACTTAGACAATACTATTATATAAAAATTATAGCATTTTTACTATATTCCACTAAAAACTGACCAATAATATGTTTATTACGTATCATTCAACTTAGCATAATAGTAATACATTCAAAATTTTATATTTATATATTCATTTATTCCCTTTAACAGAAAAATGACACAGTCTTTTTGTTCTTATATTAATCTTTATTTTTTATTGTAACCTTCTTTGGTTACTTGACGTGCACGTGCTAATGCTAAGCTTTCTTTAGGTATGTCATCTGTAATTGTCGATCCTGCTGCAATTAAAGCGCCATCTCCTACTGTTACAGGAGCAATCAAATTCGTGTTACAACCAATGAAAGCATCTTTTCCAATGACTGTTTTAAATTTATTGACTCCATCATAATTAACAGTGATTGAACCACAACCAATATTTGTACGTTCACCAACTTCCGCATCGCCAATATAACTTAAGTGTGATACTTTTGCACCATCTTTTAATTCTGCTTTCTTAACTTCTACAAAGTTACCCACTTTAACTTCAGTACCTAGATTTGAACCAGGTCTTAATTGAGCAAACGGACCAACTTTTGTTTTATTTCCTACACTAGAATCATTGATGACTGATTGTATAATATTAACTTTGTTGCCAATACGACTGTTGTTAATTTCTGAATATTGGCCAACGTGTGTATCTTCACCGATGAATGTTTTTCCATTGATACGTACGCCTGGTTCAATAACAGTATCCATACCTATCTCTACATCTGAACCTATAAATGTAGTATTGGGATCAATGATTGTAACACCATTTCTCATATGATGATGATTAATACGGTGTTGCAACGCTTTTTCAGCATGACTTAACATGATTCGATCATTTACACCCATAATTTCATCAAAGTCATCAGTATGATACACTTCTGCTTTGCCATTATCTTCTAAAATTAAAGTAACGACGTCGGGTAAATAATATTCACCCTGTGCATTATCATTTTTAACTTGTTTAAGTTTTTCGAATAACGTTTTATTATCAAATGCAAATATACCTGAGCTGATTTCATTGATGTCTTTTTGAGCATTTGTTGCATCTTTTTCTTCTACAATACGATTAAGGTGATGATTTTGATCACGTACGATTCGCCCATACCCGAAAGGCGTCTGAGCTGTAGCCGATAAAACAGTGACTTGTGCTTGTGTTTCTTCATGGTGTGCAATTAAACGTTGTAAAGTTTCTGAAGTAATAAGTGGTGTATCTCCACATACCACTAATGTTGTACCTTCTTGAGTATGTAAATGTTCTTCTGCCATTTTAACAGCATGTGCAGTTCCTAATTGTTCATTTTGATAACTATATAATGACTGATTACCTAATGTATCTTTTACTTGTTCTGCTCCGTGACCTACAATAGTGACGATTTGATTTACGCCCGCTTTTTTAACATTTGTCAGTACATGTTCAACCATTGGTTTACCAGCAACCTCATGTAACACTTTATATTTCTTTGATTTCATTCGTGTTCCTTTTCCAGCTGCTAATATGATTGCATTTCTTTGCATGAATAATAATCCTCCAATAAAATTTGCACTTCACAAGTAATTATAATTTAACTTAACTTATAGTTTCAAGATTTAACAAATTTTGTAAACAGAGTTTAATTATTTGCATCATGCATCTAATTTTTAAAAAATATCGATAAAACAATAAAAATGGGCACGAAACAAAATTCAAGTTTGAATTTAGAGTTTCGTGCCCACGTCATTTAGCTTACATAATTAATAAAATAAGCATTATCAAAAATATGATTTGCTTTTTGTTATTTTAAGCTTCGTCTGATTCTTCTGTTACGTCTGATGAAGCATTTTTATCTGGAATCACTTCGTCAGTTTCATCATATACTTTCATCACAGCATCCTGTATTTCTTGTCTCATTTCTGAATTGATTGGATGTGCGATATCGCGGAATTCACCATCTGGTGTACGTTTGCTTGGCATAGCAACGAAAAGACCTGAGTTGCCTTCGATTACGCGTAAATCATGAATTACAAAAGCTTCGTCTAATGTGATAGAAACGAGTGCTTTCATTCTGCCATCTGTTTGTATTTTTCTAAGTCTTACATCTGTCACTTTCATGCAGTGAGCCCCCCTAGTATATATATCTTTGTGTGGTTAGAAGCATGACAATGTGTTAATTAAGTAAATTATATTCCTTTAACTTTACCTACTAATTCAATTTCAACTTTAACGTCTTTTGGTAAGCGAGACACTTCTACGCAACTTCGCGCAGGTTGATGCTCATTAAAGTAGCTACCATAAACTTCATTAATTTGTTGAAATTCATTCATATCAGAAATAAAAATGGTTGCTTTTACAACAGAGTTTAAATCAGAACCTGCTTCTTCAAGTACAACAGATAAATTTTCTAATACTTGTTTTGTTTGTTCTTTGACATCGCTACTTACGATGTTTCCTTCAGTATCTAATGGAATTTGTCCTGATGTGAATACTAAATTATTCACGACCATTGCATGAGAATATGGTCCTAACGCTTCAGGTGCTTTATTAGTATTAATTGTTTTCATGGTGTATAACTCCTTTTAAGAAAATTTAGACAAGATATTACCAGGTTCAACTTTAAATTCTTGATTATATTCGTCAACATCTGATAATTTGACTAAAGAAGTATAATCCTCAATCAATCTTTGTTTTACTTCTTTTGATTCTACTAGTACAGATACCCCTTTCACCTCTGCTTTAAACTCATTCATAAGATTCATTACACCATTTATTGAACCGCCTGCTCTCATAAAGTCATCTACAACTAACACATTTGAGTTTTCGGCTAATGTGCGTTTCGATAAGACCATCGTTTCAATTTTTCTTGATGAGCCTGAAACATAGTTAATGGAAACCGTAGAACCTTCAGTAACTTTATTGTCTTTTCTAATAACTACTACAGGTAAATTTAATACGTTTGCTACTGCATTGGCAAGTGATATCCCTTTCGTTGCGATCGTCACTACTGCATCTAGTTTCTCATCCATGTAAATACTAGCAATGAGTTTCCCTACTTTATTAAGTAATGATGGGTTCCCAACTAAATCCGATAAAAATAAATATCCACCTGGTAATAAGCGTTCTTTTTCTTGTAGCATCGTAATGATTTCTTCTATAATTTCGATTGCTTCTTCTTTGCTCATCATTGGTTTATAAGTTACACCGCCGCTTGCGCCAGCTGTTGTAATTACAGTTCCTAATTTTTCTTTTTGGAACGTATTTTTGATGATTTGAACGTCTTCACTAATCGATGACTTTGCTTGTTTAAATTTTTTCACGAAAAAAGTTAATGGAATTAACTGATTTGGATGGTTCATTAAATATTGTGTCATAAAGACAATACGTTCACTTCTTTTATACCTCATAAGTTCCAGCCTTTCTATCCTAATAATCTTACTAAATACACTTCGTTACAACAGCCATTTACAGCATTATATACTTTCTTTGCTTGGCTCTCCTTTTGAGCGAATGCATATACAGTAGGTCCACTCCCACTCATTAGTGCTCCATCAGCACCACAACGCAACATATTATTTTTAATTTTTTTAATTTCTGGATACATGGACATAGAAACGGTTTCTAAACGATTAGATAAACTCTTACACAATTTCATATAATCCCCCTGTCTAATCGCTTCTTCACACATTTCTGTATGTACATCATAATCATCTTTCAAATTAAGTTCTTTAAAAATATCTGGAGAAGATATTCCAAGATTAGGTTTTGCTAATACCACCCATGCAGAAGGAGGCTTGTCTAGAAATTTAATTTTTTCGCCTCTTCCTTCACATATAGCAGTTTTATTATAGATGCAAAATGGAACATCTGTCCCAATTTGAAGGCCTAATTGGCTTAGTGTTTCTAAAGATGCGTCTAATTCATATAAACGATTAATTCCTCGCATCGTAGCAGCAGCATCAGCTGATCCCCCAGCTAATCCAGCAGAAACCGGAATATCTTTATCAATCGAAATCGTGACGCCTTGTTTAAGTTGATATGTTTCCATCATCAGTTTAGCTGCTTGGTAGGCGAGATTTTTATGATCATTAGTAACATAGTTATGTTCTATATCTACAACAATTTTATTATCATTTCTTTTCTGAAAAGACAATCTATCATTCAGATCTACTGTTGTCATTATCATAGCAATTTCATGGTAACCATCATTTCTTTTGAAAAGTGTATCGAGCGTCAAATTAATTTTGGCTGGTGCCGTTTCATATATCATTTTTCCGCCCTCTCTTCATCAATAGTATTAAAATGATTTTAACATAAAGACTTAAAATATTTGATAGTTACATTATAAATTATAATTAAAAGTTAATAAATTAGGAGATAAATGATCTTAATTTCAACTGCAAATCTTGATTTATTTAAATTATTATTTTATTAAAAGTGATTAAGAACTAAAAAGAGTGTTGAACTTAAACAGCCCAACACCCAATATGTTTTTAATGATAGAGTTTGTAGTACACTAAACAACTCTATATTTATATGTTCGAATTTAGTGTGCAACTACTTCTTGATGATTATCCTCTTCAAATGAAACTTGTACGTTCTCTGTAAGAACATCCGTATATGTATACGACACTCTTTCAAAATTATGCTTATCTTGATCTAATTCAACAATAAATACTGAAGGATATGTCTCTTTTAACACTCCACAACGTTCAATTGTTTTTTTTCGACCACCGTTGGCTTTAAGTACAATACGATTTCCTAAATGACAATCAATAGAATTTTTGATGTCCAAAATTGATTTTGGCATATTGCTCCACCTCGCTACAGGTTACATAATATCATATTTTGAAATAATATGTCAAATAAAATTTAAATTTTATCAAGGTGACGACACTTTGTCAACAATTTAATTTTCTAATTCTGGGAAATTTTTCTTTTCTTCATACAATCGTGCAAAATCTTGTATAGAAAGCGTTTCTCCACGACGTTTAGAATCAATATCCGCATTTTCTAACCATTGTTGAATTTGTGATTTATATTTTTTACCATCTTTAAAGAAATTCTGATAGTTATTATTAATCGTTTTACGTCTTTGAGCAAAAGCAGCTTTTGCAAGTTTGAAGAAAGCTTGTTCATCATCTACTGAAACAAGAGGCTTCTCTCTTTGCATCAATTTTACAACAATCGAGTCAACATTTGGTGGCGGCATAAACACTGATTTAGGGACAGTGAGTACTTTACTCGTTTCTGTGTAATATTGCGTCACAATAGATAAAGAACCATATGCTTTTGTACCTACTTCTGCATTTAAACGCTCTCCAACTTCTTTTTGCATCATCACTACATAACCATCAATGGGGATATCTTGTTGCATTAAATTAAGTAAAATCGGAGTCGTAATATAGTAGGGTAAATTCGCTACTACCATAATTTTATCGCAGTCATTTAAATACATGTTCACAGCGGTAGCTATATCAGCTTTTAATATATCTTCATTTATAATTGTTACATTGTCATAGGGATGAAGTGTTTCTTTTAAAACTGGAATTAAACGTTGATCGATTTCAAATGACAACACTTTTTTAGCACTTTTAGCGAGTTGCTCTGTTAATGATCCCATACCAGGACCCACTTCAATTATGCCTGTCGACTTATCAATATGACTTGCATCAATAATTTTATGAATAATATTAACATCTACTAAGAAATTTTGACCTAAGCTTTTCTTAAAATTAAAGTCAAATTGATTTAATAGTTCTTTTGTTCTAGAAGGTGTAGCTATATCTTTTCTATCCATCTTTACTTATTCTCCTTATCCATTGATAATGCACGTCGTACGTCTTCTTCAGTATAACCAAAAGCATTTAATTTTTTTAGTAATTGTTTGCCATTAGAATGTCCAATATGCAATTTACGTCCAAGTATTTCTCTCTTACGTCTCGCATCTTTACCAATAATTAAACCTAAATCAATTAATACACTTTTATCTATCGATTCTTCTCCTTCTTCAAAAGGAGAACTCACATGCATTAAGGCTGTCTTTATATCGTCAGGATGTGTATGTTCTATCCCAATTTTTCCACGCTTATTTTTCGCTTTTTCACGATCGACATAGGCATGTTTAACTCCCGGTACGTGTTCAGTAATAATATTTCTAATTCTATCACCTGGAAAGTCAGGATCAGTTAATACAATCACGCCTCTTGTTTCTTGAGCATTCTGAATCACTGCCAACGTTTCTCTATTAATGGCACTTCCATTTGTTTCAATCGTATCACATTCCACAGCTGTCTTAACTCGTTCTGTGTCATCTCTGCCTTCGACAACGATAAATTCATTTATTCTCATATTCATTTACCATTACCTTTCACTTAATCTCATTTTTATTATAACGGTTATACTATAAAAAATGAGAAAGATGTACATATTATCGTCATTCACTATTAGATAGCATTACGATAGATGATGTTTTACATCTTTCTCATACTGAGGATTATTAATTTAAATTAAATAATCTTTCTGCATTTTCTGTAGTTTGACGGCATACCTCTTCGTATGTCATATCACGTAAATCTGCAATTTGTTGTGCAACAAGCGTGACACGTTCAGGTTCATTACGTTTTCCTCTATAAGGATGTGGAGATAAATAAGGTGCATCTGTTTCAACTAATAAACGATCCATTGGAACATGTTTAGCAACCTCTTTAGGCTGTTTTGCATTTTTGAATGTGACTGGTCCGCCTAATGAAACATAGAAATTAAGTTTATTAATAACGACATCTGCAATTTCAGGTGATGCACTAAAACTATGCATAATACCTCCAACTTCTTCTGCATGTTCTTCCATTAAAATATCTACACAATCTTGAGTTGCTTCACGATTATGAATGACAATAGGTAACTTAACGCGTTTAGCTAAAGCAATTTGCTTTCTAAACACTTCTTTTTGAACATCAGCTGGAGATTTATCCCAATGATAATCTAATCCCATTTCTCCAATACCGATAATTTTAGGATGCTGAGCTAATGATTCAATCCATTCTAAACGTTCTTCAGTAAAATCTATTGCATCTACAGGATGCCAACCGATAATACCATAAATAAAATCATATTTATCAATAAGTTCCATAGTACGTTCAATTGTCTTAGTATCAAATCCTACGACAAACATACGGTCAACGCCCGCTTCTCTTGCACGAGATATCACTTCACTTAAATCTTCATCATATTGTTCGTCATTTAAATGAACATGTGTATCTATTAACATTTTATCTCTCCTAACGGCTATATTTATTTTATAATTGCACCATTTGGAATTGCACTCGGTAAGCTTACTAACGTTAATACTTTATCTTTTTCAGCTGATAATATCATACCTTCAGATTTGTGCCCCATTAATTTTGCTGGCTTTAGGTTAGTTACAACAGCCACTTTTTTGCCAATAATATCTTCTGAACGATAGAATTTCGCAATACCTGAAACAATCTGACGTTCTTCTGCTCCTAAATCAACTTGTATTTTTAATAATTTATCTGATTTCGGTACATTTTCTGCATCAATAACAGTTGCAGCTTTAATTTCAACTTTATCAAAATCTTTAATATCAATTTGCGATTTACTTGGTACTTCTTCTTTATCATCTTCACTAGATTTAGGTGGTTGCATTGATTCTTTAATAAATGCAATTTCATCCTCTGAATCTAATCTTGGGAAGATTGGAGAAGGTTTTTCAGTAACCATAATTGGTTCTTGTAATGCACCATAATGCTCTAAACTTGATAATTCGTATAAATCTGAATTATTAATATTCAATTGTTTAAAAATTTCTTTAGGCGCATGTGTTAAGAATGGACGCAATAATACAGTTGCAAAACGAATATTTTCAACTAAGTGTGCCATTACATTTCCTAACATATCTTTTTGACTTTCATCTTTAGCTAAAACCCATGGAGTGGTTTCATCGATGTATTTATTTGTTCGACTTATTAACTTCCAAACTGTAGATAATGCTACTGAGAATTGGAAACTTTCCATATTGTCATGGAAATTCTTCACAGTTTCAAGTGCTAATGCTTCCATATCTTCATCCAATTCATGTTTTGGTCCTTGGTATGCAGGGAGCTCTCCTTGGAAATATTTATTAATCATAGAAATCGTACGGTTAACTAAGTTACCTAAATCATTTGCTAAGTCGAAATTAGTACGTTCAACAAATGCCTCCGGAGTAAATACTCCGTCAGATCCGAATGGTAATTCACGCATTAAGTAATAGCGTGTAGCATCTAAGCCATAACGATCAATGAGAACATTAGGATCTACTACATTACCTTTAGATTTACTCATTTTTCCATCTTTCATTAAAATCCATCCGTGCGCGAATACTTTTTTCGGTAAAGGTAAATCAAGAGCCATAAGTAAGATAGGCCAAATAATAGAATGGAAACGAACAATTTCTTTTGCCATTAAGTGTACATCTGCTGGCCAATATTTTTGGAATAATGAATCATCATCTGATAAATATCCAAGAGAAGAAATATAGTTTACTAAAGCATCAATCCATACATAAACTACATGTTTAGGGTTAGATGGAACTCTTACCCCCCAATCAAATGACGTACGTGAAACTGCTAAGTCTTCTAATCCTGGTTTAATAAAGTTATTAATCATTTCATTTTTTCTAGATGGAGGTTGAATAAAATCAGGATTCGCATCGTAAAATTCTAATAAACGATCTGTATATTTATTAATATTAAAGAAATAACTTTCTTCTTTAACTAATTCAACTTCATGTCCAGAATCTGGACTTTTACCGCCTGCGATTTTACCATTTTCGTAAACAGGGTCTACAAGTTGAGATTCAGTATAATACGTTTCATCAGGAACAGAATACCATCCCTCATATTCACCAAGATAAATATCACCTTGTTTTAATAAACGTTCAAATACTTTTTCTACCACTTGTTTATGACGTTCTTCTGTAGTTCTAATAAAATCATCATTTGAGATTTCCAATTTAGCCCATAAGCGTTTGATTCCAGCAATCATTTCATCTAAATACTCTAATTCTGTTTTTCCTGCTTTTTGCGCTTTTTCTTGGATTTTCTGACCATGTTCGTCTGTACCTGTAAGGTAACGAACATCATATCCTTGCATGCGTTTATATCGTGCAATTACATCACCAGCAACTGTAGAATATGCGTGACCAATATGCAGATTACCACTAGGATAATAAATAGGGGTTGTAATATAAAATGTTTCTTTCGCCATCAGTAGTCCTCCCTTTCGTTCATGTCTTAATGACTAGTTCACTTTAAATTTTATCTAAATTTTTAATTATTTTCTAATGAATGTTTAATATAACGTTTGTCATAAAACAGCTATCTTATTCATTATAACCCATATAGAATATACATTATCGTATCTTATTAACATTACCATAAATTAATATTTTATGGTATTTTTCTATCACTATGATACAAGATTTTATCAATTTTACGATTTAATATTATGATAAATATCATAAATCTCACTTGTTTTCATCTGTCGTTCTTCTGCTACTACTTTTATTGCTTTCTTAGGTTTTAAATTTTGAGTCTCAATATAATGATTAACATGATCTATAATCGTTACATCTTCAAACCATTGTTTTGTTTCTTGAGCTTTGGCACCCTCAATTAAAATCACAAATTCTCCCTTTTGTGGAATCTCTTGATTTTCAATCGCTTCTAATAATTGTGATACTTCAAGCATAACAATTTGTTCAAATTTTTTAGTAAGTTCACGACCTACTGCTACACGTCTTTTTGAATCTACTTTAATAATCGCTTTTAGGGTATCAATCACTCTAAATGGAGACTCATAGATAATTAAAGTACTATCTTGATACATTCGTTGAGATAAAATATTCACTTTTTCCTTTTCTTTTCGTGGCAAGAAGCCTAAAAAAGTATATGTAAATGAAGGTAAACCACTTGCCATTAGTGCAGTTAATCCTGCATTAGGTCCTGGAATAGTTTCTACAGCAATGTTATGTTTATGTGCTTCAACAACAAGTTCATATCCTGGATCGCTAATTAACGGCAACCCTGCATCTGATACAAGCGCAATATTATTTTCTTCTTTAAGTAATTGAATTAAATAATCTGTCTGCTGTTCTTTATTATGTTCATGATATGATTTTAATAGAGTGGTAATATCATAGTGGTTACATAACTTTTTAGTTACTCTCGTATCTTCACATGCAATGATATCTACTTGCTTTAATGTTTCAATTGCTCGAAATGTAATGTCACCTAAATTACCTATAGGTGTCCCTACTAAGTATAAAGTTGCCATATTATCCCTCCTCAATCAATTTTAATTTTCTTTGTCTTGTAAATGTCTTAATTTCATATTCTCTGCGTAAAGCTTCTGATTTTGTCTCGTACATTTCTTGATATACTAACACTACCGGACGTCTTGTTTTTGTATATTTAGCACCTTTCCCAGCATTGTGTTTATTGATACGTACCTCAATATTATTCGTATACCCGGTGTATAAACTGTTATCACTGCAACGTACGATATATACAAAGTGATTACCCATAATAAACCTCTTTCATTTGCTCACTATATTCGCCATTTTCATTATAAATATAAAATGGTGGTGCAATCTCTAGACCTTGATTACCATTTTTTCTTCCTTCAACAACAATAGTGACTGCTGATTTACCATGCTTACTATAAATAAATACAATACGTTTAGGTTCAATATTAGCTTGTCTCATTTCAGTTAATACATCCATAAGTCGTTCAGCACGATGAACCATAACTAGACGTCCACCCTGTTTTAATAAATGTCGTGCTGCAAACATGCAATCTTCTAAACTACACATAATTTCATGTCGTGCTATTTTATGTGCTTCTTTTTGGTGTTGATGAAGTTGATTCTGTTTAAAGTAAGGTGGGTTACAGGTTATTAATGTAAACTGAGAGGGTTTAAATGTTTGATACACATCTTTTAAATCCATATTATGCATAGATAAACGCTCTTCTAATTGATTATATTTAAAGCTTCGTTGAGCCATGTCTGCCAACTGTTCTTGGATTTCAATACTTTCTATTTTTTGATGACTTTTTGCAGCTAATAATAAAGCAATAACACCATTTCCGGCACACAAGTCTAGAATGCTATCATTTTTTCGTACTTTAGTAAAATGTGCTAATAAAAGTGCATCAGTAGAAAAAGAAAACACCTCATCATTTTGAATGATCTTTAAGTTCTCCTTAATTAAATCATCTAATCTTTCTTGTTCCTTCAACATATATGTTATCTCCTAAAAAAGAGATGTATCACAACACAAAATCTGAAATTTTATTGTGTTGAAATTCATCTCTCCTAAAAATTAAGATTATACCATCCGCTTATCATTCTCCGTTATGGATTTAACTATTTAAAACATTCATGCATAATAAACAATCTTCACCATAACGATGTTTACCAAATAATTCACCATTACAAATATGAAAACCTTCACTATACAAAACAGCCAAATTGTCTTTACTTGGTAAAGGTTTTTTTACATTTTTAATTGCACTTTTAAAGTCATTTTCATTTGATTTTTTATTATGTGGACTTTCACTATTGGCTTTTGTTGATTCAACATCTTGTTCACTTTTAGCCATTAGCGCTTTTAAATTATCGTTCTCTACTTGTAACGTTACATTTTCTTCTATCAATTGAATAGCTAAAGATTTAAGTTCAGTCATCTCTTGAGTTAATACATTAACGTTACTTTCTAATTTTACGATTTTTTCGAATAAATCATTGCGATTCAAAAGAAAGACACTCTCCTTAATTAAATGTAGATAATTCCTCCATTTTGTATTCTAAAGGTTGCTCTAAACCATCAATCTTCACTTGCATCGAAATATCTAATATATTTAATCCTACAACTTTTCCAGTACCTTCCGGTGTATGAATTTCATCGCCTACATCAGGTAATTGTGCACGAGCTTCTTCATAATAATCATTTTCATATTTAAGACAACACATTAAACGTCCACATGCACCAGAAATCTTAGTTGGATTTAATGATAAATTTTGATCTTTTGCCATTTTGATAGATACCGGTTGAAAATCTCCTAAAAATGTTGAACAACATAATGAACGTCCACATGGTCCAATTCCACCTAGTAGTTTTGCTTCATCACGAACGCCAATTTGTCTAAGTTCAATACGTGTTCTTAAATTTTGAGCTAATACTTTCACTAACTTTCTAAAATCGATACGATCATCAGCAGTAAAATTAAAAATGACTTTCGATTTATCTAAAGTATACTCACAATTCACTAAGCGCATATCTAAGTCTTGATCTTTCACTAACTGTTTACATAAAATTAGTGCTTGCTCTGCATCTTTTTCATTTTGTTTGTATTGTTGTATATCTTCTTCAGTTGCAATACGTAGAATATCTTTTAACGGTAATGTCACATCTTCATCATTTACACATTTTGAAGTCAACTTTACTATACCTATTTCAATGCCTCGCTTAGATTCAACTACAACCCAATCTTCACTATCTAATTTTAAATCATTCGGTGCATAATATTCCAATTTACCTGCTTTTTGAAATTGCACACCTACTACATTTGGCATTTAACTCACACCTTTAATTACGATTTGTTCAAATACGAGCATCGGATTCACATTCTGTATCAATTTTTTATGTGCTTCTATAATTTGATCATACATTAATATCATTTGATTAAGTGTTAATCGTGTTGTGTATTCCTTAATGAGTGGTTTAAGATCAGTAAAAATGAAATTATCCTCAATCCCGACTTTAGCATGCATCATATCTTCAAAAAAAGCATTGATAACAGACAAAGTAAGAAGTTGTAGTTTTCGATTTTTAGCATTTTTTAACACATCAATCACACTAATCAAGGCCATTGGTTTATTTGTTAATAATAATTCACACCAATGAACGATTACTTTTCTTAATTCAATTAAATCATACTCTTCATTAAGGTCTTTGGCTACCTCAATTTGTGTCGTATATGAACTTAACATTTCAGCAATAGCCCGATTAATACCATTATCGACAAGTTTATCGATAAAATGCGATGTGTCACTTGGTTTAAAATACATATGTTGACATCTAGAGTGAATCGTATTTAATATTTGTTCTGGTTTAGTAGAAATTAAAATTGCAATAGTATTTTCTGGAGGTTCCTCTAAAAATTTTAAGATACTATTTTCACCTTGAACAGTTAACTTTTCAAAGTCCTCTATGATATAAACTTTATATGTACCTTCAATAGGTAATTGGTTCATTTGGCGTACAAGTTGTTCAATTTGTTCTTTTTTTATAGTAGATTCTTCAGAGGATATATATGTAAAATCAGGATGATTAAAATTACGCAATTTTAATTCACATTGTTCATTTCCATTACAAAGAATAAGTTGTGCAAATTCCATCGCTACATGTTTCATTGATTGTGCATCATCACCTTCAAATAAATAGGCATGTGATAATTTATTCGAATGAAAAGCATTAGCTAATTTTTGTAATTCCTCCATATTTGCATACTCCCTATTCATCGTTCATTTTAAAATTATATCATTAAATTTTTCAGTCGCATTTATCATTCAGCAATTAATTATAATGTATATGATAAAGAGCCGATAACATAAAAATATGTTTCAGGCTCTTTGAAAATTATCTTTTAAAACTTTATTTAATTTTAAATTAAGTTTAGAATCTGTGGAATTTTTCTACTGGCATTACAAATACTGTAGCGCCTCCAACTTCAACTTCAACAGGATAAGGTATGTAAGAGTCTGCACTACCACCCATTGGCGTCATTGGTGAAACAAGTTGATCTCTATTACCACACGTATTATCAATGACGGTTAACGCTTCATCAACACGTTCATCATCTACACCACATAAGAATGTTGTATTTCCTGCTCTTAAGAATCCACCAGTTGTTGCTAGTTTAGTAGCTCTAAAATTATTTTTTACGAGTTGGTCTGAAAGTTCTTGACTATCTTGATCTTGAACGATCGCTATAATCATTTTCATTTTAATACACCTCTCTATATTATTATATCATAAGTTTTTTAAGTAACTTAAAATGATCTCATACGTATCACTTATGACGCTTTCGATGCTTTGTGTAGCATCAACTACTTTAAAACGCTCAGGATTAGTTTTAATTAATGTTTTATACCCCTCAATTACTTTTTGATGAAAAGTTAGTGTTTCTTTGTCTAATCGATTCTGACTTCTTTGATTTTTTAGTATTCGTTCTCTCCCCACTTCAGCATCAATATCAAGATAAATTGTTAAGTCTGGATAAAGTCCATTAATTGCAAATTCATTTATTTTTTTAACTTCTTCTATACCTATACCCCGTGCATACCCTTGATATGCTAAAGAACTGTCAATATATCGATCACATAAGACTACTTTATCATTTTTTAAAGCGGGTATCACTTTTTCAACCAAATGTTCTCTTCTAGATGCTGCAAATAACAATGCTTCTGTACGTATATCAATATTTTCACCATCTAGTAAGATATTACGTATTTCTTCCCCTGTAGATACTCCACCTGGTTCTCGAGTAGAAATAACATTATAATTTTCAGATAACAACTTATTAATCTGATTTAACACTGTAGTTTTCCCAGAACCTTCAGGCCCTTCAAACGTTATAAATGCAGCCATATTATTCATCCTTAACTAATATTTTATCGTTTTTAATACCTTCAACACGTACACTATGTGAAAGATAATATTGCATCAATTTTATCATATTTTTAGTCACTTTTTCTCCTTTCCAAAACACAGGAATTCCAGGAGGATAAGGCACAATATGTTGAGCTAATACTTTATCTTGTGCTTTATTAATATTTATCCAATATGCATGATTAATATATTTTGATACATAAACACTTTTCTCTAGCGGCAATAAAACCGGCTCTAGCTTTTCTTTTGCTTTTTTAGGTAATTGTATAGTTTTTATTCTATGCAGTAATGTTTCGAAAGGATATCTATCATTAAAATGCCATAATGGTAAGACAATGAGTATTTGATAATCATCAGCTAATTCAATATAAATATGATTCTTTTCAAAATAACGTTGTACTTCAACACCCGTATGCCCATTTGCTCGAACAATAAGCTTTAATGGATCCTCGACTTCAATAACTTCAAAATGCTGTTGTCTTAACGTTTCAATAAATTGTTTTCTTTTTTCGAAAAAGAGACTACTGTCATAGGAGTTATAAAATTGATGCGCTAATTCAATGCTCGACATTACTAAATAAGATGGACTAGAAGTTTGAAAAATACCTAAATATTTAATAACTTCATCTTTCAAAGGTGCATTTTTATGAATAAATAATACTGATCCCATAGTAAGTGTAGGCAAAGTTTTGTGATACGATTGAACAACATAGTCAGCTTCCGATTCTAAAGCTGATTTAGGAAAGTGTTTCAAATTAAAATGGGCACCATGAGCCTCATCAATTAAAACAGGTATATTGTAATCGTGAAATTGTTTAACACACTGATTGATATCAAAGCATTCTCCATAATAATTTGGATAAGTAACTACAGCGAGTTTTTGATGTCGTAACATTTTAGTATCTATCAAAGGTGCTAAATACTGGTAACTTTTATCACTTCTATACATAGGCAAAATATCTGCAGATTGTTGAGTTAAATCTAAAGCATTAAAAACTGATTTATGTACATTACGGCTAATTAAATAACGACCTTTTATATGAGCAAATGCTTGTATAACTGATAAAATGCCTGCAGTTGTACCATTAACTAAATAATAAGCATCATAATTGGGATGCTTATTCACACGATTCATACTTTCTAAAATAGTATCTTCTGGATGATGTAAATCATCTAGACCCGTAATTTCAGTCATATCCATTTTCAAAGATAATGCATCTAAATAACCGATAGTCATATTTTTATGTCCTGGAACATGTAATGAGATAGCATGATGACGAATTAAATCATCAAGTTTTTGAGTGATAGGTAATTTCAATTAAGTCCTCTCCTCATATACCTTATATACCTTTAAATATCTCCTATTTTAATAGATAATTCAAAAAAATAAAAGAAACGCTAAAATTTCTGTTGCTTGATTTCTTCTCGATTCATTAGCTCCAAACACTTTCTATAAATTTCGACATAAAAAAAGAGACCTCACGGTCTCAATATCGGCTCATCGCATCCATACAATGATTTGCCTGGCAACGTCCTACTCTAGCGGAACGTCAGTCCAACTACCATCGGCGCTAAGGAGCTTAACTTCTGTGTTCGGCATGGGAACAGGTGTGACCTCCTTGCCATTGTCACTAGACAAGTGAATGATTATACATTCAAAACTAGATAGTAAGTAAAGATTTGCGTCACAAAACTTGAAAAATTGATTAAGTCTTCGATCGATTAGTATTCGTCAGCTCCACGTGTCACCA
>NZ_PPQE01000014.1 GCF_002901845.1 Staphylococcus hominis subsp. hominis
CCGCTGACCTCCTGCGTGCAAAGCAGGCGCTCTCCCAGCTGAGCTAAGCCCCCAAATTATTAATACTTAATGGTGGGCCTGAGTGGACTCGAACCACCGACCTCACGCTTATCAGGCGTGCGCTCTAACCAGCTGAGCTACAGGCCCATTAAATATTTAAATGTTTAAAACAAACATTCAAAACTGAATACAATATGTCACGTTATTCCGTATCATCTCTACGAG
>NZ_PPQE01000015.1 GCF_002901845.1 Staphylococcus hominis subsp. hominis
GGTAAAATCTATTTACTTACTTATCTAGTTTTCAATGTACAAATTTAATGGTGGGCCTGAGTGGACTCGAACCACCGACCTCACGCTTATCAGGCGTGCGCTCTAACCAGCTGAGCTACAGGCCCATTAAATATTTAAATGTTTAAAATAAACATTCAAAACTGAATACAATATGTCACGTTATTCCATATCATCTCTATG
>NZ_PPQE01000016.1 GCF_002901845.1 Staphylococcus hominis subsp. hominis
AATCAATGTAATCCAACCAGAAGTAATCAAAAAATCAGAGTCAAGACAAGCAATCGATGATATTGCAAGAGCTAAAAAAGAAGCGATTGATCAAACACCGGGTGCAACAACAGAAGAAAAAGAGGCAGCTAAAGCGAAAGTAGACCAAGCGGTAACGGAAGCCAAAGCCCATATCAACGAAGCAATAAATAATTCAGGTGTGGATGAAGCAAAAACAAATGGTACAACTACAATCAATGTAATCCAACCAGAAGTAATCAAAAAATCAGAGTCAAGACAAGCAAT
>NZ_PPQE01000017.1 GCF_002901845.1 Staphylococcus hominis subsp. hominis
TTTATATTCATTTTTAATTACCGAAGAATCGACTCCAAAATCCCTTTTTAGGTGATTCTACCTCTCTATTATCATCAGAATTACTCTTCGTTTCTTCAACGAACTTATCCTCTTTTGTACTGTCATTCTTTTTCTCTTCAGATACATCCTTATGATTTATTTCATTTTCTGTTGGTTGGCTTTTCTTTTGTTGCTGGTTGATATTTTGAGATTCTCCAGTAAAAGTTGCTTCTTGTGGATTAATATTCTGTCTATTACTCGTGACTGTATCAAAAGAATTATTAAGCTGTCTTTCTTCTTCTAATTGGCTTTCTAGTTTTTGAATTTTTTTATTACTTTCTAATGCTAATACTTGTTGGTTTTCAAGTAATTTTGACCTTTCTTGCAATTCTTTCCTATAAAATTCTACTGTCACTTCATGACGCTTTTCTTGTTTTTCAAGTTGTTTATTTAAAGTGTCTATTTGCTTTTCAAGCAGTTCAATTATTTGAACACTATGTTTAGATTCTTTTTGTGAATTATCCTTTTTAACTTTTCCTGAGTTTGTGAGAGTATCTTCAAATCCATATTTTTTTTTATTGCGAGTTACTCTTTGAATTATCTTTTCAACATCAATATCATTTTTAATAAATGAAGTATTATCCTTTTTTATCGTTTCTATGTCCAATCTTTTTATGTTGTTAAATATAGTTTGTTTACTAACTCCTAATTCTTTACTTATTTCTTTTACGCTCTTCATATAATCAACCCTTTATAAATCCTTTATCAACCCTTTATAAAAAATTTTATCACAAATACTTATATATAAGTATAAAAATCTGATATTAAAAACCCTTTACAAACTCTTGATGACATTGTTATCAAGAGTTTGTAAAGGGTTTTTAATAAAGCTATAATATCTTTTATGTGTTCTTCTTTAGTGATATAATATTGATAATACGTTTAA
This sequence comes from Staphylococcus hominis subsp. hominis, assembly GCF_002901845.1. Taxonomy (GTDB): domain Bacteria; phylum Bacillota; class Bacilli; order Staphylococcales; family Staphylococcaceae; genus Staphylococcus; species Staphylococcus hominis. The sequence goes on from NZ_PPQE01000017.1 coordinate 947, forward strand.
GTCCCGACTACTGGTAATAGTCGGGACTCGGTAATAAAACGTTACAATACGTTAGCTATTTAATTTGATATATGTATTATATACAACAATATCGACAGTTTGCAAGTCAAAAAGTTATGTGGATTTGTAATGTTTTATTACCTCTATTCAAATTTAATTGGAAAGAGGTTTTTATTATGTCTCGTAAAAATATTAAAAATCAAGCTAGTCAAAATTTTTATATGCTACATAAAGCATTATTTGTTAATGAAAAATATAAAAAATTAAGTGATAGTGCCAAAGTCACTTATGCAATTCTCAATGACAGAGTTAGTTTATCAATTAAAAATAATTGGCTCGATGATAATGGGGATATATATTTCATTTTTACAAATGAAAGCCTTCAGAATATATTAGATAAAAGTAAAAATACAATTACCAAAATAAAGAAAGAACTTCAGGAAGTAGGGTTACTTGAACAAATCCGTACAGGTTTTAATAAACCTAATAAATTATATTTACATGATATAGAAACAAATATTAGTGTAGAAAAAAACATTCAAACTTCATCTGCAACCCATGATAACAAGGAGTCCCAAATTTTGGGACTCCAGAATCCCAAATTTCGGGACTCCAGAAACTCAAAATTTGGGACTCCAGAATCCCAAATTTTAGACCCTAATGATACTGATTATAATAATACTGATTATAATAATACTGATTATAATGATACGTATGATTTGAATGATAAGAAATTAACATATCCTAGTAATCATCCAAATCATCCAAATCACTCTAATTCAAAATTTAATGATGAAGCTTTAAAGTTTCAATTACTCGAAGAACTACCTCAAAGTATTCAAAGTTATTTAAGTAACTTTTCTGTAACTGAAATTAAAATCATCAAACCTGTATTATTAAAAGCCAAGACGTCCTTTAATAA
>NZ_PPQE01000018.1 GCF_002901845.1 Staphylococcus hominis subsp. hominis
ACATTAGAAGTTGTTCCCTTATGAAGCACTTCTATATTATATTTTTCTATATGTGAGTCATTTTTTCTTGGCTATGTCCATTGGGCATAGCTTTTTATTTTATTGTAGACAAATATATAAATAATGAGATAATAGCAAAAGAGGTTTAATACCTCTAACTTCTTTACGTACATATAGAGTTTTTACTCTATCTCAACTACAATGGGG
>NZ_PPQE01000002.1:0-12129 GCF_002901845.1 Staphylococcus hominis subsp. hominis
TTTTGGAGTCGATTCTTCGGTAATTAAAAATGAATATAAAAGGTGTATCAAGGGAGTATAAATCTTTGATACACCTTTTATAGTGATGAAACTTCTGATAATCATCGATTATGTTAATTACTGTCAGATATTAGTTGAATAAACTCCAGGAGATATACATAACTATATATAATGGAGATATTATTTTTAGTTATATTTAGCATATTTAAATAATGTTAATTTATCTGATAAAATAGCCTCACCATACTTTTCAAACCCTAAAGATTCATAGAAGTGGTAATTTCTACAATTTTTATGAGGAGTATAAACGGTCTATTTATTTTTATTAGTAAATTTTTCGAAAATCATTTTCATAGTTAATTTACTAATTCCATTATTCTGTTCATTTTGAGAAATGAAAATTTTATATAAATGTTGACTATTATGTTTTCTTTAATTTCAAATGCGCCAACTATATTTTCTTCTGAAAAAATCGTAGAGTGTTGATTTGTGGTTATATCGTGTTGTAAGTCTTCCAAAGTTTCACAATATGGACTCGTTAAATACAATAATCCAACCATAATAGAAATTTTTGGTTTTCATCTATTATTCACCTCTAAAATAAAACTCAATCCGTGAAAGGATTAAGTTAGACAGACTATTTTACAATAACAACGGGAATTTCTGAACGTTTTGCTACTTTGTGACTGACGCTACCTAACACCATTTCTTGCAAACTATTTAATCCACGTGTTCCTAAAACAATAGCTTGAAATTCTCCACTATTGGCAACTGAAACAACTGTGTCCGCAGGAACACCATGTGCAATTTTCATTTCATATTTTACATTATGCTCTACAAATAACTCAGTGATATGAGAGAGTTTGTCTTCTCTTTCATTCGTCAAACTGGAACTTTGTTTACCATGTAAAACATCTGTTTTCGATTCCTCAACATCTACAACTGTAAGAATAGTAACAATCGTATTATCATCTATAAAATTTAAAACCTCTTTTGCTGAACGCAAACTATTCTCTGATCCATCTGCTGCTAATAAAATTGATTTATACATAAATAACGCTCCTTTAGTTTAAATGATTTTCATTTAGTTGGCTTAACTCTGAAACAACTTTATGACTATCTGAATTTAATTTTTCTATACGAACAATATTATTTTTTTCTTCGAATTTTCGTACTATCGTGTCAATTGCATCTACTGCAGAATCATCCCATAAGTGTGCATTATTGAAGTTTAATTCTATGGTACTATTTTCAATCTCAAAGTTTATTTGCTCCATCATAGAATCAATAGAAACAAAAAAGATTTGTCCTTTAAAAGATAATCGGTTTATTTTACCGAACTCTTCAGAAATAACTTCTACTTTTGAAATTTTAGTAGCAAAGAATAAAGCACTGAAAACAACGCCTGCAACAACACCTAAAGCTAAATTATGCGTCATTAAAACAATAATCACTGTAATAAGCATAACGACTGCATCCGTTTTTGGTGCTTTCTTAATATATTTAAAGGAATTCCAATCAAATGTACCAATAGAAACCATAACCATAATACCTGCTAAAATTGGCATTGGAACTTGAACTACAAGTCCTCCAAGTACAATAATCATAAATATAAGTACAATACCCGCTGTAAATGTAGACAATCTACTGTTTGCACCTGATTTAACATTGATGACGGATTGACCAATCATGGCACAACCTCCCATGCCACCGAATAATCCGGTAATCATGTTAGCGATACCTTGACCACAGGACTCTCTATTTTTACTACTATAAGTGTCTGTAGCATCGTCTACAATTTTAGCTGTAAGTAAGCTCTCAACTAAACCTACAATAGCCATAGATAAAGAGTAAGGGAAAATAATTTGAAGAGTTTCTAAATTAAAGGGAACATTAGGGATTAAAAAGTGAGGGAAAGCTTGTTTGATATTACCTAAATCTCCCACAGTTCTAACGTCAGAACCTGTATACATATAAAGGGCAGTCAATACGATAATAGCTATTAATGGTGCAGGTATAGCTTTAAAAAATCTTGGAATTATATATACGATGAGTAACGTTACAATTACATATATATAAGTTGAAATTGATATCCCAAAGATATGTTCTATTTGAGACATAAAAATCATGATTCCTAGAGCATTCACAAAACCTATCATGACAGAACGAGGTATAAATTTCATTAGACGACCTACTTTAAGAAGTCCTAAAATTAATTGAATTAACCCCATCAGTATAGTAGCAGCTAGAAGATACTCTACACCGTAATCTTTCACAAGTGGCACAATTAATAAGGCAATAGCCCCTGTTGCACCTGATATCATCGCCGCTCTACCACCTACAATAGCAGTGACGACAGCAATAATGAACGAAGTATATAAACCAACCATAGGATCTACACCAGCAATGATGGAGAATGCGATAGCTTCAGGGATTAAAGCTAAGGCAACTACAATACCTGCAAGTATATTTTTGCCTGGCTGGTTAAGCCATTCATTTTTTAATTTTTCAACCATAACTTACTCTCCTTTTTATTTAATTATATTGTAAAGTATATCAGAAAAGTTTCATATGTATACCCCTTAATGAAACTTTGTGTTAAACTTTAGCTACAGGGTGGTGCAATTAAATGAAATACGGTTATATTAGACCCGTTACAATAAACGACGATTTAAATGAACAAAAAAAGAAAATAGAAACTCATACAAATGAAATTGTTGAAGAAATTCATGCTAATAATAAGAAGAGGAATATATTAGATGTTCTTTTAAATGAAAAATTAGTTCCTGGAGATATGTTATACGTTACGGATTTATGTATTCTTGCAGATTCTACGAAACATTTAGTAGATATATTAGATTATCTTTCTCAGGAGGATATATCTTTATATGTTATTAATTTAAATCGTTACATTTATAAAGACATCAAAGGTGAATTTATAGAGATATTACATGATATCACAGACTTTCAAAGTGATATTGTTAAATTTAGAACTCGTGTAGGATTAGAGAATTATTCAAAAGATGGAAAAACTTTAGGAAGACCAAAGCGAGATGATAAAAATCTTAGAGATGCTATTGAAATGTATATGAGCAAAAAATACACTTTAGATGAGATAAAAGAACAGACAAACATAAGTAGGGCAACTTTGTATCGTCATCTAGATAAATAAGAGGTGATGAACGTTGTTACAAGATATAGTCTATAAAGTATTGTTATCGATTCGAGAAGAAAATAGCGTAGATTTTAAAACGTTGGATGTGAGTGAAAAACCTTTTCTATTAGCACTTGAGAGCGTAGCAGGGGAAGATTTAGCACAAAAAATTTCTAAATTTCAAATAACTATACATAAAAGGCTTTTTGTTTTATAAAATTAATGTTCTGTTCTTTCCCTTTTGATTCTATAAATTGTTTGACGTGTAATACCCACGTCTTTGGCTATCTTACTAATAGATTCTCCTTTATTTAGTAGCTCAATAACACGATGGTAAACAATTCTCTTGTGAGGATTTTTAGCATTAGGTGAATATAGTAAAGGGCGTCCTTTATACACACCTTTTTCTTTCGCAATTTTAATCCCTTGCGCTTGTCTACGTTTACTTTCATTTCGTTCTTGTTCTGAAACCATTGCTAATATTTGAATGATTAAGTCTTTCATAAATTTATCTAATAATGGATTGCCAATGACTTCGTTCATCATAGGTAAGCTAGTAATCATCAATTGAACTTCTTTGTCTTTTAAATAATTAACGGTATGAATCACTTCATCGTAATTACGACCTAAACGATCAATAGATTCTACTATAAACCGATCCCCCATTCTTACAAAGTTAAGTGCTTCTTGAAGTATTGGTCTATTTTCAATAGATTTCCCAGATTGTTTTTCTATAAATATTTTTTCAGCACCAAACGTCTTTAAATTTTCGAGTTGTCTTTCTAAATTTTGTTCGATTGATGATACTCTCGCATAACCAACAATCATTGATTTTCACCTCACAATTAATTATACACACTAATCATACGTTTTAGTTACTATAAATTCAATAACTACATATGTATGATTAGGGTGTATCCTGTCTAACTTTTATCTTTCTTAAAACTCAGTAATATTTTTTATTTATCTTTATTTTCTTGGTTATTTAACTTATTGAGATAACGATAGATTGTTGTACGTGAAACTTTCCATTGCTCTGCAATAGTTTTAATCGGGGTTCCATTATCATAAAGTGTTTTGAGTAAAGTCAAATCTTGTTTATTTAATTTTTCGGGTCGACCTCCATAGCGTCCTCTAGCACGAGCTGCCATTCGCCCCGCTGAAGAACGTTCTAAAATTAAATTACGTTCAAACTCTGCAAATGCTGCGAATAAATGAAATAACAATTGTCCTGTAGAACTTGATTTATCCATTGTTATATTTTCTTCTAAACTATGAAAACTCACGCCTCGATTATTAAGTTCATTAACTAATGTGATTAAATCTTCCATGTTACGTCCTAATCTATCTAGTCTCCAAACAACAATCGTATCTCCTGACCTCGCAAATTCAATAGCTTTATCTAAACCAGGACGTTTACTTCTTGATCCACTTATATGATCGCTAAATATCTTTTCACAACCATATTGATTTAATCGATCTTCCTGCAAATTCAAATTTTGCAAACCAGTTGAGACTCTTGCATAACCTATTTTCAAAATACAAACCTCCTATGTAGATTTTCATTGTACCATAACTTAATTCTAACCATATTTATGAACATAGATTTTCTGTTGGGTTATTGAACACTAAAATATGTATACTAGCTATATATCTAGATATAAAAAGAGAGTGTACAGAAAATGGTTATTTTCTGGACACTCTCTTAAAGTAAAAAAACATATTGACATATCGCTTTTCAACGATTTATTATAGATATATGGAAAAATTAGAAGTTTTTAAAGCATTAGCTAGCCCCACTAGAATTCAAATACTAGATTGGTTGAAAGACCCTGAAAGTAATTTCGGTGATCAGGAAGGTATTGATTTAGTAAAAATAGGCGTTTGTGTCAGTCAAATTACAGAGAAATTAGATATGACACAGTCTACTACATCACAACACTTATCTATATTAAACAAAGCAGGACTTATAGAATATAAACGTCTAGGAAAATGGACATATTATAAAAGGAATGAACAAGTCATTAAAAATATAGGTAAAGTAATTGAAAAAGAACTATAATTAAGTTCTTTTTTTACACTTACACATCGTCATTTAACTATATAACGATGTGAGTGCTTTATAACTTTTTCCATAATACTAATGAATAGGAGTTTTAATAATGAAAACATGGCAATTAGAAAATTTTGGTTTAGATAACCTTAAACAAGTTGAACTAGAGAAACCCGAAATTACAGAAGATCAAATTTTAATTAAAGTTAACTCTGTATCACTTAATTATCGAGATACTGCAATTGTAGAAGGTGTATATACACCAGATTTACTCAAATTCCCTTTTATTCCTGTCTCAGACGCTTCAGGGGAAGTTGTAGAGATAGGCTCTAATGTTACTAAGTTTAAAAAAGGAGATCGTGTCACATCTCATATGTTCACAACTTGGTTAGAAGGTAAACCAAAAGGTGATGAATAATTAAATGCATTAGGCGCTACTGTTAACGGTGGGCTTTCTGAGTATATGGTATTAAATGAAAATGCTACTGTTTTTTCTCCTGAAACTTATACAGATAATCAATCATCTACACTACCTGTTGCAGCATTTGTGAATTGGTTCTCATTAGTTGAGTATGGAAATATTAAAGCAGGTGATAAAGTTCTTGTTCAAGGCACAGGTGGTGTTTCTATATTTGCAATTCAAATAGCATCAGCATTAGGAGCAGAAGTTATTGTAACAAGTAGCAGTGACGAAAAATTAGAAAAAGCTAAAGAACTTGGTGCCTCTAAAGTAATCAACTACAAAACGCACCCTGATTGGGAAAAAGAAGTCCAAAAATTAACAAATGGTAAAGGTGTAGAACATATTGTAGAAGTGGTCGGCGGGTCAAGTATTGCAAAATCTATAGAAGCTTTAGCTTTCCAAGTGCATATATATGTTGTTGGTTTTCTAGAAAATATGGAAGCAGAAGTTAATTTATTCTCATTGCTTGCTAAACAAGCAAGAATCCAAGGTATCAATGTAGGACACCATAGAGCATTTGAAGATTTCACTAAAGCTTTAGATCAAATAAATATAGATCCTGTAATTGATACGGTTTATTCATTTGATCAAGCAAAAGAAGCATATGAACATCAAATGAAAGGCGCGTTTGGTAAAATTGTTATAGATTTTAATAAATAGCCCCTATTTTCTATATTAATAATTATTTTATGAAGAGGCTGGGACATAAAGTTCTTGGATAAGTAAATAAAGACAATTTCTATTGAAATAATATAGAAATTGTCTTTTTTATAATTTTTTTGATTATTTTCAGTTCGTTGAGCTGTTACTTTTCTTATATTAAGTGCCATTAGCACAAATCCTAGTTCTCTTTTAGCTTTATCTATCCTTATCTTGTCGCGCATAATTTTCTAAAAATTCATTTTCAGCATCACAGATTGTTAAAATGAGTCCTTTTCCAATAACAATACCTAATGGAATGGTAACGAATAATAAGACACGACGATTGGTTGAACTGACGATGGGTAAGTCAATAATGATAAATGAGTAACCTGTGTCATCATCATATTCGATACGTGCACTTTCATCCGCATCTAATGGATCTCGGATAAAATCTTCAGGTAAGTTATACGTTTCTATTAATTGTTCAATTTATTCTCTATCAGGTTCTACAACATTAATCCATGATGCAGAGTGGTCTAAAGTCGTTTCAACGATGTCGTTGTTTGTTGAATGTTTATATGCAGTTAGCATGGTTAATGATTCCTTTCATATTCATTTAGTCTCAGTTGGATTGAGTACGTTCATAATGATTTTGGATCATAATACGTAGCGGCCCATTATAAATGATATTAAAAATATGTTTGGTTAACTCATTTACAGAGAGTCGATGATCATCCTGTACCCAATATTTGATAATTGAAATGGTAGCACCTGAAACATAACTATGAAAATACATTTCAGGAATACCATCAATCTCATGATTAATACTAATATATTTTTGCATATTTTCTTTCATTAAGGAATGAATTTTTTCTTCAAGTCTACTTTTACGTTCTAGCTGAAGAATCGTATGATAAAACTCCATGTTATCAGAGATATGTTGTAATACCTTAGTCAAAACATTATTTATAAAATCTTCAGCGGTATTTTCTGGTGAACTAATATCGAGTTGATTAAATTGAGTCGATGTCCAAATTTGGGATATACATTCATCTTCCATATCGGTTAATAACATGTATTTATCTTCATAATGTAAGTAAAATGTACCACGATTAATATCTGCTTGATCTGAAATATCTTGAACAGTAATTTTGTCGAGGTCTTTACGCTTTAAAAGGTCAGTAAAAGCACGCTTAATAGCTGACTTCGTCTTTCGTATTCTCCTATCTTCTTTCATAAAATATCGACCTCCTAATAATAAATAGACAAAAATGTACAATCTGTTCAATAACATACAGTATTTGAATAATTGATTATTGTTTATTTTTGACTATCTCATTATAATTTACAATGTATTAAATATTCAACAAATTGTTCAATAAATTGTAGGAGGTTAGATTTCATGAATATTTTTAAAAGTAAACTATTATGGCTTGCACCTATTGCAGCGATATTATTATTAGTTATTTTCTCTTTGGCATTTTATCCAGCGTTTAATCCAAAACCAAAACAATTGCCAATAGCCGTTGTAAACAATGATAAAGGTGTAGACATTCAAGGTAATAAAGTAAATATCGGGAAAAAAATTGAAGATAAATTAATGGATAGTGATTCTGATACAGTTAAATGGGTTAAAGTTGATAAAGAATCAGATATTAAAAAAGGTCTTAAAGATGAAAAATACTATGGGGTAGCTATTTTTAATAAAGACTTTTCTAAAAATGCAATGAGTAAAACACAAAAAGTAGTGATGGATAGTAAAAAGGCAGAAATGAAAGAAAAAGTTGAATCAGGTGAAATCCCTGCAGCTGCCGTTCAACAAATGCAACAAAAAATGGGTAACCAAAAAGTTGATGTGAAACAAGCAACATTTAAAGCTATTGTAAATAAAGGTGCAAGCTTGCAAGCAGCTACGATTACTGGTAATGTGCTTGATGGCATGGGTGATAATTTGAATAAACAAATTACATCACAAAGTCTTAGCACATTAGAAAAACAAGACGTTAAAGTGAGTGCCTCAGATATTAAAGGCATTACAAATCCTGTTAAAGTTGATAATAAAGAAATTCATAAAGTTAAAGACCATCAAGCTGGCGGTAATGCACCGTTCTTAATGTTCATGCCAGTATGGATGGGATCACTTGTAACATCTGTATTATTATTCTTTGCTTTCAGAACAAGTAATAACTTTAAAATTCAACACAGAATTATTGCATCATTAGGCCAAATGTTATTAGCTGTAATCACAGCATTTGCTGCAAGTTTCGCTTATGTGTACTTCATGCATGGTGTATTAGGATTTGATTTTAATCATACAAACCGAGTAGCACTCTTCTTAGCTATTTCAATACTTGGATTTATCGGATTAATTCTAGGTATTATGGTCTGGTTAGGAATGAAATCTATTCCAATCTTTGTCATTTTAATGTTCTTTAGTATGCAATTAGTCACATTACCTAAAGAAATGCTACCTAAAGCATATCAAGGTTGGGTTTATAAAATTGATCCATTCACACATTATACAAATACCCTTAGAGAAATTATCTACATGGGTAGTCATATTGAAATGAATTCAACTATATGGATGATGATTGGCTTTATTATATTTGGCGCAATATCTAGTTTAACTGCAGCTATTGTAAGAAAACATAGTAATAAACGTACTGAAATTCCATCATAAGAATTTAATTTTATCCCTCGATTTAGCAGATTGCTATTTAACATATTTCTTCTGATTGATTAAATTATCACAAGAAGTAATTTTGCATTTCTCCACTAACCAGTGTTATAATATGATTAACAAGAATTCTAGCGTGAATACACCAATCCCCTCACTACGGCAATAGTGAGGGGATTTTTAGGTGTGGCTATAGTCGCCTATTTATCGTTGCGATTACGTAGCCAATGCGTAAATAACGCAACAATACAACCACTGATGACTGTGGTCGTGATGTGAACAAGAATTTCTAGCATGAATAACACCTCCTCTCTGCGTCTAAATTTGACGCCTGAGAGATAGGCGACCTGTATATTATATCATCTCTTAATATGCGATAATAGTTAGCTTCCGATAAGTCATTTTATGTTATATCTTTGCTTATTTTTATAGTATCAAGACAAGAAGAAACTCGTTTCAAAACCAACTCCAAAACCATTATTTTTTTGATAAAATAAAAAATAAAAAAGGAGTAATAAAAATGAATATTATAGTCTATTGTGGAGCTAGCAAAGGAAACAAAAAAGAATACGAAAATAGTGCGATTCAATTAGGAGAATGGATAGCTAAAAATAATCATACTTTAGTATTTGGTGGCGGAAATGCAGGACTAATGGGAACAATCGCAAATACTGTAATACATAATAACGGAAAAACAATCGGTGTAATGCCTACGTTTTTACAACAAAGAGAGTTAGCTCATGACAGATTAGACGAACTAATAATCGTGGAAAGTATGTCAGAAAGAAAAGAAGTTATTTTAGAAAAAGGCGATGTATGTATAGCTCTTCCCGGTGGTCCTGGAACTTTAGAAGAAATCACTGAAGTTGTATCATGGTCAAGAGTTGGTCAAAACAACAACCCATGTATTTTTTTTAATACAAATAATTATTATTCACTTATCGAACAATTCTACGATCAAATGGTTTCAAACGAGTTTTTAACTCAGGAAGATAGAGATAAAATACTATTCTCAAAATCATTCCAAGAAATCGAAGAATTTATAAAAAACTATAAAGCACCAAAAGTTAGAACTTATTAATCAAAGTTGCTTTATTCCAATTGCTTTATTGACGTTGAGCCTCGGAACCCTTAACAATCCCAAAACTTGTCGAATGGTCGGCTTAATAGCTCACGCTATGCCGACATTCGTCTACAAGTTTAGTTGAGGGTTCTTCTCAACTTCAATAAATTTTCTCGGCATAAATACGTGGTCTATTTTTTCTTTTTCAAATCATATTTCTTTGACTCTTCTTTAGTTTCATCACTTATATCAAGACAAGAAGAAACTCGTTTCCACTCGTTTCAAAAATCAAAGTTTTTCGTCATGCAAATTTATAAAATATATATAATTATCAGTCCATTCCCCAAACTCATATATAAAACCTTTTCTAGTACATTCAAATTCAAAGCCTAACTTTTCTAATAATTTAAATGACGGCTCATTATCCAAATTTACGTGCGCTTCAAGTCTATGAAACCCTAATTCTTTATTAGCAATATCCAAAATTTTTAACATTGATTCAAAAGCATAACCATTATTCCAAAACTGATTATGTATATAAAAACCACACTCACCCCATTGAAAATTCTCCCTTTCAATAGTTACTATGTCTATCATTCCTAAATGTTTACCTTTTTTATCAAAAATAGAAAAAATATAAATCTCATCATTCTCAAATAATTCTCTATGCTTTTTTACTAAATTATTGAACCATTTTTTATCTTTATCAGATAAATTTATTCTACCTTTATCGTGTCTATATTGTGATTTTTTTCTCTCAGAAAAACCTAAAAACCAAGAATCATAATCCGAAAAATTTAGTGGTCTTATACTCAAACGATCGGTATTAAAATTACAATTTTCAAAATCCAATTAATCCTCTCCATTTTTTCTAACTGCAATTTATTTTGCTTTATTCCAATTGCTTTATTGACGTTGAGCCTCGGAACCCTTAACAATCCCAAAACTTGTCGAATGGTCGGCTTAATAGCTCACGCTATGCCGACATTCGTCTGCAAGTTTAGTTAAGGGTTCTTCTCAACTTCAATAAATTTTCTCGGCATAAAAGGATAACAAATCTAAAAATTTAAATAAAAAATATCCAGATTCAGTTTATAAACCAAATCTGGATATTTTTAAAAATTATTTATTTTTAAGTTTATTTATATCCAAACGCTGATAAAAAAGCGTCTAATAATTCCACGCCACTATGTTGAATATTAGAAAGTTGTTGACCAACAAAAGCAATGAAATTATCTTCAACTCCAGAAATACTATCGATAAAATTTTTCAATTCTTCCACAAGAAAACCTCCCTCTAATCTTCTACATTTCTAATCTAGCACATGTTTGTAAATGTGCTGTTAAGTTTTTAGTAATCTAATATTAAATATAAAAAATAAAACATTCGAAAACTTAATTAAAATTGTAATACCTTTATTTGCAATTTTAAGATACTTTTTAGAGCATTTAGAAATATTTATAGAATAATAAACAGGTTAAAAAGTAATAGGAAAAATAGGATTTGGATAAAAAAATCAATCCTATTTATAGGATTGACGTCGACTGAAGCCTATGAAATCAACAAAAATAATAGTATTCAGACAATTTAAAGTGGTCTTGTAACAATTGTAAATAGTATGCAATATTAAGGTTTATAACGTCGATCAATTTCTATTTAATATTAACTATAAATATTGTTATATCAATGTTTATAATGATTTTAAAAGGAGCACTTAATCAAGGCGAGCATAAGATAATCCTTCAGCTATGCTGAATACCACTTAAGGTGGTACTGGATTTCCTTATGCTCATGTCAAATACTATTTGAAAATCCTATTATGTTTGTAATATTTCCAAAAACAAAACGTGCTTTAAGACAAAAGTGGCTATTCTCTTGTTCACTTTTTACTTTAAGTGCTTATTTTTATTTTCAAAATAAGCATTGTTAGTAAAATAATTGGAGATAAAAAAAGAGAAAACTAAGTAAATATCTTTACTCAGTTTGGGATAGAAAAAATCAAATTTAAAATTACATTCGACCTATGTCTTGAACATTAACGACTTACTTTTTGTTTATGATGTATATCAATTGAATC
>NZ_PPQE01000002.1:12139-12457 GCF_002901845.1 Staphylococcus hominis subsp. hominis
TTGATAAAATCAACCTTTTCTTTCCGATCATTAACAAAGTAAATGACAAAAACGATTTTATTAAGTTACTTTTATAACTAAGAAAGATTGCTAAAGAATATAAAAACGGTTAGTATTTTTATAATTTTTAACGTTAAAACAACGTTAAATGATCATTTTATTTTTCATCTTATGCGACATGTTTGAGCCATTTTCAAACGAATAATAACCGTTTATAGAAAAAAATAGGACTAAAACAGAAACGTTTTAGTCCCACCTACTTGCTTAACTACAGTTCATTTTCAGATTTACTCAATTGCCATTGAAGATAAAGTTCGA
>NZ_PPQE01000019.1 GCF_002901845.1 Staphylococcus hominis subsp. hominis
TGGTGACACGTGGAGCTGACGAATACTAATCGATCGAAGACTTAATCAATTTTTTCAAGTTTTGCGACGCAAATCTTTACTTACTATCTAGTTTTGAATGTATAATCATTCACTTGTCTGGTGACAATGGCAAGGAGGTCACACCTGTTCCCATGCCGAACACAGAAGTTAAGCTCCTTAGCGCCGATGGTAGTTGGACTGACGTTCCGCTAGAGTAGGACGTTGCCAGGCA
>NZ_PPQE01000020.1 GCF_002901845.1 Staphylococcus hominis subsp. hominis
TTGATCCACTTAATGACGTGCTTGCGCTATTTGAATCGCTCACGCTTGTTGATGTTGATTCACTTGATGATGTGCTTGTGCTTGTTGAGTCACTCACACTTGTTGATGTTGATTCACTTAATGACGTACTTGCACTTGTTGAATCACTCACGCTTGTTGACGTTGATCCACTTAATGACGTGCTTGCACTTGTTGAGTCACTCACGCTTGTTGATGTTGACTCACTTAATGATGTGCTTGCACTTGTTGAA
>NZ_PPQE01000021.1 GCF_002901845.1 Staphylococcus hominis subsp. hominis
CTCAGTTGTTGGGTCACCGTAATCTTTTGTAACCTCGTCTGTTGTTGGTTGGTATGATTTCTCTTGAGTAGCAACTACGAATGAATCAGAACCTACATCTTTACCACCTGAAACAAGATAAACTGTATAAACATCCCCGGCTTTTGCAGAATTAGGAACTACAAATGTACCTTTTTGTTCACCATCAGTATATGAAGTAATGTCATCCGTTGTTTGAACTATATTACCATTGCTATCTCTCCACTCTATATGAGTTGGAAGTGGTGATAATTGTGAACCGCTTAAATCAATATTAACCGTGTCACCAGGTTGTGCTGGTTGTGTAGTGTTATTGTAATTCACAATATCAATTTTAGTATCTGTTGTCGGAACTAATGCAAAGTTTACATTATACCATCCACCCTTGGCTGGTTTAGCAACTGGTGTTGTTTGAGGCGTAAATGATAAATCTGAATTTGCTCCAGTAAAAATTGGTGAGGTAAATGAAGAATATCCTAGTACTTTTTCTCCATCGGGATTCATTACATAACCATAAATATAATCATTGTTAATTTTTGTATCTGTTGGGAAGTGAATAGTATAATATCCATCCGCATTTGTCTCACCATAAACTGTTGCTGAAATGTATTCAGGATGATCTGTTAATAAAGTTCTTGCTGCGTCTACTTGTTCTGATTTTGGTAAACTTTCCACTTGATTTTTATATGCTTGAACACCTTCATCAGTTAAAGATGAAAATACAACAGTATAACCATCTGCTATTCTATCACTTGCAGCTGGGTTGTAGCTTGGACCAGTTGCTGAGTTAGCTAAATCTCCACCAGTTCCTGTTTCTAACCATACACGACCCTGTATAGAGTTTGAAGAAAGTGGACTATCAACGCCTTGAGTATCATGAATCCACTCAGATTGTGGTCGAGTCATATATTCACCATCAGGTTCAACACCCATAAAGATACCTGTACGTTGCATATTTGTACCTATTAATGGGAACTGGCCAATATTATTACTAGTAACTGAATTTACATACGAACCTGGTAAAAAACCGCCTGCTGTACGTAACATTGTTGCTGTATTTCCGTTTTTAGTTTTAAAATCTTCAATCCAGATACGATAGTATTGTCCACTAACTGCACGATACGTATGTTCTTTACCATTTGCATCTATATATGGTTCTCTTAAATCAAACGCATACGCTCCGGGCCCTACCTGTGAACCATCAGAGCTCCCAATTGAATTTGAAGTTGCTGCTTTATAAATTGGAGACGTTACACCGTCTGTATCAATCCATTGCATATAAACAGGTGTACCTTCAGGAACCGGTGTCAATCCATTAGATATAGTTGCAGGTGTACCCTTATCAACAATCCATGCACGTCCTGATAATGTGTTCGCAGCATTCGTTGCGTCTGTAGTTGAATTAATATAACCGTTTGCAATTGCATCAGCTTCAATGATTCTATTGTTATCATTACTAGCAACATTATCGTTTGTTGGCGTATCGGCAGCTAACGCCATCGCAGCGAACATTCTTGGTCTTAGTGTATTTGTTGTTTCTTCATTACGTGCAGTTGCTGAATTTACGTTTAATGGTGTAGCAACTGGTGTTTCGTTACTATTATTTGCATAATCATTTTGAATAAGTGCAGCAATAGCTTCTACTTCTGTTGCATTAGATGTATCTACTCCAACATTTTCTAGAGCTTGAACTGTATCATCACTTGATACATTTAACTCTTCAGAGATGGTTTGAATTGAAGCACTAGCTTCAGGTTGTTCAACAACATCACTAGTTGTTTCATGTTTGTCTAATGATGATTGGTTTGTTTCTGTACTGTCATTTGCTTCTTTTTCTTCTGGTGATGATTCATCTGTTTGAGTACTTTCAGCCGCTTTTTCTTCTGCTGATGATTCATCTGTTTGAGTACTTTCAGCCGCTTTTTCTTCTGCTGATGCATCTGTTTGAGTACTTTCAGCCACTTTTTCTTCTGCTGATGATTCATCTGTTTGAGTACTTTCAGCCGCTTTTTCTTCTGCTGATAATTCATCTGTTTGAGTACTTTCAGTCGCTTTTTCTTCTGCTGATGATTCATCTGTTGTTATGTTTTCACTTGTTGCTTTTTCTTCTGGTGATGGTTGGTCTGTTGTTATGTTCTCACTTGTCGCTTTTTCTTCTGTTGATGGTTGTTCCGTTGTATCAGTAGGTGAAGATGTATTATCTTGATTTGTTACTGTTTGATCTGATTCGGCAGCTTTTGCTTCTTCCTGCCCTGCCCCAAAGATTAATGTTGCACCTACTAAAATAGATGCCGCTCCTACTGTAAATTTTCTAATTGAGTATTTGTTTTGAACATTAGGTAAGAAATCTAATCTTCTATTTGGTTTCTTTTTCAAATAACTCACACCCCTATTTTTCAAATTAATTGAGTACAATACTCCGATAAAAATATAACATTTTAATATTATATTGACAATACATATATTTTCGAAAAATATCAGAAATTTTAGAAAATACATGTCTTCATTGATACTAATAATTATTAAAAAAATATTAATACTTTTTTTATTTAATTTAATAAAAAAAACAAAAAAAGAGCGATATCTATCGCTCTTTAAACTAGTTTCTTCTTTTATAAATGTGTTTTTTAACATTATTATAATTTATTTTAAATGTTCGTACGGACTGTTATTTACAAATGATACGATTTGATCAACAAATAATTTTGCACGTAATTGGAATTCTTCGTCATTTAAATACAGTGTACCGTCTTCTAATTTTGCATAGTCCGAATCGTGTGTTGCAATTTGTGTAGGTACAGCAATACCTAATAAACTACGAACAATGACACGTAAATGTGAGAGTGGTTCTGAACTTACGATACCGCCACTATTACCAATTAAGCCCACTGGTTTCATTTTGACATAATCCATATTAATGTGATCTAACGCATTTTTTAAAATTCCTGAGTATGAACCATGATAATTTGGCGTACCAAAAATTAAGAAATCCGCTTCCATTGCTTTGTCCTGGAACGCTTTTGTATTCGCTTTAATTTCCTCTGTTGAATGTGTTGTTCCTGAAAAATCAAGTTGATTTAATGGTCTTTCAGCTAAATCAAAAATATCTACGTCGACATCATGATTATCGAATTGTCCTGTTAAATATTTAGCTAGTGCATTGGTATGTGAACCTACTTGTGCACTTCCTACTACAATAAGTCCTTTCATTTCGTTCTAACACCTTTTCAATATTATTTATTTCTCTTCAGTTAAAACTTTCATAATTGCTTTACCTACACCACTATGTTCATTGGTATCTGTAACCAATTTAGCTATAGCTTTCACTTCGGGCATCGCATTGTCCATCGCAACAGGATAGCCTACGCGTTCAAGCATGGATACATCGTTTAAATTATCTCCTAACGCCATGACATCTTGTAAGTCAATACGAAGTTGATTAGCAATCGTTTCTAATGCAATTCCTTTTTGAGCATCTGAATGCGTAATTTCTAAATTACCACGTGATGATGATGAAATAGCAAGACTTGATATGGCCGATAATTCTTTTCCAATACGTTCAATTTTTTCAAGATCTGGATTAAACGCCAGTACTTTCATTATCAGTTCGCCTGGAATATCTTCAATATCCTTGTAATTATCGACAATTTTGAGTGTACCGTTATCTATACGTTTTTGAATCCCTGCTTTAATCTTTTCAACATCACCTTGTTGGCCTGCATTTCTTGCAATATCTAAATAGATATCTAAATCACGTGTTGGATCTTCTGTATAAATCCCTCTATTCGTATACACTTGGTAGTACACGTCTTCTCGATCAAGAATCGCTTTAATTCGTTCTACTAATTCATGATTTAAATGAGAGGTATTCATAATATTGAATGATTCATCACGTACTTCTGCACCATTTAAACAAATATAAGGCACTTTTAAATCTGTTTCAGCCATGGGCGTGCTTGCTTCATAAAACGCACGACCCGTTGCAATGACTACTGTAATCCCTTTTGATTGAGCATATTTAATCGCATTAATATTTTCTTCTGAAATTTCATGTGCTGCATTTAACAGTGTCCCATCCATATCTGTTGCAATCAGTTTAATCATGCCGTTACCTCATTTCATTAGCTAAACTTACAGCTATTATATTTTAGAACATACATATTCAGTGAACACAATTACAAAATTTAAATTTGTTTTACCGTTCCTATTTTAACAAATTTATCATCTTTTGTACGATGATGTGTTTCTTTTAACTTTTTTAGCTCTTAAATCACGGAAAAATTGTCTCAATAAATTGCTACACTCTTCTTCTAACACACCCTGTTCAACAATTGCACGATGATTAAATTGTGGTTGTTGTAGTAAATCCATTAAACTACCACTGCATCCTCCTTTAGGATCCATCGCGCCATATACAACTCGTGGTATACGACTCATTACAACCGTTCCAGCACACATGACACAGGGTTCTAATGTGACATATAATGTACAATCTTCTAAACGCCAACTTCCTATGACTTTAGCTGCCCGTTCTATTGCTAAGTGTTCAGCATGAGCAGTAGGCTGTTGCAGGGTTTCTCTTAAATTATGAGCACGTGAAATAATGTCGTTATCTTTAACGATCACTGCTCCGATAGGAACTTCACCAAGTTGTCGAGCTTTTTTCGCTTCTTCAATTGCACATTTCATGTAAAATTCATCATTTGTCATATGTGTCATCCCTTACTTATGATAAAATACTCAATGTCTATTTTAACATTTGGAGATGTAATTATGAATAAACCATTTATTGCAATAGAAGGTCCGATTGGCGTTGGCAAATCGTCTCTTACTCATAAAATTAGCCAAACCTTTAATTATTATGAAGAAAATGAAATCATTAATGAAAACCCCTTTCTCTCTGATTTTTATGATGATATTTCAAAATGGAGTTTTCAAACTGAAATGTTCTTCCTTTGTAATCGTTATAAACAAGCACAAGATATTGCAAAAATTAATCAAGGTGTGGTAAGTGATTACCATATTTATAAAAATAAAATATTTGCGCGCAATACACTTAACGAATCAGAATTTGATAAATTCAATCGTATTTTCAATATTTTAACTGAAGATCTTGAATTACCTAATATGATTATCTTTTTAGATGCTGATTTAGATGTACTGAAACGTCGCATTGCTAAACGTAATCGTAGTTTTGAACATCAAATTGAAGATAGCTACTTACTTAATTTAAAAAAGGATTATTTATCATTTTATGAAACATTAAAAAATGAAGGTGCTAATGTGATTTTAATCGACACTTCTGATTTAGATTTTGTGCAAAATGAATCAGATTATCAATTGATTTTAAACCAAATTAAACCCATGATAGGAGATATAACATATGAATAATTACGGTATCCCTCAAAATGCAATTATTACAATTGCTGGAACGGTAGGCGTAGGAAAATCTACATTAACCCAAGCGCTTGCTGATAAACTCAATTTCAGAACTTCATTTGAAAATGTAGACCATAACCCCTACTTAGATAAATTCTATAATGATTTTGAACGTTGGAGTTTCCATCTGCAAATTTATTTTTTAGCTGAACGTTTTAAAGAACAAAAACGCATGTTTGAATACGGAGGAGGCTTTATACAAGATCGTTCTATTTATGAAGATGTTGATATTTTCGCAAAAATGCATGAAGAACAAGGAACAATGAGTAAAGAAGATTTTAAAACTTACTCGGAATTATTTGAAGCAATGGTTATGACGCCCTATTTCCCTAAACCAGACGTTTTAATTTATTTAGATTGTGATTATGATGAAGTAATCGACCGTATTCATCAACGTGGCCGCGATATGGAAATGAATACTGATCCGGTATATTGGAAAAAGTTATTTAAACGCTATGAAAATTGGATTAACAATTTTAATGCTTGTCCAGTCGTAAGAGTGAATATTAATGAATATGATATTCATGAAAACCCTGACTCTTTAGATCCAATTATCGACAAAATTGCACATATTATTCAAACATATCGAAATGTAGATCATCGATAAAAAAAGAGACAGACTTTACTGTCTCATCTAGGCAAGAAGGATTGAATTAAACATGGGTATAAATACATGTTTAATTTAGTCCTTGGCTGCCAACATGTTATAAATATAGAAATAACCATTGATACTTTAATCTCTTTTTGTTTAATTATTTTGTGTATATTTTTTTAATACTTCTGGTACACTCACAGCTGTTTCAATTACGTAATCAGCATCCACAAGTTCCTCTTTTTTTGCGATACCACTTAATACACCAATGGCTAGACCTAATTTTGCATTCACTTTAGTCTTCATATCATTATTTGTGTCACCTACGATGGCTACATCTTCCGGTTTAACATCATAATGATCAAAAAGTGGCTTAAGAACTTCAGGATTGGGTTTTTCAGCCGCATGCGCTTCAGTAGAAATGACTAAATCAAACGCATCTTTAGAATGTGTTTCTTCTAAAAATTGTGTCACTCCTTTTTCAGAGTCACTAGTCACAATACCAATTTTATAGCCTTCTTGTCGTAATGATTGAATCATATCATAAACGCCATCTATCCAGTTATTTTCTGGTTCACGACTATCTACTAATGCTTGACTTGTATCACGCGTCCATTTAGAAACATCTTTTCCAGATTCATCATTAAATGCATGAACAATTTCATCTAACGATCCTGAACCCATAACAGAATCCGGACTAATCGTATCTTTAACAACGCCTAGTTTGCGAAGCGTTGCTTCTTTATTTGCTACAGGAAATGTCTCTAGGAAACTATTTACCAGGCGTACGCCAATTTTTTCCCAACTATGATCAAATTCAATTAATGTACCATCTTTATCAAATAATATCCATTCCATTTATATATACACTCCTTATTTTGTATTTCATTGTAATATACATTGTTCTTTTAAGTATAGTAAAAGAACTGCTTAGCATAGGTTTATAAAAAAAGCCATACCTCTCTAGGTATGACTCAACTAAGAATATATAAAACTAGTTTTGAATAACGTTGGCATTACTATGCCTCAACGGGAATAAGACTATGTGTAAGGGAATAGTCTCTAAAAATATCATACATCACTTCATTTTTATTGTCTACAACAAGTTGATAAGTATCAACATTCTATTTCATTATATATTTATAATCTTACAGGTGCTATATTAAAAAATTCTACTTTTCCACAGTTTTTGCATTCTGTAATAAATGTTTTAATATTTGATGTTTCAGTATCGTCAGAAACTGGAGAAAATACAAATTTATCTTTATGATATTTAATTTTAGGTGCTATACAACATGTATCACGATGTTTTTTCTTATGAAAATCAGAAATTATTTCAATTTCCTTGTTTGAATATTTAACTTCAGTCATTGTCATCACCTCTTATTTAATGTGTCTTAACTTTATCATAAACGATTAAAAAATTGTGCACAATTCCTTAATTGTTTACTTTTAATACCTAAATGTTAATTCGCTACAATTTAAATTATATATTAAGAAACACGCTTCTTATTTAGTAACTATATCTAAATAAAAAGCGTGCTTTACTAGTATTTAATGAAAATATATATTCAATTCGATTAGGGGGAACAATTAATTAATTTCTCGGTTCACCATTTACAAGAATACCACTTACTAAATCATATACTTTTTTAATGAAACTAAAGATATCTAACATGGTTTTCATCTCCTTAAATATGTTTACAACTAATAGTTTAGTACATATTTTAATTTATAGGGGATTTCTGCCTAAATTGATATGATTCATGCTAAAGTGTCTTGATTTCCCTATTATTTCATATTAAATGTTGCCTAGAAGTCCAAATTATTCATCAAATTCCAAAAAAATGAAAAAGATGTATTGAAAAATAATAGAAAATTTGCCTTATTGCTTTTATATCTATAAGTGGTTTAATTAATAGATAATACAGTGATTATAACCTTCACTAAAAAAATGAATGAACTGATTCATCAAATTCTATAACATATCTTTATGATATACTATTGAGTAATTTTAACAATGATATTCATCATATCATTACTAAAAATGAAAGGATATATTCATGTTAATCGTTATTTTTATTTTATTCGGAATTGGAATTGGATTATTTATATTTAGTTTCTTCTTAGCACAAAATGAAGGACTCGCTTATAAAACAATTAGCAGAGGGTTTTCTGCACTATTTGTATCACTTGGTATCTTGATGAAACTTGAATTAAATATATATCGTATTAATTACTCTAAGATTATCCAAATCACTGATAAAAATTGGAGCCAGATAATCAAACAGATCAAAATCATAATTAGTATTACTTTCATTGAAACTTAGTCTTACTAGTCGTGTACTAGCGAGGCTTTTTTCACATACAAAAAGGGGCTTTATGCCCCTAAAGATCTATATCATTTAAATGAATTTCATATGCTGAGATTACCTAAGTAATAATGGTATTAGGTATATGGTATTTGTAATAGAAGAAAAACACTAAGTCAAGGGTCGTCATTTAGGTAATCTCATTACTTATTATTACATAATAAAATTTAATTATCTATACTATTGAAATAAAAAAATAATATTTTTTACATTTAAATCTAATTAATTATTAAAATGATAAAAAATTGTTTATCTTTATTTGTAAAGGGTATAATTTAATTCGCAGAATATTTCGTTATAATATTTTGCTCCTTATTTATTTTACATCACCACTCTTACTTAGTTCGACATAAGCTATGTTAAGAGTGGTTTCTTTATACAAAAAGGAAGCCAACTCACTTTTTGATATACCCCCAAAAGTTGTTCTAAAATAAAAAACAACAAGATAGAAACCGCGTGGTTATAACGTTTCCAGCTTGTTGTTATAAGTTATTTATATTCCGGCACAATAACTCTCCAACAATAAATATATTTTATATGTATTTATGACTATTTATAAACGTTGTTATATTAGGTTTACTTAGTGTTATCTTTACTTATATTTAATATATATTTTTAAATAACGTATTCAAAACGTATTCAAAATAAAAAACGCCACTCAATGAGTGACGTTAAAAATATATTTAACTTGCTCGCATGCATTATTTTTTATTTAAATAACTATTTGATAATGATTCTAGTGCTAATTTAAGATTCAACTCACTATCATCATAAAATTCTTTTCCTCTACAATTTTCTATTTTTTCCATTCTCACATTAGTATAACCTTTTGGTGTTTCTCCAGTTATATCTGAAATTAAAGCTACAAACATAAAACCAGATACCTTTTTCTCATGTTTATCATATTGATACATAGATACAGGCAGAGGCATATTATCGTTCTCATTTCTTTTAAGTATGTTCATTTCTTTATATAAACTTTTATAGTAATTATTAATAATATCTATTACTGGTTCATATTCGTTACTATGCGCACAACCAAAGTCATATATTTCTTCATTATTCTTATTCTTTGTAAATATAGCTACTGTATTATCTGAAATATTAATGCCAATTAAAACATAATGAACTTCAGTCATACGGTCGGTTGGAACTAAAGTATTTAATTGATATGCATCAGGAGTCTTTTCATTATCTTCTGAATGAATGTTAAATATTTCTTCTATTTCATCTATTACATTTATTTTACCACTTTGGACTAAAACTTTTTTTATAAATTCTGATAGCTTTAAATAGTTATTTTCTTCAATGTAATTATTCAAATAATAATTAAATTCTTTATTTTGAAATAAATCATCATCATATTCTATTAAATTTTTAAGCTCCCAATTTTCTTTTTTTGGTTTAAACCAGATAATCGGATATTTTCTGTTGTGCCATATTCCTTTCAAAGTAATTAATTTCATTACTCTAAAATTATCATTAAGATCACTTTTATATGAATTAGATTTAGAAATATATTGTTCAATAAGATATACCATTTCCAAGCTAACAACTAACTGATTCTTATAACTATGTTTAGTTAATCTAAAACCCAAATCAATGTCAGGGCCCAAAAAGTCTCTAATCACTAATTTACTATTTGAAGAAAAATCCTTTGCTTGAGTTTTTATAATATAATTTCTATTTTTATTATTACATTCTTTAATTTCATCTACCTTAGCTATAAATACAGTACCTTTTAAATAAATTAAACCTTTTGAATTTGGAAAACTATCTTCTAGAACTGATTGTACTATATTCATTACTTTATATAAATTAGGAGGTATTTCAATTAATTCATCTATATTATTTATTTTTAAAAATAATAATATTTCATCTCCAATATATTTCCAAATTTTGAAATTTTCGTTAACTTCTGATTTAACATAATGATAAGTTCCTTCGTAAAATTTCTGAATAAGAATAGACCAATCAGTTTCAATACTTTTATATCTGGTAGAATCCACTAAATCAAATGAAACAAAAATGTAATTTCCTTCTAAACTTTCTTCTGATATTCTGTTTTCTAGTACTTTTTGATTGGTTAATTTTCTTATTTCCTCTGCTTTTTCTGGTTTATTTAAAAACATTTAATTTTCGACCTCTATAAATCGCTGCCTGTTTTGAAACTTTAAAGTGTTCGGCAATTAATTCAGCATCATAAGAGCGTTTATCTTTGTCATACGCTTTATTTTGTACAAAACTCACATATTCATATTCAGGCATTAATAAATTAGCAGCAAATTCATTAGCTTCAATTTCTTCATTATTGTATTCTAAGCTTCTATAAAACACAGAATCTTTAAACTCTTTATCTTCATCACTAAAATGTAAAAAATAATGGCCTAACTCATGAGCGATAGTAAATCTCCGCCTACCTTCATTATGATGATATTTTATAGTTATAATAGTATTATTATTATAATCTTTTTCAATTTTTCCTTCATATATTAATTCTGGATTTTCTTGTAATTGAATGTCTAAGATATTTAAAAGTTCATCTAGATCAATTGGAGTATCTTTAGGTAATTCGAAAGTATCATAAATTTTATCTACCGTTTCTTTTATTAATCTTTGCATAGTCATTAGTAAACACCTCATATAATTTCTAGAATTCCTTTTAATATCATTAGCAGTATAAATATTATCGTGCTACGTGCTAATATTTTATGTTTTCTTGTAGTGATTTGAGATAAAGCATGAATTTGTCTTATGTAATATTCTTCCCAATTTTCAACATTTAATAACTTTTTATTAAAATCTTCTATAGAAAAGTTATTAATATCCTTATAGTATAAAAAATTTCCAGTGTTTTTACGAAACGTATTAAGAATACTAGAAACGTTTGCTATTAACACTATAACTACAATACAATATATTATTAACAAAAACGTATCTGAATTATGAAAGTTTAAATTTTTAAGTTTAAAAATTTTAAATCCAACAGTTATCATTAAACCTATAAGAAATACAATCTTTGCTTCTAAAAACTTTAACCAATTCGATGTATCGTCAAGTAGCTTTTTTATTTCATCTATTTTCTCTTTATTTTCCACTTTAGAATTTTCATTACTCACAGTTTTTACCTCTAATTTTATATAGCTTTTTATTAATTATATTATTATTGGTTTTAAATCGAAAGTTTTTTAATATTAATTTTTTAAACCACATTGCTAAATCGACAAGCTGGTCAATACACAGTCTTTCTTTATTAGCAACAAAATTAATCCTCATCTTCTTTATTGGAAGAGAATAAATTTATTAAAAAGACAATAAATCCTATTATAAAACCTAAAATAATCAATCCATTTAATGCCTTGTTATCAAAGATATTAATTATTCCTAGATTACCTAAATATTTCCAAAATTTATTGTAACCAATATTCAGATCTAAAATGTTTAAAACAATAGCGATTGCAATAGCAATTATAAATATAGTTAATCCTTCTTTAATGCCTTCAATTACTTTTTTACTCATTTTGATAATTTCCCTTAGCCTTTTTATTTGTATATAACTGTTGCTGATATGTATAACCAATTGGAAGAGGTTTTTATTTCAATTACTTCTATATCTTCTCTATTCGTGAACTCATTAACTTTTTCATCTAAAGTTTTAGTATTAAAAGTAGCAAATGTTTTTATTTTAATATTTTTATTATTCATTTTTTACTAACTCCTTTTCATTTATCTAATACTATTTTATATAAATTTGATGATTTTTATAACCTTATTTATGAGTTCTTCCTACTATGTTAAATCTTTTTTTTACTTTTAACGTAAATAATATGACTTGTTCGTTAAAAGATGTAGTCCCAGTTTAGAGCTACATCTTTTTATCTATCGAAGCGGTTGCTATATTAACTTACCTAACGTCGCAAGTTGCGACACATGGGGGAACGTTTTGTTCACTCATCTATGGGGTAGCGTTTCACGACCCCATGAATAAAGGGATAACGTTTCGTTCAGTCCTTATTTAGATCAACTAATAAAGGGCGTCGTGTTTCCCTCCCCCCCTTTTATACATGACTGAACGAATTGTTCAGTCAGCTACCGTCACGAATGGTTACGTTAGTATAATACAAACGTAATTGTATTAATTGAAGCGGCTGTATGTTAATATAAGTTATAGATAACATTACTTTCATTGAACTTAGTCTTACTAGTCATGTACTAGTGAGACTTTTTCGCATACAAAAAGGGGCGTTACGCCCCTAAAGAGTTATGCTATTTATGAAAGCTTTTAAAGTGTCGAGATTGCCTAAACATACAGTATTTTCATTGGAGAAGAAATACTTAATGGAAAGGAAAGAATCGCCAGTTAGACAATCTCAATTATTATTATTACACACTAATTTTTATTTAGCCACACTATTATAATAAAAATCATTAGTTTGTATGTAATAAAGTAATAAAAACGTTTCACTCCTTACTTCTCATATACACTCTCACTTACTCTGTCATGAGCTAAGCTGAGAGTGCTTTTTTACGCAAAAAAGAAGCTAACCAATTAAGGTTAGCCCCATTGTAGTTGAGATAGAGTAAAAACTCTATATGTACGTAAAGAAGTTAGAGGTATTAAACCTCTTTTGCTATTATCTCATTATTTATATATTTGTCTACAATAAAATAAAAAGCTATGCCCAATGGACATAGCCAAGAAAAAATGACTCACATATAGAAAAATATAATATAGAAGTGCTTCATAAGGGAACAACTTCTAATGTCATTATACGCATTAAATTTATTCATTGTCTACAACTTTTACAGTATCTATAAAATATTTACAATTCTCGTTCCCAATATTTAGGGAATGAAATTTACTACTAGATCATTATGTTGCTGCGTACTCAATTTAGGTACGTAGATAATCTATATATAGCTCCGTAGCCATTTTGACTACGCAGAGAAGCCACAAACGGCTTTTCTGAGATACTAAACTAGTACTTCAGATTAGATAACCAACATTTCGGTTTTCTAATTATATTCTATTGAGCCGACATTTCGGCTGTATTCGTCTTAATTTAGAGAACGAATATTTTCGTTTTCTAATGCACTAATTTAGTGCGTCAGCTATTGAATTGATTAATAAGCTTATATTTAAATCACTGATACGCTAACTTGTCGTATCAGCTTTTAGAAGCGGAATACAACTTTCAATATATTCACTTAGCCCAAATTTGGTTTCAGTAAATGTACTTATATTACTAAGCTCACATTTGAGCCGAGTAAAAGTTAATATCCCCAAATTTGATGATATTAAAGGGTAGCCCTAATTTGGGACATCCCTTTTGTCTAATCAAACCACTTCCCTATTTTAAAGCACTGCTTACAGGTGGACTTTTAAGTCTTTTTGTAACTTTATGAAATGTAAAGTTTTGACAAGTTATAAACAAAAAGACTGCACCCAACGGATACAGTCATTTTAAAGGATACTCGATTTTGAGTAGTAAATTTTAGTAGCTACGGTTATTATCTTATAAAAGGCTCTAAATGTAAATAGAAAACGCTTACTTTTATATTTATAAAAAATTATACGTCATATTTACATTTCTTTTTCAACTCTGTATTATTTCTATATAGTATCAAGACAAGAAGAAACTCGTTTTCAACTCGTTTCAAAAACCACAAAAAACAAGGAGAAAAATATCTTATGATAATTACAATTTTATTATTAGTATTAATCGTTAATTTACTAGAAGCCCTATACTTAAGCATAAAGTGCTGGGAGTTGAAAAAAAGAAATGCGGCAGATAAAGAATACAAAAAAATGGTAGACAAAGTAGCGCCATTGATGTGGGTAACTCTCGTTATATCAATAATTGTATTGGTTATATCATGGATTATTAGCTAATTTTAAAAGCATAACGAAATTAATGCTTTATTCCAATTGCTTTATTGACGTTGAGCCTCGGAACCCTTAACAAACCCAAAACTTGTCGAATGGTCGGCTTAATAGCTCACGCTATGTCAACATTCGTCAACAAGTTTAGTTAAAGGTTCTTCTCAACATCAATAAATTTTCTCGGCACAACTACGTGTTCTACCTCTTTTTATTCTTCTTATTTTTTTCATTTACAGAAATTATAATTGGTAACAGAACACAACAAATAGAAATTATCAAAAACAAACTAAGATTCATAAAAAAACTCCTTTTTTAAAATATTTTATTACAAGAGTTATTAAATTTTAAATACCCTTATTTGCAATTTTAAGATACTTTTTAGAGCATTTAGAGAGTTTCATATATATTTTTATTTAATGGCTCTTAAAAAGCAAATAAAAGCTAATTTTAAAAATCAGAAAAAACAAACCTTTACTTTAGATACTAACAAATTAAACTCTTTTTTATGAGGAATAGCTTTGATTACATAAAAAAAGACCAGATGAATTAACATCTGGTAACCGGGATTTCACCGGGAACGAGCTACTTGTTAAAGTAGAAAGCGGGATTTCACCGCGAATTATTATATTAAATATACCAGATATTACTTTTAAATTAAACTTTTTATAAACCTAATCTTTGTTTGCTTATCAATTTCTCCTTAATCCTCTTCTGGCACATCATCAATAAATATTGGTGTAGTAATTTCTACCTCTTGCTTATCCGTCCACATGCGATAACGTTTGCCTAATAACTCTGCTGCTTTTATTCTGTCTTTGGCACTAGGTTGTATTGTTTGGATTTCTTGCATACCGTCGCCCACATATACCAATATTTCTTCTTTTTCTTCCGCTCTAAGCACTCGTGTTAAATAACGCATGATCTCATCAGCTTCTGCTATACTTTCTTTTTGAATAATTTCTAAATTGTCATCTATATATTGATTTATTCCGACATTTTCCAACATCTTATGGCTTCTAGCCTTTGCATACTTTTCGCTATAACCCGCATTTACTGCCGATTGATAAGCGTTTCCAGTTCGAATGTACTCATCTGCGAATTGTTTTTGTTTTAGCGTTAATGACTTCATTTTATCCCTCCTAACAATTATTGCCTACTTTATTAATCTTGTTAAATAACGCATAACTCCGTATTTCTCGGTCATATTATCATTCTTTATTTCTTCTAAACGCTCATGTATATAGGATTTCACACTAATATTTTCCAATAATTTTAAAGCATTATCTCTTGCGTATACTTCGCTATATCCCACTTTTACTGCTGAATAATAAGGATTACCCGTTTCTATATACTCATCTGCAAAACGTCTTTGTTTAGTTGTTAATTTTTTCATATAATACCTCACTAAGCTATAAAATAAGCCCACTATAAAAGTAGGCTACATTGATTAAATATAAAATGGTTTACGACTATTGACGCTACCCATAAATTCAGTTGGTTGTATATTGTTTTTCCTTGTTAATCTATCTATATAATGGCTTAAATTACGTTGATTAAGTATATAACTATTGTTATGTTCTTCTAGTTTCTGTTCTGCTTGTTTTAGTTCTTCTTTGAGCTTGTTATAGTGTTGTAAATCGTCGTTATATGTTTCTATATATTCATCACTTAATTTATCGGCTTCTTCTTGCATACTGCTACAATTTTTAATAATGACTTGTTTCAGTGATTGCTTCATAACGCTTAAACGTTTTACTTTTGCTTTGTGTGTCGTTTCTTGTTTATCAATTTTAGTATATAGCTTATCAGCTTTTTCAACTTGGCCACTTACTACTAATTCTTGATAGTCTGCATTAAGTTGATCAATCTTTTCTTTTTCGTTATTTACTTCTTGTTCTAGTACTTGTATATCCTTTTGATAGCTTTCAATATTCTTTTTATGCACTTCAATTTGTTTTAATGTTTTCATTATTAGCCCTCCTACTTGAATAAATCAACATGCTTCGCTATTTCTTCTTGTCGTTGGTTAGCGTCTTTAATACTCATGATTTGTTGGCGTTTCTCATGCTTTTCTAAACTACTTAATTCTTTCTTTTGTTCTTGTGATTGTGCTTTCTCTTTAGCTTCTCGTTCACTATAGTTATATAAAGCTAATCTTTGAGATTCTGATAGTTCTAATGCTTCACTTAATTTATTCATTTCATCATTGTTCATATTGTTTTAACCTCTTTTCGATTGGATTATTTATTAGTGTTCTCGTTATTGTTTTTAAATGGTTATAGGCTTGCTTTCTTTGTTTCAATGGCAAGCAGTAGAGTGCTGCGTCAGTTAATATTTTGAGATTATAACTATCAATATTAAACTCATGACGATCTAACACATAAGATAAGAGTTCATCATTGTTCATCTGTTGAATTAAGTCAATGAATACCCCCATATCTGTATTTCGTTCTTCTTCATGTTCTTTAATTAGTCGCAGCTCTTTCTCTTGATTGAGCGTTAGGCCATAACCATTATTAATCTTTTTCTTTTGTTGTCTTTTTCTTACTTCATCTTTATCCACTAAGTACGCATTAAATGACTTTTTGTTATGTTCTTCTTGTCTTTTCTCTCTTTCAGCTTGGACATAGTTATATAAATCAATTTTAAAGCGTCTCACAAGCTCATTATCACGCACCTTTGCATTTCTGATGTGATTCTTTATAAATATCTGTTCTTGCTTTGTATAGCCTTCTAAAACAGCGTATAAATGATATAGGTTTCTATTGCTCTTTTTCAGATAAGATTCTAACTTTTCTTTTTCTTCGATAATCTGAATGGCTAGATGTTCGATATTCACACTTTCATAATAGAGAATCCCTGTAATGTTATCGCTAGCCATATGTGGCTTATTACGTTCATAGAGTGTTTCAATACCTTCCCTAATACTTTCTGCTTTCTTCTCAATAAACTTTGGATTATATAGCGTAAATAACGTATAATCACTAATCATTTCGATTTCTTCGGCGTCTGTGTCTAGTTGATACGCTTGTTTTAGACTTGCCATACTATGTGTTACTCCTTTCTAAGAAGCGGAACGGGTACAAAGCCCGTTACCACTTATGATTTAAAATCTTTTAATCTATAATCTGTACCATGCATTTTTATAATTTGTGTGTTTTTCATCAAACGACTAAATCTTTTTGCTTTATCGTCATTGTTAGATAGTTCTAATGCTTCACGATTAGTTGTTATGATGTTGCTTTTACCTGTTCTCATATCTGTTAATGAAAATAGTTTTTCATTGCCATAATCGTTTACTGTTGTTCCATAATCATCTATCACAAGCAAATCTACATCTCTAATCATTTGATCTAATTCTTTTTCAGTCATTGCTACATTCTTGTTATAGGTATTTCGATATGCTTTTACTAATTCAGTAACATCTAAGAATAAAGCTGTATAGCCTTTCTTTTTAACTTCTCTTACAACCGACATAGCTAAATGACTTTTGCCTATACCATAACTCCCTTGTAAAAGTAGCGACTTTGGTTGATCTGGTTTAAAGTTAGCTGCATACTTTTGTAGAATCTGCTTAGCTTCTAATAAGTTTTTATTAGTTGGTTTATAATTATCAAATTCAGCTTTTAATAAATCATCATTCATCATGGATTGCTTAAATACTTTTTCAATATTCAAGCGTTTTTGATTTGCTTTGTGTTGGCTTCTGCTTTGTTTTCCTTTCTCAATAGATTCACACTCGCACCCGTTTCTGATTATTTGAATTGTACCGTCTGACTTTCTGAATTTATGATAACTATATATGTTTTTACATTTATCACATTTAAGGTTATATTGTTCTTCAATCAATTCACTACGCATTTTGCTTTTTAAATCAATATCATTAATACTTTTCAAGTAGCTTCCCTCCTAAAATAAATCTGCATATTGAGAGTTATCGAATGTTTTTGTAGATTCAGTTTTGTTTTTACTTGCTTCACGTTGTTTTCTACGTGCTTCTATATCATCAATAGATTTAATACCGTCTTGATACCAACTTTTAAGAATACTGTTAGCATAGCTCCACTTACACACGTTATTTGTTGCTGCTTCTTTTAATGCTTCTATAACGATATTCTCATTACCGTTGAAATCATCTATCCAGTTTTCAATCTGATCCACTACAAATGGTTGAAGTATTCCAAATCCATTTTCTTGGTAAAAGTTGAATACATTACTATAAGAATGTGACGGTGGTTGTTGTTTAGTAGTGCTTGCACTACTACTACTGTTAATTTCTGTATCATAATTATTAGTTAAATCCTTATAGGTATTATTAATATTAGTAGTGTGCCTTTTTCGGTTTTCCGTTTTTCCGTTTTCCGAAAAACCGTTTGCCGATAATCCGTTTTCCGAAAATGGCATTTCGGTTGGCGTTTCATAAACAATATATTCATAACCGTTAAAAACGCCGCTATCTTGTCTTTTTTTACTACGCTTTATATATCCATACTCTATTAATTCATGAATACCAGTATTTATTGACTTAATACCATCTTTCATGTGTTTCTTTATTTCAGCGGTATATATTTGCCAATCATCAGGCCGACTTAGTAAATACAATAAAATACCTTTAGCTTTAGCTGATAATCTATCATCAGTTATAAAACCTTTATGAATGGTTACAAAGTTACCACTCTCTTTTTTGACTCTGTATGTCGTCAATCTTCTGCCCTCCTTTGCTGCTAATTTTTATTAATCTATAAAAAGCCTCTTTCAAATAATTGTGTCCGTAATGTTTTAAAACGCTTGTAACTGATCATCAAATCATTGCATGTTTGTGTAGCGCTAGGAATAAAGTTATCCCCTACATGTGCCATGTAATAGCAGTACAATGCTTTGGCTTCTATACTTATATCTTTGCTAGACATAACACTTTGTGTAATGACGCCATAACCTTTAGAACACTTGATTTTATTAGTCATAAAATGCTATCCTTTCAGTAGTTTATTATTTACCTATATTACATCTATTGGCGTTATCTGTTTCTACTTTGGCTAGTGCGAACAGATGACGCTTTTTCTATTTCTAACTTCATTTCATATTCTTTTCTTTGTGCTTCTATTAATCTTTCATACATAAGTTCAATAGCTTTTTGTTTATTGTTATCTTTCAATAATTCAATAGCTTCCTCGTATGCTTTAGCTTCAAATGAATATGAAGTATATAAAATCACATCTTTCACTTTGTTTACTTTTTTATGATCGTATTTCTTTTTAAATAATTTCATTGTTTTGTTCCTCCTATAGCTCCATATTGAAGCGATTTATTATTTTGAATACTTTCTACTTAAATCTCTTTTCTGTTTCTTAAATGCTGTCTGTATGCTTTATAAAGATATGAATGTTCTTCACTTCTCATATCAAATTTAAGTGCTGCAATCATACTTCCAAATAAGAAAAACACTAACGCATAATGTAATTCAGAATACATATTTAGAAATATAGTAATTACACATATATAAGCGAGCTCATTCAGAAATCTAATCAATTTAAACACCACCTTAAAATTGAATTAATACTATCGTTCAATCACAAATTATTAACATGCGGGACTTAGATAATTTATTTTTTCTGTGATAGTAAAAATTCTTCTACTTCTTTGAGATCATAGTAATAACTGCGACCTTGCTTTCGTTTAGTAAGTCCTAAACGTTCCCACTCGGTAATGTCACTATGTGTACATCTATATAACTTTCTTAATTCTGTTTGTGTAGCCCATCTCTTTTGTTGTTGCTCTATCTTTCGCTGCGCTATCTGTTCGGCAAGTTTTAAGATACCATTTGCTAATTCTAAAGAAGCGGATTCACTTAGTATTGGTTGCTGTTCTGCCATATCCAACCCTCCATTATGAACTTTTTAGAACTAATAATTAAAAAAATATATCTTCCATAGTTATATTTGGAAAATAAGGCAATAATAATTCTTTAAATTTTTTCTTTTCTTCATCGGTAAAGCTAGATTTATTTGTCTCTTTGTTATAGTAACTTTGCTTTGAAATACCTAATTTTTGTCCCATACCTTCTTGCGTCAAATTTAAATAATTTCTATAACCTTTGATTTTATTAATTGTCATTTTAACACCTCTATTCAAAACTTTTTAGAACTTACAAATACATATTATCATCTTACTTTTTACTAAGTCAATATTTTTTTGTACTTTTTAGAACTTTCTATTTAATTTATCACTATTATTTATTATAATTAGTGTTGAGGAGGAAAATTATGTATTCGTATAATAAAGAACAAGTAGGTAAAAGAATCAAATCTATTCGACAACAAAAAGGACTTACTCAAGAATCGTTTGGGGAATTGTTTGGAGCTAGCAAAGGAAATGTAGCAACATGGGAAAAAGGTATTTCTTTACCTAATGCAAGCAGATTAAGAGAGATCGCTGATTTAGTAAGTATAACTGTAGAAGAGTTACTCTATGGAGAATTTGTAGATAATTTTCAATTAGTTAAATTGTTAAATAATAACCCTAATGAACTAGAGATTATGATTAAATCTAATATTAAAGCTTTTTTCAACTTATTAGATGACTTTGAATATTATGAATATACAATCGTTATTCCAAAGTCGCAAAGATTTTATTTTGTTAAATTACAAAATCGAATTTTATTAGCTATTTCATTAGAAAATAAATCCACTTATCAAGAAAAAGATAATAAAGATAAATTAATTAATAGAATGACAGATGTAGTTATGCATAATTTACAAAATGATAATGATTCAATGAATGAAATGTTGTATAAATCTGATATTATAAATAATTTGGTTGCTCTTATAAACTTAGAATCAAAAGAATTTAAAAATATAATTCTCTTTTTAATAGATATTTTAGAAACTATTGGCAAGCAATATCCAAAAATACTTAGTTTCATGTTAAATAGAAAATTAGATATTCTATCAAATGAAATAAATGATTACTTTGTTATTAATAATACTACTAAAAATTCCAAAGAAAATATTGATGATGAAATTTTTGATAAGAATTTAGTAATTGATACAGTAAGTTATGAAAAATATAAATATTTACAAAATCAAATATTTGATTTAAAAAAATATATTAATAAAAATTTCTAACCTTTCCACTCCTGCTTACGAGTTCATACATACTATTACCGCACCAATGAGTAACCACTCTCAAAGGTGTGTTCAATCCAATCAAACGCATGCGGGCAAGTAGAAAGGATTGATTTACAATGATTAAGAAATATAAAAAGAAAGACGGCTCAACGGCGTATATGTTTGTTGCATATCTCGGTGTTGATCCAATTACTCGTAAGCAGAAGCGGACAACAAGACGTGGCTTTAAAACTGAAAGAGAGGCCAAAATTGCAGAAGCTAAGCTACAAACAGAAGTTCAAAGTAAGGGATTTCTAAATAATGATATTACGACTTTTAAGCAAGTATATGAGTTATGGCTAGAGCAATATAAATGCACCGTTAGAGAAAGTACATTTGTTAGAGTTAGTAATATGTTTAAAATAAAAATACTTAAAGAATTTGATAATATGCCTATTCAAAGTAT
Organism: Staphylococcus hominis subsp. hominis; assembly: GCF_002901845.1. GTDB lineage: Bacteria > Bacillota > Bacilli > Staphylococcales > Staphylococcaceae > Staphylococcus > Staphylococcus hominis. Next base: position 21,878 of record NZ_PPQE01000021.1, read on the forward strand.
TACTACGCCTTATTGTCAAAAAGTTATAAACTACTGGATAGAAAATTATAAGGATTTTAGAAATATTAAGGTATATGCTGCGAATGTATTTGAATATGCTGTTATGTTGAAAATAATACATGAGAATCCATTTAAATATACTAAATTACCGAAAAGAACAAGAAATAAAGGTAATGAGCATTTAACCTATTATTCTAGTGATGAATTAAAACAATTTCTAGAACTTATTAAAGATGATTTAATGTATTATGCTATGTTTCGACTTTTAGGATTTACAGGTATGCGTAGAGGAGAATTAATGGCTTTAACTTGGGAAGATATAAACTTTAAAAATAAAACAATCAGTATAGATAAAACTGTTACTATTGGACTTAACAGTAAAGAGATTATACAACCTCCTAAAACTCATTCATCTATAAGAGTTATAAGCATTGATGATCGTACTCTTTCAATATTAAAAAATTGGCGTGTAGAACAACGTAAACTTTGTTTAATGCATGGACATAACACAAGTAATAAATCACAATGTTTATTTACAAATTTACGAACAAATAAACGTCTTCAAGTGCAGCACCCCAATAAAGCAATGGATAAAATATGTAAGAAATATAACTTTAAAAAAATTAAAATTCATGGTTTTAGACATACTCATTGTTCATTATTATTTGAAGCGGGCTTATCTATTCAAGAAGTGCAAGACAGACTCGGACATGGCGATATTAATACAACAATGGATGTTTATGCTCATATTACCGAAAAACAACGTGAAAAAGTTGCTGAGAAGTTTGCTAATTATATTAGTTTTTAACAATAACGTATTCAAAACGTATTCAATTTATAATTATTAAAAAAACAACAAGCTAGAAACCGCATAGTTATAACGTTTCTAGCTTGTTTTTATAAGTTATCTATATTTCGGCACAATAACTCTCCAACCATGTTTATCTTCTAATTTACCACTTTGGATACCAGTGTATGTGTCATATAATTTTTTAGTGATTTCTCCAGGTTCATTATTATTAATCACAATTTCTCTATCTTCATATTTTAATGTACCTACTGGAGAGATGACTGCTGCCGTACCAGAACCAAATACTTCTGTTAATTCGCCTTTATCGTAAGCTTCGAATAATTCATCAATAGATACTTTACGTTCTTCTACTTCATAGCCTAATTCTTTTGCTAATTCGATAATTGATTTACGTGTAATACCAGGTAAAATACTACCATTTAACGCAGGAGTTACTAATTTGCCATTTTCAACAAAGAAAATGTTCATACTACCTACTTCTTCAACATATTTTTGTTCAACGCCGTCCAACCACAATACTTGATCATATCCTAAGTTATTCGCATTGGTTTGTGCTAATAAACTTGCTGCATAGTTACCTGCTACTTTAGCAAAACCTACACCCCCACGAACTGCACGTACATATTCATCTTCAACATAAATTTTTGTTGATTTTAATGTATCACCGCCGTAGTAAGCGCCTGATGGAGATAAGATAATTAATAATTTGTATTTTTTAGAAGCACGAACACCTAAGATGCCTTCTGTAGCGAATACGAATGGACGAATATATAAAGATTGACCCTCGCCTTCTGGCACCCAATCACGTTCGATATCAACAAGTTGTTTCAAACCTTCTAATAATAATTCTTCATCTACTTTAGGCATTTCTAAACGCGCTAATGAATCATTGATACGTTTGAAGTTTTGATCTGGACGGAATAATACGACCTCACCATTATGTTTATATGCTTTTAAACCTTCAAATACAGCTTGACCATAGTGTAAACTTTGTGCTGCTGGAGAAATTTCAAACGGTGCATAAGGAACAATTTTTAATTCTTGCCAACCGCCTTTTTCTTCATCATAATCTACACTTAACATATAGTCAGTGAAATATTGCCCAAACCCAAGATTTCCTTCTGGTTTTTCTTTAAGTGTGTCACGTTGTTCAAATTTAACTTTTTCTGACATGTTGAAGCCTCCTAATATATTTCATGAATAAGATTTAATATAAATTATAGCAATCTCATATAGTCTATTCAATAAATTTTCTAAAAATTCAAATAAAATAAAAAATGAAACCCTTTTCTTTTTTATACTCTTTAAAAGAGAGTCAAAATCCAAACCACCTTTTTAATTATGAACTTATGTCTTTTCTTCATTTTCTTTAATCGTTCGTATCATTGTTTCTGTCATTTTAGCCAAATGATACTTTGGATTAAAGCCCCATTCTTTTCGAGAATAACTGGTATCAATATTATCTGGCCACGTATCTGCAATCGCTTGTCTTACTGGATCGACATCATAATCTAATGTAAATTCAGGAATATGTTTTTGAATTTCTTTCTTAATCATCTCAGGTTCAAAACTCATTGCGCTTAAATTATAACCATTGCGTATTACAAGTGTCTTACTATCCGCTTCCATAAGTTGAATAATCGCATCAATGGCATCGTCCATATACATCATATCCATATACGTATGTTTAGCGATATAACTCGTGTAGTGACCATGTCTAACCGCTTCGAAATATATTTCTACTGCGTAATCTGTAGTACCTCCGCCTGGCTCTTTGGTATGTGAAATGAGCCCTGGAAATCTTACACTACGTGTGTCGACACCAAACTTTTTAAAGTAATATTGGCATAATAATTCACCTGTAACTTTATTTATCCCGTACATTGTTGTCGGTTGTTGAATCGTATTTTGAGGTGTGTTTTTCTTAGGTGTAGACGCACCAAATGCCCCAATTGAACTTGGCATAAAGAAATGTAAGTCATACATTCTTGCAGTTTCTAAAGCATTCATTAACCCACCCATATTTAAATCCCAAGCCTGCAAAGGATTTTTTTCAGCTGTTGCAGAAAGTAACGCAGCCATATGCATAAGTGTATCTGCTCTAAAGTCTTCTACTACAGCCATCATTGCGTCACGATCTGTTACATCAAGTAATTCAAATGGACCATCATTAATCAATGAATGTGGTTCTAGCTCTTTAATATCAGTGGCTAATACATTATTTTTCCCATATAATTTTCTACATTTTAGTACCAATTCAGTTCCTATTTGTCCTAGTGCTCCTGTAATTACAATTCTCTTCATTATTATTTCTCCCTTTATCTTATCTATCCTAGTAGCGACTTTTTAGAACTCCCCATATTCTTAGATCCACTATATTATAAAACTATTTACATATATCATTAGATTGTACGTTAAAGTAATAATTTTATTCTTCTAATAAATTACTTATTTGATTTAATTTACGTTTTGTTTGTTAATTATTTTTAAAATTATCTTAAATTATTTTTTCCTTCTTATATTTCAGCGCCTATATGCTACTATAAACTTGTAAATTATTTTTAAAAGGAGGCTAACATGAAGAAATATTTTGTATCACTCTTATTGATTTTCTTTATTGCTTTTGGATTATTATCTTTAACATCATATGCAGCAGAAGTTCCCGATACCGCTTCAACTTTACAAAATGATGCGATATCTTCCCAATCTAAAGCAATGACATCTTCACCACAAGAGAAAACATCTCAAAATCATCAAACTACTTTTTCAGAAAAAACAACTTCTGAAAAAGCGACTACGGAAAATGTCTCAACTATTAAAACCTCTCAAGATAATGTATCAACACAAAATAAGACTCAAATAGTTGAGCAACATATTTCTTCACCACAGACGAACTCAACATCATCGACAACTGTAACATCTCAAACGTCATCTGAAGTACCTACTCAAGAAAAAGCATCACAAACAACTCAAACATCATCGGCACAACTTCAAACTTCAAAAGAAAATATTACTGCACCAAAAGCAATGTCTCAAAAGACATCATCAACCTCTTCTGTTCAAACATCTCGCCCATCAACTAATGTATCAACCCAAAAGGCTACACTAACACAAACATCAAAATCTCAAGATACGACAACATTAAACCATAAGAACATTACAACTCAAACTACTTCAAATACTAAAGCAACTACACCATCATCTACAACACACGCTATTTTACATACAAATGATATTCATGGTCGCTTTGTAGAAGAAGACGGAAGAGTGATTGGCATGGCTAAAGTAAAAGGTCTTAAAGATCAAATTCAACCTGATTTAGTATTAGATGCGGGAGACGCTTTCCAAGGACTGCCTGTTTCAAATAAATCAAAAGGTGAAGAAATGGCAAAAGCGATGAATAGTGTAGGTTACGATGCTATGACAATCGGTAACCATGAATTTGATTTTGGTTATGATCAGTTAATGAAATTGCAACAACAGCTTAATTTCCCAATGTTATCATCTAATATTTATAAAGATGGCCATCTTATATTTAAACCATCTACAATCATAACTAAAAATAATATACGTTATGGGGTTGTAGGTGTGACAACACCTGAAACTAAAACAAAAACCTCTCCAACAGCAGTTAATGATATTGAATTTAAAGATCCACTTCCCAGTGTGACACAAGCAATGAATGATATTAAAGATAATGTAGACGTTTTTGTTATTTTATCTCACTTAGGTGTCGATAAATCTACAAGAAATATATGGCGTAGTGATTATTTAATTGATCAATTAACACAATCAAAACTATTTTCACACCCCATTTTCGTCGTAGATGGACATTCACATACCGTAATCGAACATGGTAGAGACTACGGCGCAAATAATGTACTTACTCAAACAGGTACAGCACTTGCAAATGTTGGACGTATTGATTTCGATGTACATAATGGAACTATTAATAATGTAAATGCCTCACTGATTAATGTGGCAGATACTAAAGAAGTTCCAACTGACTCTCAAATTGAAGCTCAAACACGTCAAGCAAATAACGAATTTTTAAAAGAAACCTCAACTGTGATTATTCCAAATAATCCAGTGACGTTAAATGGCGAACGTGAACACGTACGTACACAAGAAACTAATTTAGGGAACCTTATTACAGATGCTATGGAGGCTTATGCTGAAAAGAATTTCTCACATCGACCTGACTTTGCAGTCACAAATGGTGGTGGTATTAGAGCTTCTATTCAAACAGGCCAAGTAACTGAAAATGATGTTATAACAGTATTACCTTTTGGAAATTTAATTTCTCAAATTGAAGTTAAAGGTTCTGACGTTAAACAAGCATTTGAACATAGTTTAAGTTCTACTACCGATATTCAAGATGGGAAAAAAGTTTTAGCCCCAAGTGGTGGCTTTTTACAAGTATCAAATTCAATTCGCGTATACTTTAATCTTGATAAAGAATCTGGCCAACGTGTCAGTGCCATTAAAATCTTAAACAAATCAACTGGTAAGTATGAAAATTTAGATTCTAATCGTACATATTATGTAACGACAAATGATTTTACAGCTCATCAAGGTGATGGTTATGATATGTTCGGTGGAAAACGTGAGGAAGGAATCTCTTTAGATGCTGTTGTTTCCCAATATATAAAAGAAGCTGATCTAAGTAGTTATGATACAGTGGATGCTGTACGAATCATCAATGGTCAACCTGAAATCGATGAACAAACTGATGATGCGACTACTACACAACCGCATGATCAAACGACATCATCTCAATCAAATACACACCTAGAAGGAGCACAACCAAAACATCCAGGTAAAGTCTCTCAACCTAATAAAAAAGATAATGATCACAAAGTAGTTGCCATTCATGAAAGTCCTCATCCTTGTATCAACCATCATAAATCAATAGCACCAAAACATCATTCAAATGATATGGCAAATACAAACCATAAACATCTTACTTCAACGCATACTCAACAATGTCATACTCATGCTATAGCAATTGATAAACACAAAAATTATACTGGTACGCATGCACACATCAATCACTATGATGTTGCTCATCACCCTATCAAAACAATGCTATCTTTAGAAAATAAGTTAACTCAAGAATCACAATATCATAACATTGCACATTTGATTGGACCTTATCAATATCAATCTAATCAAGAACTTACATCATCTAAAGCATGTCATACGAATAAAGGATCAAGAGCGTATACATTACCTCTAAAGCATGGTACGGATTCAAATACTCATCATGATTCTATACACGTAGTGACAATAAATGACTCAGAAGCAACATCAGAATTAACTGGATGTTATACAAATAAGCATCATGTACAACTTCCAAGCACAGGTAAAAAAGAGGCTAATTTAGAGCACGGTATTGCGATTTTATTAGTAACAACAGGTGCTGGATTGATATATCTTCGTCAACGTAAAAAATCAGCATAATATTTAAATAAAAATACCGTATCAGCTATATCTACGTTATCACTGATACGGTATCTATGTTTTATACAGTATAGGGTTAATTAGTTTGTTGAGCTTTTTTATAAAAGTATTGTGCCACTACTATATCTACAATAGCTAAACCTACTGATTTAAATACTGTCACTTCTTCTTCATCATCACGTCCAGATATTTTTCCACTTACGATATCTCCTAGTTCACCATGTAATGATCGCTCAGTAATGATGCCTTCTTCTAATGGTACTTTTAAATCACCTGTTTCTTCCATTGCTGCTTCTGTAGATTCAACAACTATTTTATTAGCAATCAACATCGTTTCTGAAGGGAGTTCTTGCATTTCAGGTTTAAATGAACCTACTGCATTTAAATGAACACCGGGATGTAATGAATGAGAATACACCGGTTTATTTGAATTTGTAGTTGTCACAACAATATCTGCGTTTTCCATGGCTTGATCTGCTTCATCGAAGACTTTTGTTGACACGTGATACGTTTGTTTCACAAATTCAGCCAATGTTTCAGCTTTAGCTCTTGTACGACTCGAGATATGAAGCATTTCAATATCTCTCACTGCTAATATTGCTGCAATGAGCCCCTCAGCTTGATCTCCAGCGCCAATCACACACAATGTTTTTGCATTTTCACGCGCTAAATATTTTGTAGCTACACCAGAAATGGCGCCTGTACGAATCTTAGTTAAATAACTACCATCAAGTACAGCAAGGGTTTCTCCTGTATCATAATCGCTCAGCAAGACTGATCCAGTAATTGTTTTTTTATCTAGTTTAGGATTATTAGGTGCGAAAGTGACTGTTTTAATACCGACAATATTTAATTCATCTGATAAAGCTGGCATCACTAAATATCTATTTTCTTTATTAAAAGGTAACACATAACGTAATGGCGTTTCAGTTTTTCCTTCTGAAAACACCTGTAACGCATGACCGACTTCTTCAATCACTTCTTTCATATCTAATAAGTTTTGTTGATCTTGTTCATTTAAAACGATCATTTCATAGACCTCCACTATTTGGATATTGTTAAATGATAGATTAGAAGTAACAATCATTCAATTTAATCATTATATATTCTAATCCACTGAATATTAATATTTTTTATAGATTTTATTAACTTATTATTGTGATGATATAAAATTGATGATGTCTTTATATTATAAATAAAAGGTACAGTTTATATAATAAAGTGCCTTGCGATTTCATAACAATATGAAACTATTCATAAACTTTTGACACCCATCACTTTTCTTATGAGAAAAGTGATTTTTTTATATCTTCCTATAAATGATTGCTATAATACCTTTGTTTCAATCTATAACACCTTCATTATAATAGGTAGCTTTATTATTTAAAAATACTTTTAAACTGTGATTATAGTATGTAAGATTTTGATCTGCTTCTTCGATGGTCATCCATTTTGTTTCTGAAATTTCATCTTTCATTTGTATATCTATGACTTCATTTTTAATTGTAGCTTTAAACATAATAAATAATGTGTGTACATTCATTTGAGTTGATTTACCTTCATTAATACTTACGATATCTCCAATCTTAGCATTAAGACCTGTTTCTTCCATTACTTCACGTTTCAAAGCTTCAATTAGCGTTTCTTCCTTTTCTACCTTTCCTCCTGGTAATGACCACCCCCCGCCATCTGTATTATTAACAAGTAATACTTTTCTTTCTTGATTTTGTATGAGCGCATATACGACTTTTAAATCTTTCACAGTTTCACCTTCCATCATTTGGAATTTCAAATCGACTTACTGGCTGGCCGTTTTTTTTAATGTACGAATTAATTTCATATCCTCCATGTTTTTTTATTACTTTTTGTGAAGCATAATTATAAGGATTACATGTCATCAATACTTTATGTATCCCCATTTTATTTAGTCTATTTAGTGCTTCTTCTAACATGCTTGAAGCATAACCATTTCCTCTGTATGGTTTGGCGACGCCATAACCTACATGTCCTCCAATGTTTTTTAATTTATCATTAAGTTCATGACGAATATTTACTGCACCAACAATATAATCATTTTTAAAATAAAATAATGTTGTAGAAGGAACGGTATTCATATTTACGGGTGGATGATTCAATTGTTCGACCATTTGTTGAAAAGATTGATAATGTGCGACATCGACATTAGATGGAACAATTTTCTCATTGTTGTCATACCAATATTGTAAATATCGAATTAAACTTTCTTTATCTTTATACTCTAGTTTTCTTAATTCAAGCATGTATACACCTCTTTTTTTACAATTAGTGTACCACTAAAAATGAAAAACAATCCATTTATACATTTAAACTAATAGATGACTCAAATTAATTAAATGTTTATTTAATACTATTTAACCTTTTCCAACTTTTTAATACTTTAAGTGCTTGATCTAACATTTTTTAGTGCGTGCGACATAATCACCTACGACATCGATAGCTTTAGATAATGTACCGATTTGGAAATCAATTTTGTCTTGTAAGTTTAAATGTTTTACTATTCCTGCACCTTTATCTATCACAAAACCATGTGTCTCATCATTTTCTTTTATTATTGATTCATCATCATTTATTATCATCATAATCATTTTATATTATAAGATAATTCATTCATTTAATACCTGATAGTGTATCTTTTATTAAAATTATAATGAGTGACTACTGAGTTTAAGTAGAATTTGTTATACTAAAGTTCATAATAATTAGGAAGAAGTGGTCAATGTGTTTGATTGGTTTCAATTAGCCAGTGAAAAAGAAAATAGAATGATTCAAATGCGTCGCTATATGCATCAATATCCAGAGCCTTCATTTGAAGAAACGTGGACACATAACTACATTCTCAATCAGTTAAGTCATTTAGACTGTGAGATTGTGTCACCTGTAGGACGAAATGGTATCAAGGCAACTTTTAAAGGAAAAGAAAATGGTCCAACTATTGCATTTCGTGCAGACTTCGATGCATTACCAGTCCAAGAATTAAACGAAGTTCCATATAAATCTAAAAACGATGGTTTTATGCATGCATGTGGACACGATGGTCATACTGCTATTTTATTAGGTGTTGCTGAAATTGTTCACGAACATCGTCACTTATTAAAAGGAAATGTTGTATTTATTTTTCAATATGGTGAAGAGATTATGCCAGGTGGCTCTCAAGAAATGATTGATGATGGCTGTTTAAACGATGTTGATAAAATTTATGGTACTCATCTTTGGAGTGGTTATCCTACTGGTACAATTTATTCAAGACCAGGTGCAATCATGGCTTCTCCAGATGAATTCTCGATTACCATTAAAGGTAAAGGAGGTCATGGGGCTAAACCTCATGAAACAATTGATCCAATTGTAATTATGGCTGAGTTTATACTAAGTGCTCAAAAAATCATTTCTCGTACCATTGATCCTGTAAAAGAAGCAGTATTAACCTTTGGTATGGTACAAGCAGGTTCTTCTGATAGTGTTATTCCAGATTCAGCATTTTGTAAAGGGACCGTACGTACCTTTGATACAAAACTACAAGCGCATGTTCAAGAGAAAATGGATAAGTTATTACAAGGTCTTGCATTAGCGAATGATATCACTTATGACATGGAGTATATTAGAGGGTATTTACCAGTTCATAATCATGAAGCAGCTTATGAAACAGTTAAACAAGCGGCAAATGAGTTACATTTACGTTTTAATAAATCAGAACTGATGATGATTGGTGAAGACTTTTCACACTATCTAAAAGTCCGACCTGGTGCATTTTTCTTAACTGGATGTGGCAATGCTGATAAAGGTATTACAGCCCCACATCACAATCCTCATTTTGATATTGATGAAGCAGCATTTAAATATGCTGCAAGTGAATTTCTTAAAATCTTAGAACTTGAAAGCGTTTTTTAATTCATTGTTAAATATGTATCGTAAATCTTAGAAAATAAACGATTGAACCAGCTCATAGATAGTATTTATCTATGAGCTGGTTTATTAATATTTTTTACTAAATGAAAGCAAAGTGAACTTACGTCTTATTTTCAAATAAAAAAAGACCCCCACTAAGGGAGTCTTCCATATCAAATAATAAATTATTCGAAGATTTCAGTTACAACGCCTGATCCTACAGTACGTCCACCTTCACGGATTGAGAAACGAGTACCGTCTTCAATCGCGATAGGAGCGATTAATTCTACTGTCATTTCAACGTTGTCACCAGGCATTACCATTTCAGTACCTTCTGGTAAGTTAACAACACCAGTTACGTCAGTAGTACGGAAATAGAATTGTGGACGATAGTTAGAGAAGAATGGAGTATGACGTCCACCTTCATCTTTTGATAAAACGTATACGTCTGCTTTGAATTTTGTGTGAGGTGTAATTGAACCTGGAGCAGCTAATACTTGACCACGTTGTACATCTTCACGAGCAACACCACGTAATAAAGCACCGATGTTGTCACCAGCTTCAGCGTAGTCTAATAATTTACGGAACATTTCTACACCAGTAACAGTTGTTTTAGAAGTTTCTTTGATACCAATAATTTCAACTTCTTCACCAACTTTGATTTGACCACGTTCAACACGGCCTGTAGCAACAGTACCACGACCAGTGATTGAGAATACGTCCTCAACTGGCATCATGAATGGTTTATCAGAGTCACGTTCTGGAGTTGGAATATAATCATCAACTGCTTGCATTAATTCTAAGATTTTTTCTTCGTATTGAGCATCGCCTTCTAAAGCTTTTAAAGCTGAACCAGCGATTACAGGTACGTCGTCACCTGGGAAGTCGTATTCAGATAATAAGTCACGTACTTCCATTTCAACTAATTCTAATAATTCTTCATCGTCAACCATGTCAACTTTGTTTAAGAATACTACTAATGCTGGTACACCAACGTTACGTGATAAAAGAATGTGTTCACGAGTTTGTGGCATTGGACCATCAGCAGCAGATACTACTAAGATAGCGCCGTCCATTTGAGCAGCCCCAGTGATCATGTTTTTAACATAGTCAGCGTGTCCTGGGCAGTCAACGTGAGCATAGTGACGTTTGTCAGTTTGATATTCGATGTGTGCAGTATTGATTGTAATACCACGTTCTTTTTCTTCTGGAGCGTTGTCAATCATGTCATATGATTGTGCTACAGTGTCACCATTTTTAGCTAATACAGTTGCGATAGCAGCTGTTAAAGTAGTTTTACCATGGTCAACGTGACCGATAGTACCAATATTGGCATGTTCTTTTGAGCGATCAAATTTTTCTTTTGCCATTATTAAATCTCTCCTATTCTAGTTAAGTTATTTCAATATTATCTCTCATGATAGTTACTCACTATCATGAGACATAATGATTGTTCTAAAAAGAATTCATAGTTCTTTTATAATGCATTTTGGATAAAAAATCAATTCATAAAGATGAATGCTTAATTAATAAGCTCAAGCTGTATTTTACCTAGATTTACTAGTTAAAACAAGTTATATTATTCACCTTTATTTTTTTTGATGATTTCTTCAGCAATTGATTTTGGAACTTCTGCATAATGGTCAAAGTACATAGTGTAAGTACCGCGACCTTGAGTGTTAGAACGTAATGAAGTTGCATAACCAAACATTTCTGAAAGTGGTACATAAGCGTTAACAACTTGTGCATTACCACGTGGTTCCATACCATCAACACGTCCACGACGAGCTGTTACGTCACCCATGATATCGCCCATGTATTCTTCAGGCATTTCGATTGTAACTTTCATCATTGGTTCTAAGATAACTGGATCACATTTTTTAGCAGCTTCTTTAAGTGCTAATGATGCAGCAATTTTGAAGGCCATTTCTGATGAATCGACATCATGGTATGAACCATCAAATAATTTAGCTTTAACATCAATTAATGGATAACCAGCTAATACACCATTTTCCATGGCATCTTTAAGACCAGCTTCAACTGATGGAATGTATTCACGAGGAACTACACCACCAACGATAGCGTTTTCGAATTCGAACCCTGCGCCAGTTTCATTTGGAGTGAATTCAATATGAACATCACCATATTGTCCACGACCACCTGATTGACGAGAGAATTTACCTTGAACTTGAGCAGATTGTTTAAATGTTTCACGATAAGAAACCATTGGTGCACCTACGTTACATTCAACGTTGAATTCTTTTTTCATACGGTCTACTAAGATATCTAAGTGTAACTCACCCATACCACCGATGATAACTTGTCCAGTTTCTTCGTCAGTATGTGCATGGAAAGTAGGGTCTTCTTCTTGTAATTTAACTAAAGCTTGAGTCATTTTATCTTGGTCAGCTTTAGACTTAGGTTCTACTGATAAGTGAATAACTGGTTCTGGGAATTCCATTGATTCCAAGATAATGTCATTTTTCTCACCACATAAAGTGTCACCAGTACCTGTTTCTTTAAGACCTACAGCTGCAGCGATATCTCCTGAGTAAACAGTGTCAATTTCTTGACGAGAGTTCGCATGCATTTGTAATAAACGACCTACACGTTCACGTTTGTTTTTTGTTGAGTTTTTAACGTATGAACCAGATGTTAACGTACCTGAATATACACGGAAGAAAGTTAATTTACCAACATAAGGGTCAGTCATAACTTTGAAAGCTAATGCTGCGAATTCGCCATTATCGTCAGCTTTTGCAATGACTTCTTCATCAGGATTTTCAGCACGATGACCTACGATAGGTTTAACATCTAATGGTGATGGTAAATAATCAATTACTGCATTAAGCATTAATTGAACACCTTTGTTTTTGAATGCTGTACCACAAAGTACTGGGTAGAATTCTACGTCAGTAGTAGCTTGACGGATAGCATTTTTTAATTCAGCTACTGAAATTTCTTCGTCACCAAGATATTTTTCCATTAATTCGTCGCTAGTTTCTGCAACTGCTTCGATTAAATTAGAACGAGCTTCTTCTGCTCTTTCTTTGTGATCTTCAGGAATTTCAATTTCATCAATTTCTGTACCTAAGTCATTTGTATATTTGAAACATTTCATTTCAACTAAGTCGATGATTGCTTCAAATTCATCTTCGGCACCAATTGGTAATTGGATAGGTGCTGCATTTGCTTGTAAGCGATCATGTAATGTGCTTACTGAATACTCAAAGTTTGCACCAAGTTTATCCATTTTGTTAACGAATACAATACGAGGAACACCATAAGTAGTAGCTTGACGCCAAACAGTTTCAGTTTGAGGTTCTACACCTGATTGAGCATCAAGTACAGTAACCGCACCATCAAGTACACGTAATGAACGTTCAACTTCTACAGTGAAGTCTACGTGCCCTGGTGTATCGATAATGTTAACGCGGTGGTCTTTCCAAGAAGCTGTTGTTGCAGCTGATGTGATTGTAATACCACGATCTTGTTCTTGTTCCATCCAGTCCATTTGTGAAGCACCTTCATGTGTTTCACCAATTTTGTGGATACGACCTGTATAATAAAGAATACGTTCAGTCGTTGTAGTTTTACCAGCATCGATGTGAGCCATGATACCGATATTACGAGTGTTTTTCAAAGAAAAGTCTCTAGCCATTGTTTTTCTCCTTCCAGTTATTACTGAATAAGTACTATAGAATATGGCGATGCCCTAAGCATGAACCATTTTACTTGGTAAACCAATATGACGGAACACACTCAGGGTTAAAGCTTTAATCTTACCAACGATAGTGAGCGAATGCTTTGTTCGCTTCAGCCATTTTGTGAGTGTCCTCACGTTTTTTGACTGCACCACCTGTATTATTAGCAGCATCTAAGATTTCGTTAGCTAAACGATCTTCCATAGTTTTTTCACCACGAAGACGAGCGTAGTTTACTAACCAACGTAATCCTAAAGTCGTACGACGTTCTGGGCGCACCTCAACAGGTACTTGGTAGTTTGAACCACCTACACGACGCGCTTTTACTTCTAATACTGGCATAATGTTGTTAATAGCTTCTTCGAATACTTCTAAAGCATCACGACCACTGCGTTGTTCTACAAGGTCAAATGCAGAATAAAGAATTCTTTGTGCTGTTCCGCGTTTACCGTCTAACATAATTTTGTTAATTAATTTTGTAACTAACTTAGAGTTATGAATTGGATCTGGTAATACGTCTCTTTTAGGTACTGATCCTTTACGAGGCATTATAAAGTCCTCCCTTCCTATTATAATATATTCTTAAAAATTGATAGTAAAATTTACACAATCTTAAACTTAATTTTTAGGTTTTTTAGTTCCGTATAATGAACGTCCTTGTCTACGTCCATCTACACCTGAAGTATCAAGCGCACCACGTACAATATGGTAACGCACACCAGGTAAGTCTTTTACACGTCCACCACGTACAAGTACAACACTGTGTTCTTGTAAGTTATGGCCGATACCAGGAATGTATGCGTTGATTTCAATGTTATTTGATAAACGCACACGAGCGTATTTACGTAACGCTGAGTTAGGTTTTTTAGGTGTCATTGTACCTACACGAGTACAAACACCACGTTTTTGAGGTGAGTTTAAGTGAGTAAATTGTTTCTTTTTACTATTGAAACCTCTGTTTAACGCTGGTGAATCTGATTTTTTAGATTTACTTTGTCTAGGTTTACGTACTAATTGATTAATAGTTGGCATTGAATGTCCTCCTCTCTTCATTTTTTAATTCCACACATCCAGGTGGTTCATTTTTAGGTTAAATAAAATTTAGTAAGTGTAAAAACTTACTAATTCTCATTCAATAACGCAACAATTGTCGCATTAACATTAATACCTACTGCTTTTCCTAAAGCCGATTTGCTTTCGAAATAAGTAATCGGTATACTTTTATGATTGATTTGGCTAAATACTTGAGCTAATAAATATATCTCAACATCTTTAGCAATAATCAATGATGTAACTTGATCTTTTTTCAACGCTTTTAACGTTTGTTTAAGACCAACTACAAAATGTTGTTTGTTAAAGCGTGCAACTTTTTCATTAGACATTAAATATCCTCCAAAGTTCTGCTTGCATCAACCTTTACAATAATAACACTTTATATAATAATTAGTCAACATTTTTTATCATTTTCTGTAAATATTAAAACAAAAGAACTTGGAACAAATTAAAGTTCCAAGTTACTTTCACATTAATTACTCAGTCACTTCTGCTTCGTCAGTTTCAGCAACTGGAGTACCCACTTTATCGTATTTAACGTCACTATAACGTCTCATACCTGTACCAGCTGGGATAAGTTTACCAATAATAACATTCTCTTTAAGTCCAAGTAAGTCATCGCGTTTACCTTTAATAGCAGCATCAGTAAGTACACGAGTAGTTTCTTGGAAAGAAGCCGCAGATAAGAAGCTTTCTGTTTCAAGAGATGCTTTAGTAATACCAAGTAATACTGGTTTTGCAGTAGCTGGGCGTTTACGTTCTTTAAACGCTTCTCTATTAGCATCAGTAAAGTTATGAATATCTACTAATGAACCTGGTAGAAGTTTAGTATCACCAGCTTCAATAATTCTTACTTTACGTAACATTTGTCTAACCATTACTTCAACGTGTTTATCGTCAATTTCTACACCTTGCATACGATAAACTTTTTGCACTTCTTTAAGTAAGTAGCTTTCAGTCGCGTTTAAACCAGCAACAGCTAAGAAGTTCTTAGGTTCAATAGAACCTTCAGTTAATACTTCTCCACGTTCTACTGATTGGCCAATTTCTACTTTAATTCTTGAAGTACCTGAAGCAAGATAAGATCTTGTTTCATTAGCGCCTTTAATCACAATTTCTTGTTGGCGATCTTTTGCTAATTTAATATCTTCAACGACACCTTCGATTTCAGTAATTACCGCTTGGCCTTTAGGGTTACGTGCTTCAAAGATCTCTTGGATACGAGGAAGACCTTGAGTGATATCGCTTCCTGCTACCCCACCTGTATGGAAAGTACGCATTGTAAGTTGAGTACCAGGCTCACCAATTGATTGAGCGGCAATAGTACCAACTGCTTCACCTACTTCAACTTTTTCACCTGTAGCAAGGTTTTTACCGTAACATTTTTCACATACACCATGACGAGTATTACATGTAAATGCTGAACGGATATACATTTTTTCAATACCTGCATCTGTAATTTTCTTAGCAATTTCAGGTGTGATTAATTCATCAGGACGAATAATGATTTCATTCGTTTCAGGATGACGAATTGTTTCTTTAGAATAACGTCCTTCAATACGTTCGACAAATGGTTCAATCATTTCTGTACCTTCTTTAATATCAGAAACTAATAAACCACGGTCCGTACCACAATCTTCTTCACGAACGATAACATCTTGTGCAACGTCAACAAGACGACGAGTAAGATAACCTGAATCAGCTGTTTTAAGTGCTGTATCGGCAAGACCTTTGCGCGCACCATGCGTTGAGATGAAGTATTCTAATACTGTTAAACCTTCACGGAATGATGAAGTAATTGGTAACTCAATAATTTTACCTGATGGCGCAGCCATTAACCCACGCATACCGGCTAATTGTGTGAAGTTAGATGCGTTACCACGGGCACCTGAGTCACTCATCATAAAGATTGGGTTTGTTTTTTCAAGTGATTGCATTAATTCGCCTTGAATTTGATCTTTAGCATCTGTCCAAATTTCAACAACTGCGTTGTAACGTTCATCTTCAGTGATTAAACCACGATTAAATTGTTTAGATACACGTTCTACTAATTTTTCATGTTCATCTAAAATTTGTTGTTTATCTGGAAGTACTACGATATCAGATACACCAACTGTGATACCAGCTTTAGATGAGAATTTGAATCCTAAATCTTTCATACGGTCAAGCATCATTGATGTATCTGTGATGCTAAATCTGTTAAATACTTCAGCAATAATATTACCTAAGAATTTTTTGTTGAAAGGTGCAGTAAGTTCTTGCTCTTCGAAGTAAGCTTTAAGACCACCTTCACCTAATTGTGTTGGATCAACAAAATATTTATCAGGTGTTTTATCTTCTAAGTTTTCTTGAGTAGGTTCATTAATATATGCAAATGAATCTGGAATGATTTCATTAAAGATCACTTTACCTACAGAAGTAGCTAAAATTTTATTATTTTGTTCTTCTGTAAATGTAGGATTATTAAGTGAACGTGCATGTAAACCTATACGAGTGTGTAGATGCACATAACCATTTGCATATGCTTTAAGTACTTCATTTGTATCATTAAAGATTATACCAGTATTTACAGCATCTTTACGTTCTAAAGTTAAGTAATAGTTACCTAATACCATATCTTGTGATGGTGTAACAACTGGTTTACCATCTTTAGGGTTCAAGATATTTTGCGCCGCTAACATTAACATACGTGCTTCAGCTTGTGCTTCTTTAGATAATGGTACGTGTACCGCCATTTGGTCACCATCAAAGTCAGCGTTATAAGCTGTTGTTACAAGTGGATGTAAACGGATTGCACGTCCTTCTACTAAAGTAGGCTCGAAAGCTTGAATACCTAATCTGTGAAGCGTTGGGGCACGGTTAAGTAATACTGGGTGTTCTTTAATGACATCTTCTAATACATCCCATACTTCATCATCCATGCGTTCAATTTTACTTTTCGCATTTTTAATGTTTGTTGCAATTTCACGTTGCACTAATTCTTTCATTACGAAAGGTTTAAATAATTCAAGTGCCATTTCTTTTGGAAGACCACATTGATACATTTTTAAGTTTGGTCCTACCGCGATAACTGAACGGCCTGAGTAGTCAACACGTTTACCAAGTAAGTTTTGACGGAAACGACCTTGTTTACCTTTTAACATATGTGATAAAGATTTCAATGGTCTATTACCTGGACCAGTTACTGGACGACCACGACGACCATTATCGATTAATGCATCTACTGCTTCTTGTAACATACGTTTTTCGTTTTGCACGATGATACCAGGAGCACCAAGATCTAATAAACGTTTCAAACGATTATTACGGTTGATAACACGACGATATAAATCATTTAAGTCACTTGTTGCAAAACGTCCACCATCTAATTGAACCATAGGACGAATTTCTGGTGGAATAATTGGTAGTACATCTAAAATCATCCATGAAGGATTATTTCCAGAATTTCTAAATGATTCCACAACTTCTAAACGTTTAATTGCACGTGTTAATCTTTGTCCAGTTGCTGATTCTAATTCATCACGTAATGCTTTTAATTCTTCATCTAAGTCAATTTCTTCTAATAGGTCTTTAATACCTTCTGCACCCATTTTTGCTACAAATTGACCTGGGTATTTATCATAATATTCTCTGAATTCAGCTTCAGATAATAATGATTTTTTCTCTAATCCCGTTGGACCTGGATCTACAACCACATAAGAAGCAAAATAAATAACTTCTTCTAATGATCTTGGAGACATATCTAATAAAAGACCCATGCGACTTGGAATACCTTTAAAGTACCAAATGTGAGAAACAGGTGCTGCTAATTCAATATGCCCCATTCTTTCACGACGAACTTTAGATTTTGTGACTTCTACACCACAACGGTCACAAACCATGCCTTTGTAGCGTACACGTTTGTACTTACCACAACTACACTCCCAGTCTTTTGTAGGTCCAAAAATTCTTTCACAGAAAAGACCATCTTTCTCAGGTTTCAAAGTACGATAGTTTATTGTTTCTGGTTTTTTTACTTCACCATATGACCAAGAACGGATTTTTTCAGGTGAGGCTAAACCGATTTTCATATAATGGAAATTATTTACATCAATCAAGGAGCCTACCTCCTTCAATTTAGATTAGCTGTGCTATTTGATTGATTTACATTTACTGAAACTGACATCACATACATAAGATGCACATCAGTGCGCAATCTAAATCTTGATGAGATTAAAATTACGCAACTCATGTTTATTCATCTTAAATTTATAATTTTATTATTCGTTAGTTTCTTTTTGAGTTTCTGGAACATCTTTTTGTTGTAAATCTACTTTGCGCTCAGTTGCATCTTCATCATCAACATCGGCCATTTCGATTTCATTATCATGTTCATCCATAACTTTTACATCTAAACCTAAACTTTGTAATTCTTTCATCAATACTCGGAATGATTCAGGAACACTTGGCCTTGAAATGTTTTCACCTTTAACGATAGATTCGTATGTTTTAACACGACCTACAGTATCGTCAGATTTATAAGTTAAGATTTCTTGTAATGTGTATGCTGCACCATAAGCTTCAAGTGCCCATACCTCCATCTCACCGAAACGTTGTCCACCGAATTGTGCTTTACCACCAAGTGGTTGTTGTGTAACAAGTGAGTAAGGTCCAGTTGAACGTGCATGCAATTTATCGTCAACCATGTGAGCAAGTTTAAGCATATACATTACTCCAACAGAAATACGATTATCAAATGGTTCACCAGTACGTCCATCATATAATACTGTTTTACCATCACGTGCCATACCAGCCTCTTCGATTGTAGACCATACATCATCGTCGTTTGCACCATCGAATACTGGAGAAGCAACATGAATACCTAAGTTTTTAGCAGCCATACCTAAATGTAACTCTAAAACTTGTCCAATGTTCATACGTGATGGTACACCTAGTGGGTTTAACATGATATCGATTGGACGTCCATCTGGTAAGTAAGGCATATCTTCTTCAGGAACAATCTTAGAGATAACCCCTTTGTTACCATGACGACCACACATTTTGTCTCCAACATGGATTTTACGTTTTTGAACGATATATACACGAACAAGTTGGTTCACACCTGGTGATAACGTATCATCGCCTTCTTCACGATTAAATACTTTAACGTCTAGAACGATACCACCTGCACCATGTGGGACACGTAATGACGTATCACGAACTTCTCTTGCTTTTTCACCAAAGATGGCATGTAATAATCGTTCTTCTGCAGTTAATTCTGTGACACCTTTTGGCGTTACTTTACCAACTAAGATATCTCCATCTTTAACTTCTGCACCGACGTATATAATACCACGATCGTCTAAGTTTTTAAGTGCATTTTCAGAAACGTTAGGAATATCACGTGTAATTTCTTCAGGCCCTAATTTAGTATCACGTGCTTCAGATTCGTATTCTTCAATATGAATTGAAGTATATACATCGTCTTTAACTAATCGTTCACTCATGATAACGGCATCCTCATAGTTATATCCGTCCCAAGTCATGAAACCTACAACGACGTTACGACCTAATGCCATTTCTCCTAATTCCATTGAAGGACCATCAGCTAAAATTTCATTATATTCTACAACGTCACCTACAGAAACGATTGGACGTTGGTTATAACAAGTACCAGAGTTTGAACGTTTAAATTTAGCTAATGGGTAACGATCTAATTCGCCTTCATGTTCAGTTCCATTTTCCTCAACTAAACGACGAACTAAGATTTCATTAGATTCAACGTGTTCAACACGACCTCTATGTTTTGCAGTAATTGCTGCACCAGAGTCACGAGCTGCCACATGTTCCATACCTGTACCCACAAATGGAGCTTCAGGATTCATCAATGGTACTGCTTGACGTTGCATGTTCGCACCCATTAACGCACGGTTAGAGTCATCGTTTTCAAGGAATGGAATACAAGCTGTCGCTGCTGATACTACTTGTTTAGGAGATACATCCATGTAGTCCATTTTTTCTTTTGCCATAACAGTGTTGTTACCACGGAAACGACATACCACTTCATCATCTAGGAAACGACCATTTTCATCTAAACGAGAATTGGCTTGTGCAACTACATAGCTATCTTCTTCATCAGCAGTTAAATAATCAATTTGATCAGTAATCGAATTGGTATCAATATCTACTTTACGATATGGTGTTTCGATAAAACCAAATTCATTTACACGTGCATAACTAGATAATGAGTTAATTAAACCAATGTTTGGTCCCTCTGGTGTTTCAATTGGACACATACGACCATAGTGAGAATAGTGTACGTCACGAACTTCCATTTGTGCACGTTCACGTGTTAAACCACCAGGTCCTAAAGCAGAAAGACGACGTTTATGTGTTAACTCTGCTAATGGGTTAGCTTGGTCCATGAATTGAGACAATTGAGAACTACCAAAGAATTCTTTAATTGAAGCAATTACAGGTCTAATATTAATTAATTGTTGTGGTGTAATTGAATCAGTATCTTGAATAGACATTCTTTCGCGAACGACACGTTCCATTCTAGATAAACCAATTCGGAATTGGTTTTGTAACAGTTCACCTACTGAACGTAAACGACGATTACCTAAATGGTCAATATCATCTGTATAACCAATACCATTCAATAAGTTAAAGAAATAACTCATTGAGGCAATAATATCTGCTGGTGTAATACATTTCACTTCTGAATCAGGTAATGCATTACCAATCACTGTTGTAGTGCGTTCTTCTTCATCATTTGGAACATACACTTTAATTGATTGAATTTCTACAGGTTCATCAATAACGCTACCTTCTAACTCGAACACTTCACTGTTTGCATTTGACTCTAAAACATTCATAATTTCGTCTAATTTACGACGATCTAAAACTGTTCCTTCTTCAGCAACAATTTCACCTGTTTCGCTGTCAACGATTGGTTCCGCTAATTTTTGGTTAAACAAACGATGTTTTAGGTGTAACTTTTTATTTGTTTTATAGCGACCAACACTTGCTAAATCATAGCGTTTAGGGTCGAAGAAACGTGAATATAATAAGCTTTTTGCGTTTTCAACTGTTGGTGGTTCACCAGGACGTAAACGTTCATAGATTTCTAATAAAGCTTGTTCAGTATTTTCAGTACTATCTTTTTCAAGCGTATTACGTAAGTATTCACTGTCTCCTAATAAATCGATAATTTCTTGATCACTAGAGAATCCTAAAGCACGTAATAATACTGTTAAAGGTAATTTACGTGTTCTATCAATTCGAACGTAAACGATGTCTTTAGCATCTGTTTCATATTCTAACCACGCACCACGGTTTGGAATAATCGTTGCGTCGTAATTTTCACGTCCATTTTTATCTATTTTCTCATTAAAATATACTGATGGTGAACGTACTAATTGTGAAACGATAACACGTTCTGCACCATTAATTACGAACGTACCAGTATCCGTCATCAATGGGAAGTCACCCATGAAAACTTCTTGTTCTTTAACTTCACCAGTTTCTTTGATAATAAGACGTACTTTAACACGAAGAGGTGCAGCATAAGTAGCGTCACGGTTTTTTGATTCTTCTAAATCATATTTTGGTTCACCTAATCTATAATCCACAAATTCTAAAGATAGGTTTCCAGTGAAATCTTCAATTGGTGAAATATCACGGAACATTTCTAATAAACCTTCTTTTAAGAACCAGTCATAAGATTTAGTTTGAATTTCTATTAAGTTAGGTAATTCTAATACTTCTGAAATTCTCGCATAATTTCTACGTTTACGATGTCTTCCATATTGGACAACTTGACCTGCCAAACAGATTCACCCCTCAAATATTGTGTTGAACTTATACACAAAATTTCACATAACAAGACAAAAAGAAAACGGCAACACAATTGATGACACCATTTTCGATTCTTTTCTTATTCTTGTTTATCGTGCTCATTTTGCGTAAAAGTACACACTTGTTGAACATAAATTTTTACATTTTATAACTATATCAGAATACCATTTTGAAATCAACCTTTTTGGCTCTTCAGTATATAGTACCCTTTACTTTTGTTCACAGTTTCTACATTATTAAATATTTCTTCCATTTTCTTTTTAGCAGA
Organism: Staphylococcus hominis subsp. hominis; assembly: GCF_002901845.1. Lineage (GTDB taxonomy): Bacteria > Bacillota > Bacilli > Staphylococcales > Staphylococcaceae > Staphylococcus > Staphylococcus hominis. The sequence goes on from NZ_PPQE01000021.1 coordinate 44,937, forward strand.
AGGCATACCTTGCTTTTTCTGAATGACAACATAGAGTTCACCTTGATTTTTTAGCTTTTGATATGCTTCTTCAAAGATTCGATGAACAACATTTTTCCCAGCTCTAATTGGCGGATTTGTTAATACAAAGTCAAAGTATTCATTCTCAACTTGTGACAGACCATCACTTTCTGTAATGATAACATTATCAATTTGATTTTGCTTTTTGTTCTTTTCAGCTAAATGTAAAGCTCGATGGTTCACATCCACCATAGTAATTTGATGGTGTGGTGACACTTTAGCAATCATTAAACCAATAGGACCATAACCACAGCCAACATCAATGATACGTTTACTTGGACCTGGTGGATGTTCATTTAAAAACGTTTGTACTAATAAATCAGACCCAAAGTCTACTTTTCCTTTTGAAAAAACGCCCGCATCTGTCGTTAGTTTTAACTGAGATTTATGATAAAAGTATTGAATTGTTTTTTCATCACTTTGTACTTCAGGATTTTCATCATAATAGTGACTCATGATTTCACCTCTTTATTCGTTCATCTATTTGATTAGAAAATGAATTAAAACCCCGTTATCAACAATAACGGGGTTTTAATTTCTCAAAGAATGCAAGTAATCATTAACACTTTCACTCTAAAGTGACTAAGTTAAAATGATTTACTTATATATTAAGTTAAGATACTAGAATTATTTTAATTCTACAGTAGCTCCAACTTCTTCTAATTGTTCTTTAAGTTTTTCAGCATCTTCTTTAGCAACAGCTTCTTTGATTACTTTAGGAGCGTTGTCTACTAATTCTTTAGCATCTTTTAAGCCTAAGCCAGTTGCTTCTTTAACTGCTTTAACAACTTTGATTTTTGAAGATCCAGCTGAAGTTAATTCAACGTCAAATTCAGTTTTTTCTGCGGCAGCATCTCCGCCACCAGCTGCACCAGCTGCTGCTACAGGAGCTGCTGCTGTTACACCAAATTCTTCTTCAATTGCTTTTACTAAATCGTTTAATTCTAATACTGACATTTCTTTAATTGCTTCAATGATTTGTTCTTGATTAGCCATTTTATTATTCCTCCATTTATTTTAAAATTTTATGCGCAATTATTCAGCGCTTTCTTCTTTTTGTTCTCCAACAGCTTTAACCGCATAAGCGAAGTTGCGTACTGGAGCTTGTAATACTGATAAAAGCATAGATACAAGACCATCGTGTGAAGGTAATGAACCAACAGTTTTAACTTCTTCTGCTGAGATAACGTTACCTTCCATAACGCCTGTTTTAATTTCTAAAGCTTCATGTTCTTTAGCAAATCCTGAGATCACTTTCGCTGGAGCAACTACATCATCAGTAGTTGTAGCGATAGCTGTAGGACCAGTTAAGAATTCATCTAAGCCTTCGATACCTGCTTTTTCAGCTGCACGACGAACTAATGTGTTTTTGTATACTTTATACTCAACACCAGCTTCACGTAATTGAGCACGTAAATCAGTTACTTCCGCAACAGTTAAACCACGGTAGTCCACGATAACAGTTGAAACTGAATTTTTAAGTTGTTCAGCGATAACGTCAACTTGTTGTTTTTTAGCTTCAATAATAGCAGACATTCAGACACCTCCATTTTTATTTTTGGTGCTTTTTTAATAAAAAAAGCACTTTCTACCCACGGCAAAAAGTGCTTGAAAGATCATTATAATAATCATCACGTTCAAGTCAATTTTAGCCTCGGTAGGATATTGTTTTAAGTTAAAGATTAACTCCTACTGTCTTAGGTAAAATAATCACAATAAATAATATAACTTGTTTATTGTAATATGTCAATTGTTTTTTAAAAAAAGACTGGAAGAAAATGATCTTATCTTTTTCAAAATAAGCAATGATTATCTACCAGTCTACAATCTATTCATATATTTGAAATTAAAGTTTAAAAGATGAAGTATCTACTTTAACTCCAGGACCCATTGTTGTAGTTACAGCAACAGATTTGAAGTAAGTACCTTTAGCAGATGCTGGTTTAGCTTTAGCTAAAACATCTTGTAAAGCATTAAAGTTTTCAACTAATTTTTCTTCGTCGAAAGATACTTTACCAATCGTAGCATGTACGATACCTGCTTTTTCAGCACGATATTCAACTTTACCAGCTTTAATTTCTTCTACAGCTTTTTTAACGTCCATAGTTACTGTACCAGTTTTAGGGTTTGGCATTAAACCTTTAGGTCCTAATACACGACCTAATTTACCAACTTCACCCATCATGTCAGGTGTAGCTACTACTACGTCAAAGTCGAACCAACCTTGTTGAATTTTTTGAGCATATTCAGATTCACCCACGTAATCTGCGCCTGCTTCTTCTGCTTCTGTAATTTTATCGCCTTTAGCAAAAACTAATACACGTTGTGATTTACCAGTACCGTTTGGTAGCACTACTGCACCACGGATTTGTTGGTCATTTTTACGTGTATCAATACCTAAACGGAATGCTACTTCAACTGATGCATCAAAGTTAGCGATACTAGTTTCTTTAGCTAATTTAATTGCTTCTTCAACACTATAGTATTTAGTACGGTCAACTTTATTAGCTGCTTCTTGATACTTTTTACCTTTTTTAGCCATTTATTGTTCCTCCTTTAGTGGTTTTAGCGGAATTTCCTCCCACGCTTACTTGTGTGATTTACACAAGTTAAGAGCAGATAACAGATGATGTCATTAATAAATATTAATTTACTAAAGACTAATCATAGACAATATATGTTGTCGTTTCTGTTACCTGCTATCGTCTATGAGTTTATTTCAAATTCAAACTCATTTTCATTTAATAATTATTGTACAGTGATACCCATACTACGTGCAGTACCTTCGATAATACGCATAGCTGCTTCTTCGTCTGCAGCGTTTAAGTCTTGCATTTTTGTTTGAGCAATTTCACGTACTTGATCTTTAGTTACTGTAGCAACTTTAGTTTTGTTTGGTTCACCAGAACCTTTTTCAACGCCAGCTGCTTTTTTAAGTAGTACTGGAGCCGGTGGAGTTTTAGTAATGAATGTAAATGAACGATCTTCATATACACTGATTTCTACCGGAATGATTAAACCTGCTTGTTCTTGTGTACGTGCATTGAATTCTTTACAGAATCCCATGATGTTCACACCTGCTTGACCTAATGCTGGACCAACTGGTGGTGCTGGGTTCGCTTTACCTGCAGGAATTTGTAATTTAACTACTTTTTCTACTTTTTTAGCCACGATGTGCACCTCCTTGATATCGTGATGTGGTCACAGGGCTCAGTTTTGCCCTCCCACTCATAAACATTTCGTGACGAAATGAGCGTTCTAAAAACGCGACCACATTATTTTAACATTAAACTTAATTAAAAATCAATAGTAAAATTTCATCTTTTTAAGCAAATCATACTTTATAATTTAAAATGATTATAATTTTTCTATTTGATCGAATTCTACTTCAACTGGTGTTTCTCTACCAAACATATCGACTAATACAGTTAATTTAAATTTATCTGCTTCGATTTCTTGAACTTCACCAACTTGATTTGCAAATGGTCCTGATTTGATGCGGACTTGTTCACCTACATCTAATTCTACATCAATTGTTTTTTCTTTAAGTCCCATTTGTTTTAAGATGAATCTCATTTCTTCAGGAAGTAATGGATTAGGTTTTGAACCTGCACCTGCTGAACCAACAAATCCTGTGACACCTGGAGTATTACGTACAACATACCATGATTCATCTGTCATAATAAGCTCTACTAAAACATATCCAGGAAATGTCTTTTTAACCTGTTTTTTTGCTTTCCCATCTTTAACTTGTGTTTCTTCCTCTTCAGGTATGACAACTCTAAAAATTTGCTCTGTCATATTCATTGATTCTACTCTTTTTTCTAAATTCTTTTTAACTTTATTTTCATATCCAGAATACGTATGCACTGCGTACCAACGCTTAGCCCCAACTTCTTCAGACATGTTGTCACTCCTTACTTTTATCTAAATAATTGAATTAAATTACCAATACCTACGTCTAATACCCAGAAAAAGACCATAAAGAAAATTACTGTAGCTACTACAATGACAGTATATTTAAAAAGTTCTTCTTTCGTAGGCCAACTTGTTTTTTCCATTTCGCTTTTAACGCCTTGGAAGAAACTTTCTTTATTCTTACTTGCGTCTTTATCTTTAGCCATAACCTTACCTCCATGCTTTTCAAAGTATATACTTATAAACTCATTACTTTGATTCTTTATGCATCGTGTGTTCATTACATCTGGAACAATATTTCTTCAGTTGTAATCTCTTAGCTGATGTTTCTTTTTTAGGTACATTATAATTTCTGCTACCACACATTTCACAAACTAAAGGTACTTTTCTCACATCAATTCACCTTTACTCATATTAATACCAGTCTACTATACATAAACTTATAATAAACTGTCAAACTCGTACTAAAATACTTAACGTTTGTATTTCAATAAATATTGTTTCATTTTTATTTTACAACGTTGAATACTATTGTAAACTACTTTATCTTTTACATTTAGTCTTTTTGCTATTTCTGATGGGGAATAATCCAGTAGAAGTAAATTTGCAACTTCTCTTTCAAACATACTTAACTTCTTAAAACTATCTATCAAGTCTTCTTTACTTAATCTAGTTAAATATAGTGCTTCCGTCCTTTTTATCATTTGATTCAAACGATATTCTACTACACATTCATTGATTAACAATTGTTGACGTTGATTAAACGCATAACGTTTTCTCCAAAAATCTTTTTTTACAGAATAAACGAGACGATTTAAATAATGTTCGAATGGAACATTCGTATTAAAATTAAATGTGTGTAAAGCTAAATATATCTTTAACGAGGTATCTTGAATTAAATCTTCTAGTTCTTGATGATATATACCTAGACTTCTAAACTTCATCATAAGTTTAGGACGTATCACATTCATTATATTTGCGAATAACTGTTCTTTCTCCAATGTATTTTGGCTATATTGAAAAGCTTTAAATATATCTTCTAGTTGTCGAAAATGATAAGTCATATACAAAACCTTTCTTTATAAGTTAGGCACATTGTATAAGACGCATCTTTTAAATGGCAAGACTGTATTATTTATGTTTTTTACCATATCCTCGTCGTATTTTTTCAAATTCTGCAAGTACATCTTTTGATAACGAAATTCGAGTTCTTGGTTTACGTTCATTAAAATCATCTACTGATTTACTAACCGTCATTGCATTCTCTTTTAAATCTCGCCACATTTCTCTAGATGAAACACGATATGCACCTGCTCCAAAAATAGCATGTTGCTCGCTCATATCGCTGGTCACTACTGTAATATGTGTCGTATGTTTATTGTATAAATTGTATACATAACGCTCAATATAGCTATCTGCAGTTTCTTTTTCTTTCGTAAAAACTGTTTTAACACCATGATAAATGTATTCTCTTTCTATACCAGATTGTTCATATGCATCAAATACACATACAATCTCATCAGCGACAACTGCATTGTAATTGGCAATCACATCTAAGAGTTGTTCACGTGCTTCCTCTAAACTTTCTCTTGCTACTTTACTCAATTCCCTTGATTGACCAATCATATTGTACCCATCAATAATTAGATATCTATCTTTCATTGGGAGTCTCCAATTTGATGTCGTTTACGATATACTTCATACATCATTAAACTAGCAGCTACAGAAGCATTTAAGCTATTAACATGGCCTACCATGGGAATTTTAATATAGAAATCACATTTATCTTTAACCAATCTACTCATACCTTGCCCTTCACTACCAATTACGATAGCCAGTGGCATATCAGCAGCCATATTGCGATAATCTGTAGCATTATCCGCTTCAGCGCCTGCTACCCAATATCCATTATCTTTCAACTCATCAATTATTTTTGATAAATTTGTAACACGCATCACTGGGACATGCTGAATCGCACCTGTTGACGCTTTTGCAACAGTTTGTGTGAGCGCAACAGAACGTCTTTTAGGGATAACAACTCCATCTACTCCGCTTGCATCTGCCGTTCTAATGATCGAACCAAGATTATGTGGATCTTCTAACCCATCTAAAATAATTATTGTAGAAAGGCCTTCTTTTTCTTTTTGAGATTGAATAAACTGATCAAAATCTGCATATTCGTATGGTGCAATCAGTGCAGCTACACCTTGATGCGGTGCATTTGCTAAATTATCTAATTTGGATTTTGGAACAGTTTGTATAATCAATTTCTGTGCTTTAGCATTTTTTAAAATATCATTAATTTGCTGCTTTCTTATTCCTTCTTGTATCCAAATTTTATTTATTGTATGACCAGACACAATTGCTTCTTTAACAGCGTGTCTACCGACAATAACGATATCTTCCACTATGTTCACAACCTTTCATCAACAATTTGTACAATCATATCAAGTAACGCATCTAATCGTTCATTTCGATGATCTAAATAAAGAAATCCTATAATAGCTTCTAAACCTGAACTTTTACGATAGGTTTGTACATCTGTATTTTTAGCTTTCGTATAACTTTTAGCGTTACGGCCTCTTCTAACAATATCTCGTTCTTCTTCAGTAAACCATTCTTTTGTTATTAATACCTCAAGCGTTTGTGCTTGGCTTTTTGCAGACACATATTGTTTCGATACTTGATGTAAGCGATTCGGTTTACTTTGTAATTTAAGCACAATGTATTCACGTACATGCTGGTCTAATACAGCATCTCCCATATAAGCTAACGTTAATGGGTTTAGTAGTCTGGCATCCATATTAACCCCTTCTAAATCTTACACCTTGAGGCGTATCTTCAAGAATAATATTTTGTTCTTTTAGCGTATCTCTAATTTCGTCAGCTCGAGCAAAATCTTTATTTTTACGTGCTTCATTACGTTCTTCGATAAGTTTTTCTATGTCTTCATCAAGTAATACATCATTTTCTTTTCCTTCTAATGGCACACCTAATACGTCACTAAAAATTTGATATACTTCTTTAAAGCGCTGAATCACTTTAGTTGATGTTGTATTTTCTAACACATATTTATTAGCTAATTTTGATAAATCATACCATGCAGTTACAGCGTTTGCTGTATTAAAATCATCATCCATTACTGCTTCAAATTGTTTTAAAATATCATTAATTTGATCAATATAGTCTGTTTGTGTTTCTAAATCAGTTGCGATTGCTTCTCTTTCTTTAATTAATTGATAACTATTGCGTATACGCTCTAATCCACTTTTAGCAGCATTCACTAATTCAACGTTATAGTTGATTGGACTTCTATAATGAACACTGATCATGAAGAAACGTAATACATCTGGATCAATTTCTTTAATAATATCGTGTACTAAAATAAAGTTACCTAATGATTTACTCATTTTTTCATTATCTATATTAATAAAACCATTATGCATCCAATAATTAGCAAAAGGCGCGTGATTGTGTGCTTCAGATTGCGCTATTTCATTTTCATGATGTGGAAATTGTAAGTCTGATCCTCCTGCATGGATGTCAATTGTTTTTCCCAATTCATGATAAGCCATTACAGAGCATTCAATATGCCATCCTGGACGTCCTTGTCCAAATGGGCTCTCCCAACTAATTTCTCCAGGTTTTGCTTTTTTCCATAGCGTAAAATCCAATGCATCCTCTTTTTGTTCACCTGCTTCTATACGAGCGCCAACTTTTAAATCATCAATAGACTGATGACTTAATTTACCATATCCATCAAATTGACGGGTTCTAAAATACACATCTCCATTACTTTCATATGCATAACCGTCATCTACAAGTTGTTTAATGAAGTCAATGATTTCATCCATATGATTCATTACTCGTGGATTAGATGTCGCTCTTTTAACATTAAGTGCCCCTACATCTTCATAGAATGCCTTGATATATCGATCAGCAATTTCTGGCACACTTTCATTTAATTCTTTAGAACGATTAATGAGTTTATCATCTACATCAGTAAAATTAGATACGTAATCAATCGTATAGCCTTTATATTCAAAATATCGACGTACGACGTCATAATTAATTGCTGGACGGGCATTACCGATATGAATGTAATTATACACTGTAGGTCCACATACATACATTTTCACCTTACCAGGTTCAATGGGCTTAAACGCCTCTTTTTGACGTGTTAAAGTATTATATAATGTAATCATCTTTAATCTCTCCATTCTTAGCTTTTTCCAATTGTCGTTCTAGTTGCTTAATTTGTTCAAATAAAGGATCAGGCAAATTACGATGATCAAATGTTTTCCCAATTCGTTTTCCTTCTTGTTTAACAATATGACCTGGAATACCTACAACTGTTGTATAACTTGGCACAGATTGTAAGACTACTGAATTCGCACCAATATTAACATTAGAATCAATTTGGATATTTCCTAAAACCTTTGATCCTGCTGCAATTAAAACATTATCTCCAATATCTGGATGACGCTTTCCTTTTTGTTTACCTGTACCTCCAAGTGTCACGCCTTGATAAATCGTTACGTTATCTCCAATCGTACATGTTTCACCAATAACTACACCCATACCATGATCAATAAATAGACGTTTTCCAATTTTCGCTCCAGGATGAATTTCAATTCCTGTAAAAAAGCGAGATACTTGTGAAATCATTCTCGCCAAAACGTAGTGTTTTTTATTATATAATTTATGTGCAATTAAGTGACTCCACACCGCATGCAAGCCTGCATAAGTTGTGATTACTTCAAATGTTGTACGTGCTGCAGGGTCTTGTTCAAATACCATTTTTACATCATCTTTCATTCTTTTTATCAAGACGCTCGCCTCCCCATTTTCTATATATTATGAATATCTTACAGTCCATGTATCATTCAAATATTTAAAAAAAGCGCCCCTAACATTAACTGCTAGAGGCGCTATTGCACGGTTCCACTCTTCATTTTAGATAAAGTAAGTTGATGAACATACTAGTCTACCTTATCATACTCATTTCTATATTTAATTGAACATTCAAAGGTGCATTCGATATAGATAATGATATGCTCACAGCAACCGCATACTCTCTAACAACATTATCGTATATTTACTAATCCTTTAACTAACATATGTTTAATCTTATCATAAGAAGTTTTTTATAAAATTTCAAGTTTAAACATGTGTGTCTGACTTATTATATTAACATTGTTTTAAACATATTTTTTTAAACGAGATAGTACTTTTTCTTTTCCTAATACTTCAATTGTATTCGGTAATTCAGGACCATGCATTTGACCAGTCACTGCTACACGAATAGGCATAAATAATTGTTTACCTTTAATACCAGTTTCTTTTTGTACTTCTTTAATCGTTTTTTTAATTTCAGCAGCTTCAAATGGTTCAAGCGCTTCTAATTTACCATATAAATGAGACATTAATTCAGGAACTTGTTCGCCATTTAATACCTCTTGTTCTTCTTCACCTAATTCAGGCATATCATGGAAGAACATTTCTGATAACGGAACAATTTCTCCTGCATAACTCATTTCTTTTTGATAAAGACCAATTAATTTGCGTCCCCATTCTTTATCTTCTTCACTTGGATTTTCAGGAATTAAATTTGCTTTGATTAAGTGTGGTAAAGCAAGCTCAAATACTGTTTCTGTATCTTTTGTTTTCATATATTGGTTATTAACCCAAGCTAATTTTTGTCTATCAAACATTGCTGGAGATTTAGAAAGACGTTGTTCATCAAAAATCTTAATAAATTCTTCTTTAGAAAAGATCTCATCTTCACCTTCAGGAGACCAACCGAGTAAAGCAATAAAATTGAATAACGCTTCAGGTAAATAACCTAAATCACGATATTGCTCGATAAATTGTAAAATTTGGCCATCTCGTTTACTTAATTTTTTACGTTGTTCATTTACAATTAATGACATATGCGCAAAACGTGGTGGTTCCCAACCAAATGCTTCATAAATCATTAATTGCTTAGGTGTATTTGATACATGATCATCTCCACGAATAACATCAGAAATTTCCATGTAGTGATCATCTACTGCTACCGCGAAATTATACGTAGGGACGCCATCTTTTTTCACGATAACCCAATCTCCAATATTATTAGAGTCAAAAGAAATTTCTCCTTTAACCATATCATCAAATGTATATGTTTTATCTTTTGGAACACGGAAACGAATAGCGGGTTTGCGTCCTTCAGCTTCAAATTGTTGACGTTGTTCTTCGGTGAGATGTGCATGTTTACCGCCATATCGTGGCATTTCTCCACGAGCAATTTGAGCTTCACGTTCTTCTTCTAATTCTTCTTCAGTCATGTAGCATTTGTATGCTTTATCTTCATCTAATAATTGTTGAATAAGTGGATTATAGATGTCTGCACGTTCAGATTGACGATAAGGACCATGACCTTTGTCTTTATCGATAGATTCATCCCAATCTAATCCTAACCATTTTAAGTTATCAAATTGTGAAGATTCTCCATCTTCAAGATTTCTTTTACTATCTGTATCTTCAATACGTACTACAAAATCTCCATCATAATGTTTAGCAAATAAATAATTAAATAATGCAGTTCTTGCATTTCCGATGTGTAAATATCCAGTTGGACTTGGCGCATATCTTACTCTTACGCGTTCACTCATTCGTTTCACTCCTAATTTTGTTATTCATTCTTTATAGCGAATGATTTCTTTCATTAGAAAAAAGTTATCCCAAACAATCTTTAAAGAGTCGTTTTTGAATAACTTTAACTTCTAATCTATACTTAGATCAACTTCGCATTTCCTTATTATTGTAGCATTAATTGGCTGGTTTGATAAGTCTATTGCTACTGTTGTTACGTTACTCAGCAATATCTCATAACGAAAAATATTATACAATAATTCATCAATGACTACGTTTCACATGAAACTCTTTTTCCTATTAACTTAAGGACTCCTCTATAGTCTTAGCAAATATAATACGACCAGATGATGTTTGTAATAAACTAATGACTTCTAATTCAACCTGTTTCCCTATAAGAGATTTGGCATGATCTACAACAACCATTGTTCCATCATCTAGATATCCTACCCCTTGGCCAGGTTCTTTACCCATTTTAGTTAATAAAATATTAAGTCGGTCACCTTGATGAACATTGGGTTTAATTGCTTCTGATAAATCATTAACATTTAATGCAGTAATCCCTTGAACATGACATACCTTATTCAAATTGAAATCGGTTGTAATGACATGGGCATGATAGACTTGAGCTAATTCAACTAACAGTTTGTCAATATCACTATGAGATTTTTGAGGATGAATCACACGAGTTGGATAGTCTAAATCATAAAGTTGATTTAAAATATCTAATCCACGTTGTCCTTTTTCACGTTTGATACTATCATTAGCATCTGCAACTACTTGCAATTCATTTATAACTCCTTGAGGAATAAGTATTTCTCCATCTATAAACCCGCATTTAATAATATCTAAAATTCTTCCATCAATAATTGCACTTGTATCTAACAGTTTAGGTATAGCACTGATATTATTTTTAGACATTGAACGTGCTATATTTTCTGGCAAAAACATAAGCATTTCATCACGCTTTTTCAAACCAAACTGGAATCCTAAATAACATAATAATAGTGTAATAATAATAGGCACAAGGTGATTTAATATAGAATTTCCTATCATTTCTAAAATAAATGAAGCCATTACTGAAATAAATAAACCAACGACTAATCCTAGTGTAGCAAACAAAATTTCGACTGCACTACGTTTCATAATCCACATTTCAGCTTCTTTAAGTAATCGTGTTACTTTATTAATAAATAGACCAAATATTAGAAAGAATACAATCATCCCTACTAAACCATCAATATAATGATTAGTATAAATGGGTGGGGTGTTCATACCTAAATCATTTAAAATTTCTGGAATTAACATGATTCCAAATGATGCACCAAGAATGATGTAGATTATAATAACAATTCCTTTTAATACCTTCATACGTTATCACCCCTTTAAATGCCTATGATGAGCGATTACTAAACGCATATTTTAAGGCATCATGTACCGTTGTCACGCCAACGACCTGAACACCTTCTGGGAATGTCCATCCACCTATATTCGTTTTGGGAATAATCACTCTCTTAAATCCTAGTTTTGCCGCTTCTTGTACACGTTGCTCAATACGCGATACTCGTCTTACTTCACCAGTTAATCCCACTTCACCAATATAACAATCCAAACCATCTACGGCTTTATCTTTAAAACTTGAAGCAGTCGCTACAATAATACTTAAATCTACAGCCGGTTCAGTCAGTCTCACTCCACCCGCTACTTTAATGTAAGCATCTTGTTGTTGTAAAAGATAATTTTCTTTTTTCTCTAAAACAGCCATAAGTAAGCTAAGTCGATTGTGGTCGATGCCTGTGGCCATTCGTCTTGGATTATTAAATGTAGTAGGTGTTACTAGAGATTGCACCTCAATCAATAGTGGTCGTGTGCCTTCCATAGTAGCCACAATTGTTGATCCTGGAACATTTGTAGAGCGTTCTTCTAAAAACATTTCTGAAGGATTTTGTACACCTTTCAAACCACTTTGTTTCATTTCAAAAATACCCATTTCATTCGTTGAACCAAAACGATTTTTAACTGCTCTTAGAATTCGATAAGCATGGTGTTCATCACCTTCGAAGTATAAAACTGTATCTACCATATGTTCTAATAGTCTTGGACCAGCAATTTGTCCTTCTTTTGTTACGTGACCTACTATAAAAGTTGCGATATTCATTTGTTTTGCAATATTCATTAAACTTTGTGTACTTTCTCGAACTTGTGATACTGAGCCAGGTGCTGAACTAATCTCAGGATGATAAATCGTTTGAATTGAATCGACAACAAGTATATCTGGGCGCTCTTGTTCCACGGTTTGATGAATAACTTCTAAATCTGTTTCAGCTAGTACATTTAAATTACTAGAGTCTTCCTCTAGACGATCTGCACGCAATTTCGTTTGATTTAGTGATTCTTCACCCGTGATATAAAGTACATTAAGTTTCTGTGATAACGATGCACAAATCTGTAATAATAATGTAGATTTCCCAATACCTGGGTCGCCGCCAATTAGTACGAGCGATCCACTAACAATTCCGCCACCAAGTACACGATTAAATTCTTTAGAGTCCGTTTGAACTCTTGGTGTTGTCTCATGCTTAATACTATTTAATTTCTGTACTTTTGCTTGTGTCTCTTTTGTCTTTACACCATGTTTTGGATTGGAAGTCTTTTCAATAATTTCCTCCATTTGATTCCAAGCACCACAATTTGGACATTTTCCCATCCATTTAGGAGACTGATATCCACAAGCCATACATTCGAAAATTACTTTTTTTTTGGCCAAAACTGCACCTCCGATTTTTTTGAACATATCTATTTTATATGTATCCAGTTATAATGACAAATTTAAATATATATAAATGAAAAGAAGAGCCTAGGATTTAATGACTCCTAGACTCTGAATTTAAACTCATTTTATTCTTCTGTTGCTGGTTCTTTTGTATCTTCTATATTATTTTCTTGTTTATCATGGATATCATACTTGAATTCATTGCCATCATGATCAATTGTGACTTCTTTTCCTTCAATTTGATTACCATCAAGTATCAATTCACTTAAATTATCTTCGACCGTTTTTTGAATTGCTCTAATTAATGGACGAGCGCCGTATTCTGGATCATATCCTTCTTCAGCAATTTTTTCTTTAGCTTTATCAGTAACTACAATATTAATATCTTGTTCTGATAAACGTTTTGTTAATTTATTTACCATCATAGTCACAATTTCTTTAAGTTCATCTTTTGTTAATTTATGGAAAACAATAATATCATCTACACGGTTTAAGAACTCAGGACGGAATGAATTTTTAAGTTCTTTCATCATAGTTTTACGAATTGTTTCATAATCTTGTCCTTCAGATGCGCCACCGAATCCAGCGAAACGTTGATCTTGTAGTTCTTGTGCTCCTACATTTGATGTCATAATAATAACAGTATTACGGAAATCAACTTGACGTCCTTTTGTATCAGTTAGATGTCCATCATCAAGTACTTGTAATAAGATATTAAATACGTCTGGATGTGCTTTTTCAATTTCATCAAATAGGATAACAGAATATGGCTTACGTCTAACTTTTTCAGTTAATTGACCACCATCATCATGGCCTACATAACCTGGAGGCGCTCCAACTAAACGACTCACAGCATGTTTCTCCATAAATTCACTCATATCAACACGTATCATTGCGTCTTCTTCACCAAACATTGATTCAGCTAATGCACGGGCAAGTTCAGTTTTACCTACACCAGTTGGTCCTAAGAAAATGAAACTACCGATTGGACGTTTAGGATCTTTTAGACCTGCACGTGCACGACGAACTGCTTTACTAATAGAAGTTACAGCATCGTTTTGTCCAATTACTCGATCATGTAATGTTTCTTCTAAATTAAGCAAACGATCTGACTCTGTTTCATTAATTCTAGTTAATGGAATCCCTGTCCATCCTGCAATAACTTCAGCAATATCTTCTTTAGATAATGATGTTGATTGTCCGCCTTGAGATGTCTTCCATTCATTTTTAGCATCTTCATATTGTTTTTCAAGTTTTGATTGTTTATCTCTTAAGTTAGCTGCATTTTCAAATTCTTGTGCATGGACGGCAGCATCTTTTTCATTTTTAACTTTTTCAATTTCTTGTTCAATCTCTTTTAAATTACTTGGAGTTGTGTGACTTTTTAGTCTTACTTTCGAACTTGCTTCGTCAATCAAATCAATTGCTTTATCTGGTAGGAAACGATCAGATACATAACGGTTACTTAATTTAGCAGCCGCTTCCAGTGCTTCATCAGAAATATTAATACGATGATGCGCTTCGTAGCGATCACGTAAACCTTTTAGAATAGCAACAGTATCCTCTACAGATGGTTCATCAACTTGAATAGGTTGGAAACGACGTTCTAATGCAGCATCTTTTTCAATGTTTTTACGATATTCATCTAATGTTGTTGCACCAATGCATTGTAACTCACCACGCGCTAACGCTGGTTTTAAAATATTAGATGCATCAATTGCACCTTCTGCACCACCAGCACCAACTAGTGTATGCAATTCATCAATGAATAAAATGACATTACCTGCATGATGGATTTCATCCATGACTTTTTTCAACCGTTCTTCGAATTCACCACGATATTTAGTACCTGCCACGACTGTTCCCATATCTAGTGACATTACACGTTTATTTTTTAACGTTTCTGGTACTTCATTATTTACAATAGCTTGTGCAAGACCTTCAGCAATGGCTGTTTTACCTACACCTGGTTCACCAATAAGTACAGGGTTATTTTTAGTTCTACGACTTAATACTTCAATAACACGTGTAATTTCTTTATCTCTACCCACAACTGGATCTAAAGTACCGTCTTTAGCAATAACTGTTAAGTCTCGTGCTAGTCCATCCAATGTAGGAGTGTTGTTTGATTTATTTGCAGTTGCATTTTTAGTATTCATTTCAGGACTACCTAATGCTTTCACTACTTGTGCACGTGCTTTAGTAATATTCAAATCTAAGTTAGCAAATACACGTGCTGCTACTCCTTCATTTTCACGAATTAATCCTAATAAAATATGTTCTGTACCTACAAAGTTATGATGCAATTTTCTTGCCTCATCCATTGATAGTTCAATGACTTTTTTAGCTCTTGGTGTATAGTGCAACGTACCTGAATGTTCTTGACCATGACCGATTAATTTTTCAACTTCTTCAATAACTTTATCTTCAGTAATATTAAAACTTTCAAGTACTTTAGCAGCAATACCTTCTGGTTCTTTCATTAATCCAAGTAGTAAGTGCTCAGTACCAATGTTCGAATGATTTAAACGAATTGCTTCTTCTTGTGCATGTGCTAATACACGTTGTGCGCGTTCAGTTAATCTACCAAATAACATATCGTTTACAACCTCCTAATTTGTATGTTTTCTTAATATATTTGCCCGTTTTTCATTTACAGATACGTTTTCATCTTCATCATTATATAAAAACGCAGATTGGATACTTACCATTAATTCATTAAACTTAAAGTTACTTAAATTTAAATATCCTAAATCTATGCCTAACTTAATTTCACTTAATCTATATGACGCTTCTTCCATTGATATCATACGGCTATTTTGTAATATTCCTAACGAACGATAAATACGGTCAAGCGTTTCTAATTCACTATATTGTGTTAAACGTTCACGAATTTGCATTTCTTCATTAATAATTTGTTGAACTACTTCTGTCAACTGATCAATAATATCTTCTTCCGTCTTACCTAATGTAAGTTGATTAGAAATTTGATAAATATGACCATAAACTTGTGAACCTTCTCCATATATACCTCGAATCGTAAATCCAAAACGATTAATTGTTTGTGCAATACGATTCATACGTTTCATTATAGATAATCCAGGTAAATGAAGCATCACACTTGCTCGCATTCCAGTCCCAATATTTGTAGGACAAGTCGTTAAATAACCTAAATCTTCATCGAAACTAATTTCTAATTGTTCATCAAGAATATCATCAATGTCTGAAGCCTTTTGATATAAATCTATCAGAGATAAATCATTACCCATTGCTTGAATTCGTACATGATCTTCTTCATTAATCATAATACTCAAAGATTCATCTTCATTTAATAACACCGCTGAAGCTGGTTGTTTAATCAATTCTTTACTAATTAGATGTTTAGCCACTAACTTCATCTTACTTTGTTGGTCCATGGTATCTAAACGCATTAAAGATAAATTAGGTAGTGCATCTTGCACTTCATTGATTACTCTAAAACCTGCTTGTTCAGATGGAAACATTAAAGGATGAACATGATTTTCTAAATTACGTGCTAAACGAATACGCGAAGACATTACAATAGGAGATTCATCTGTTTCTTTCATCCATTCACTAATATGTGCACCCATATCATTCATCATGCTCCATCTCGCTTTCATGTTTCAAGGCTTTAATTTCATCTCTAATGACAGCTGCTTCTTCAAATTTTTGCTTTTCAATTAATACATTTAAGTAATTCGTTTTTTCTTCAATTTGTTTTTTTATTGCCAGTTTATGATGTGAAGAACGAGGCATCTTGCCTACATGTTCAAATTGTCCACCTTGTACTCGTCTTACAATATCAACAATATCCTCTTTAAATACTGCATAGCAATTTGCACATCCAAATTTACCTACATGAGCTATATCTTTCAATGTCATGTTACATGTAGGACATCGTTTTTCTTCTTGAAATGCTACTTCATGAAAATTTAATCCGTGTTTAGTTGCTAAATGTTGTAAGATTTGTTTGACTACAAAGGCTTCTTCAATATCATCTTGGAACTCTGAATATGACGCAGGATGTTCTTGTTGATTCCAAGGATGCTCTCCTTGCGCACATTCTGAACACACCCACTTTTCAGAGGTACCATCTTTACTTTTTACTGTGAGTTTAACCTCTGCTTCATTTAAATGACAATTTTCGCAAAGCACACATAGACACCTCGCTTTTCTTTATTATTTATTAATAGTAATTAATGATAGGTAATAATCGTTTGAGAATATTTGCTCTAATAATATCTCTAGAAACAACATCCATTGATAGTGTTTCACGATCAATAATCACTTGAATCATTCTTGCTTCTCTATCACTAATTAATCCTTTATCTAACAAACCATCAATTATATAATATGCTTGTTGTTGAGATATCGAAGGACCAATTAATTGCAATAGATGATTAATATAACCCGTTGCATCTTTATTTTCAATTTTCGTGATTCGGATATATCCTCCTCCACCACGTTTACTTTCTATTTCATAACCATGTTCATTTGTAAATCTTGTTTTAATAACATAGTTGAGTTGAGAAGGCACACAATCGAAACGTTGAGCAATATTAGCTCTTTGAATTTCTACCATATCTTCATTACTTTCTTCAAATAGTTGTTTAATGTATTGTTCTATGATGTCAGACATGTTGTGCATGATTTACCACCCCTTTTGACCTTCTTTGACTATATTATATGACCAACTTTGACCTTTTTCAACCAATTTGTTTTTTTTATTTAAAAATATTAATGTTACTTCTATTATTTTATTGTATTATATAAGATAAAGAGAATTTTAAAGGAGTAGAATTATGCATATTCTTATTGGGATCATTGGGATTATTGTCTTTTTAGCGCTAGCATTTTTATTTAGTTCAGATAAAAAGAATGTTCGCTGGCACTATGTTGGATTATTATTAATTATTCAACTTATACTCGCATTTATTCTTTTGAAAACGACTGCTGGTATTACAATTATCGGTGGTATTTCAAATGGATTTAACTATTTGTTACAAAAAGCTGCTGAAGGAGTTAATTTTGTTTTTGGAGGATTTAAATTTGTAGATCCAAACAATCCACCATTCTTCTTTAGTGTCTTATTACCAATCGTATTTATTTCGGCATTAATTGGTATTTTACAATATACTAGAATTCTTCCATGGATTATTAATGTGTTAGGGTTCTTAATTTCTAAAATTAATGGTATGGGGCGTTTAGAATCATATAATGCAGTAGCAGCTGCGATTCTTGGACAATCTGAAGTATTTATTTCATTAAAACAACAATTACCATATATACCTAAACAACGTTTATATACTTTAACTGCTTCTGCAATGTCTACTGTATCTGCATCAATTATCGGTGCATATTTTACATTGATTGAACCTAAATATGTTGTTACAGCGGTTGTATTAAACTTATTTGGTGGCTTCATTATTGCTTCTATTATTAACCCTTATAAAGTTAATGAAGAAGATGACAAATTGCTAGTGGATGAATCAGAAACTAAAAAACAAGCGTTTTTTGAAATGTTAGGTGAATATATTTTAGATGGTTTCAAAGTAGCAGTTATCGTTGGTGCAATGTTAATTGGCTATATTGCAATCATTGCTTTATTAAATGGCCTTGTAAGTGGTATTTTTAGTTTAATTTCTGGCGGAGCAATCAAATGGGATTTCCAAACGTTAATTGGTTTTGTATTTGCACCATTTGCTTTCTTAGCAGGTGTTCCTTGGCAGGATGCCGTTAAATCAGGTTCTGTGATGGCAACAAAACTATTATCTAATGAATTTGTTGCTATGCAATCACTTGGAAGCTTGAAGGGTATTTCTGAGCATGCAAAAGGTATTACGTCTGTATTTCTAGTTTCATTTGCTAACTTTAGTTCTATTGGGATCATTTCTGGTGCGATTAAATCACTTAACTCTGAAAAAGGTGATGTCGTAGCACGTTTTGGTATTAAGTTATTATTCGGTGCAACACTTGTATCATTTATTTCAGCTGCTATCGCTGGATTCTTCATTTAATAAGAAAAAGCTTGAGATTTTGATCTCAAGCTTTTTTTATTTAACTATATGTTCAATAAAATACTGAGTTATACGATAGTCATCTGTTAATTCTGGATGGAAAGACACCCCTAGGTATTTCCCTTGCTTAACAGCTACTATTTTATCACTAATAGAACTTAATATTTCTACATTATTTTCTACATTAACAATATGTGGTGCTCTTATAAAGACACCTTCTATATCTTTTGCAATACTTTTAACATCTAACTCAGCTTCAAAACTATCTACTTGTCTACCAAAGGAATTACGCGCAACAGTAATATCTAATTTTTTTAGATATCCTGTCTCACCTTCTACATCTTTTGCAAGCACAATAAGACCTGCGCAAGTTCCAAACATTGGTAAATCAGATTGTTGTAATTTTTCTTTAAAGCCATATAAATCCATAAGTCTTCTTAAAGTTGTAGATTCACCGCCAGGGAGAATAAGACCATCAATTTCATCTAATTGTTCAACTTTCTTAACTGCTATACCTTCGTGACCACTTAATTCAATGTGACGAATGTGTTCACGTACTGCACCTTGTAACGCTAATACACCAATCTTCATAAATTACCAACCACGCTCTTGCATACGTTCTTCTAATGAGATTTTATTTATATCTAAACCTTTCATTGCAGTTCCTAATTCAGCTGCTAATTTTCCAATTAATTCATAATCTTGATAATGAGTTGTAGCTTGAACAATAGCTTTTGCAAATTTTTCTGGATCTTCAGATTTAAAAATACCTGAACCCACAAATACCCCATCAGCCCCTAATTCCATCATTAAGGCAGCATCTTGAGGTGTTGCTACACCACCCGCTGCAAAGTTTACTACTGGTAAACGACCTTCTTCTTTAATTTGTTTTAATACATTATATGGTGCACCTAATTCTTTAGCATAAGTCATAATTTCATCGTCATTCATTACAGTTAGACGACTAACCTCTGAATTAACTTTTCTCATGTGACGTACAGCTTCTACAATATTACCTGTTCCAGGTTCTCCTTTAGTACGTAACATCGCTGCACCTTCGCCAATACGTCGTGCTGCTTCGCCTAAATTACGGCAACCACAAACAAATGGTACAGTAAATTGATCTTTTCTTAAATGAAATTCTTCATCTGCAGGAGTAAGAACTTCAGATTCATCAATATAGTCTACGCCCATAGCCTCTAATACACGTGCTTCTGTAATATGACCGATACGTGCTTTAGCCATTACTGGAATTGAAACAGCATTCATTACTTCTTCAACAATTTTAGGATTGGCACTACGTGCTACACCACCAGCTGCTCTAATATCAGATGGTACGCGTTCTAAGGCCATAACTGCTACTGCTCCAGCTTCCTCTGCGATTCTAGCTTGTTCAGCATTAACAACATCCATAATGACGCCGCCTTTTTGCATTTCAGCCATACCACGTTTAACTCTTTCAGATCCTACAATTTTAGACATTTATAAAACCCCTTTTCAATTGATTAAATCCATTTTAAAATATAAACTGATATTTAAAAAGGTACAATTTTAATAAAAAATTAGGGGTCAGATTTATGACGAAGAAACAATCATTATATATTTCTTTATATGAAAAGTTAAAAAAACAAATTATTGAAGGTGTATACGAATCAAACGATAAATTTCCATCTAAAAGACAGTTGAGCGAACATTTATCACTTAGTCATACTACAATTGAGCATGCCTATCAGTTACTTTTAGATGAAGGATTTATATATTCAAAACCACGTTCAGGTTATTATGTTTCAGAAATTCAATCATTACCAGTAACAAATAGTTATCCTGAAATAAGTGATATATTAGAAACTGATAAAGCTACACAGGAAAATACGTATCAGTATCAATTCAATTTAGCTGAAATTGATGCTAAACATTTTCCTAGTCATTTATTTAAAAAGTATGCTAAAGAAGTATTTGAAGAAGATCAACTTGCCCTTTTGAGTAAAGGAAGCGTTCAAGGAGAATTCAACTTAAGACAGCAAATTTCTCATTATTTATTTAATAGTAGAGGAGTATCTTGTCATCCAGATCAAATTATAATTGGCTCTTCAACTGAACAATTATTAAATATGGTCACTGACTTATTAAAAGATTCATCATTTATTATAGAACAACCTAGTTATCCACCTATTAAACATGTACTGGATAAGCATAGAATAAGTTATACACAAGCTAGAGTAGAAAAAGATGGAATTAATATCGATGAAGTCTTTCAAAAAAATAATGATATTTTATATATCACACCATCTCATCAATTTCCAACAGGATATGTGATGAGTTTAAAGAAGCGCACACAACTTATAAAATGGGCACAACAAAAGAAGGAACGATATATTATTGAAGATGATTATGATTCAGAATTTAGATATTTCGGAAAACCTATTCCAGCATTACAGAATTTAGATAAAAAACAAAAAGTAATATATATTAGTACATTTTCGAAATCGCTTTATCCAAGTTGTCGTATGGCCTACATTGTCTTACCAAATAAACTGCTAAAATTATTCCGAGAGATGCAGTATGTTGAAAGCAATACTGTGCCTGTACATTTACAACACATGGTAGCACAATTTATGGCAACTGGTAGCTTTGAACGTCATCTTAATAAAATGAGAAGAATATATAAAAATAAATTAACTTTTATTTTAGAAAAACTAACACCATATAAAGAACAATTGAAAATTGAAGGCGCACTAACAGGAATGCACTTCACACTTGTAGTTAAAAATAATTTGACAATAAATGAATGCATAAAAAGAACGAAAAAATGCAATCTTAAATTAACACCTTATCCTTACAACAAAAAAAAACTACAACATCCTACCTTCTTAATTGGCTTTGGAGGTATCCCAGAAGAAAAATTAGAGAAGCATGTTAATGCTCTTATTAAAGCACTTACAGTTTAAATAGAGGAAATGAGTTCTGACTCATTTTGGATTGGTAGTCATTGAAAGTGGACTTTTTTATGAAAGTCACTATGCTAACCATCCGTAGTGTATATTCATTTAGTCATCTTTTAATTAGTTATATATAGATATATATTTTAAAATAAAAAAAAGAGACCTCACGGTCTCAATATCAACTCATCGCATCCATACAATGATTTGCCTGGCAACGTCCTACTCTAGCGGAACGTC
>NZ_PPQE01000003.1 GCF_002901845.1 Staphylococcus hominis subsp. hominis
TTTTGGAGTCGATTCTTCGGTAATTAAAAATGAATATAAAAGGTGTATCAAGGGTTTATAAACCCTTGATACACCTTTTATAGTGATGGAGCTTCTGATAATCTTACGTTATGTAACTTTGTTTTTATAGTATCAAAACAAGAAGAAACTCGTTTTCAACTCGTTTCTAAATATCAAAAAATAACTATCGACTATCTATCAAACAAGAACGGAATTAACCAACTTAAAAATCCTCCAATAGGGAATACAATCCACCATCTTTTAGCAATTAATTGCCAAACATTTTCAATAGGCTCTGATTTTTTTAATAATTTTCCATTCGTTAAGGGGTATTTAATATCCAACTTCCTAGAAATAAATACATTTATAAAATAAGTGGTTCTGTTGCAAAGTTGAATTTATAGTATAATTTTAACAAAAAGGAGTCTTCTGTATGAACTATTTCAGATATAAACAATTTAACAAGGATGTTATCACTGTAGCCGTTGGCTACTATCTAAGATATGCATTGAGTTATCGTGATATATCTGAAATATTAAGGGAACGTGGTGTAAACGTTCATCATTCAACGGTCTACCGTTGGGTTCAAGAATATGCCCCAATTTTATATCAAATTTGGAAGAAAAAGCATAAAAAAGCTTATTACAAATGGCGTATTGATGAGACGTACATCAAAATAAAAGGAAAATGGAGCTATTTATATCGTGCCATTGATGCAGAGGGACATACATTAGATATTTGGTTGCGTAAGCAACGAGATAATCATTCAGCATATGCGTTTATCAAACGTCTCATTAAACAATTTGGTAAACCTCAAAAGGTAATTACAGATCAGGCACCTTCAACGAAGGTAGCAATGGCTAAAGTAATTAAAGCTTTTAAACTTAAACCTGACTGTCATCGTACATCGAAATATCTGAATAACCTCATTGAGCAAGATCACCGTCATATTAAAGTAAGAAAGACAAAGTATCAAAGTATCAATACAGCAAAGAATACTTTAAAAGGTATTGAATGTATTTACGCTCTATATAAAAAGAACCGCAGGTCTCTTCAGATCTACGGATTTTCGCCATGCCACGAAATTAGCATCATGCTAGCAAGTTAAGCGAACACTGACATGATAAATTAGTGGTTAGCTATATTTTTTACTTTGCAACAGAACCAAAAATGGCTAATCGTGAGAAATTAAAAAAACGTATCAGTTTGGGCTTAAGTTTAGCTCAAGTCATGGTTCAGGCAAGCCTTGTTTATTTAGCTTATAAACAATATAAATTATCAAGAGATTACTAATATTTAACTAAGGGTTTAGAACAAAGTTCTAGGCTCTTATTTTTTGTGTGTCAACGGTAACGGAATGAACGAAGTGAATGAGTATAAGGAGTTGACATACTTACATAGCTCGCCATACTAAACGCAGTGGAATTGGATAACCTCCAATTCCCTGCAGTTTGAACGGCGAGTTCAAGAAGTTTTTTGTTAGACCTTTTTTACAAAAAAGGTCTGGTTCAGGTTTTTTAATATCAAAATAAATTCGTATGAATTTATTCATTCTTTAAAGTGATTCTGAACTTGGGGTAATTTTGTCCTAATCTTTATATATATTTATATAAATCTTTTTAAACCCTTTTTAGAGAGTTGTTGAAGCTTACTCGCAGTAAGGTTTTAGAACTCTAAAGGGTAGATTTTGTAACAGGAAAGGGTAGATTTTGTAACAAAGATACCTAATCGTTTTGGGATTGCGTTATATATTATGTTATAGTAATATTAAATTCATTTTATAGGGTGGATTTATCATAAAACTACCCTATGTTGTTACAAAAAAGGATTAAAGGAAGAAATTTAGACGTCTTTTCCTTTAATCCTAAAACTAAAAACATATGTAGGAGTGATTATAACATGACTGGAGAGACTGTTGTGTACCGAAACGAAATGAATTTAGTACCTTTAAGAAAATTTACAAGTACAGAAGTCGATTTGTTTTTTACATTGTGTAATAAACTTAAAGAACAAGACACACGTAAACTAGAAATACCTTTTGATGAATTAAAACATCTTAGTAATTATTACTCACGATCACAAGCGCGTTTTATAAAAGATTTAGAACATGTATACGATAAAATGTTGCATTTAACTTATACAGAACGTAACGAGCAATCATTTGAAAAATTTGTATTGTTCACTTCTTATAAAGTTGATATAAAAAAACAATACCTGTCTATTAGTGTTAATAATGATTTGAAGCATATACTCAATTCAATTACTGCTGATTTCACTAAATTTGAACTACAGGAAATGACACAACTAAAATCAACTTATGCAAAAAATATGTTTAGATTACTAAAGCAATATAAACATACAGGATATTTCAAAATTCAAATTAATGATTTCAGAGAACGTTTAGATATTCCGAAAAGTTATCGAATGAGTGAAATTGATAAGTATGTATTTAAACCAATAATTAAAGAATTAGGCTTTTTATTTAAAAATCTCAATATTAATAAAATTAAAGCTAAAAAAGGACGAAAGATTGAATGGTTAGAATTTTCTTTTGAACCTGAGAAACGTATTCATTCGAAACGACAATCTAATATGATAAGTACAGGCAAACCAAAACAATATATAAGCCGTGAAATGACGCCACAATGGTTAAAAAATAACACTTATGAACCAACCACATCTAAGACATCTGCGTATACAGAAGAAGAACGTCAAGCGTTTTTACAAAAAATGAAAAAGTAAAGGAGACCCAGTTATTTGATGAAAACTGTAAAGGAAGTTTCTGAACTTTTAGATGTCTCTAAACAAACAATTCATTATCATTTAAAAAGTTTACCTTCAAATTTGAAGGTAAACAAAGTAGGTAACAAATCATTAATAGATGATAATACAATAGATTATCTAAAAACAATTTTAAATAAAAAAACGACAAAAGAATCGACAAAATTTGATGAAAAATCGACAAACAAAACAGAATCATTAAATAACCAATATAGCAGTTATATCGATAAATACATAGAGCATTTAGAATCAGAAATTCGACAAAAGAATCGACAAATTGACGATTTAACAATTGCATTAAAACAAGAACAATCTTTGAATTTAAATAGCCAAAATATATTAAGTAATACCAAAAAAATAGAAACTGATAATATAGATTCAAAAGAAGATATCATTACTCCAAAAGCATCAAAAAAAAATGAACAAAAACAATCTATCTTTTCTAAACTATTCAAAAAAAAATAATGTATTCACGCCTAAAGGCGTGAATACATTATTTTCTCTAAAAAGAAATTATCACTTGTTAATTATAATATAGTTAATATTTAGCAAGTGAAGTGTGGTTTATCATATGCAAAAATCCCACTACTGTCCAAAGCAAAGTAGGGTTTTTATTTAATATACAAAATACAAAGCATTTCTATATTGACAAAGGATAAAAATCATACTAACTTATGAATATATGCTCATATATTCATAAGTTAGTATGATTTTCTTCGAGTAACAAAACATTAATTGAAATTTTATATTTTTTAACTCTATAGTTATAAAAACAAAAATTCAAATTATAGAAAATATTTTTCATCATTAAAAAGAGGAGGGATTAAATGGAAAACGATCACAATCATAATCATACACATGGCGCGAACAAAAAGACTTTATTAATTAGTTTTATTATTATTACAAGTTACATGATTGTAGAAGGGTTAGGTGGTTTCTTTACTAACAGTCTTGCGTTAATTTCAGATGCTGGTCATATGTTAAGTGATTCTATTTCTTTAGGTATTGCTTTAATTGCATTTACTTTAGGAGCGAAGCAAGCTAATACAAATAAAACTTTTGGCTACAAAAGGTTTGAAATACTAGCAGCTGTACTTAATGGTATTACTTTGATGTTAATAGCTATCTATATTTTTTATGAAGCTATTGAGAGATTTAAAAACCCCCCTGAGGTAGCTTCTACAGGCATGTTAATTATCGCCTTGGTAGGCTTGTTTATTAATATTATTGTGGCTTGGATAATGCTGCGCGGGAGCGATGTAGAAGAAAACTTAAATATGCGTGGAGCATATTTGCATGTAATAAGCGACATGCTTGGATCTATAGGTGCAGTTATAGCAGCCCTTCTCATTATATTTTTTAGATGGGGGTGGGCGGATCCTTTAGCAAGTGTGATTGTAGCAATTTTAGTACTACGTAGCGGCTTTTATGTAACAAAATCAAGTCTTCATGTATTAATGGAGGGAGCACCAAGCAATATAAATACAAAAGACATTATTAAAACTATTAAAAAATTCAAAGAAGTTAAAAATATTCATGACTTTCATGTTTGGTCAGTAACTAGCGGATTAAACGCGTTATCTTGTCATATTGTTGTAGAAGATACAATGACCATTACTGAAAATGAGTTTTTACTTAAACGTATAGAACATGAACTCAATCATCAAAATATTCAACATGTCACAATACAGACTGAAACTTCTAACAATAATCATAGTGAAAAATTGTTTTGTATCGTGAAAGAAGAAGACAGTCAACATCATCATTAAATAAACAGCCATTATTTTTTAATAATGGCTGTTTATTTAATTATTCCAATATATTTAATATATCTTTTTTGTTATTTTCAAATCCCACGTAATATTTAAACAACTTTTTTTTACCCCAAAAAATTTTTTTATAAAAAACAAATAAGGGAACAATTCGGTTGCCTGATATTTTTTTCATTTCTTCTTCTAAGTCCAAATTTTGACTTACATCTTTATGACTATAACTAATCTCTTGAGAGTTTAAATACCTTTTTGATTCTTGGCAATCAGAGCATGTAGGTCTTGTGTAAAGCTCAAGTTGTATATTTTTATCCAAATATATCTCTCCTAATATAAGTTTTAGCATACATTTTATACAAGTGTACCTCTTAAAACAAACTATAAATATTAATTTTTTATATGAAACTTTTGTATTGACTTATACCTACTAGGGGTATAATATAGATTCCAACAAGAGATACCCCGTTAGGGTATATGAGGAGGGGTGAAATTGAACACTACTACTGTTAAAAACAATGACGCATTGCTCAATAGACTCAAAAGATTAGAAGGACAAATGCGCGGTTTACAATCAATGATAGCAGAAGATAGATATTGTATAGATGTACTAGTACAAATAACAGCAATACAATCAGCCCTAAAACAAGTGGGTTTTATAGTAACTGAAGACCATATATCTAATTGTGTAAGTGAAGGTATTAAAAATGGCAACGGAGAAGAAAGTATCAAAGAATTGATGGTTGTATTAAAACAATTTTCAAAATAGGAGGAAAGAAATAATTGAGTGAAAATATTAAAAAAACCTCATTAGGTATCACAGGCATGACATGTGCAGCTTGCTCGAATAAAGTAGAAAAAAATCTAAATAAATTAGATGAAGTTAACGCTAATGTAAATCCTTCTACAGAGAAAGCTACAATTGAATATAACCCCAATGTTACATCATTAGAAGATATTGCAAATACAATTCAAAAAACAGGTTATGGAGTTTTAACCGAAAAAGTGGATCTCGATGTAATGGGAATGACGTGTGCAGCTTGTTCGAATAAAATCGAAAAAGTTTTAAATCGAATCTCAGGTGTAAATAAGGCTACAGTTAATTTAACCACAGAAAGTGCTACTGTAGAATACAACCCTGATATGACGTCTGTAGATGAATTTCAACAACGTATTAAAAACCTAGGGTATGAGGCACAACCTAAAAAAGAAGCATCAGAAAAAAGTTCCCAAAAAGAAAAACAATTAAAACGACAGTTAATTAAATTAGTTGTTTCAGCTGTTTTAGCAGCTCCATTGTTAATGACAATGTTCGTTCATTTATTTGGTATTCAAATACCACATATATTTATGAACCCGTGGTTCCAATTTGTATTAGCAACGCCTGTTCAATTTGTTATTGGTTGGCAATTTTATGTAGGCGCTTATAAAAACCTTCGTAATGGGTCAGCAAATATGGATGTTCTTGTCGCTTTAGGTACAAGCGCAGCCTTCTTTTATAGTATTTATGAATCGATTAAGTGGTTAATTAATACAAATTATGAGCCACACCTATATTTTGAAACAAGTGCTGTATTAATTACTTTAATTCTTTTCGGAAAGTATTTAGAAGCACGTGCTAAAACACAAACAACAAATGCGTTAAGTAAATTGTTGAATTTACAAGCTAAAGAAGCACGTATATTACGCAACGGTGAAGAGACTATGGTTCCTTTAAGTGAGGTAAAAGAAGGAGACTATTTAGTTATCAAACCAGGAGAAAAAATACCAGTAGATGGCAAAATAATTAAAGGTATGACTTCAATTGACGAGTCAATGTTGACAGGTGAATCTATTCCTGTTGAAAAAATGCAAAATGATAATGTTATAGGATCAACAATGAATAAAAATGGAGCAATTACTGTTGAAGCAACAAAAGTTGGTAAAGATACAGCTCTTGCCTCCATTGTTAAAGTTGTCGAAGAAGCGCAAGGTTCTAAAGCGCCAATACAAAGACTAGCAGATATTATTTCTGGATATTTTGTACCTATCGTTGTAGGTATCGCGATTTTCACATTTATTATATGGATTTCATTAGTTCAGCCGGGACAATTTGAACCAGCCTTAGTTGCTGCAATAGCAGTATTAGTTATCGCTTGTCCTTGTGCGTTAGGCTTAGCTACGCCTACTTCTATAATGGTGGGTACCGGAAAAGCTGCTGAAAATGGCATTCTATTTAAAGGTGGAGAACACATTGAAGGTACACACGCTATTAATACAGTTGTTTTAGATAAAACTGGCACTATAACAAATGGCACACCTGAAGTCACTGATTTTAGTGGAGATGATCAAACATTACAATTGTTAGCTAGTGCAGAAAAAGGTTCTGAACACCCACTAGCTGAAGCTATCGTAAGTTATGCTAAAGAAAAATCATTAGAATTTTTAGAAGTAGACCATTTTGAAGCTATACCAGGGCGCGGTATAAATGCAACAATTGATGGTAAAGAACTTTTTGTCGGAAATCGAAAACTAATGAGTGAAAAAGGAATCCAAACTAATGAAGCTGAAACAAATCTCGCTCAATTTGAAAAAGAAGGAAAAACTGCAATGCTTATAAGCGTAGATAACGAATTGAGAGGGGTTGTCGCTGTAGCTGATACAGTTAAAGATACTGCCCAACAAGCTATTCAAAAACTTCATGAATTAGGTATTGAAGTTGCTATGTTAACTGGTGATAACAAACGTACCGCACAAGCAATAGCAAAACAAGTTGGTATAGACACGATTATTGCAGAGGTTTTACCAGAAGAAAAAGCTTCTAAAGTAGCAGAAATTCAATCTGAAGGTAAAAAAGTAGCTATGGTTGGAGATGGTGTCAATGATGCTCCAGCACTAGTTAAAGCAGATATTGGTATTGCCATTGGTACAGGTACAGAAGTTGCAATCGAAGCTGCTGATATAACTATTTTAGGAGGAGACCTTTTATTAATTCCAAAAGCAATAAAAGCAAGTAAATCTACAATTCGTAATATTCGCCAAAATCTATTTTGGGCGTTTGGTTACAATGTTGCAGGTATCCCTATAGCAGCAATTGGTCTGCTAGCACCTTGGGTTGCGGGAGCAGCAATGGCTTTAAGTTCTGTAAGTGTTGTCACAAACGCTTTACGTCTAAAACGTATGAAATTATAAGAATCTTATATTTCTTGAAAGGAGGTGACAACATTGACTAACGAAGTTATTAATGTAGAAGGTATGAGCTGTGACCATTGCAAGCATTCAATTGAAAAAGCATTAAATGGATTAGATGGTGTAACATCTTCAGAAGTAAGCTTGGCGAATGGGAATGTGGAAGTTGAATTTGATGAAAATCAAGTAGCTTTCAACGACTTTAAAGAAGCTATTGAAGATCAAGGTTACGATGTAATTAAATAATTTAAATAGTTGGGCATATCGTTTAATGATATGCCCTTATTAAAAATTAAGGAGGATAAAAATATGAATCATAATCATGAATATCATTCAAACAAACCCGAAATTAAAGCAAATGTTGTATATAGAGATGGTAATATAGAAATTACGTTAGAAGATGAATTTAATAATGCCCCATTATTAGATACTATGCATGAAAAAGAAATGCATTTCGTTTTAGTATCTAATGACATGGAGAAATATTACCACCTACACCCTCAAAAAAAGCATGAAGGTTTATTTATAATTAACCAACAATTAGAGCCAGGAACTTACCAGGCTTTTGTTGATGTTACACCAAAAAACCATGTGTATTCCGTTCATCCTATTGAACTGCAAATTGGAGATAAAATAACCTCTACAACATCTTTAAATTCTGATAAAAATTGGGTAAAAGTTAACAAAGGAGTTCATGTAACTTTAAATTCTATAAGTGCTAAAGAAGATGAACATGTCCCTTTAACTTTCAATACAGAATTAACTCCCCAACCTTATTTAGGAGCTTTAGGACATGTGATTATATTTGATGAGCAATTAACTGATTATATTCATGTTCACCCAGAATCACCTGATTCTACAACCTTTTATGCTCATTTTCCTAAAAAAGGGATGTATAAAATTTGGGCAGAATTTAAATTTAATGATGAAGTGCATAGATTTACTTATAATATTAAAGTTGCATAAATCTATTAGCAAAAGCTTAAAAATCAGTAAATTGTAAAGAGTTATTTAGATAATACAAAACGCTTTATAAAAAATCGAAAATTTAAGATAGAAAGTTGATGAAGAAAGTATCAAAAAATTGTAGTGGTTGTTTATATTGCAACATTCACTGAATTTTTATAGTTAATAACCTATTATTTAAGGAGTAATTTATTGATTAAGTTTGAATATTTTGAGGAGAAAGATTTTGATTTATTAATAAACTGGATAAACTCTCCTGAACTTTTAGTCAAATGGGCAGGTACAGATTTTAATTATCCCCTAGATGAAGAACAATTAAAGGAATATATTAAAGACACAAATAAAGAAAATTCTAGTAAAATAATTTATAAAGTTATCATTGAAGAAAATAATTCAAAAAAAATTATAGGTCATATTGCTTTAAATAATATAGATTTTAAAAATTGTTCCGCCACGTTAAGTAAAGTTTTAGTAGGTGATCCGCAAATGCGTGGCCAAGGATTAGGCCCTAAAATAATAAAGAAATTATTGAAAAAGGCTTTTGAAGATTTGGGACTACACAGAATTGAATTAGGTGTTTTTGCCTTTAATAAATCAGCTATTAAAAGTTACAAAAAGATTGGATTTATAAAAGAAGGAGAAAAAAGAGACTTTAGAAAATTAAATGGAGAATATTATAATTTATGGCAAATGAGTATGTTAGAAAGCGAATGGTCTTGAATAATTTTAAACAAAAATAGTCCTCTTATTTTAATAAGAGGACTATTTTTGTTTATTTAGAGCGTGCCCATAATATACATCTTTTAACTAAATTATCTTTTATGGTAAATTAAGTTTAGATTTATAATATATATAAATAATTAAAAAGGAGATAATTGTATGGATGTTTTAACAGTAGAACATTTAACAAAAAAGATAGGTAATAAGACTATTCTTGAAGATATTTCTTTAAATCTAAAGCGAGGACAGATTATTGGTCTTGTGGGTGCAAATGGTGCAGGAAAAACATCTTTAATGAAAGTCATATTAGGTTATTCAAGCTATCAAGATGGGACATTTAGAATCATTGAAAATAAGAATAAAAAAAGTAATGTTGGTGCATTGATTGAAAATCCTGGAATATATCCTTTCATGTCAGGATATGACAATTTAAAACTATTAAATGAAACAAAAAATACTCACGATATTGATACAATTGTCTCTCAACTTGATATGGATGATTATATACATAACAAAGCAAAAACATATTCTCTTGGTATGAAACAAAAATTAGGTATTGCAATAGCTTTTTTAAATCAACCGCAGTTAATTATTTTAGATGAACCTATGAATGGTTTAGATCCTAAAGCTGTGAGAGATGTGAGAGAACTTATTGTAAAAAAAGCACAAGAAGGAATTACTTTTTTAATTTCTAGTCATATTTTAAGTGAATTAGTAAAAATTACAAATTCTATCCTTATCATTAACAAAGGTAAACTCGTTACTGAAACTACAGAAGAAGAATTAAGTCAATATGAAGATAACGATTTAGAAAATGTATTATTAAATATCATTGATAAGGAGGAACAATCATAAAATGGGAACTTTAATTAAACAAGAATGTTTTAAATTATGTAAAAAGAAATCAACATTTATTATACCAATTATCATTATATTATTAATGGTTATTCAAGCTATAATCTCGAAAAAATACGATGATATTTTTTCTCCGCAATCGTCTATTGAATCAGCTTTTAGCGTATTTTCATGGTTTATCTTTTTATTAATTATTCAAGCTAGCACCATTATTTCAATGGAATTTTATCATGGTACAATTAAAAACCTTCTCTATCGTAAATATACAAGAACAAATATTATTATCAGTAAAATTATTACATTAGTAATTTTTTCATTACTGTATTTTATTATTAGCATTATTGTAGGAATTATTTTATGGTCTATTTTCTTCAATGATATTAATCTCCTTGAAAGTAAGGGAGATGAGTTATCGTTGTTAAGTAAAATGTTATTAACTGGGTTAGGTACATATGTCGGAACTTGGTTAGTTTTAAGTGTCACTTTATTAATTTCATGTGCAATGAAAAGTCCTGGTGTTTCTATTGCTGTTGGTATTGTATTTTATTTTGCCACTTCAATTTTGTCAGGTATATTAACAATTGTTATAGATAAATGGGAATGGTTAAAATGGAACCCTATCAATATGATGAATATTATGATTCAAATTGTAGATAAAAGCATGAAAAAATTCACAAAATTAGAACTGCATGAATTATTTATTGGTAATATTGTTTATATTATTATTTGCTTAATTCTAGTAGTATTTGTCTTTAAAAAGAAAAATGTCTAATCTAACTCAACACACTTTATAATTTTGCATTTCTCTACTATCTAGCGTTATAATACAGTTAATAAGAATTCTAGTATGGATACACCAATCCTCTCACTATTTTCGTAGTGAGGGGATTTTTTAGGTGTACTTAAATTTGTCATTTATTTAAATTTCTATATTCTTCTTCTGTATAAAAATTAATTGCAAGTTGTTTTAAATTTTCTAATTTCTGAAATTTGTCATACAGACCTTCGATTTTAAGCTTATTTTCTTTTAGTTTATATGTTAGAATTCTGTATTCCTTTTGACTATCATATTGACTAGTTTTATAAAAACTAGCATTTATAAAGTCTTTAACTATAAGTTTTTCGCCACTTTCTATTTTATAGAATAAAGGGTGTTTATCCTCGAAATATTTAACAATGGCTGCTTTAAAATATGTATCCTTCTCCGAAAATGTTCTGACCAATTTATTTATGAAATTTTTTAAATGAATAGTTACGTATATATTTCTATTATCAATTATACCATTCATTTTTCGTACAAATTCTTGATTTAACCTATACTTACCATCATCACACTCAACTAAATCTTTCAGCCTTATTATTGAGAAACAACAGATCTTAAACTCTTTAACAATATCTGAAGTATTTTTCAAAGTTACCTCTTTTACATTTACTTTGTGAATTTTGGAATTAGGAACTTCTAAATTTCTGATATACATCTCTACTTCATCATTCGGTGCATATTTATTTCCTAGTTTGTTTGAAATAACTCCTTCTAATTTATCCCCTATTTCATCATGTTCAATCTCATGAAATCTCTGAAGATTATTGAAGTATAAATTGTCATTTTCAAAATCTTCTGCGTAATTTGGATGTACGAATTTTAATATAGCAATAACTGCTTCTTCATTTTCGTTTTTAACAATACTCATTTTCAGATTCTATCCCCTTTATATTTCATAATTTCAATTTTGCATTCCTCTACTAACCAGTGTTATAATTTAGATAACAAGAGCTTCGTGCATTATATGCACCAACCCCCTCACTATTGCGAGTAGTGAGGGGGTTTTTAGGTGTTGGCTAATATCGCCTATTTTTTCTTATTGTTACGTGTACGTAGCCAATGCGTAAATAAAGCAACAATACAACCACTGATGACTGTGGTCGTGATGTGAACAAGAGCTTCGACCATCTGATATGCACCTCCTCTCTGCGTCTAAATTGACGCCTGAGAGATAGGCGACCTGTATATTATATCATCTGTACTAGATGAGTTACATATAACTTCCGATAAGTCGTTTTATGTCTAAATAAACATTAAAAAGTAACAATAACAAACTTGATTTTAGTAAAATATAAATAACCTCAAATTTTTTAAATCATTCAAGTTAATGTACAAGTGTCTATCCCTATTAAAAAAAGAACGTTATTTCTATATAGTATCAAGACAAGAAGAAACTCGCTTAAAATTCAAGGAGAAAATAATCATGACTATTGAAAATGAAATCAAAGAAATTTTAAAAGAACTACCAAACGAAAATAGCAGATTAGACTACAAACAAATAGAGTATACAAAAGAAAAAAAAGACGAATTTATTAAAGATATCCTTGCTATGTTAAATAGCATAGATTCTTATAACGAAAATAAATTTATAATCTTTGGAGTAAGTGATGATAAAAAAATAATAGGATTAAAAAAAGAAATGTTCGACGATGGACATTATCAAAATATTATTGACGTATATGTCAAACCGAGACCAAAAATAGAAACCGGTCAAATAGAATATAACGATAAAAAAGTAGGATACATAGCTATAAACTCTAATAATTTAGAAACACCTTACGAATTAAAAAAAGAACTAAAAATAAAAAAATCATCTTTATTCGAGGGTCTATCCTTTATAAGAAAAGGTAGTACTAATACTCCTATACTCCAAGAAGAAAGAGAAAGACTAATACTAAAAAAAACCGAAAAAAATCCAAATAACAAAAACTTATTCACAGCGTTAAATCAAAAAGATCATGCAAGCAAAGAATTATACTACAAAGATAAGAGCGAAAGAGGAACTAAAAAAGTAGACCCTTCGAATAACAACGGAGAGTTTACAATTGGAGAACTATCATACGAATTCAAAATGAGATTGCAAGTTGCTTCTAACGAAATAGCAAGAATTATGGAAGCAGGTACAATAAAAATAGCTAGAATAAAAAATTACAAAGACAACGATATTTATTATGAATTACAAGAAAATTTAAAAAACCCTGAAAATATAATAAAAAGACTAGATACTAGTAGCTGGATTAGAGATTTCACTATAAAAGATTTAGCAATATTAATAAATAATCACGGTAGAATAGCAGAAATAATTTTCAAAGAAATAAAATCAGAAAGTCATGGAAGCGAAAGAAACCTAATAGAAATCGAATGGAATATCCCAGAAATCAACTAAGATTTATTTATTCCAATTGCTTTATTGACGTTGAGCCTCGAACCCTTAACAATCCCAAAACTTGTCGAATAATCGGTTTAATAGCTCACGCTATGCTGACATTCGTCTACAAGTTTAGTTAAGGGTTCTTCTCAACGCACAATAAATTTCTTCAGTATAAATGCGTGTCTAATTTCCATTTTTATCTAACTTTCTACCAAGTAAAAGTCCAATAACCACTCCTAAAAATGCCCCTAAAGGACCTGCAAAAACAAAAAGAATAGATGCCAAAATCATAGGTTGTGAAAAAGTATTTGAATTATTTTTTAAAAAATCAATCATCAAAAACTCTTCTTTTTAATAAAAATTATCATAGGAGTTATCAAATTTTAAATACCCTATTTACAATTTTAAAATACTTTTTAAAGTGTTTAGGTGTTCTTTATACATTTTTAATTTAAAGACTCATAAAACGCAAATGTGAACTAAATTTAAAAATCGAATATGATTTTGACTTACAAAACTGCTTTGAGCTATTTCTATATGGTAGTAAATCAAAACATTATATTTATAATTTTGGAATAAAAGAGCTACGAAAAATTCAAGAATTGAAATCAATTTCAAGTTACTTGTGATAAATATACTCATCAATATTTCTTCAAAAGTATCTTCTATATGTCGTTCATTTTTATGATTTTAGATATTTACGGAATCATAAAAAGTCAAAAAATAATATTTTGGAGTATGAGCATTCAATGAATCTTATTACGTATTTTATCGTTTTTTATAAATTTTTAAATTAATAAAAAGCTAAAATAAGTTTCATTTCGAATCACTTTTTAATCAAATTGAGCATAGAAAAGTACAGAAATTGTTTTATTCTTTCCTTTTTTCTTTGAACTTAAAAACAAATAATGTGATCAATATTGAATTCGATATTGATCAAAAGGTATTTCATCAAATTCAAAAAGTAAAACAAATGAATGAATTGCTTAGATTACTTTTGAGTGATTTTATTTTCGATATTAATACTAAAAGTAGGAGTCTTAAGAGTCTTTGGTTGAAAAAATTAAGACTCTTAAGAGTCTCGACGACGACTGAAGCCTATGAAATCAACAAAAAAAGGAGTCTTCAGACAATTCAAAATGGTCTTGTAACAATTGTAAAGAGTCTGTAATAAAGTATCATATTACACCCTCTAATTCAATGTATAAGAATGCTTATAATCACCTTTATATAAAGCTTTTAAGCTATTTATGGTGAACAATTGAGTAGAACGAATAAAAGGTAAATCTTTCAGCTATGCTGAATACCACCGAAGGTGGTACTAGATTTCCTTATGCTCATGTCAAATACTCTTTAAAAAGACTCCCATGTTTGTAATATTTCCAAAAACAAAACGTGCTTTAAGACAAAAGTGGCTATTTTCTTGTTCACTTTTTACTTTAAGTGCTTATTTTTATTTTCAAGATAACCATTGTTAGTAAAATGATTGAAGATAAAAAAAGAGAAAACTAAGTAAAAATATTTACTTAGTTTGGGATAGAAAAAATTCAAATTTAAAATTATATTCGATCCATGTCTTGAACATTAACGACTTACTTTTTGTTTATGATGTATATCAATTGAATCTGAATTTTGATTTTTTGGAATAATAAATTCAACCTTTTCTTTCCAATCTTTAACAAAATAAATGACAAAAACGATTTTATTAAGTCACTTTTATAACTACGAAAGATTGCTAAAGAATATAAAAACGGTTAGTATTTTTATAATTTTTAAAGTTAAAACAACGTTAAATGATCATTTTATTTTTCATCTTATGCGACATGTTTGAGCCATTTTCAAATGAATAATAACCATTTATAGAAAAAATAGGACTAAAACAGAAACGTTTTAGTCCTACCTACTTGTTTAACTACAGTTCATTTTCAGATTTACTCAATTGCCATTGAAGATAAAGTTCGA
>NZ_PPQE01000022.1 GCF_002901845.1 Staphylococcus hominis subsp. hominis
AAAAATAATCGCTAGTGTTCGAAAGAACACTCACAGATTAATAACTATATTAGATTAAGTTATTAAGGGCGCACGGTGGATGCCTTGGCACTAGAAGCCGATGAAGGACGTTACTAACGACGATATGCTTTGGGTAGCTGTAAGTAAGCGTTGATCCAGAGATTTCCGAATGGGGAAACCCAGCACAAGTTATGTTGTGTTATCGACAAGTGAATTCATAGCTTGTCAGAAGGCAGACCCGGAGAACTGAAACATCTTAGTACCCGGAGGAAGAGAAAGAAAATTCGATTCCCTGAGTAGCGGCGAGCGAAACGGGAAGAGCCCAAACCAATAAGCTTGCTTATTGGGGTTGTAGGACACTCTATACGGAGTTACAAAGGAATATATTAAACGAATCATCTGGAAAGTTGAATCAAAGAAGGTAATAATCCTGTAGTTGAAAATATATTCTCTCTTGAGTGGATCCTGAGTACGACGGAGCACGTGAAATTCCGTCGGAATCTGGGAGGACCATCTCCTAAGGCTAAATACTCTCTAGTGACCGATAGTGAACCAGTACCGTGAGGGAAAGGTGAAAAGTACCCCGGAAGGGGAGTGAAAGAGAACTTGAAACCGTGTGCTTACAAGTAGTCAGAGCCCGTTAATGGGTGATGGCGTGCCTTTTGTAGAATGAACCGGCGAGTTACGATCTGATGCAAGGTTAAGCAGAAAATGTGGAGCCGTAGCGAAAGCGAGTCTGAATAGGGCGTGTAGTATTTGGTCGTAGACCCGAAACCAGGTGATCTACCCATGGTCAGGTTGAAGTTCAGGTAACACTGAATGGAGGACCGAACCGACTTACGTTGAAAAGTGAGCGGATGAACTGTGGGTAGCGGAGAAATTCCAATCGAACTTGGAGATAGCTGGTTCTCTCCGAAATAGCTTTAGGGCTAGCCTCAAGTGATGATTATTGGAGGTAGAGCACTGTTTGGACGAGGGGCCCCTCTCGGGTTACCGAATTCAGACAAACTCCGAATGCCAATTAATTTAACTTGGGAGTCAGAACATGGGTGATAAGGTCCGTGTTCGAAAGGGAAACAGCCCAGACCACCAGCTAAGGTCCCAAAATATATGTTAAGTGGAAAAGGATGTGGCGTTGCCCAGACAACTAGGATGTTGG
>NZ_PPQE01000023.1 GCF_002901845.1 Staphylococcus hominis subsp. hominis
AGTTGAAGAAGGTGCTACTAATGCTAACACTGATCAACCTGCTACTTCTGAAGACTTCTTCCCTAAAGCTAATGTAGTTGAAGAAGGTGCTGACTATGTAGATACTTCTAAAGAAGCTACTTCTGAAGATTTCTTCCCTAAAGCTGATGTAGTTGAAGAAGGTGCTGACTATGTAGATACTTCTAAACCAGCTACTCCTGGTGACTTCTTCGGTCAAAAAGATGAACAAGATGATG
>NZ_PPQE01000024.1 GCF_002901845.1 Staphylococcus hominis subsp. hominis
AAACATTCAAAACTGAATACAATATGTCACGTTATTCCGTATCATCTCTACGAGATGTTCCGAATATATCCTTAGAAAGGAGGTGATCCAGCCGCACCTTCCGATACGGCTACCTTGTTACGACTTCACCCCAATCATTTGTCCCACCTTCGACGGCTAGCTCCAAATGGTTACTCCACCGGCTTCGGGTGTTACAAACTCTCGTGGTGTGACGGGCGGTGTGTACAAGACCCGGGAACGTATTCACCGTAGCATGCTGATCTACGATTACTAGCGATTCCAGCTTCATGTAGTCGAGTTGCAGACTACAATCCGAACTGAGAACAACTTTATGGGATTTGCTTGACCTCGCGGTTTCGCTGCCCTTTGTATTGTCCATTGTAGCACGTGTGTAGCCCAAATCATAAGGGGCATGATGATTTGACGTCATCCCCACCTTCCTCCGGTTTGTCACCGGCAGTCAACTTAGAGTGCCCAACTTAATGATGGCAACTAAGCTTAAGGGTTGCGCTCGTTGCGGGACTTAACCCAACATCTCACGACACGAGCTGACGACAACCATGCACCACCTGTCACTTTGTCCCCCGAAGGGGAAACTTCTATCTCTAGAAGGGTCAAAGGATGTCAAGATTTGGTAAGGTTCTTCGCGTTGCTTCGAATTAAACCACATGCTCCACCGCTTGTGCGGGTCCCCGTCAATTCCTTTGAGTTTCAACCTTGCGGTCGTACTCCCCAGGCGGAGTGCTTAATGCGTTAGCTGCAGCACTAAGGGGCGGAAACCCCCTAACACTTAGCACTCATCGTTTACGGCGTGGACTACCAGGGTATCTAATCCTGTTTGATCCCCACGCTTTCGCACATCAGCGTCAGTTACAGACCAGAAAGTCGCCTTCGCCACTGGTGTTCCTCCATATCTCTGCGCATTTCACCGCTACACATGGAATTCCACTTTCCTCTTCTGCACTCAAGTTTTCCAGTTTCCAATGACCCTCCACGGTTGAGCCGTGGGCTTTCACATCAGACTTAAAAAACCGCCTACGCGCGCTTTACGCCCAATAATTCCGGATAACGCTTGCCACCTACGTATTACCGCGGCTGCTGGCACGTAGTTAGCCGTGGCTTTCTGATTAGGTACCGTCAAGACGTGCACAGTTACTTACACGTTTGTTCTTCCCTAATAACAGAGTTTTACGATCCGAAGACCTTCATCACTCACGCGGCGTTGCTCCGTCAGGCTTTCGCCCATTGCGGAAGATTCCCTACTGCTGCCTCCCGTAGGAGTCTGGACCGTGTCTCAGTTCCAGTGTGGCCGATCACCCTCTCAGGTCGGCTACGTATCGTTGCCTTGGTAAGCCGTTACCTTACCAACTAGCTAATACGGCGCAGGTCCATCTATAAGTGATAGCAAAGCCATCTTTCACTATCGAACCATGCGGTTCGAAATATTATCCGGTATTAGCTCCGGTTTCCCGAAGTTATCCCAGTCTTATAGGTAGGTTACCCACGTGTTACTCACCCGTCCGCCGCTAACGTCAAAGGAGCAAGCTCCTCGTCTGTTCGCTCGACTTGCATGTATTAGGCACGCCGCCAGCGTTCATCCTGAGCCAGGATCAAACTCTCCATAAAAATTTATGATGTTTGATTAGCTCATAATACTAAATAGTGTTTGTAACATTTAAGTTACTTTATTGGAATTAACGTTGACATATTGTCATTCAGTTTTCAATGTTCATTT
>NZ_PPQE01000025.1:0-230807 GCF_002901845.1 Staphylococcus hominis subsp. hominis
GAGATAACTCAGAAGATGGAGCAGGCAATGATTCATCAGATGGAGATAACTCAGAAGACGGAGCAGATAAAGGCTCATCAAATGAAGATAATTCAAAAGATGAAGAAGGTAATAACTCTTTAGATAGTAATAATTCAGTTGAAGGAAATAAAGATAGTCTAACTGATAATAACGCTACTACAGATTCAAATAATACTGCGTCTGTTAACAACACTGATCAAACAGATTCAAACAATGACGTATCAGAGTTAAATGAAGATAATAATACTTCAAATAATACTCATAAACAAAATAATAGTGAAGCTAAAGCATTACCTGAAACAGGTAATAATGAACAAAATAATGGCACTTTACTTGGCTCTTTATTTGCTGCTGCTGGTACGCTCTTCTTAGCAGGAAAACGTCGTAAAAATAGAACAGATAAAAAGTAGTTTACTACTACAATGAAAATAGTCTTCCCACTATTTGGGAGGGCTATTTTTTGTGATTTTAGATAAGTAATTTGTGTGAGAAGAGTTAGTATTTTTAATAAAGTAAGACAAATTGAAATTATAGGTATGCACTGTATAAGTGGAAAATAATTGTATAAAAAACAATTATCTTAGTTATACTATTTTACTTTGGTAACTTTTAAATCGATTATATTCAATTAAAATTAATTTCTAAATTAGCTTCCATATCTAGCCTTTAAAAAATAAAATATTTAGTAAATTGATTAAAATTTTTTGATAAAAAAGTATGTTAAGTGTTACAATATTTTAGTTAGAATTATAAAAATGCATGTAATCTACCTGTAAATTTAAACAATAAAAAAATATTTACTATATTGAAAGAAAATAGTTTAATATTAATCTACATTGTTAATTTTTAAGAAAATACATTGTAGAACAATTTATTAGATTTAAAAGGATTAGGTCATCCTATCTTTTGATAGACTTAATATTTATTTTTTTATTGTAAAAAAAATTAAAAGTATTGCGTTAAATGAGAAAATAAATTAAGTTAGTATTATGTTTACATATAAAAATGTATGTAGTTAGCTTTAAAAATGTAAATAATTTATTTATTAGGAGGTAAATATAAGTAAAAGAAGACAAGGTCCTATTAAAAAGAAGTTGGATTTTATATCAAACAGACTAAATAAGTACTCTATAAGAAAATTCACAGTAGGAACAGCTTCTATTTTAGTTGGAGCTACCTTGATTTTTGGCCATGCAGATAATGAGGTAAAAGCAGCTGAAAAAAGTAATACAGAGACTATCGCTCAATACAATAATGAAAAAAAATACTCACAATTAGCATATAAATTAGAAGAACAAAAAAACGTTGTCATTAAAGGTGGATATGTCTATAAATTCAAAAAAAATAATAGTTATTCAAATCAAATTTTATGTTTAACTAATTCAGATCAAGTATTATATTTAGAGCAACTTGCACAATCTAATCCACAGTATGATTTACATATTGCAGCTTTAACTACTATGTCTAATAAACTATTAACACTTAATAAATATTCTAATATTCATTTATATCCTAATGTGATAAAAAAGAAAATTATAGAGTTATACGAAGAATGTGATATATATTTAGATATCAATAAAGGTAAAGAAATATTGGATTCAGTGAGAGCAGCTTTCGATTATAACTTACTAATACTAGCGGAAAAAGAAATTACACATAACGCAGATGTAACGGCACCTAATAATATAATTATTTCTAATAATGGAAAAGAATTTTCAAGTATTTTAAAAGAAATTTATAATAATAAAGAGAAATTTAAAAATCGCTTAATATACCAACACAAACATGCTGGTGCAATGTCTCCATCAGAATTCAAAAAAATATTTAAAAAATAAAATATACCCCCTATATTCAGTGTATGTGTTCACTCAATATAGGGGGTATTATTTATTTTCTATATTTTAGTCTTGCGAAAGCATCGTGTTGGTGAATGGATTCTTCGTTTCGACATTCAATGTCAAAGCCATCAATCCAGTCAAAATCTACTAAATCTGCAGCAATTAAACGAATTAAATCTTCAACGAAACGTGGATTTTCATATGCACGTTCTGTTACGCGTTTTTCATCAGGACGTTTTAAAATTGGATAAAGAATAGAGCTTGCATTTGCTTCCATTGCATCTAAAATCTTTTCTTTGTAATCATCTGTCATTTCAGAATTTTTATCTAAATACACTTTCACTGTTACAACACCACGTTGATTATGAGCAGAGTATTCGCTAATTTCTTTAGAGCAAGGACAAAGTGTTGTTACAGTAGCTGTGAGGGTAATTTCTTTACGCGTTACTTGATCTTTATGAATTGCTAAACCGTAAGTAACATCAGCATGACCCACTGCTTTGATATGAGTTACAGGACTATAACGATCAAAGAACCATTTACCTGAAACGTCTACTCCCGCAGCATTCTGTTTCATATTGTCTTGTAATGTACGTAATACTTGATATAGTGTATCGAAATCCAGTTCTAAACCATTATTATAATGTTTCTCAACACTTTCTAAGATACGACTCATGTTAATACCTTTTTCATCTTTATTTAAACTTGTTGAGAAACTAAATGTACCTGCTGTTTGAAATTGATCAATTTTAACAGGATATACTAAATTTTTAATACCCACTTCTTCAATTTCAAATAAGAAGTTTTTATGTGTACTTTGTAAATCAGTCATTTCATTTTTAGTTGTAGGTTTTGTACCTTTGAT
This sequence comes from Staphylococcus hominis subsp. hominis, assembly GCF_002901845.1. Classification (GTDB taxonomy): domain Bacteria; phylum Bacillota; class Bacilli; order Staphylococcales; family Staphylococcaceae; genus Staphylococcus; species Staphylococcus hominis. The sequence goes on from NZ_PPQE01000025.1 coordinate 2,725, forward strand.
AGGGTCTACTGAACCAAAATGTTTCCAGCGACCTTCTCGAGTAGATAAATCAAATTCAGTCATTCGTTTATTGTACCTCCTCTAATGATTTTAATTATCGAAATGATACGTCCAATAAGGTTCGACTTCTAGAAAACTTTGTGTTTCTCCACCAACTTCAGGGCTAGCTAATTGTTTTAAGAAAGGACCTGTTTGAGATTTATGAGCTTCAAACGCTTTTAATTTAATCTCTTTATATTGACTAATGTCATTTAATATATCAGGTTCTCCTAAAATATCCGGTGCATCATTACTGAATGCTACGAGTTGAAGTCTTGGACGCTCTTCTTTAGGCATACGTCCTACTGTTCTTACGACAGCTTCAGCTGTTGCTTCATGGTCTGGATGTACAGCAAATTTTGGATAAAATGAAATAATAACTGATGGATTTGTCTCCTCAATCAATGTTTTTACCATATCATCCATTTGCTCATGTGGCTCAAATTCTACTGTTTTATCTCTTAAACCCATTTTACGTAAATCAGTAATACCAATCACTTTCATAGCATCTTCTAATTCTTTTTCGCGAATATAAGGTAGTGACTCTCTTGTCGCAAAAGGGGGATTGCCTAAATTACGTCCCATTTGTCCTAATGTGAGACAGGCATAAGTGACAGGCACCCCGTTTTCAATATAACTTGCGATCGTCCCAGCAGATGAGAAGGTTTCATCATCGGGATGTGGAAATATCATTAGTACATGTCTTTCATCTTTCATGAATCTTCCTCCTCTATACTGTGAATGGCTGTTCACTGATTTCAATCGTTGCAGCCAACTGTCCTTCGTAATTAAATCCAGCTATTAAAAATTCATTATTATCATTAATTTCATAGTGAGTCAGGCCTTGTACATATACCCAACCTCCATCACGAAGTTTCAACCCAACACGAAATGGATCTTTATCTCCGCCCTTTAGTTGCGCATGTTCATATGTGACTTGTATATTTCGTAAAAACGTACCTGCATTAAACACACGTTGATCAAAATGATTAGCATATGCACCATTCGTCGTTTCAACATGCAAATAGACAGGTTTGTTTTCAAATGTAGTTAACAATCGTTGTACTTCTTCAGCTTTAATGGGTTCCAACACGTTCACTCCTTACAACCATACAATGTGTGTATCTATCTATTTTACTAAAAAGAACTATCGAATTGTACACCTATGCTCAATTTATTTATAAATGAAAGAAAATAATTTGAAGTGATTTAAAGGTTTAAAAATATTTAACATGGGTATGTATACTACTACGACTATGATATGAAAGGATGTTTGTAATGGAATTACAATTAGCAATCGATTTATTAAATAAAGAAGAAGCAGCAAAATTAGCTAAAAAAGTTGAAGAATATGTGGATATCGTAGAAATTGGTACACCTATCGTTATTAATGAAGGATTACCAGCTGTTCAACATTTAAACGAAAATATTAATAATGCTAAAGTGTTAGCTGATTTAAAAATTATGGATGCAGCAGACTATGAAGTAAGCCAAGCTATTAAATTTGGTGCAGATGTTGTGACTATCTTAGGTGTTGCAGAAGATGCTTCAATTAAAGGTGCTGTTGAAGAAGCACACAAACATGGTAAACAATTGTTAGTTGATATGATTGCTGTACAAGACTTAGAAAGACGTGCGAAAGAATTAGATGAAATGGGCGCTGATTATATCGCTGTTCATACTGGTTATGATTTACAAGCTGAAGGACAATCTCCATTAGAAAGCTTACGTACAGTTAAATCAGTCATTAAAAATTCTAAAGTAGCCGTAGCTGGTGGTATTAAACCTGAAACAATTAAAGAAATTGTAGCAGAAGAACCTGATTTAGTTATTGTTGGTGGCGGTATTGCTAACGCAGATGATCCTGTAGAAGCAGCTAAACAATGTCGTGAAGCGATTGAAGGTAAATAAAATGCCAACTTTTAACAATTATCATTTAATTCTTGAAGAAATAGATAACACGTTATCTCATCTAGAGGATAATGATTATGGACGTTTTGCAAATGAAGTGGTTGGCGCATCTCGTATCTTTACAGCTGGTAAAGGTCGCTCTGGATATGTTGCTAATAGCTTTGCAATGCGTTTGAATCAACTAGGAAAAGATGCATCTGCAATAGGTGAAGCAACAACGCCATCTATTAAAGAGCATGATTTATTAATTATTATTTCCGGTTCTGGATCAACAGAGCACCTAAGATTATTAGCTGAAAAGGCACATTCAGTTGGTGCTAAAATTGCTTTAATAACAACTAAAAAAGAATCTAAAATTGGCGATGTCGCTGATACAGTGATTGCTTTACCTGCAGGAACGAAACATGAAGCAGAAGGCTCTGAACAGCCGTTAGGTAGTCTATTTGAACAATCTTCACTCATCTTTTTAGATAGTGTCGTGATTGGATTAATGGATGCCTTTAATATTAATGAAGAAGCAATGCAAGACAATCATGCTAATTTAGAATAAAAATCATCACTCAAATATATTATCGTTCAGATGAATATATTTGAGTGATTTTTTTATGTGTTATTTTTCATATAATGTTAATATAATAATTAATCTAGTTAACATTTAGAGAGGGTCATATGTTAGAAATACTAAATAAATTAAATCACTATTCAATAGAACAACCAGATATGATTGCGCTATCGTTCGAAGAAGATGTATTGACATATCAACAACTTTATACAGAAATACAGCAATTAAAATCAGTCTTCATGCATTTACCGAAAGGGTCCCGAGTAGGATTGTTAAGTAAAAGTCCTTTACATAATATGTTGAATTATTTTGCAATATTAGAGCAAGGAAGTATTCCTTGTTTTCTAGATGATCAATGGTCTGAAGTAACAATTCATCAACTGATTGAAACGTATCATATTGACTATCTTGTTGATGAACAACATAGACTGATAAAGACAAAGTATTCTGAAACATATCCTACATATTTACATGAGCAGTCACAAGTCCATCAACTATTACATATTGGTTTTACATCTGGGACAACAGGGTTACCTAAAGCATATTATCGAAATGAACCATCTTGGCTTGCGTCATACAAAGAAAATGAAAAGCTACTTCGTCATAAAGAAAACATACTTGTAGCACCGGGACCACTTGCACATTCATTGTCTTTATACACTTGTATTTATGCGTTATATACAGGGAGAACATTTATTGGACAAACCCGTTTTAATGCGACTAAGCTCGTTAGCAAAATGAAACAACAAACAACAAATAGTGCATTATTTCTTGTTCCAACAATGCTACATGCAATAACAAAAATAAATCACGATCACCTACATTTAACGACTATTTTAAGTAGTGGGGCGAAACTCTCTTCTTCGTTGTTTAAGCGTATAGCCCAAACATTTCAGCATGCTAATATTATTGAATTTTTTGGAACGTCAGAAGCAAGTTTTATTAGTTATAACATTAACCGTAAAGCTTCTATTGATTCAGTGGGATACATATTTCAAAATGTAACGATTGGTTTAGAGGAAAAAGACAAGAATCATATAGGGTTATTAAATGTGAAAAGTAATATGATATTCTCTGGGTATGTAAATCAATCTGTCGTATTGCCTGAAACATGGATTAAAACAGGTGATTACGCTTATATTAAAGATAATCAATTATATTTAGTGAGTCGTCAAAATGAACGATTAATTATTGGAGGTAAAAATGTTTATCCTCAAATTATTGAACAAATGATAAAAAATATGGATGGCGTAGAAGAAGCAATTGTTATAGGAGAACCGCATCCACGTTTTGGTGAAATAGCTGTTTTACTATATACAGGATCGATAGAACTTGAGTACCAAACTGTGAGACAACATATTATGAAAGTTCTATCACGATATGATGTACCTTCCAAATTTATAAAAGTAGACAGTATGCAATATACCCAAAGTGGCAAAGTTGCTCGAAATAAAATGCGTACTGCCTATGTAAAAGGAGACTTTAAATGATGAACCAACCGGTCATTATATGGGCGAAGCGTACACCTTTTGGCAAATATGGTGGGAAATTGAAACATTTAGAACCTGAAACATTACTCATGCCCTTATTTGAAGAAATGAATTCAACTTTTCCTAAAATAATACCTGATATCGATGATGTAGTGATTGGAAATATCGTAGGTAATGGTGGAAATATTGCCCGTAAAGCCTTATTAGAAGCAGGTCTAGCTGAGAGTATTCCAGGTGTTACAATGGACCGTCAATGTGGATCAGGGTTAGAAAGTATTATATATGCATGTCGAATGGTTCAAGCGGGTGCAGGTCATATTTATATAGCTGGAGGAGTAGAAAGCACGAGTCGTGCTCCTTGGAAGATTAAACGGCCTCAATCAGTGTATGATACCCAATTACCAGAATTTTATGAGCGTGCTTCTTTTGCACCAAAAGGTCAAGATCCAAGTATGATAGAGGCGGCTGAAAATGTTGCGCAATATTATCATATTACGCGTAAACAACAAGATACCTTTGCGATACGTAGTCATCATCTAACACATCAATATTATGAGAATGGAAGTATAAGTAATGAAATTGTACCTTTAAACATCAAAGGTCATTTATTTGATAAAGATGAAAGTATTAAGCCAACACTTACTGAACAACGATTAAATCGATTACGTCCTTTACTAGCTAACGGAACAGTAACGGTTGGAAATAGTTGTATGAAAAATGACGGCGCTGCGCTTGCACTCGTTATGAATCAAGAAACGGCATTACAATACGGAATATCAGAGGGAATGATGTTTACAGATGCTGTGACAATAGGCGTCAATCCGAAACGACTAGGTATTGGACCAGTGCCTGCCGTAACAAAATTACTTAAAAAACAAAATTTAAAAATAAGTGACATTGATACAATAGAACTTAATGAGGCATTTAGTTCACAAGTTTTAGCTTCAATTCAAGAGTTAAAATTAAATATTAATCAAGTCAATCAGTGGGGGGGAGCCATTGCGTCTGGTCATCCTTATAGCGCAAGTGGCGTAGCATTAATCACTAGGTTATTAAATATGACACATTGGAAGCGGGGAGTTGCTACGATGGGGATTGGAGGAGGAATGGGAAATGCGATACTCTTCGAACGATGGAGCTTGTGAGAAAATAGAAATATATTTTAATGAACAAGAAGTAAGAGAGTATTGCGAAGTAGTTGAAAGAACGTATAAAGGCGTGGTGCCTCCACTCATGTGTGCAAACGTTTGGCCAAAATTTAAGTTGTTTCAAAAGTTTCAACAAGAAAATATTCTTCTTGTGCGAACAACATGTGAAGAATTTGAATCATTAAAATGTAGGCTAAAATATGAGGCGTACTTAACACATAAAAGTACGAAAAAGTTTAAAACATATATCCAATATATCTACGATTTAAAAATATATAAAGATAATAGACAATGTATATTTATTAGGCAAACATTTATAAAAAAGGAGGTAAATGATGAGGTTTAGTCATGATAAAGTGAGTCATTACCTTCACCTTGTTAATGATAAAAATGAGCTTCATTCAACCATTGTTCCTGGTCAACTGGTAGTAGATTGTGTATTAGCGTATTTTCAAATAGAGTGGACACAATTTAACGTTAAGTATAGAAAGATTATAGATATAGACGAAGAAGTTAACTTAAACAAAGTGAGTCATAATGAAATAAACGTCTTTGGTTTAAATGGTGAAGAAAAAATAGTTATTGTTAGGAAATCTTAATTTTTATTGATGATAACTATTTTTATTTTAATTATTAGCATATATATTTTTTAATCATTTATTAATTATGTAACATACAAGAGGAGAACTTATATCCATGAATGTTAATAAAGATAAAATGAACATGGTTAGTGATTAAAAAGCGAGAAAAACTGTTTTCGCAACAAGTATTGGTAATGCTATGGAGTGGTTTGAATTTGGTATCTATGCCTATATTACAGCATCAATAAAACGATAGCGTTAATGTTAGTATAACTTAAAGTTTCTCTCTAAGTTTCCAAAAGGGGACATTTTTGGCTAACATTAACGCTATTTTATTAGGGTGAGCTTTTGAATCATTAATGACTTTTTAAAGTTTTGAGTATTAGGGGCGTTTTAACTTAAAAAAAAGATTTTGAAATATTCGTCTGTTTTCGTATTCAATTACGAAAAACACTTTTTAATTTTTGAAATGTGATGAATAACTTAATTTCATGTTATCAACGTCACTTTCTAGTAGAGAGAGCAATTTATAGATGTCATTTTTACTAAACGTTTCATCGAATTTTACCGTAATCGTCTTGAAGGTCTTTGTAATGATTTCGTATATTGGGATACCGTTTTCTATATTTTGCTTGTAGATAATCATGTTGTTAATTCCTCCTTTGTCTCTCTACACTTAATATAGTAATGGATTTTATGATAAAAAACATGAGTCTATGGTACTAACTTTTACTGCAACGGACTGTGTAGAGCATACTACGACTAAATACCTAGAAGATAATGAAGATATAAAAAAAGCTTTTAATCCTAGTGTGACCAAACTATCATACACAAGATTAAAAGCTTTAGAAGTGCGTATATTTCTTTAAAAATACAGTACAGACAGTAGCTGATTGAATTGAAAGTGCGCTGATTAGCTTCTTTCAACTCTAATGCTGGGGCCCCAACAAAGAGACTTTCAAAATGAAAGTCAACGATCAACGCGAGTTGGGGCGTCGGGGAAGGACAATGAAATCTAATTAAGGATTACAAAAGACTAGTGTCTTTTGCATAAGAAGTACTAGCATTTTTTTCAAAAATGCAGTACTTCTTTAAACTTCTTTGACGTCGACGTCGATGTGTTCTACGCGGTTGTATGCGCCGTGATCAACTGGGCCTACAAAGTCGTTCATTTTCCAACCATTTTTAATTGCTGATGCCACAAATGCTTTAGCGCTAATAACAGCTTCTTTAGGTGATTTACCATTTGCCAAGTAAGCTGTTGTAGCTGCTGCAAATGTACAACCTGCACCGTGGTTATAACTTTGTTGGAACATATCAGTTGTTAATTGATAATATGTTTGACCATCATAATATAAGTCGTAAGATTTATCTTGATCTAATGCTTTACCACCTTTAATAATAATATGTTGAGCACCTTGATCATAAATGATTTTTGCAGCTTTTTTCATATCTTCAATTGACGTTAATTTACCTAATCCAGATAATTGACCAGCTTCAAATAAATTAGGTGTGACGACCGTTGCTTTAGGTAATAAATATTTAATCATTGCATCTGTATTTCCTGGGTTAAGTACTTCGTCTTCCCCTTTACATACCATAACTGGGTCTACTACGAAATATTTTGCACCTGATTGTTCAAATGCTTCGCCAGCACGTTTAATGATTTCTTCAGTTCCAAGCATACCTGTTTTAACAGCATCTGGACCAATTGAAATGACGGTTTCTAATTGTTTTTCGAATACATCCATTGGAAGTGGTGTCACATCGTGGGACCAAGTTTCTTTATCCATTGTTACAACAGCTGTTAAAGCCACCATACCGTAAGTGTTTAGTTCTTGAAATGTTTTAAGGTCGGCTTGCATACCTGCTCCAGCGCTTGTATCAGAACCGGCAATTGTTAATACTTTTTTTAATGCCATGTATTATCACTCCTGTCAATTATTTACATCTTTATTTATCATATCATGTAACTCAACTATTGTTCTAGCATGAAGATAGTAAGGCGATTTATATCACGTTTCAGAGGGGTCCTATGTTAAAATAGAAGTGAGGTGAAAACGATGGAATGGTCAGACATTTTTCATGACATTACAACAAAACATGATTTTAAAGCAATGCATGATTTTTTAGAAAAAGAATATACGACACAAATCGTCTATCCAGATAGAGAAAATATTTATCAAGCTTTTGATTTAACACCATTTGAAGATATTAAAGTTGTTATTTTGGGTCAAGATCCATATCATGGACCTAACCAAGCACATGGGTTAGCATTTTCAGTTCAACCCAATGCTAAATTTCCACCATCTTTAAGAAATATGTATCAAGAATTAGAAGATGATATTGGCTGTCATAGAACTTCTCCACATCTACAGGACTGGGCGCGTGAAGGTGTTCTGTTATTAAATACTGTATTAACTGTACGTAAAGGTGAAGCGCATTCCCATAAGAACATTGGATGGGAACTCTTTACAGATGAAGTTATTAAGGCTATTTCAGATTATCGCGAAGATGTTGTCTTTATCTTATGGGGAAAACCTGCGCAGCAAAAGATAAAATTAATTGATACAGCAAAGCATCATATCATTAAATCTGTTCATCCAAGTCCATTATCTGCTTATCGAGGTTTCTTTGGGTCTAAACCTTACTCTCGTACAAATGATTATTTAAAATCTAAAGGTAAAACACCCATACAATGGTGCGAAAGTGGGGAATCTTAATTGAACAAAGAACAATTAATTCAACTTATAGAACACGAATTAGTGCAAGCAGATGAAGCTCAAGATGAACAGCAGTTTGAAAAGCATATGTATGCGATTCATACCTTAACATCTCTTTATTCCGATGTTTCGAAACGACCTTCTAAAAAATCAACACATGATTTTACTAATAGTGTAACTTCTGAATCTTCGTTTTCAAATAAGTCTTCAAATCATTCAGCGATTACTGCTGCTGAAATTGAAGCGATGGGTGGTAAAGTTCCACAAACAATGAAGCATCAAACTAAATCGTCTAATATGATGGTGACAGATGATGAAATTGGAAATGGTGAATCAATATTTGATTTTTAATTAAAAATAAGTTAGGAGAACTAAAACATTATGATGAAAGTATTTATAATTTTAGGTGCATTGTGTACGATGATGTCTGTTGGTACGGGTGCTTTTGGTGCACATGGACTTGAAGGAAAACTCTCTGATAAATATATGTCAGTATGGGAAAAAGCAGTGAATTATCAAATGTATCATGGTCTAGGATTAATTCTGATTGGCATCATTAGTGGTACAACTTCTATTAATGTGAATTGGGCAGGATGGCTTCTGTTCTTTGGTATTGTGCTATTTAGTGGCTCATTATATATTCTTGCATTGACTCAAATTCGTATTTTAGGAGCGATTACACCAATAGGGGGCATACTCTTTATTGTGGGATGGTTAATGTTAATTATTGCAACATTTAAATTTGCAGGATAATTATATTTTATATTTTGGTTAGTAAACTCACCTTTTAGGGTATGTTAAGTACTCGAGGTGAGTTTATTTTATGAATGATAAAAATCGAGAGATAGATAGAGGAGATTTAAAGCAAAACCTCTCTGAAAAATTTGTTTGGGCGATTGCTTATGGCTCGTGTATCGGATGGGGAGCATTCATACTGCCCGGTGATTGGATTAAACAATCAGGTCCGATTGCTTCGGCAATTGGTATTGTTATTGGTGCTTTATTGATGATATTAATTGCTGTAAGTTATGGTGCATTAGTCGAACGTTTTCCTGTGTCAGGCGGTGCATTCGCGTTTAGTTATTTAAGCTTTGGAAGATATGTGAGTTTCTTTTCATCGTGGTTCTTAACATTCGGTTATGTTTGTGTAGTAGCGTTAAATGCGACAGCATTTAGTTTATTAATTAAGTTTTTACTGCCAAACATTTTGAATAGTGGAAGATTATATACGATTGCTGGATGGGATGTTTACATAACAGAAATAGTTATTGCTACGGTATTATTACTAGTATTTATGTTTATTGCAATTCGTGGTGCAAGTGTTTCTGGTACACTCCAATATTACTTTTGTGTAGCAATGGTCATTGTTGTTGTACTTATGTTTGTAGGTTCATTTTTCGGAAATAACTTTTCGTTAAGCAACTTACAACCTTTAGCAAGTAAAGAGCTTGGATGGTTTAATTCCATTATTATGATTGTAGCTATTGCACCATGGGCTTATGTGGGATTTGATAATATTCCACAAACAGCAGAAGAGTTTAATTTTTCGCCAAACAAAACGTTCAAATTGATTGTATACAGTTTATTAGCGGCAGCTTTAACTTATGTCATTATGATTTTATACACAGGATGGTTGGGTACGAATAATGCGAACTTTAATGGAAATTTATGGTTAACAGGTGCTGAAACACAAACTGCTTTTGGTTATATTGGTTTAGGCGTATTAGCGATTGCTATTATTATGGGGATTTTTACTGGATTAAACGGATTCTTAATGAGTTCAAGTCGATTACTATTCTCAATGGGACGTGCTGGTGTCATGCCTAAAGCGTTTAGTAAATTACATCCAAAATATAAAACACCCTATGTAGCCATTATCTTTTTAGTAGCTATTACTTTAATTGCGCCATGGTTAGGACGTACCGCATTGACATGGATTGTTGATATGTCTTCAACAGGTGTATCGATTGCTTATTTTATTACTTGTTTATCTGCTGCTAAGCTATTTAGTTACAATAAACAAAGTAACACGTATGGTCCTATTTATAAGACCTTTGCTATTTTAGGTTCTATTGTTTCATTTATCTTTTTACTTTTATTATTAGTTCCAGGATCACCGGCTTCACTTTCAATGCCTTCATATATTGCATTGGGTAGTTGGTTAGTGATTGGTCTTATTTTCTTTGTAGTTCGATACCCTAAATTAAAAAATATGAATAATGATGAATTAAGTCGTCTGATTTTAAATCAATCAGAACGAGAAGTTAAAGAAATGATAAAAGATAAAAAATAATATACGTAAACGCGAGAGATGAGGGTTAGTTACCTACAATCTCTCGCGTTTTATTGTTATATACGTTTACGTCGCCGAGCGAAACCAGAAACGATGATTTTTGAAATTTGGTCTGCGAATAATAATCCTAATGCAATCGCACCAGCGATAAGTGTGACTTCGAGCATTGTATTGATTGCTTTACCAAATTGTAATAAGACTAGATTTTTAGTTGCATCAAAAGCAAGTCCACCAGGAACTAATGGAATAATACCAGTAACCATGAAAATGATTGCAGGTTCACGTTTTTTACGAGCCATGTAATGACTGATTAAACCCAATGTAAAGCTACCGAAGAAACTTGAATAAATCGTATGTATATTCAAACCTTGGTAGAATAAAATATATACCATCCATCCACAAGCTCCAACAAAACCACACGATAAATACAGCTTTCTAGGAGCGTCAAAGATGACACAGAAAAAGAGAGAAGCTGTATAACTAAATATAAAATTAAATAACCAAAACATTTATGCGTACTCCTAAACTAATATTAATATCGAACCTACACCGGCACCAATACCAAATGCGGTTACAAGTGCTTCTAAAGACTTAGTGGTAAACATCATCATATGACCGCCAAATAAATCTTGTATAGCATTCGTAATCAGTACTCCAGGTACAATAGGCATGACTGCAGCAATAATAATAGTAGCTAAATCACCACTTGGCGCTAACCAATGACCGAATACTGCGATAATACCAATAACTAAGGATCCGACGAATTCTGGAATAAATTGTGCGTGTAATCGGCGATCCAGAATTTCAACAACCAGATATCCAATACTACCTGCAAGTAGAGCAGTAATCACATCGATAAATTGGCCACCTTGCAAATATAGGAAACTAATTGCAATAATGGCAGCAGCAATCCCTTTAAATGTTAAGCTACTATCTCGTTTTGCAATATATATTTTTTCTAATCGCTCTTTTGCATCTTCTAAAGAGATATCCCCTTTTGTGATTAATCGTGATATTTCATTTGCTTGTGAAATTTTAATGAGATTAGTATCACGGGAATTAATTCTAAATATTCGTGGGTAAGATTCGTTATGTAAAGTAAATTGAATGACTGTATTTGTAACGAAACTATTGCTTTCAGGATATCCTAGTTTTCGAGCAATACGGGTCATTGTATCTTCTACACGTGTTCCTTCCGCACCAGATTCAAGTAATATACGTCCAGCCATCATGACGACGTCTTTGATTAAAGTTTCATCTATATGTTCTTGCTTATTTATATTTTCCATTTCATCACCATTCGTTAAGATGTAATCATTATTATAGTAGAAGTACATGAAAATAACTACCTTACATTATAAAACTTAACAATCATAATATGATGAACATTCATATTTATATCTCAATAGTAGGTAAATATATTTTAATGAAAATAAAATTTAATGTAAAAAAACAATTGATTTATAACAATAATGTTTCAGAACATTATAATTCGGTTAAATAATAATAGTTAATAAATCAAAATTGTGCTGGGTAGCGACAGCACTTTTGCGATTTGTTAATGTTCAGAGTAGTAATGAAGTTCTCCCAAACCATACTACTTGAAGTACACTTTTTTAAAAGTGTACTTTATCTCGGAAACTAATTGCCTTATATAAATATATTAATTTATTGAAAAAATGGAGCAAAGACTGGCGTTTACTATGCTAGTCTTTGCTCCATTTATATATTAAATTGCAAAAAATTGATCGAAATGATCAGTAGTTAAAATATGGCCGATATAGAAACTACCAAAGTCGCCATAGCGAGCAGTCGTTTCATCAAAACGCATTTCATAAACAATTTTCTTGAATTGTAGAACATCATCTGAGAATAATGTGACGCCCCATTCAAAATCATCAAAACCTACTGAACCAGTAATAAATTGTTTAATTTTACCAGCGAATTTGCGTCCAATCATACCATGGTTATACATTAGTTTTTTACGATCTTCCATTGGTAACATATACCAGTTATATGTTTCATTACGACGTTTATCCATTGGATAGAAACAAATATATTCTGTTCTAGGCAATTCTGGATATAATCTTGCTTTAATATGTGGATTTTCATAAGGATCTTCGTCTGATTTACCAGCTAAATAGTTACCTAACTCAATCACAGATACATATGAATAAGTTTGAATGAAGAAATCAGCAATTCTTAATTTATTTAATTCATTTTCAATTTCATTCAATTCTTTCATTTCTGGACGTAAATACCATAATAAAATATCTGCTTTTTGACCTGTAATATTATATAAAGCATAATCTCCAGCTTGTTTTTCTCTGGCAGTGGCTTTATTTTCGATAAATACTTTAAATTCATTAATCATTGCTTCGCGCTCATCTTCTGGCACCAATCTAAAAGTTGCCCAATCGACAGCGTAAAATAAATGAAGGCTATACCAACCATCTAATGTTTCAGCTGCTTCACTCATATCTATCGCTCCTTTAAATATATTTTCTATCAATACAGATTAAATTTTATCATAAAGAGAATTGTCACACATACTTAAAAGATTACAAATTAATGAAATAGAAATATTAAAAGAAATAAAGTATAATTAAGGTGAAAATACTATTATTTAAAAAATTTGAGGAGGGCATTATGTCTAGTTTATTAGATGTATTACAAGAAAAACTTTCAGGAAAAAACGTTAGAATTGTATTACCGGAAGGTGAAGATGAACGAGTATTAACAGCGGCTACAAAGTTACAAGCAACTGACTATGTTACACCTTTAGTATTAGGTAATGAAGAAAAAGTAAATACTTTAGCTCAAGATAAAGGATTAGATATCTCTAATATTCAAATTATCGATCCTTCTAAAAGTGATTTGAAACCTGAATTAGTCAAATCTTTCGTAGAACGTCGTAAAGGTAAAGCTACTGAAGAACAAGCTCAAGAATTATTAAACAATGTTAACTATTTTGGAACAATGTTAGTATACGCTGGTCATGCTGAGGGATTAGTAAGTGGTGCTGCACATTCAACTGGAGATACTGTCCGTCCTGCCTTACAAATTATTAAAACAAAACCTGGCGTATCTAGAACATCTGGTATCTTCTTTATGATTAAAGAAGATAAACAATATATATTTGGTGATTGTGCTATCAATCCAACATTAGAATCTTCTGATTTAGCAGAAATTGCCGTAGAAAGTGCAAAATCAGCAAAAAGTTTTGGTATGGACCCACGTGTTGCTATGTTAAGTTTCTCAACTAAAGGTTCAGCTAAATCAGATGATGTAGAAAAAGTCGCTAACGCAGTAAAATTAGCACAAGAAAAAGTGGAATCTGAAGGTTTAGATAATGTAGTGGTTGATGGAGAATTTCAATTTGATGCTGCGATTGTACCTGCAGTTGCAGAGAAAAAAGCACCTGGAGCAAAAATTCAAGGTGACGCAAATGTATTTGTATTCCCAAGTTTAGAAGCAGGTAATATTGGCTACAAAATTGCACAACGTTTAGGTGGATTTGAAGCGATTGGTCCAGTTTTACAAGGTCTTAATTCACCTGTAAATGATTTATCTCGTGGTTGCTCTACTGAAGACGTTTATAACTTATCAATTATTACTGCTGCTCAAACATTACAATAATGGATTTAGCGAGTAAGTATTTTAATGACATTCATTGGCGCTATATAGACCATTCTTCAGGTTTAGCGCCAATGCAGTCATTTGCGTTTGATGACACGTTTTCAGAAAGTGTAGGAAAAGATATATCTTGTAACGTTGTAAGAACATGGATTCACCAACACACTGTCATTTTAGGTATACATGATTCACGTTTGCCATTTTTAAAAGACGGTATTCAATACTTAACTGACGAGATCGGTTATAATGCAATCGTTAGAAATTCTGGTGGTCTTGGGGTTGTATTAGACCAAGGTGTTTTAAATATTTCGCTTATTTTTAAAGGACAAACTGAGACAACAATTGATGAAGCATTCACAGTGATGTATTTACTTATTTGTAAAATGTTCGAAAATGAAAATGTAGATATAGATACTAAAGAAATAGAGCATTCATATTGTCCTGGAAGATTTGATCTAAGTATTGATGGAAAAAAATTTGCTGGTATTTCACAACGACGTGTACGTGGAGGTATTGCAGTTCAAATTTATTTATGTGTTGAAGGCTCTGGTGAAGAAAGAGCTGAAATGATGCATGAATTTTATCAACGTGCCTTGAAAGGTGAAGTTACGAAATTTAAATATCCGGATATTAAACCAGAATGTATGGCATCTTTGGAAACATTACTTCATCGGGACATTAAAGTTCAAGATGTGATGTTCCAATTACTTTATGCGATTAAAGACTTAGGTGGCCAGCTAAATATGAATCCAATTACAGAGGATGAGTGGCAACGTTATGAAGGATATTTCGATAAAATGATTGAACGTAATGAGAAAATGAATCGTTCCTTAGATTAAAATAAGATAAAAGGGAGTAAGAAAAATTCTAAGTGAATTTTAGCTTACTCCCTTTTTAACATGCAATAATACAATTAAAGTATATATTTACCTTCAAAAATATAAAAATTGCTACATTCTTATTATTTTTTATAGTAATATAGATGAGGTGGATTCATTTAAGAACGATAATTTAACCATAATTATGTTGATTATAACATTTTTTAGGATATAAATATTTCAAAGTTTTGAACTATTTTTGACAAAGTTTTATACTATTTATTGATGTATTAACACAAATCCAAGATTTGAAGTAAATGAGTATAAACATATGTGTGACATGACATGTACAAATGTATAAATACGTTCAATTTTAAAACAACATCAATGAATGTTGAAATTATTTTAGAAAGAATATTAAAGGTGAGATATCATGGTACGACGTGGCTATGGGGAATCTAACGGAAAAATTATATTGATTGGTGAGCATGCTGTAACTTTTGGCCAGCCAGCAATCGCTATTCCATTTACTTCAGGAAAAGTAAAAGTGCTTATTGAAAGCTTAGAAAAAGGTAATTATTCAGCAATTCAGAGTGATGTTTATGATGGTCCTTTATACGATGCACCTGATCATTTAAAATCACTTATTACACATTTTGTAGAAAACAAACATGTTGAAGAGCCATTGTTGATTAAAATTCAAGCTAATTTACCACCTTCTCGAGGTTTAGGTTCAAGTGCAGCAGTAGCAGTAGCTTTTATAAGAGCAAGTTATGATTATTTAGAATTACCGCTATCTGATAAAGAATTACTAGAAAATGCAGACTGGGCTGAACGCATTGCTCATGGTAAACCAAGTGGTATTGATACAAAAACGATTGTAACGAATCAACCCGTTTGGTATCAAAAAGGAGAAGTTGAAATTTTAAAGTCCCTTGATTTAGATGGCTATATGGTTGTTATTGATACAGGAGTTAAAGGCTCTACAAAACAAGCAGTTGAAGATGTACATCGTTTATGTGATAACGATGAGTCATATATGAATGTCATTGAACATATTGGCTCTCTTGTTTATTTAGCTAGTGATGCAATTAACCATCATAGCTTTGATCAGCTTGCTAATATATTTAATCAATGTCAAGACGATTTAAGAACATTAACAGTCAGTCATGATAAAATCGAAACATTACTCGAAATTGGAAGACAACATGGTGCAGTAGCTGGTAAATTAACTGGTGGTGGACGAGGAGGTAGCATGTTAATTCTAACTAAAGAAGAAGTGACTGCTAAAACTATTGTTGCAGCAGCCGAAAAAGCTGGAGCGCAACATACTTGGATTGAAAAGTTAGGAGGATAAATCTTTGAAAAAAAGTGGTAAAGCACGCGCCCATACGAATATTGCTCTAATAAAATATTGGGGAAAAGCAGATGAAAATCTAATTATTCCTATGAATAATAGTTTATCAGTGACATTAGAGCGTTTCTATACAGAAACACATGTAACGTTTGATGACTCATTAACAGAAGATCAACTTATTTTAAATAAAGAAGCGGTTAATGCTAAAGAAAGTGCTAAAATTCAACGTTATATGGATATGATTCGAAAAGAAGCTGGTATTTCAACGTATGCACTAATAGAAAGTGATAATTTTGTGCCTACTGCTGCCGGTTTAGCTTCTTCAGCTAGTGCATATGCAGCTTTAGCTGGTGCTTGCAATGAAGCGCTTGATTTAAACCTATCAGATAAAGATTTATCTCGTCTTGCTCGTCGTGGTTCTGGATCAGCATCAAGAAGTATTTATGGCGGTTTTGCTGAATGGGAAAAAGGTTATGATGATAAAACGTCTTACGCCCATCAAATTGAGTCAGATGGCTTCGAGAATGACTTAGCTATGATTTTTGTAGTTATTAACAATAAATCAAAGAAAGTATCAAGTCGTTCAGGTATGTCTTTAACTCGTGATACCTCACGTTTCTATCAATACTGGTTAGATCATGTAGAGGAAGATTTAAAAGTCACAAAACAAGCGATTGCCCAAAAAGATTTTAAACGAATGGGTGAAGTGATTGAGGCAAACGGTTTGAGAATGCACGCAACAAATTTAGGTGCACAGCCACCATTTACATATCTTGTGCCGGAAAGCTATGAAGCCATGAGAATTGTACATGAATGTAGAGAAGCAGGATTACCTTGTTATTTTACTATGGATGCAGGACCAAATGTAAAAGTTTTAATAGAAAAGAAACATCAACAAGCGATTGTGAATCAATTTTTAGAAGTATTTAATAAAGATCAAATTATAACAAGTGATATTACACACGCAGGAGTCGAAATAATTAAGTAGGGAAGAGATATAATGATTCAGGCAAAAGCGCCAGGAAAACTTTATATAGCGGGCGAATATGCTGTAACCGAGCCGGGATATAAATCAGTGTTAATTGCAGTAGATCGTTTTGTCACGGCTGCTATTGAAGCTTCAAATGAAATCACTGGTACCATTCATTCTAAAACATTACATTATGAACCTGTCACATTTAATCGTAATGAAGATAAAATAGAAATATCAGATGTACATGCAGCCAATCAACTCAAATATGTAGTGACTGCTATTGAAGTGTTTGAGCAGTATGCGAAAAGTTGTAATATAAAATTAAAACATTTTCATCTTACTATTGATAGTAATCTTGCAGATGCATCAGGACAAAAGTATGGTTTAGGTTCTAGTGCTGCAGTTTTAGTATCTGTGATTAAGGTTCTAAATGAATTTTATGAAATGGAGTTATCAAATCTTTATATATATAAGCTTGCGGTTATTTCAAATATGAGATTACAAAGTTTAAGTTCATGCGGAGATATTGCTGTTAGTGTTTATAGTGGTTGGCTTGCCTATAGTACGTTTGATCACGAATGGGTAAAGCAACAAATGAAAGAAACCTCTGTAGAAGAAGTATTAGAAAAAAACTGGCCTGGTCTTCATATAGAACCTTTACAAGCGCCTGAAAATATGGAAGTCCTCATAGGATGGACCGGTTCTCCTGCTTCGTCGCCTCACTTAGTAAGTGAAGTCAAGCGTTTGAAATCTGATCCTATTTTTTATGGTGAGTTTCTTGAACAATCAAATACGTGTGTTGAAAATTTAATCTATGCTTTTAAAACGAATAATATAAAAGGTGTACAAAAAATGATTCGTCAAAATCGTAGTATTATTCAGCAAATGGATAAAGAGGCTACGGTTGATATTGAAACAAAAAAATTAAAATTATTATGTGATATTGGTGAACGTTTTGGCGGTGCAGCAAAAACTTCTGGCGCTGGTGGGGGAGATTGTGGCATTACAATTATAGATAATAGAGTTGATAAGCATTCTATTTATGAAGTATGGGAAAAAGAAGGAATTAAACCTTTGAAATTTAAAATATATCACGGCCAATAATACTACTATTTTGATAAAGCGAGACATTCTATCAAGAAAATATATGTCTTGCTTTTTATTTATATCAAATCTTTTTTAGTGCTTGAATTTTTAATTAAAAAGAGTAAAATAATTAGAGTTGTAATAAATGAATTGGAAGTAAATATGGGAGAAAATAATGTAAAGGTGGGTAGCAAAGTGAAGAATAAATTTTTGATTTGTGACGAATGTCAGGCAGTTAACTTAAAATCATTAAAGAAAAAATTAGAAAAATTAGATCCTGATGCTGAAATAGAAATAGGCTGTCAGTCATACTGTGGTCCAGGTCGTCGTAAGACATTTGCTTTTGTTAATAATCGCCCACTTGCTGCATTGACTGAAGATGAACTTATGGAAAAAGTGACTGCACAATTAAAAAAACCACGTGATCCGGAAGAAGAAGAACGTTTGAGAAAACGTAATGAAGAACGTAAGCGTCGTAAAGAAGAACAAGATAGAAAATTAAAAGAAAAATTAGCAAAGCGTAAAGCAAGTAAATAATCTATATCGAGGATAAAGAAGCTCGTAAACTCATTAAAAAATGGGTTTACGAGCTTTTTTATTAAATATTAAATAAGTCATTAAATGATTCAGCTATTGTTGGATGAGTATAAATATTATCGCGTAATACTTGATAAGGAATATGTTGATCAATAGCAAGTTTAATTAAATTAATAATTTCTTCAGAACCTTTACCATATAAAGTAGCACCTAATATTTCATTATTATCTTTGTTGATTACAACTTTGAAAAGACCGCGACCATCGTTATTAATTTTGTGTTTTGGTAAAGTATTAATAAATAAAGTGTTTTCAACGTAATTATAATTTAATTTTTGTGCTTCTGAAGCGGTCATACCAACACGAGAAAGTGGTGGGTCGATAAATACTGTATAAGGGATAGTACCACGATTTTCAGTGTGTCGTGAACGGTCACCGAATAATTCAGATTTCAAGATTCTAAAGTCATCTAAAGAAATATAAGTGAATTGTAATCCACCTTTTACATCTCCGGCAGCATAAATATGTGATACAGAGGTTTGTAGATGGTTGTTTACTTTTATTTCTCCGTGAGTGCCTAACTCAATATCTGTATTGTCTAAAGCTAAATCTGTATTTGGTACACGTCCTGTAGCAAGTAAGATTGCATCACCAGTAAAGTTTCCTTGTGAGGTTTCAACCGTTGTCAAATTACCTTCATTTTTTAATGCTTTTGTTTCAACATTAGTAATTAAACGTACGCCTTTATCTTTAAAATCATTAATTATGTGTTTGACTATTTCATGATCTTCTCTAGCCATAAATTGTTTATTATATTCTAGTACAGTTACGTTTGTACCAAAGCTTTGAAACATTGAGGCAAATTCTAATGCAATATATCCTCCACCAATAATCACTAATTCTTTAGGTTGATAAGAAATATTTAATAGTCCTTTTGAATCATATACATTTTGTGCTGAGTCTATACCTTCAATATTAGGAATATTAGATTTTGCACCTGTATTAATTAAAATTTTATCTGCGGTCAGTGTTTGAACTAACTTACCTTTTTCATCAATTAATTCTACTTCCGTATTAGATTTAAATTGTGCTTTAAAGTTTAACAAGGTAATATTTTCATCATTTTCTAAGTTTAAATAGTTTTTTTGATTTAATGCGTTGACTACTTCTTTTTTTCTTGAAAAGGCAGTTGAAAAATCGACATGTTTAATACCATCGTTAACAAGCACTTTAGACGGAATACAGCCATGGTTTATGCATGTACCGCCATAGCTTTCTGTAAACTGTTCAATTAAAGCAACCTGTTGTCCTTGTGATGATGCATATTTAGCAAGTGTTTTCCCGGCTTTACCAAAACCAATAACGATTAAATTATAATGTGTCATATGTTGTATCCTCCTGAAGTGTATCATTAATTACATCATTAATAGTGAGGGTATCATAAAAATTTAAAATAACACGATGTTCTTTTTGATTATAGTGTGACATGGTCTTTGCTATGTTTCTTGATATTTCACAATCGCTCTGCTCATGACCTGTGAAAATACGCTGTTGACTGTCTTTTTCGAGCACAAATATACGATATAGTACTGATAGCTTAATGCTAGCAGTTGAATGATTTGCACTATATCCACCATTTTTACCACGGGAAGTCTTAATAAACTGATATTGATTTAAAACAGTAGTCACTCTACGTAATTGAACTGGATTGAGGCAGGTTAATTTTGCTAAAGTTTGACTACTGAATTGTTGGTTGTCGTGTTTTACTAAAAAACTAAGCACGTGAACGGCAATGTTAAATTCTAAATTCAAATGATTCACCTCCTAAATGTAACTTTATTAGTTACATTTAAATATAAAATAAAGACTATGTCAAATTTAATGTTTTAAACACTATTGAATGAATTTATCATCACTAATCGGGTAAACTATAAGTAGAAACTATAGTTTAAGGAGTTGTGAATATCATGGCAGAATTTGTACAATTAGGAAAATCTGATGTTCATGTATTTCCAGTTGCATTAGGCGCAAATGCAGTCGGAGGACATAATTTATATCCCAATTTAGATGAAGAGCAAGGGAAAGATGTCGTTAGAAAAGCTATTGATAATGGTATTACTTTAATTGATACTGCGTTTATTTATGGACCTAAACGCTCAGAAGAACTTGTAGGAGAAGTTGTAAAGGAATATCCTCGTGAAAAAGTTCAAATTGCAACTAAAGGTTCACATGTTATTAAAGATAATGGCGATGTTGTTCAAAATAACCAACCTGATTATTTAAAACAACAAGTTGAAGAGAGCTTAGAACGCTTGCAAGTGGATTATATTGACTTGTATTACATTCATTTTCCTGATGAGGATACACCAAAAGATGAAGCTGTGGCAGCATTACAAGAACTTAAAAAAGAAGGAAAAATTAAAGCAATAGGTGTTTCAAACTTTACGTTAGATCAACTTAAAGAGGCGAATAAAGACGGATATGTGGATGTTATTCAATTAGAATATAATTTACTACATCGTGAAAATGAAGAAGTAATGAAATACGCAGCTGAAAATGATATTACGTTTGTACCCTATTTCCCATTAGCTTCTGGTATTTTAGCTGGTAAGTATGAAGAAAATCAAACATTTGATGATCATCGTGCAACTCGTCGTGATTTCCAACCAGAAGTGTTCAATGATAACGTACGTCGAGTAAAAGAATTATCAAGTATTGCTGAAACTCATAATACAAGTATTGCTAATATTGTATTAGCATTCTATTTAACACGTCCATCACTTGATGTTGTTATTCCTGGTGCGAAACGTGCTGATCAAGTTGTAGAAAACATTGAAGCAGCAAATATTGAACTGACTGAAGAAGAAATTAAGAAAATAGATACTTTATTTCCAATTGAATAAAGTATTGTAAATAAAAGTAATAATGACTCCTACACCGTTTATATAGGTGTAGGAGTTTTTATTATAAATAAAAGTAAAAAGATGGGGTACATAATAAGTAAATAGAAAAAACACATTAATAATATAAACTAAAAAAGAGGTAAGATATATGATTACTGTATTATTTGGTGGAAGTCGTCCACAAGGAAATACTGCTCAATTAACACAATATGCTCTAGAAGGAAAACAATATAATTGGATTGATTTAACACAATATCATTTTAAACCTGTAAGAGATTATAGACATGAATCAAAGCAAATTGAGTCATACATAGATGATTATCAATTGATTATTGACCAAGTGCTTGAAAGTGATACAGTTATTTTTGCATCACCTGTGTATTGGTATAGTGTGTCAGCATCTTTAAAGGCATTTATCGATCATTGGTCAGAATCATTAATCGATCCTAAATATCAGGATTTTAAAACTAAAATGTCTAACATTGATTTTAGATTAATCTTAGTTGGGGGAGATTGTCCGAAAGTAAAAGCGAAACCTTGCATTAAACAATTAGAATATAGTTTAGAGTTTCTCGGAGCAAAACTAAATGGTTATATTATTGGTACAGCAGAAAGACCTGGAGATGTTATGAAAGATGTATATGCTCTAGAAAGAGCACAGGAATGGAATGCAGTACTGTCTTAGTAAGATGCATCTTAAAGTTGAGTGAAAGCGTTTATTAATATACTATGATATAATTTTGTTATTAAATTACAATGAAATGTCAGGAGAATGAAGCATGTATACAATTAGAAAAGCGACAACTAATGACGTTATAGCAATAAGAGATGTAGCTACAAAAGCTTGGTATAATACCTATTTAAATATTTATGCAGTATCAACAATCAATGAATTATTAGCAGCTTCGTATAATGAACACCATTTAAAAAAGCGATTAGAAGAGCAACTTTTTTTAGTTGTTGAAGAAAATAATGAAATTGTAGGATTTGCTAACTTTATCTATGGTAAAGAATTGTACTTAGCTGCCCATTATGTTCATCCAGGTGTACAACATAAAGGTTATGGCACAAGTTTACTTGAAAAAGGATTACAAGAATTTGAAAGTGAATATGATACGGTCTTTTTAGAAGTGGATAATAAGAACAAAGAAGCTATTCATTATTATCAACATCATGGTTTCGAAATAATTCGTTCATATCAACCAGAAATGTATGGTGAACAATTAGATTTAGCGTTAATGAAGAAAGTATTATAAGAATTAATTAACTTAAATTCATATTACTACTGATGAAAGCAAGTATGAAAGAGGAGGATGAATTTGACACAATCATCTTATGTAACTAAAAAATTAGCTGAAGAAAAAGTATTTAAAGATCCAATTCATAAGTATGTTCATGTTAAAGATCAACTGATATGGGATTTAATTAAAACTAAAGAATTTCAGCGCTTGCGTCGTATTAAGCAATTAGGTACATTATACCTTGCCTTTCATACTGCAGAACATAGTCGTTTTGGACACTCTTTAGGAGTCTATGAAATTGTAAGACGTATGATTGATGAATCACTTGTTGGGCGTGAAGCATGGAATAGTAAAGATCGCCCCCTTGCTTTATGTGCAGCTTTATTACATGATTTGGGTCATGGGCCGTTCTCACATAGTTTTGAGAAGATATTTAATACGGATCACGAAGCGTTTACCCAAGAAATTATTACTGGAAACACTGAGGTTAACGAAGTATTAAGTAGAGTGTCTGAGACCTTTCCTCAGGAAGTAGCCGATGTTATTAATAAAACGCATAAAAATAAATTAGTCATTTCCATGATTTCATCTCAAATTGATGCTGATCGTATGGACTATTTGCAACGTGATGCTTATTTCACCGGTGTATCTTATGGTACATTTGATATGGAGCGTATCCTTCGATTAATGAGACCATCAAAAGATGAAGTACTTATTAAAGAAAGTGGTATGCATGCTGTAGAAAATTTTATTATGAGTCGTTACCAAATGTATTGGCAAATCTATTTTCATCCCGTAAGTCGTGGTGGAGAAGTACTATTAAATAATTGTCTTAAGCGAGTCAAACAGCTTTATAAGGAAGACTATCAATTTAAAATGTATCCAAAAGAATTTATTCCATTTTTTGAAGGTACGATTACAATTGATCAGTATGTAGAATTAGATGAAGTAACGGTATTATTTTATTTAAAGAAATGGATACATGAAGAAGATGAGATCTTAAGTGATTTAGCGCGTCGATTTATTAATCGTGATCTCTTTAAGTATATTCCATTTGATGGTTCGATTATTACAATTACTGAATTACAGGATTTATTTATTGAAGGTGGCATTGACCCGGAATATTATTTTGTTAGTGAAGCTTTTTCGGATTTACCATATGATTATGATCGACCTGGTTCTAATCGACAACCCATCCATTTGTTACGACAAAATGGTAGTATTAAAGAAATTAGTAGCCAATCGTTAGTCATTTCAAGCATTACTGGGATTAATCGAGAAGACTATAAACTATACTATCCTAAAGAAATGATTCTTAATATTAAAGATCCGGAAGTGAAAGGTTCAATTATTAATTTATTGAATGAATTAAATTAAATATTTGTTGATAATATACGCTATTAGTTAATAGCAAGTGTGAAAAGGTAAAGAAGTATTGGAGGAATCATCGTGGCAGAAAATAAAGGGTTTAAATTTAATATTATAAAAAATGATCCTCTAGATGGTCATAAAGGTACGAATATAGGAGCGATTAGTTTAGACAATATTGCACCTGTATTTATCGATGTTGCAAATAAAGAAGCATTTGTTGATATTGGCGGTATGCATGCACGTGCGGAAGTAGAAAAAGGCGTAAAGTGGATTACTGATAAAGAATCAGTGGAAGGTCCAGAAGCTAAGGAATATTGGTTATGTTGGGTGACTACTGAACGTGGTGAACATGGTCCTTATTACGCGGGCGTCACTGCATGTTATTTACTTGTAAATAAAAGTATTCGTCGAGGTTATAAGAGTATGCCAGAACATGTCAATATGATGGATAAGTCTATGAAACATCAAGTTATTATTGATCAAATTGGTGAAGAAAATAAAAAAATATTAAAAGATTTTTTAATATCCCATAATGAAACGATGTGGAATAACTCAAACGAAACGTTATTCAAGGCATTTGATTAGAAAAAACTCGAGACACTCAGCAGTGCATATTCAATGACTGAGTATCTCGAGTTTTTATTTTTCTAAAGTATCTTCAACATTATAAAACTGATAAACTGATTTCATTACATGATGATAAATCTGTTGAAAAGATTGTTCAGTTTGTTTACTAATAACTCTTAAATCTTCATATTAAAATTTCTGCTTAAATTCAACGATTTAGACTTTAATCATATATCATTAATGGTAAATTACATTGAAGATGTACTCGAAGAGGCCAAGCGTGCAAGAGCCGAGCCTTTGTCTGAAACACATGATAAATTTATGAAGATACTAAAGACAGTAAAAGCGTTTATATCAAATCGCCTTTTAAGGCATTGATTGATTGCAAGCGATCCCTAATGGGTATTATTATCCAGAAGATAATGAAGCAAAAGTATTTATTTCTGGGAAATAAGGTACAGCTAATCTCATTTAGTTATTAAGAAATGTATAAAAATGTTATTTAATGATATAATTATTTAAAAGATCATATCTAATTTATGGAGTAAAGAGGACAACAAATGAAAAATATCTTATTATTTGTATCATCAATCGGTTTCGGCATCATTTTCTTCTATAAATATAGAACACTTTTAGAAAAATATCATTATGATATTGTTGAACTTGAATCAGAAGTAGATATATTAGAAAGAAAAAAGTAATACCATGATACTAATGGTGACATTCAAAAAATAATAGCTTGGAAAAATCGAGTCTGAGACTTAAAACATAAGCGTCTTAGACTCTTTTTCATTATATAGAAGAAAAACACAGAATATCAAGATTTTTTAATTGTGTTGGGGTAAGGACTTAAATGGGACAATGAACATAATATGATTTTTGTTCCACTCTCGTTTTTATGATAACTATTGAACTAATGTTGATAGAATTTTGTTAACTTCAAGCACTATAGGATTTATGCTATAATGTGGTGTAATATTTTAAAGATTAAGGTGAGTCAGACGTTGGATAAGAATATACACATTCAAACGAAACAAGTCTTAAAACAAAATGGAGAAAAACAAATATTTGAATTTTCTTCTCAAGGGTCATGGCAACAAAAACATGCCGATTATATTCGATATCAAGAACAAATTGAAAGTGCAGTTGTTAATGTAACAATTAAAATTGAAGACAATGGCGTGAAGTTGATACGTAAAGGTGATATCAATATGAACTTACACTTCGTTGAAGGTAAGGACACTACAACACTTTACACTATACCAGCAGGACGCATTCCATTAATAGTAAGAACTAAGAGTATTTTACATTTTGTAAATGAAAATGGTGGAAAATTAAAAATACAATACGAATTACATCAAAATGACGAAAAAATGGGCTCATATCAATATGAAATTAAGTATAAGGAGATAGGCGAATGAATATTATTGAAAAAGTAAAGAAAACTTTAATACAAGAAATTGAAGCAAGTATTAAAAAAGCAAATCTAGCAGAAGATATTCCTGAAATTAAAGTTGAAATCCCTAAAGATACTAAAAATGGAGACTATTCTACTAATATTGCAATGGTCTTAACTAAAATTGCTAAACGTAATCCACGTGATATTGCTCAAGCTATTGTAGACAATTTAGATACAAGTAAAGCAAACGTAAAACAAGTAGATATCGCTGGTCCAGGATTTATCAATTTTTATTTAGATAATCAATATTTAACAGCTGTCATCTCAGAAGCAATTCAAAAAGGTGATAAATTTGGTTATGCGGAAGAACCAAAAAACAAAAAAATATTATTAGAATATGTATCAGCAAATCCAACTGGTGACTTACATATTGGACATGCTCGAAATGCTGCTGTAGGTGATTCACTAGCAAATATTTTAATTGCAGCTGGTTACGATGTAACACGTGAATATTATATTAATGATGCTGGTAATCAAATTACAAATTTAGCACGTTCAATTGAAACACGTTTCTTTGAGGCATTAGGGGATACAAGCCATGAAATGCCAGCAGATGGCTATAATGGTAAAGACATTGTCGAAATTGGTAAAGACTTAGCCAAAAAACATCCGGAAATGAAAGATTACTCTGATGAAGAACGCTTAAAAACATTTAGACAACTGGGTGTTGATTATGAAATGGATAAATTGAAAAAAGATTTATCAGATTTCAATGTTCATTTTGATAATTGGTTTAGTGAAACATCACTATACGAAAATGGTGCGATTGATAATACATTAGAAAAAATGCATGAGTTAGGCTATACGTATGAAGCAGATGGTGCCACTTGGTTACGTACGTCAGACTTTAAGGATGATAAAGATAGAGTACTAATCAAAAAAGATGGTAACTATACGTACTTTACACCTGATACAGCGTATCACTACAATAAAATTAATCGTGGCAATGATATTTTAATTGATTTAATGGGTGCAGATCATCATGGTTATATTAATCGTTTAAAAGCAAGTTTAGAAACATTTGGTGTAGATAGCGATCGTTTAGAAATTCAAATTATGCAAATGGTTCGTTTAATGCAAAATGGCGAAGAAGTTAAAATGAGTAAACGTACAGGTAATGCAATTACGTTACGTGAAATTATGGATGAAGTAGGCATTGATGCGGCGCGCTATTTCTTAACAATGCGTAGTCCTGATTCGCACTTTGATTTTGATTTGGAACTTGCAAAAGAGCAATCTCAAGATAATCCAATTTATTATGCACAATATGCACATGCACGTATTTGTTCAATTTTAAAACAAGCTAAAGAAAAAGGGATTGAAATAGACAAAAACGCTGACTTTAGTACCATTACAAATGAAAAAGCGATTGATTTATTGAAGAAAGTAGCAGAGTTTGAGCCTACAATTGAGAGTGCTGCTGAAAGTCGTGCACCACATCGATTAACTAATTATATTCAAGACCTAGCTTCAGCATTCCATAAATTCTATAATGCTGAAAAGGTATTATCTGATGATATTGAAAAAACAAAAGCACATGTTGCTCTTATTGAAGCTGTTAAAATTACATTACATAATGCATTAGCATTAGTGGGTGTATCAGCACCAGAATCAATGTAATATAAATACTTTTAAATTAAAAGCACCTTTACGAATATTTATTTGTGAAGGTGTTTATTTTTTATAGAAAGGTAAAAAGATGTCAATGATGACTACAGAACAACTTTACAAAGCATTATTAAAACATATGGGTCCTCAAGGATGGTGGCCAGCAGATACACGTGAAGAGATTATATTAGGTGCTATATTAGTTCAAAATACAAACTGGAATAATGCTGCACTTTCTCTTAGACGGCTGAAAGAAGCAACCCATTTTGAACCTCAAAACATATTAGATCTGCCGATAGAAGAACTAAAAATATTAATCCGCTCTAGTGGTTTCTATAACAATAAAGCAAAAGCAATTTCTACATTATTCAACTGGTTAAATCAATATCAGTTTGATTATTGCAAAATTAATGAAGTATATGGAGAACATTTAAGAAATGAATTACTTAAACTACATGGTATTGGAAGTGAAACAGCAGATGTATTGCTAGTCTACATTTTTGAGAGGGTTGAATTTATTCCTGATCATTATACGCGTCGGTTATATAGAAAACTCGGTTATGCCAATACTGAGAATTACGATAAATTAAAAAGACATGTTGAATTACCTTCAAACTTTACAAATCAAGATGCAAATGAATTTCATGCTTTACTAGATAATTTTGGGAAAAATTATTTTAATGGCTCCATTGAACAAAGATATCATTTCTTAGATCCATATTTTACAAATATAGATTGACCTTAACGTGACGTCATAGCTTAGTCTCTTTTATAGAAAGTTGAAAAGAGAAGTGAATCAAATAGATTAAGAAAAAGGTAGGATGTCAGAATGGAAAATCAGGTATATTTTACACCCAGTGACGTAAGTCATATTACCGAAGTCACTAAACGCACACTTCATTATTACCATGAAATTGAGTTGCTTGTGCCAACTTATATTGCATCTAATGGTTATCGTTATTATTCTTCTAAGGATATCTCTAAATTACAGACCATTCAATTTCTAAGGGAACTTAATTTATCATTAGCAGATATTCAACTTTATTTTAGTAACAGTATAGAAGAGAAAAATATAATATTAGAAAATAATTATCAGCGTATTGTTGCACAAAGAGATCAATTAAACAAAATGATTCATTTTCTTAATCATCATCTCGTTAATCATAGAAAAGAGGAGATTAATATGAGTAAATGGAATAATGATAATATACAACATCAATATGAGAAAGAAGCTGAAATGAAATATAGCCATACTCCTTATTATCAAGCTTTTAAAGCGAATCAAAAACGATTGAATTCTACAGAAAAACAACAAAATAATAAGAAAACAATGGAGAGGTTACATTCATTCTTTGATAAAATGAATGAATTATTCATTGCAAACTATAAAACAAATCATATACAGGTTAAACAAGCTATTTCTGAACTAAAAGATATTCTTCAAACACAAGTACCTAACGTAGATGAACAATTTTTAGAATATATTGCCTCGATTTATGAAAATGATGAGCGATTTGCTAAAACAATTAATAACAAACGACATGATAATTTAAATCAGTATATTGCTGATGCGATTCGAAATGATATTTAATAAAAGATGTTTTTAAGTTCTATAATATGTAATGATATATGTATAATATATCTGATGAATAAAAGGAGCTTAAACATGATAGAAGCATTCAAATTATTTTGGCAAAATTATTTTAATGTAAAAAGTCGAACTAGAAGACGTCATTATTGGTTTGCTATTTTAGCTAATTGTATTATTTTAGTGATCATTAGTTTACTTTTTAATATCATTACTTTGGGGTTAAATGGAGGGCATACATTTTTTGATATTGTGTATGAAATCATTGATATCATTATTTTTATAGGAACGTTTACGATGACGGTGCGTCGTTTACATGATACAGGGCACACATTGGTTCTGCCTCTTATTATTTTAATATTTACATTAATTAGAAAAATTTCAAGTATTGTAGATAGAACATACGGTATTTCAATTGATGGTTTTTTCAACGGAATGATTGCGCTTGAATCAGGAATTATGGTGGCAGCGATGTCTTTAGTCTTACTTATTATTCTTGTGATCACTTTTGCATTTACAATAAAAGATAGTGATGAGGGGACAAATAAGTATGGTCCAAATCCTAAAATAGCTGCTGTATAATATGAAAAAAGGAAGGATACAGAATGTATTTTGAAATCTGTTTCCTTCTTTTTTTATTTTGAAATAGAATTAAATCATTAAGTTTAACCAATAATATAAAATTACACAATAAAAATTTATAGAATTAAATTAATGATATAAATAATTTGGTATGATAAATATATGAAATAAACAAAATTGTGAAAGGAAGGTATGGTTTATAAATGAACAATAAGAAGCTGTGGATTATTTTATTTACATTAGTATTAGTTTTAGCAGCGTGTGGACAAAACCAATCGAGTGAAAAAGGACATCATTCTACGCACTCAACTGAGCAAGAAACAATGGATCACAATGATAATACTCATACATATCATCGTATTATATCTTTGATTCCAAGTAATACTGAAATATTATATAGACTTGGTCTTGGAAAAAATATTATAGGTGTATCAACAGTTGATGATTATCCAAAAAACGTGAAAAAAGGCAAGCAACAATTTGATGCAATGAACTTAAATAAAGAAGCACTTTTAAAAGCTAAACCTGATTTGATTTTAGCTCATGAATCTCAAAAATCATCTGCTAAAAAAACACTTGATAGTTTAGCAGATAGTGGTGTGAAGGTAGTATATGTTAAAGACGCTCAGTCTTTAAATCAAGTCTACGATTCATTTGAGCAAGTAGGTAAAGTGACGCATCATGAAAAAGAGGCGAAACAGTTAGTCAAAGAAACAAAAGATAATGTTCAAAAAGTAATTGAATCAATTCCAGCACATCATAAAAAACAGAGCGTTTTTATAGAAGTGTCTTCAAAACCTGAAATATATACAGCAGGAAAAGAAACCTTTTTCAATGATATGATAGAAAAACTAGATACAAAAAATGTATTTTCAAATGTTAGTGGATGGAAAGCAGTAGATAAAGAAAGTATTATTAGAAAAAATCCTGATATTTTAATTTCAACTGAAGGTATTTCAAAAGAAGAATATTATGAAGTGATTAAAGAACGTGATGGTTTCTCTGAAGTCAACGCAGTAAAAAATGAACGTGTGGAAACAGTCAATGGTGACGAAATTTCACGACCAGGACCTCGTATAGATGAGGGGATGAAAGAATTACGTGATGCAATTTATAAACGTTAAAACGTTAAGATGAGAGACTTTTCAAAAGCCTACAACGATATTGATAATGTTGTAGGCTTTTTATACAACATAGAGTCTTGTAAATTGAGCAAAACAGAGAAAGAATCATTTTGTAATCTTATTTTAATTAGTAGTAAGGATATATTCATTGTAATATAGGAAATAAATAATAATTGAAATGTGAGTGGAAATGAAACGACATCTATATTTAACATTTTCAGTTTGGACATTTTGCTTATGTATCATAATAGCTATAAGTCTTTTTTGGGATTTAGGGTCATTACATCAAGCATTTAATCAAATGATTTTTTTTAAAGTTAGAGTTCCTAGAACATTTGAGGCGCTTATGGTAGGAGCTATATTAACGTTGACGGGTCAATTATTTCAAACGGTATTAAATAATCCTTTAGCAGATAGCTTTACACTTGGTTTAGCGAGTGGAGCGACTTTTGGATCAAGTTTAGCTATATTTTTAGGCGTATCTTTTCTATTTATTCCAATTTTTTCTATCATTTTTAGTATCACGACACTTTTACTTGTTGTTATAATGACAATCGTATTGTCTAGAAATTTTCCAATTAGAGTACTCATCATATCTGGACTTATGGTAGGCGCTTTTTTTAATGCATTAATATATATACTTACACTCATTAAACCTGAACGTACGAATCGTATGTTAGCCTATTATTTCGGAGGATTTGCGAATGCCGAAATGAATGAGCTCGTTTATATTACAATGGTTTCTTTGCCAATCATTATTGTGATATATAGTTTAGTTACACCCATTAAGCTCTTGCAATTAGGAGAAGCTAAAAGTAAGTCTCTAGGGTTAAATGTGCAATGGATAACATTTATTGTACTTTTGTTAACATCTATTATGACAGCTATAGCAGTAGCGTTTATAGGTGTGATAGGTTTTATTGGCATCATTGTACCTCAATTAATTAGACGATATTATTTTCAATATAGTCTTGCTATACAAATGACATTAAACCTATTGATAGGTGCATTAACGATGCTATTCGCTGATGTTATAGGGAAGATGGTTATCAATCCAGTGCAAATTCCAGCAAGTATTATTTTATCACTTGTTGGGATACCCATATTATTTTATATTTTAGTCACTCAATCTAATAAAACACGTTAGTGAAGTGAACAAAAATTATTAAAATAAGAATAATTATATTGATAAGAGGTAAATAAAAATGGACTTAAGCCAAATCAAAGCAGTTGTGTTCGATTTAGAAGGCACATTATTGGATAGAACTAAGTCTCGAGATAAATTTATAGAAGAACAATATGAACGTTTTCATGATTATTTTGTACATGTACAACTTGCTGACTTTAAACATAAATTTATAGAATTAGATGATGATGAAGATAACGATAAACCTTATGTATATAAAGAGATAATAAAACAATTTCACATCGATAGATTGAAATGGAAAGATTTATTTCATGATTTCGAAATGCATTTCTATCGATATGTATTTCCATACTACGATACATTATACACACTTGAAAAGTTGTCAGAGCATGATTATTTACTAGGTGTAATTGCAAATGGGAAATCAAAGATTAAACAATTTCGGATTTATTCATTAGGAATAGAACACGTGATTAATTATTTATCAACTTCTGAAACAGTAGGTTATCGCAAACCTCACCCACGTATTTTTGAAGATATGATTGATCAACTTGACGTTTTACCAGAAGAAATTATGTATGTTGGAGATGATGCCTTAAATGATGTTGCTCCTGCACGTGCTATGGGGATGGTAAGTGTTTGGTATAAACAAGAAAATGCTGAATTAGAACCTTTAGAAGAAGAAGTAGATTATATCATTACAACAATAGAAGAGCTCTTAACGATTTTATCCGTAAATAAACAAAAAAAAGGAGATAATTAAATGGAATTATTTACAAGAAAAGGTGGATTTACATTAAATTACAATACTATGGGACAAGGATACCCAGTAGTGCTTGTACATACTGCGTTTGAAAATGCTTCAATTTTTCAAAATTTAGCTCATGAACTTTCAAAAACATTTCAAGTCGTATTATTGGATTTACGTGGTCATGGATATTCAGATAAACCACGACATATTAAATTCAATGAATTTGCAGATGATATTATTTTATTATTAGATTATCTCTACATAGATCAAGCGGCTTTTATTGGCCATGAAATGGGTGCTACAATTATTGCGCATTTATCAAAGCAATATCCAGAGTATGTATCTTCGTTAACAATGATCAATCCGACATCTATTGAAGGAGAGTTACCAGAAGAACGATTGTTTAGAAAATACGCACATAAAATCCGTAACTGGAATGAAGATAAACAAGAGAAGTTTTTAGATAAACATCGCTATTATAAACATCGTAAAGTGAATAAGTTCTTAAAAAATGTCGAAGATACTAATTCAATTTCTACTAAAGAAGAGACAGAAGCAGTAGATGAAGTATTTAAACAAAGAGGAATTGCAGAAGTATTTGAGTACATCACTAAACCCACATTTATAGTTGCAAGTGCTTATGGAGAAAGAATAACATCTCTTGAATCTAAAGAAGTAGCAGATTTAATAGGAAATGTACATTTCGAAGTGTATTCGAAGTCAAGCATGTATCCTTTTGAAGAAGAACAAGAGAAGTTTATCCATGATGTGACACCTTTTATAAAAAAACATATGCCTCAACACTAAATAGTATTGTTTACCAATATTAATGCATTATAAAAATGAAATATTTTGTAATGTTTTTGTAATGTTTCTGTTATTTTGGTCATAAATAGGGTATACTGTAATTAGGCATAAAAGAAAAAGGAGCGAGTGCTTATGAAAAAGTTAGCAACAGCCCTATTAGTTTCTGGACTAGTAATGACAGGAGTAGGCTATAATCATGCTGAAGCAGCTAGTGGTAATTCGATTCAGACTGTACAACAATTAACTCAAGGTCAAAAAACATTAGAAAATGTGACTATAGGCGAATCAATTAAAAATGTTATTAATCACTATGGCACACCTATTTATTCATATAATCCAAATAATCAAGAAAAATACTATGAATTCCATACAAACAAAGGTGTATTAGTTGTTACTGCAATCGGTAAAAAAAATACTGGTTATGTAACTAGAGTATCAATGACTTATAATCAAGCCAATGGTCCAACTTATCAAAAAGTAGCACAAAGTGTAGGTAAAAAAGCCATTAAACGCGTTCAATATAATAGTGTAAGCGGCAATTTTGCTTATATTCAAAACGGTAAAACAAGCTATCAATTTGGTTCAAGCTCACCTAAAGACAAAGTATTAAAACTATATCGTATTGACATTAATAAATAATGTAATGAAGTAGTTAGTTAAAGTTACGTATCATCGATTTCATTTAAAAGATAATGAAATATACAGAAGTAGGATAACGAATTCCATCTGGAATTCGTTATCCTACTTCTTTTTTACGAAAAGAAATCAATTGAAATCTATGATAAAATGTTGAAATGAATGAATTGAATGTATTTTAAAACTTGCATTCGATAAAGGAGCAACATATGCGATCAAACGATAAATTATTACTTGAAAATGTGAATGATTATTTTACTCATAAAGGCATGCCCCCTAAACTTATCGATGACATTAAAGAAAATATAAGTAACGACTTTAAAAAATCCGAAGAAAAAAAGCAAGATTATCTTGATTTTAGAGGAAAAGCAACGGCTCAAATTATCTTAATTATTCAACGGAATTTATTTGGTTTACAATTGAATCCTATTATATTTTTTATTATCAATTTTATTTTAATTTCATATTTATATGATAAGCAATACGTTCCATTCCAAGCTGCAACCATATTATCTTTGTTTTATTGTATTGTTATTTTCCCGATTACTATTTTTATTCATATACAAATTGCTCGGAAAAAATATTTATATAGTAATCGCACAGAGATAATCATAGGCTATATGATTGCAATTATTGCCTTAATTCTTATTATTATGCGTGCATTTAATCTCACTATAGGCATTGTTCCTATTACTATGTATAGTCATCAATTTATTTTCTTTATGGGACTTATAATGAGTTTATGCGGGGTTATTTTTAAAAGATTAGAATATACAGCAGTAGGTTTATTATTCTCTCAAAAGACGATTGATGCTGTTATTGTAAATTCAAATGTCGCTCAAACTGTTTCACTTATCATTTGGATTATTATCGTCGTATTAATTGTTACATATACTATACGATTATCATCTAGAAGAAGTATTTAATAAAATATATGATTTTAACTCAACCATGATGAATAGGGTTGAGTTTTTTATTTAAATTATATAAAAATTTTTAAATAAAAAAATAATTAATTGTATACATGTTTATAGCGTTAAATATGTTTTAGTGGGTATAGTAAATACTAAGGGAGGTGCCGATATGAAAAAAATTGAAACGTTTAATCAAATAAAGATAGCTTATCAAGATGTAGGTAC
This sequence comes from Staphylococcus hominis subsp. hominis, assembly GCF_002901845.1. GTDB lineage: Bacteria > Bacillota > Bacilli > Staphylococcales > Staphylococcaceae > Staphylococcus > Staphylococcus hominis. The sequence continues at coordinate 38,801 of NZ_PPQE01000025.1, forward strand.
AGGCATTCCCGTTATTTTAATTCATGGTTTAGATGGTAATTTAGCTGGGTTTTACTCATTAAAAAAAGAGTTGAAAAAACACTATAGAGTCATTGTTTACGATGTGAGAGGTCATGGAAAATCTACACATCCTATGAGTTATAACTTAAATGATCACATTAAAGATTTAACTATGTTAATGCGGCAATTAGGTATTAAAAGCGCACATTTATTAGGGCATGATATGGGTGGAATGATTGCACAAGCTTTTACCGAAAAATATAAAGATAAAGTGCGATCTTTAACAATTATATCTTCTAAATCTGAAGATATTGTTCATGGTTTTACAAAGTTAATGATTGAGCACCAAGATAAAGTAGCGGGGTTTAATAAATCTGAAGCGTTACTTATATTATTTCCATATATTTATAAGAAAAATGATGTTGCAATGAAGTGGTTTCAACGTCAACGCTTATATAGTAAACAAGACGATGAAGATAGTGCAGTAGCATCAAGAGCCTTATTAGATACAGAGAATCAATCAAATACAGTCACACATGAGATCAATGTTCCAACTATGATAGTAGATGGACGTTATGACCCAATTATTATCAATAAAGAGAATCAACAGTTTGAAAATCAATTTAAAAATATAAATTATGTTTTATTTAATGAATCAGGGCATGCACCTCATATAGAAGAAGAAGAGAAATTTTTAACATTATATTTAAATTTTGTAGAAAAAAATGATGTATCTAATACTACAAATCTATTGATATAAAAATGTAAGCATAGAGTCAAAATTATCTATAATCGAATATCTAAGAAAACAGAACAATCTAAAGAGCGGTGTTCTAGATATAAAGAATGATTAAACAGTGTTTATAAATATTAGAATGAAGTTATTTTACAGAAAACAACATCATATAATATGAATTATGGCTATAAAAGAGGCCCGTAGACAAATGTTATCTACGGGCTATTATTCTAGGTTTTTTAAGTTCTAGTCTCTTTATGGTTTACTATTATAATTCTGTTTCTTTGTTAGCTTCTTCAATTCGTTTGTTAACTCTATTAAGTAGCTCATCAATTTTTGTACGTTGCGTTGCATTTACAAGAATCAATACTGTTCTTTCATCATGCTCATTACGTTTTTTATCGAAGTAATCTTCTTGAGATAAATTTTTCACTGCTTTTACTACTTGAGGTTGCTTGTAGTTTAAGTGATTAATAATATCTTTTAAATAATATTCTTCTTCTTTACTTTGACTAATATAAGTTAAAACAGCAAATTCTTCAAAGCTGATCGAAAATTCTTTTTTAATAATGCTTTTTAATTTATCTGCATAAGTAATCATTGCTAATAATTCAAAGCAGTCATTGATTTTTGAAATAGCCATTTTAAGACCTCCCCAACTAATATTCTCTCTATTTTTTATGCATCCGTTAAATTTATCTATATATAACGTCATCTATTAGTTTAAAAAAGCTATTAATAATTTAGATTAAATAAATTAATTTAATTCTATATTATTTAGTTAATTATAACTAAATAAAATTAGAAAGTAAACGAAAATGTACTTAATAAAACAATGTTTTGATTAATTAATACTTTGTTTATAAAAATAAGCAAATTTTATAAAAGATTTAATTAAGAACAATTATTATGATGCCCCATATTATAAAATTAAAGTTTAATATACTAAAACAAAAGATTATTCGGTGCTTTCTAACAAAGATGCAGAAGGATGCGTAATAATTTTATCTCCAATATTTAATCCATTGGATACCATAATATACCCACTTTTTTTACTTTTAATATATTTAATATTTCTTTTTATAATTTTTTTATTATGTATAACTAGAACATAATTTTTATTGTAAATGACTTTATCGGGTAATTCATATTCTGTTGTTCCTAAGTGAAGATCAAAATGGTATCCAATAGGGTAGGAAGGATCTGTAGAAATATCTACATAATAAAAAGAGGAAGAGGTCTCAGTTTTATAAGGAATAGAAGAAATAGATAAAATTTTCCCTTCAAATTGCCTAGTGTTTTTAATAGAAACTTGAACAAGTTGATTATTTTTAAGTTGTTTAAGTTGAGATTCCTTGATTTTAGCATGAATGATTCGTTCATCACTATTAATTTGCATAATTTCAGTATGAGATTTTGAAGGGAAAGGCTGAAGTACAGTGACTCGACCTTTAATAGGAGCATAAATGCGTGTTTGAAGTTGTTGTTGTAAATTGAGTATATCATTAGATAATTGAACTTGTTGGTTGAAGTTATCGGAGGATATTTTATTTGAGTGCTGTATTGAAGATAAAAGTTTCTTTTTTGCAAGAATATGTTTTTCGATGTGTGGATTATAATATTTAAATATGGGTGTATCTTTAGATATAATCTCGTTATTTTTTACTAGAATATCTGAACTAATACCTAATGAGGGCTCATAATAAAGTGTATAACTTTGTTTAGCTTGCTGAACGCCTTGAAAAGAAAGAGGGTAATGAGGTTTTACAGTCATCGTTTCTATTTTGCTTAAATGAGTCGTTTTAGGAATTTTAGAATAAATATAAAATCCAAACAAAATAATAAGGATAAGGAGGAGAGTTAGCATTATTGATAAGGGGGATAAAAACTTTTTCAAATATAATCACCTCTAAACATTAATATGCATTTATTATACAAGTTTAGAGCTAAATACAACATAACGAAATGATGACATCAAAAAAGTCTTCTCAATTATTGCATTAAGAAGACGAAGATTTAGATAAAAGTTTAATTTTAGTAGCCATTAAAATAAACGTAATAAAACAATACCAATTGCTATAGCGATTAATCCTATAAATTTACGGAAAGTCATTTCATTTTTAGGTACACCAATGCCAAAGTGATCAATAATGACGCCCATTATCATTTGGCCAAGCATTGCGACAATAGTTGTAAGAGCAGCACCTAAATAGGGCATTAATATAATATTAGATGTAACGAATACGACGCCTAAAATCCCACCAATAAAATAGAGTGGTTTAATACGACCGACATGCTGTTGTGATAGTTTAATTTTTAGACTTCTATTAAATATTATTGTTAGAATAAATAACGCAATAGTTCCAATAGTAAAAGAAACTAGTGCAGCGAATAAAGAAGAATCCATTTGCTTTGAAAGCCCGCTATTGATTGTAGTTTGTAGTGGAGGCGCAAATCCGAAAATAAAGCCAATTAACAACCAAATATAAAGTGAGATATTTCTTTTATCTTTAAGTTTATTTTTAGGTAGATGGTTCATAAGAAGAATTCCGAATAATAAAACGAGAATCCCCACACCTTTTAAAAAAGTAAAAGATGTTTGATTGGCCCCAAGTAACCCCAATGTATCAATCATAACACCCATTATGATTTGACCAGCAACTGTCATCACAACCGTAAGTGCTGCACCTAATCTTGGAAGAAGTAATAAGTTACCTGTTAAGAAACATACACCAAGCAAGCCACCAACCCACCAATGATAATCAATAGAGTGACCAGCATAAAATGAGCTTGAGAACATTTGGATATTAAAAATGATATTAAGTATTAATAAAAATAGAGTTCCTACAAAAAAAGAAATCGTAGAGGCATAAAAAGATGACTCTGTAAATCGACCTAATCTAGAATTAATCGATGTTTGAATAGGAACCATCATACCAGCAATAATTCCAAGTACAAATAAAAAAAGCAAACGTAATTCCTCCATTATTTTTACTATCAAATACGATTATTATACGTAAATTTATAAAAAAATTCTATACTAAAAAAAGAGAACGGATAAAACTCTTTTAGAACGCTTTATCCATTCTCAATCTACTGTTTAGAAGACGTGAAGTAAAATTTGATATTGTAACATACGTCTACTATGTCAATTAATTTAATTCAAATAAAACTGTTGTTGTTTTATCTACAATCTGAGCTGAAGCGACTTTGCTTGGAGCGCCACTGGTAAATCTTAAAACATCTAATTTAACGATATTTTCCATTGCTGATTGTACATTAGCCTCTGTTATTGTTGCTGAAATTTGTGGTAATTGTAACTTAGCTGTTTTGTTTAGATTTGTCTTAAATATGAGTTCTAAAGTTTTTGACATTGTTCATACCTCCTTTTTAATAAAATCATTCATTAAACTAATCCTTGGGTTTTTACAACTTCAACTTTATCGAAAGATTCTTCAATCAAATTTGAAATTGTTGTTACAAATGATTTGATGTCTGCTTCAGAAGCACGTGTATTAATGTTATTAAATCGACGTTTAATTTCTTTAGCTTTTCCATTTGTATCATGTGTAACGTGAGTACAAATAACAGATAACTGAGTAATTTCGTTCATCTTACTTTCACCTCCTTACACTTTATATATCGAAAATATTTTTAAAAAAAGTAACTTAAAATCAAAAAAAGTTGAGCGAAATATTTCAATGTTACTAAAATATGATATATCATTAAATAAGAAACTTTTTTGAGGTGGATAAATGAATTATGTAGAACCTATTAAGAAAAAGAATGATATTAAGAAGATGTATCACGTGTTACAAACGAAATCAGACAGAGATTATCTTTTATTTAAACTGGCGATACATACAGGTATGCGACTTACTGACTTATTACATCTTAAAGTTGAAGATATAAAGAATAAGGAAAATAAAGAAATAAAGACAGCTTGGATTCAACAAAGCGCTCCATTTATCAAAATTATGATACCTTCTGATTTAAGAAATGAATTTGATACATATATCTATGAAAATCAGTTGAAAGATCATCATCTTTTATTTCAGTCTCTTCGTACACATAAAGAACTTTCACGTCAGCAAGCTTATCGAATTATTCACCACGCAGCTAAAGAATTAGGCCTTTTACATATTGGTTTAACTACTCTACGTAAAACTTTTGCATATCATGCTTATAAATCGGGTATTTCTATTGCGATTATTCAAAAATATTTAGGACACCAGACTACGCATGAAACTTTGAAATTTATTGGCTTGTCACCTAAAGAAGATCATCATACAATTATTGCTTTAAATTTATAAAAAGGAGGGCTTTGATGAGTTTAATTTATTTACTAGGGGCACTTTTACTAATCATAGGTATGGTTCTAATCACTTTATTTATTAGACCTCTAAGACGCTATGCAGGATATATTTCCCTATTCGCTCCAGTGATTGCTTCTGTTTACTTCTTATCTCAAATTCCTAATGTACTTCATCAGAAAGTGATTTCTTTTAAACTAGCTTGGATGCCAGCCATTGATTTGAATTTAGATTTAAGACTAGATGGACTTGGATTAATGTTTGCTTTAATTATTTCTATTATAGGGATAGCTGTTTTCTTTTACGCTACCCAATATTTAACACCTAATGGTGATAACTTACCTAGATTCTTCATATACTTACTTTTATTTATGTTTAGTATGTTAGGTATAGTAATATCTAATAATACCATCCTTATGTATATCTTCTGGGAACTCACAAGTGTTTCATCTTTCTTACTTATTTCGTATTGGTATAGTAATGCAAATAGTCAGCTAGGTGCAATACAGTCGTTTATGATTACGGTATTTGGCGGCTTAACATTATTAACAGGTTTTATTATGTTGTACATAATGACAGGTACGAATACAATTACTGAAATTTTATCGCAAGGTCATCATATTAGCGAGCATCCTTTATTTATTCCAATGATCATTATGATGCTTATTGGAGCTTTCACAAAATCAGCTCAATTTCCATTTCATATTTGGTTACCTAAAGCTATGGCTGCCCCAACCCCTGTAAGTGCTTATCTACATTCAGCAACAATGGTTAAAGCAGGTATATTTTTACTTTTTAGATTCACACCTGTATTAGGCTTAAGTAATAGTTATATTTATATTGTTACTTTTGTAGGATTAATCACAATGATGTTTGGATCTCTTACAGCTTTAAGACAATACGATTTGAAAGGAATTCTTGCCTATTCTACAGTTAGTCAACTTGGGATGATTATGACAATGGTCGGTTTAGGTGGAGGTATTGCGCAGCATCCAAGCGGACCAATGGCTAAAATTTACACATTAATTTTATTTGCAGGCTTGTTCCATGTCATGAATCATGCATTATTTAAATGTACGTTATTTATGGGCGTAGGTATTATTGATCATGAAGCGGGCACAAGAGATATTAGAAAATTAAATGGCATGAGAAAATTCTTTCCTAAAATGCATTTGAGTATGACGCTTGCTGCATTATCAATGGCAGGAGTACCATTTTTAAATGGTTTTTTAAGTAAAGAAATGTTTTTTGATTCTTTAGTTAAATCTATTGAATTAGAGCAATTTAGTTTAACTTTAACCATCATAATTGTGGCATTAGGCGTGATTGCAAGTATATTCACGTTTGTCTATGCAGTTTACATGCTAAAAGAAACATATTGGGGAGAATTTAATGAAAAAGAAGTTCCTAAAAAGCATATTCATGAGCCATGGTTGTTCAGTTTACCAGCAATGATCTTTGCTGTGATGCTACCTGTTATCTTCTTTATCCCAAATACCTTTACGCATCCGATTGTTTTACCTGCATTAAGAAATGTCACAAACTTAGGTATCCAAGTCGATAAGATGGCACCACATGTATCCCAGTGGCATGGCATTAATTTACCACTTATTTTTAGTATCATTGTTATTATTTTAGGAATTATTTTAGCAACAAAAGTAAATTGGAAAGTGTTAACGCATCGCTTAATCAAAACAGCGTCTATTACAAATTCCTATCGTAAAGCTTATAGTGTATTTGAACATTATGCTGGCTGTAGTATTCGTGGTGTAATGACGAACCGATTAAACTACTATAATGTGATTACACTTTTAGTGTTTTCACTATTTGTAGCGTATGGCTTTTTAAGAGTAGGGTTTCCGAAACTACATCTAATGCATGTTACTGACTTTGGATCTTTAGAAGTACTGCTTGCTATTTCAATCAGTGTTGTTGGTATAGCACTTGTCTTTATAAGACAACGTTTAACGATGGTAATATTAAATGGAATTATTGGCTATTCAGTTGCATTATTTTATTTGATCATGAGAGCACCTGATTTAGCTTTAACACAACTTGTAGTAGAGACGATGACTACAATATTATTCATTGTTAGTTTTTCACGCTTACCCAATATTTCACGTAAGAAAGCAGATAAGAAAAAAGAAATGATGAAAATTGTTGTAGCATTCATTTTTGCAGGCGCAGTGGTAACCCTTGTGTTTATGGCACAACAAGGTGATGGTTTAGAAACAATTTCTAAATATTATATGAATGCAAAAGAACTCACAGGTGGTAAAAATATTGTGAATGCCATTTTAGGTGATTTTAGAGCACTTGATACTATGTTTGAAGGTTTAGTATTAATTATTGCTGGTTTAGGTATTTATACATTATTAAATTACAAAGATCGGAGGGGTCAAGATGAAAGAAAATGACGTAGTCTTAAAAACAGTAACTAAAATTGTTGTATTCATTTTACTTACTTTTGGTTTTTACATTTATTTAGCAGGTCATAATAATCCAGGAGGAGGATTTATTGGTGGTCTCGTCTTTAGCTCAGCTTTTATCTTGATGTTTTTAGCTTTCGATGTAAAAAAAGTATTGGATAGTTTACCTATCGACTTTAGAAAATTAATGATTATTGGAGCACTTATTTCTTTAATCACAGCAATTGCGCCTACTTTTTTTGGCAAATCATTTTTATATCAAAGTGAATTTACACTTCATTTACCAATATTTAATGAAATGCATATTACTACAGTGACGATTTTCGAATTAGGCATAGTACTTTCAGTAGTGGGTGTGATTGTCACAATTATGTTGGCATTGAGTGGGGGTAAATCATGAATCTTATTTTATTACTTATCATAGGATTTCTCGTATTCTTAGCGACATACATGATATTATCTTTAAATTTAATTCGTATTATTGTAGGGATTTCGATTTATACGCATGCTGGTAATTTGATTATTATGAGTATGGGTCATTATAGTGACCACGTAACAGAACCGCTTATTCGTGGTTCAAATACCAACTATGTCGATCCATTATTGCAAGCACTTGTTTTAACTGCAATTGTTATTGGATTTGGTATGACAGCTTTCTTACTTGTATTAGTTTATCGAACATATCGTGTTACAAAAGAATCAGAAATTGATGTGCTTAGGGAGGATGAAGATGATGAACAGTAACTTATTAATCCTTCCGATTCTCTTACCACTTCTTTGTGCATTATTACTTGTATTTACGAAGAATAAAAATAGAGTTTCGAAGATTTTATATATTGGAACAATGACGGTTAATACGCTTATTTCGCTAGCTTTATTGATTTATGTGATGAATCATAAACCAATCACTTTAGATTTTGGTGGTTGGAAAGCACCTTTTGGTATTCAATTTTTAGGTGATACTTTAAGTTTACTCATGGTAACAGTCGCTTCTTTTGTAGTGACTTTAATTATGGCGTATGGATTTGGACCTGCTGAAGAACGTGTGAATCGCTATTATTTACCAACATTTATTTTATTTTTAACTACCGGTGTGATTGGTGCTTTTTTAACTTCTGATTTATTTAACCTCTATGTGATGTTCGAAATTATGTTGCTTGCATCATTTGTGCTTGTAACATTAGGACAATCAATAGAACAATTAAGAGCAGCCATTGTCTATGTTGTTTTAAATATTATTGGTTCTTGGTTATTTTTATTAGGTATTGGCTTACTTTACAAATTAGTAGGGACATTAAACTTTTCTCAAGTTGCATTACGCTTAGATGATATTCACAATAATGAAATGGTAGTGGTCATTGCAATTGTATTTATGATTGCATTTGGCTCAAAAGCATCGTTAGTTTTATTTATGTGGTTACCTAAAGCTTATGCAGTATTAAATACTGAGCTCGCAGCTTTATTTGCAGCTTTAATGACGAAAGTGGGAGCATATGCTTTAATTCGCTTCTTTACTTTATTATTTGATCAACATCCAAATATTACACACCCCATACTTGTATTTATGTCTTGTATTACGATGATTATTGGTGCTTTTGGAGTCATTGCATTTAAAGACATAAAGAAAATTGCAGCATATCAAGTTATTTTATCAATTGGTTTTATTATTTTAGGCTTAGGATCAAATACATTTGCTGGAATTCATGGTGCTATTTTTTATCTAACAAATGATATTGTAGTAAAGACATTATTATTCTTTATTATTGGTAGTTTAGTTTATATGTCTGGTTATAGAGAATATAAGTATTTATATGGTTTGGCAAAGAGAGAGCCTTTCTTTGGCGTAGCATTTATCGTTATGATTTTCGCGATTGGCGGAGTTCCTCCATTTAGTGGGTTCCCTGGTAAAGTGCTTATTTTCCAAGGGGCGGTTCAAAATGGTAATTATATTGGATTAGCGCTCATGATTTTAACAAGTCTTTTAGCAATGTATAGTCTATTTAGAATACTATTTATTATGTACTTTGGAGATGCAGATGGCGAGCAAGTTGATTACAACCCATTGCCTGTTCATCGAAAATGTATGATTGGCATACTAACTGTAGTTGTACTAGTTATGGGTCTTGCGGCACCAATTGTTATGAATGTTACTAAAAATGCAACAAAGTTAAATACAAATGATGCTTACTTCCATCACTTAGTTAATCCACATTTAAAGGAGAAGAATAAATGAGACAAATTGTATTGAATATCTTAATTGCTTTTCTATGGGTACTCTTTCAAGACCAAGGTTCTTTTTTATTCTCTACCTTTGTATCTGGCTATCTTATAGGATTAATTATCATTTATATACTTCATCGATTCTTTGGTCAAGAATTTTATTTAGTAAAAATATGGGTAGCTATTAAGTTTTTAGCCATATATTTGTATCAGTTAATTACTTCAAGTCTTAGTATCATTAAATATATTTTATTTAAAACAAAAGATATGAATCCTGGTCTTCTCACATATGAAACAGAGTTAAAAAGTGATTGGGCCATTACATTTTTAACCATTTTAATTATTATTACGCCTGGATCGACAGTGATTAGAATTTCAAAATTAACCAATAAATTTTTTATTCATAGTATAGACATTTCTGAAAATGAAAAAGCTAATTTATTAAAAAGTATTAAACAATATGAACGTTTAATTATGGAGGTGTCACGATGATCCAAGCGATGACTAACTTTTTTAGTACAGGAGCTTTAATATTATTTGGTATTGCATTTATTATTGGATTGTTTCGTTTGATTAAAGGTCCTACAACAGCAGACAGAGTCGTAGCATTTGATGCAGCCAGTGCTGTAATTATGTGCATTGTTGGGGTGGTTAGCGTGATTTATGGTACTGATGCGTATTTAGATTCAATTATGTTAATTGCGATTATTTCATTTGTAAGCTCTGTATCTATTTCTAGATTTATTGGAGGAGGTCGGGTATTCAATGGAACTCATAAAAAGCGTCACTGAGTTGATTGCGTCTATCCTTATTTTTCTAGGAAGTATTATTGCAGTGATTAGTGCAATAGGCATTGTAAAATTTCAAGATGTTTTTTTACGTAGTCATGCTTCCACGAAAAGTTCAACGCTTTCTGTATTACTTACTTTAATCGGGGTATTAATATACTTTACAACGGTGCAAGGTTTCTTTAGTGTTCGTTTATTATTATCCATTGTCTTTATTAATTTAACGTCTGCTGTTGGTATGCACCTTGTTGCTAGAGCAGCTTATCGAACTGGAGCATACATGTATAGAAAAGATGATGCACCAAGACAATCTTCCATTTTATTAAGTTCAAAAGAATTTAATACAAGAGAGGAGTTAAAAAGTCGTGCTAAAAAAAGAGAAGAACAACGAGAAAAACTGTATTATGATATTAAAAACCATAGAGCTGAAGAAAGAAAACAACAAGGTGATAAAAATATTGAAGATTTAGAAGAATAATTGTATATCTTAATAATTTTTAAATGAATTATTTTGAAAGTGCAAGTTAGTTAATCTGAATATAGTTTAATGATAAAATTGATATTGAATTGAGAGCATAAAAACGGTAGATAATAACTATATACGTTTAAAATAAATAAGATGACAATGTATCTTATATCTCAAATTAAATATGAAATAATGGGGTGAAAGTTTGGAAATATTTGAAACGATTCTCATATTTCTAGCTGTTGTTATTGTAAGCTCCTTTGTTCATACTTTTATTCCTAAAGTACCTCTTGCATTTATTCAAATCATATTAGGAATGATCCTCTTTATATTGCCTGTACCAGTTGAATTCAATTTTGATTCTGAACTCTTTATGCTAGCGACCATTGCACCTTTATTATTTGTTGAAGGTGTTAATGTATCTAGGGTACATTTACGAAGATATATTAAACCTGTCATGTTAATGGCATTAGGTTTAGTAATTACTACCGTCATAGGTGTAGGGTTATTTATTCACTTAGTATGGCCAGATTTACCAATTGGTGCAGCGTTTGCGATTGCCGCAATTCTCTGTCCTACCGATGCTCCGGCAGTGCAAGCTATTACTCAAGGTAAAGTATTACCAAAAGGTGCAATGACGATTTTAGAAGGTGAGTCTTTATTAAATGATGCTGCAGGTATCATTTCATTTAAAATAGCAGTAGGGATACTTGTTACTGGCGCTTTCTCATTATTTGAAGCGATTCAACAATTCTTAATTGCTTCAATAGGAGGGGCCATTGTAGGATTGTTCATCGGTATATTACTTGTTCGATTCCGTCTAACGTTAACACGACGTGGTATTGAAAATATTAATATGTTTGTATTTCTTCAATTGTTAACACCATTTGTAACCTATCTTGTGGCAGAATTATTCCATGCTTCAGGTATTATTGCTGCTGTAGTAGCCGGACTTGTTCATGGTTTTGAACGTGACCGTATTGCTCAAACACGTACACGCCTTCAACTAAGTTATAACCATACGTGGAATATTTTAGGCTATGCACTAAATGGTTTTGTATTCTCGATACTTGGTTTCTTAGTGCCGGAAGTCATTGTAAAAATTATTAAAAGTGAACCACATAACTTACTTTTCTTAATAGGAATTACTTTATTAGTAGCATTGGCTGTATATGTATTTAGATTTATTTGGGTTTATGTACTATATCCTTTATTTTATCTATCAGTCAGTCCATTCCAAAAATTAATGAATGATGAGGGGACAAATACGAAAGAGAAACCACCTAAACGAAGTATGTATGCGTTAATTATGACATTTTGTGGTGTTCATGGAACAATTTCACTTGCCATCGCATTAACGTTACCTTACTATTTACAAAATCATGAAGCCTTTAAGTATCGTAATGATTTACTTTTTATTTCTTCAGGAATGGTTATCTTAAGCTTGGTCATTGCACAAATCATTTTACCTTTTGTTACGAAAAATGCACCTCAACCTAAAATAGGAAGTATGAATTTTAAAGAAGCAAGAATTTATATTTTAGAACACGTGATTGATTATTTAAACAAACATTCCTCCTTTGAAACAAGCTATCGATATGGAAATGTTATTAAAGAATATCATGATAAATTAACTTTCCTAAAATCAGTAGAAAAAGATGACGAGAATTCAAAAGAGCTTGAACGTTTACAACGCATTGCTTTTAACGTAGAAACAAAAACACTTGAAAAATTAGCAGATGAAGGCGAAATTACGGAAAGCATGCTAGAAAACTATATGCGTTTTGCTGAACGTACACAAGTTTATAGACAAGCTTCACTCATTCGTCGTATTATTGTTGGAATTAGAGGATTACTTTTGAAACGTCATATTCGTACACGTACAAATGCAGCTTCATCATTAAGTGTTACTGAAAACTTAATGGAACTTTCTAAAATCAATAAAAGAGTCCATTATAATGTTGTAAGCCGACTTGTGGAGGAGGCAAATGAAGACAATAAATTAGAAGTGGGTATGATATGTGATGGATATTTAATGAGAATAGACAACTTATCACCATCTAACTTCTTTAACACACGTTCTGAAGATTCAATTACTAAAATTAAGTTGAATGCTTTAAGAGAGCAACGTCGTATTTTAACTGAACTTATTAGTGATGAAGAGATTACAGAAGCGACAGCTTTAAAATTACGTGAGGCAATTAACTATGATGAAATGGTTATTGTAGACAGTTTAACTGACTAATTTAATAATTCAATAATGATTAATACTAAACCTAAGACAACTCGCTATGTCTTAGGTTTTTTTAAGTATAAATGGAAGGTTTAACATTGAAATTTAAGATATATTCCTCTTATTGTAAGATAATATAAGACAATCACATTACGCAACCATTCGTGATACAATAAGATGAAACTGTTTATGAGGTGAAATCATGTTAACTGAAGAAAAAGAGGATTATCTCAAAGCAATTCTAACTAATGGTGGTGATAGCGCTTTCGTTTCAAATAAAATACTATCTCAATATTTAGATATAAAACCACCTTCTGTAAGTGAAATGATAAGTCGTTTAGAAAAAGCTGGATTTGTTGAAACTAAACATTATAAAGGGGTAAAACTCTCTAAAGAAGGTCTCTCTCATACACTCGATATTATAAAAAGACATCGTTTATTAGAACAATTTTTAATTGAAGTATTAAATTATAATTGGGAAGAAGTACATCAAGAAGCGGAAATTTTAGAGCATAAAATTTCTGACTTATTTTTAGAAAGGATAGATAAACTGTTAAATTATCCTGAAACTTGTCCGCATGGAGGAGTTATTCCAAGAAATTATATTTATAAAGAAAAGTATAATGACTCATTACTTGAATATGATGAAGGAGACATAGTAAACATTAAACGTGTTCGCGATAGAACGGATTTACTTGTTTATCTATCCAGTAAGCACATTTCAATTGGAGATAACATTGAAATAGTATCCAAAGATAAAACCAACAAAGTCATGATTATAAATAATGATACAACTATGACGATTCTAAGTTATGATAATGCAATGAATATATTTGTAGAGAAAAATTAAACAAACGGTCGTCTATTCAATTTGAATATGATGAGCCGTTTTTAAATCATAAATTTGTATATTAAATATAAAGAGAAACCGTTAATCATAATCCAAAATAGACTATAAAATAATGTTGGTAAATGTGTCAATTCAGCTAAAGTATTACCATCCCAATGTGTTTTTACTCTTTGGAAAGTCAATAATATAATTGTCCAACTAGATTGCAAAACTTCTCCTAATAGGACACCTAAGATAAGATGGCATAGGAGGACTACGATATAAAAAATCATAAATTGATTATTGCCTTGCAATAAAAAATACAATAATGAAATTAAAATGATTAAAACGATAATGGGAGACAATTTTCGAGATGTTAAAATAAGGTAATACATAAATATCAAACTATATAAGATTAAAAATAAGCTTGGATAGTTAAAATGAATGGTCCAAAAACCTATCATTAACATGATTGGTGGCATGACATATCCACCTAATGTCGTAATACATTGTCCAGTAACTGATTTAGATTGTGTTATTGCATAGCCTTGTTGTAACGTTTCTTTACGTTCACTAGGGTGTACAACAATGACAAGATCTTTAGCATGCCCCCCACTTAACTTATTAAATAGAATATGACCCATTTCATGAGTCAGTACTGGAATATAATTTAAATAAATATCTAAATATTGATTAAAAGAACAATGTCGATTTTGATGAATAATGATATAAGATATTGCTATAATAATGACTAAATAAATATTTAAGATAACAGTCGTAGTTAAAAATTGTTGCAAATAATCCATAATCAACCTCACGTTAATAGTGTGACTTCTATTATAAATCATTAAGATAAACTGGTCCTTTAGACTTTAGACGTATTTTTGAATACAATGGCAAAAATAATATATGATGAATAAGTTGAGGTTATTATAAATTCATTACAACATATAAAGAGAGTAAGAAAGCAGGGAGTTAACGTAAATGTATAGTTCAAAAAAGAAAAAAAACGATAAAGTAGATATATTAGGCGTACAATTCGATAATGTGACAATGTTGGATATGGTTGAAAATATTAAACATTTTTTTGAAAATAATACAAATGATAACTTGTTTATTGTAACTGCTAATCCTGAAATCGTAGTGTATGCTTCTGAACATGTAACCTATCGAAAGCTTATAAATAGTGCAAGTTATATCATTGCGGATGGTACAGGTGTAGTTAAAGCTTCTAATAGATTAAAACAACCATTAAAGCGACGTGTACCAGGTATTGAACTTATGGAAGAATGTATTAAAGTTGCACACGAGCAAAGTCAAAAGGTATATTTGTTAGGATCAAAAAATGAAATTGTTGCGCAAGCACAACACAAATTACAACAGAAATATCCTAATGTTACTTTTGAGTATCATCATGGGTATATTGACCTGTCAGATGAAACTGTAGTGAAAAGAATTCAACGTTTCAATCCTGACTATTTGTTTGTTGGAATGGGTGTTCCAAAACAAGAAGAATGGATTCAAAAAAATGAAAGTAATTTTAAGCATACAGTAATGATGGGCGTAGGTGGCTCATTAGAAGTGTTTAGTGGTACTAAAAAAAGAGCGCCTCGTCTTTTTAGAAATTTAAATATGGAATGGGTCTACCGATTACTTATTGATTGGAAGCGAATAGGTCGTATAAAAAGTATTCCTAAATTTATGTTTAAAGTTTGGAAATTGCAGAATAAGAAGAAAAAATAAAAGAGGATGAGACTTAAGCCTATGAATCACTTAGGTCTCTACCTCTTTTACTTTACAACAAAACGTTTTTCATCAAGTTGTTGTCTAAATGCTTTTTGATCTTTTTTAGATTTTTTCTTAAAATCTTTTAAAAATTGCTCATATTTAGGTAACACTGTATCTAATTCACCAAATTCTTTTAGCTTTCCACCTTCAATCCAAGCGATTTTAGTACAGAATTCACGCACTTGTCTGATATTATGACTTACAAAGAAAATCGTTTTATTTGCTTCTTTAAACTCATATATTTTATCTAAACATTTTTGAGTAAATGTTTGATCGCCAACAGATAGTGCTTCATCGATAACTAAAATGTCAGGATTAATAGTTACATTGATAGAGAAACCGAGTTTCGCACGCATACCGCTTGAATAGTTTTTAACAGGTTGATAAATGAATTCGCCAAGCTCACTAAATTCAATAACTTGAGGCATAAGTCTTTTAATTTCTTTCTTTTTAAACCCCATACAAAGCATTTTAAATTCAATATTTTCAATGCCCGTCAGTTTCCCATTTAAACCGGCATTAATGGCGATGACACTTACTTCACCATGACGATCTATATTTCCAGAACTTGGAGATAATGAACCACCAATCATATTGCTTAACGTGGATTTTCCTGAACCATTTATACCTACTAAACCAATCACATCACCTTCATAAGCAGTAATAGACACATCATTTAAAGCAAAGAAGGTTTTGTTTTTATTTTTAGGAATTAACGCATCTTTGATACGTTCTTTATTATTGCGATATATTCGATATTCTTTTGTCACATGATTTATGTTAACAGATACGCTCATGATTTTTCCTTTCTTATGATTTATTATATAGATTATAATACATCACTCAATAGTTGTTAAATTTATTAACCTAGTGTAAAGTGTATATGAGATTTTGTATCTTTTTTGTAAACAATATATTAATTTTACTTTCTTTTCTGAGTTAAGTCTATCCTAATAAAATTTTCGACTAATGTGTTGCGTAAATATATAATGGATTTATATGAATCATTTTAAACGTTGATTTAGAAATTTTATAATAAAACGATTTTAATCAGTAGTTAAAGAAATTAAAAGCCATTATGAATTTACAATTGAAAGTGTGGTTTAATTCAATGTCGGCAGTAGGAACTGTTTTTAAAGAACATATAAAAAACTTTTATTTAGTGCAACGACTTGCACAATTTCAAATTAAAATAACAAATACAAATAATTACTTAGGTATGGCTTGGGAATTACTTAACCCAGCACTTCAAATTATGGTGTATTGGTTTGTCTTTGGTATGGGAATTCGTAGTAATCAACCGATACATGGCATTCCATTTATTTTATGGTTACTAGTAGGAATTAGCATGTGGTTCTTTGTTAACCAAGGTATTCTTGAAGGTACGAAATCAGTATCTATGAAATTTAACCAAGTAGCGAAAATGAATTTCCCTTTATCAATTATTCCAACTTATATCGTAACAAGTAAATTTTATGGCCATATTGGCTTATTAGCACTTATTATTGCAATTTGTATGGGAAATGGCATTATGCCGTCTATCCATATTGTACAATTGTTAATTTACGTACCACTAACATTTTTCTTTGTGGCTTCTGTAGCACTTTTTACATCAACACTTGGAATCATTGTTCGTGATACACAGATGATTATGCAAGCATTACTAAGAATTTTATTCTATATGTCTCCTATTTTATGGATACCAAAAGATACTGGAATTAGTAGCGTAATTAATGACATTATGAAATTTAACCCTGTATACTTTTTAGCTGAGTCTTATCGCGCAGCAATTTTATTCCATCAATGGTACTTTATTGAACATTGGAGATTACTTCTTTATAATATTGTGATTATTATAGTATTCTTTGTATTAGGGTCTATATTACATCGTAGATATCGAGATCATTTTGCAGATTTTTTATAAAACGTGTGCTAGATAAATCAATACTTACATTTATTAGTAGAGAGCCTGAAATGTATTAGATTGCATTTCAAGCTCTTTAGCATATATATCATAAATAAATATAAAATATAGACGATGTCGATAGAGATGTATGTGAAAATGATAAGGAGTAGAGACAAAATCAATGTATTTCTGTCCTACTCTTTCTTTATAAATTATTTTATTAACGAGTAAGGGGATTAAATGATGACAAGAGTAGTGATAAAAAATATTTATATGACACTTATTACTATCGTAAACCAAATTTTTAGATTTAAACGACTAAAATCGAATCATATTGCGATTTTAATGACATTTCCCGAAGACGTTATGCCAATAATTGAGCAATTAAATCAGAAAGGGTATGAACTAACCGTCATTGCTAAAGAAAAAGAATGGGCTAAACTAAAGCAATTTAAAAATGTATCTTTTGTTCCTGCCGGAAATAGTCATATAGTGAGACATATCAAGACGATAAGTACAGCAAAAGTGATTGTGATTGATACATATTATCTTATGCTCGGAGGGTATCATAAGAAAAAAGGACAGACCATCATCCAAACATGGCATGCCTCAGGTGCTTTAAAAAATTTTGGTTTAACGGATCATCAAGTAGATTTAAATAATAAAAAAATGATTCAACAATATAAAAGCGTTTATAATGCTACTGATTATTATTTAGTCGGTGGAGAAGAGATGAGTAGATGTTTTGAAAGTGCATTTGATGCTAAGAGCACTCAAATGCTTAAATTGGGTCTACCTCGATTAACCAAATATTTTAAATTAGACCTTAAGACGGAGCAAAAAAATTTAAAAAAATATTATAATGTTCCCAATAAATTAGCATTATATGTGCCTACTTATCGTGAAAATCAAATGGATAATCGTCAAATAGATAAAGTATATTTTGAAAAGCAATTACCCAATTATACTCTCATTAATCAACTTCATCCATCAATTCCTAATAGTGAGCATATTGCGACAACGTCAGAACTAATGATGATGGCTGATATTATTATTAGTGATTATAGCTCCCTACCAATAGAAGCTAGCTTACTCAATAAACCTACATTATTTTATGTGTTTGACGAAAAAGAGTATGAAGAGGTGCGTGGATTGAATCAATTTTATCGCGATATTCCAACATTTTATAAAGTGAAACATATAGATGAATTAGTAACTAAGATTAAATATAATGAAAAAGAAATAAAACCATTATTTAAACATTGGCATAAATATAATAGTGAAAAAAGCTTAGAAAACGTATTAAAATTTATTGAAAAGTTGGTGAAAGAATGAAATTAGCGGTTATTATTCCAGTATATAATGCTGAAAATACAATTCGAAAAGCAGTTAAATCGATTGATACAACACATGATGTAGAAATTATTTGTATTAACGATGGTTCAACAGATCGTACAAAACAAGTGTTAACTGAATTGCAAAAAGAAGTTAAACATCTCATTGTTTATCATCAAGACAATCAAGGAGCGGCAAAAAGTAGAAATATGGGTCTTTCTGCAATGTCAGATGATATCGATGCTTTTATGTTCTTAGATGCAGATGATCAATTTTTACCTGGAAAAATGGATCAAATGATTCAATATTATGAGAAAAATGATCATCTAGATATTGTGATTGGGCAAATCGGTAGAGGGATGCATGGTGACTGGAAAGTCATTCCAACACACGAAGACATTCATCGTGAAGCAATGGTTTCTTTAGCAGAAGCGCCAGAAATACTTCAATCTATTGGACCAGGTGGCAAGTTATTCAAAGCTAAATTTAATACACTAAGATTTGATGAAGATGTAGTATTTTGTGAAGAACATACATTTGTCACTCGTGCCTATTTAATGTCAAGGGATATCCAGCTAGTTCCTTTTATCGTATATGGATACAATGAGCGAGAAGGTTCTATTACAGATCAACGTGCAGATACATTTATATCTTACTTAGAAGATGCTAGAAAAGTTCGACGTGAAGTCATGGATATGTTATTACTTGTCAAAGAAAAAGCATATTATAGTTATCGAATGGATGACTTAATTGTCAGCTATCTCATTCAAGCTTATTTA
Organism: Staphylococcus hominis subsp. hominis; assembly: GCF_002901845.1. Classification (GTDB taxonomy): domain Bacteria; phylum Bacillota; class Bacilli; order Staphylococcales; family Staphylococcaceae; genus Staphylococcus; species Staphylococcus hominis. The sequence goes on from NZ_PPQE01000025.1 coordinate 58,623, forward strand.
ATAAAATACAGTAAAGTGACACTTCAAATTATAGACAAAATCACTCAATATATCAGAGATATGCAACATACAAATTATTCTGGAGAAGCATTGTTTAGAATAGTACAAGCCGTAGAGCAAAGTGCGACTCATTGGACACGTGAGACCTATGAGTTATGGAGACATACACTTATTGAGGTAGGAATTGGGCGACCTGGTTTTTTACGTTTTCAAGCCCAAATAATGCCTAAAAAATTAGTATTTAGTGGAAAGCAATCATTGAAACGTATGATGAATAAGTAAATGATGAAAAGTCATGTCAATATAAAATTAATGGTATGTTAAATATATTTATGCTAAATTAAGATTATTAATTAATGTTAAAAATTTGTAAAGGAGAAAGGAAATATGAGAAGAGTCATTACATATGGTACATATGATTTATTACATTATGGTCATATAGAATTACTAAGAAGAGCTCGTGAAATGGGCGATTATTTAATTGTAGCTTTATCAACAGATGAATTTAACCAAATTAAAAATAAAAAATCTTATTATGATTTTGAACAACGTAAAATGATGTTAGAATCTATTCGTTACGTTGATTTAGTGATTCCAGAAGATGGATGGGGTCAAAAAGAAACAGACGTTGATCGTTATGATGTTGATGTTTTTGTTATGGGCCATGACTGGGAAGGTAAATTTGACTTCCTAAAAGACAAATGTGAAGTTGTATATCTAAAACGCACTGAGGGTATTTCAACAACTAAAATTAAACAAGAGCTATACGGAAAAGATGCAAAATAAATAATAATTTATTAAAGACACATATAGACACCTTAGAAGTTTAGCTATGTCTCAATCATTGGTTAAATCAAGTAGATAACAATAATTTTTTGATTTGACCCATCTTTTTGGGAGTGAACAGTGAATTCAAAACGAATTCTAGGGCACTCCTATTTTTATGTAATAAAACATTTTAAATAAAATGCTATACTAAGAACAACCGAATTACCAGTTAAAATACATTTAAATTAGGATAAATACTAAATATAATATCAAAAATACAAATACAAATTGATGACTAAAGAGGTTTATTTATGAAACAACACAATCCATTATTTTTTCTATTTAAACGATTGTCTTGGCCCTATGCTTTAATAATAACTGCTGTTATCATTTCTTCGTTAGGAAGTCTTAGCGGATTATTGATTCCACTGTTTACAGGTCGCTTAGTAGATAAATTTTCTACTAATAATATTAATTGGAATATTGTCGTTCTATTTGCAAGTATCTTTATCATTAATGCATTACTTAGCGGTTTAGGTATTTATCTCTTAAGTAAAATTGGAGAAAAAATGATTTATGGCATTCGTTCATTACTGTGGGAGCATATGATTAAACTGAAAATGCCATTTTTTGACAAAAATGAAAGTGGTCAGTTGATGAGTCGTTTAACTGATGATACTAAGGTCATTAACGATTTTATCTCTCAAAAATTACCACAATTACTACCAGCTATTATCACATTGATTGGTTCCATTATTATGCTGTTTATTATGGACTGGCAAATGACTTTACTGACTTTCATAGCTATTCCAATATTTATGGGTATTATGATTCCACTTGGAAGACGTATGCAAAAAATTTCAAAACATACCCAAGCAGAAATTGCCAATTTTAGTGGATTATTAGGTCGTGTATTGACAGAAATGCGTTTAGTAAAAATTTCTAATACTGAACAAAAAGAATTAAATAATGCACATTATAACTTAAATGAAATATATAAATTAGGTTTAAGACAGGCAAAAATAGTAGCGATTATTCAACCTATTTCAAGTGTGATTATGTTATTAATGATAGCCATTATTTTAGGATTTGGTGCAATTAGAATTGCTACTGGTGCTATTACAGCAGGTGCTTTAATAGCTATGATTTTTTATGTGATGCAGTTATCTATGCCGCTTATGAACTTATCTACACTAGTTACTGATTACAAAAAAGCTATAGGCGCAAGTCAACGTATTTATGAAATTATGCAAGAACCCGTGGAACCGATGGAACAGTTAAACCCCATTGCTAATATCAACATTGAGAATGGAGCACTTGAATTTAATAACGTAGAATTTAAATATGATGTAAAAACGATTCTTGATCATATATCATTTCGTATACCTCAGGGCGATATTAGTGCGTTTGTTGGTCCTTCAGGTTCTGGGAAAAGCACTATTTTTAATTTAATTGAACGTATGTATGATATCGATAATGGTGATATTACATATGGTAATAAAAGTATTTACGATATTCCAATTACGAATTGGCGTAGCAAAATTGGATATGTCATGCAGTCAAACTCTATGATGACAGGAACAATTCGAGATAATATCTTATATGGTATTAACCGTACTGTCTCTGATGAAGAACTAATTAAATATGCAAAATTAGCGAATTGTCATGACTTTATTATGCAATTTGATGAAGGATACGATACATTAGTGGGCGAACGTGGATTAAAACTGTCTGGGGGTCAACGACAACGTATTGATATCGCTAGAAGTTTTGTGAAAAATCCAGATATACTGTTACTTGATGAAGCTACTGCAAATCTTGATAGTGAAAGTGAACAAAAAATTCAAGAAGCTTTAGAAGTATTGATGAAAGGTAGAACAACGATAGTGATTGCACACCGTCTCTCTACGATTAAAAAAGCAGGTCAAATTATTTTTATTGATCAAGGACGTGTGACGGGAGAAGGTACACATGACGAATTAATGAAATATCATGAGAAATATCATCAATTTGTGACTACACAAAATTTAAATAAATAATGGATATTGAACATCTAAATATCACGATGATAAAGTAATATATAATTTTACAGTGTAGATGAAAAAATCTTAGGCTGATAAGATATAGTTAGTACACAAACCCATTGCTTAAAAATTAATTGAATAAACATAAATAAAATTGGAGAGAATGATATTGAATAAACTATCAATAATTATTACATATTTTAATAGTGAAGAATATATTGAAGATTGTATTAATAGCTTAAAAAATCAAAGGAATCAAGATTTTGAGATTATTATTGTAGATGATGGTTCTACGGATCATTCAACACAAATCTTAAATAAAACGTTAGCATCTTATGATAAAGATGTGACGTTTATTCAACTTGAAACAAATACTGGTCATGCACATGCTAGAAATATTGCTTTGGACTCAGCAGAAGGTCAATACGTGATGTTTTTAGATGCGGATGATCAATTAGCCTCATATGCTATTGAATATTATTTAAATCATATCAATGGTTTAGATACATTAATTGCGCCGATACACAAATTTACAATGCAACGTCCTCAATATGTAGACAAGGATAAGATACGTTTGCAGTATCGATCACACCATTCATATCCTAATTCAATTTTAAGAAAAGAAACTGTATGTAATATTTTATTTAGAAATGCAATTATTAAAGCACATGACATTAAATTTAATGAAGATTTAAGCATTTTTACTGATAATTCATTTGTATTAGAGTATCTGAAATATGCTGAACATTTTGTTAGAATTGTTAATTTTCCGTTTTATTATCGTGGTGAAGTATATGATCCATTTAATGGTAATACACTAAGTGATCAAGATTTTATTGATAAATTTGAAGACTATACAAATAGTTTCTTTGATGCTATGCAAAGAACTACAAATAAAGAAGTTAAGAAATTTTTAGTCCAAAAAATGAAAAATGAAATTAAAAAAGGGTTTGATCCTTCGCTTAGAGATATTAAAGCAAGATATATTGCTTTAGAGGACACTCTAGTTAAAGTAGTAAAAGCACTAAAATGGAATATCATTAAAGATGGTAAGTTGTTATATAATCTAGAAATCATGTTTTTATCTATGGATGACATTGAGAATGCAAGATATGTGAATGAATTACGTAAAAAAACACGTTTATTTAAAAGTATTCTTACAAACAGTAAGATGAAAGAACGTGCTAAATATCAACTTACAGATAATGAAAATATAGTAGATCCACATACGATTGTATTTGAGTCATTTGGTGGCAAAAATTACAGTGATAGTCCAAAGTACATATATGAATATATGCAACAACACTATCCACAATATAATTATATTTGGGTCTTTTCTAAGCCTAATAACAATATTATTCCTGGAAATGCAACTAAAGTGAAAAAAGGATCCAAAGAATACTATGAAGCCTATGCTAAAGCGAAATACTGGATTTCAAATGCTCGATTACCATTGTATTTAAATAAAAAAGAGAATCAAGTGTATATTCAAACTTGGCATGGCACACCGTTAAAACGTTTAGCAAATGATATGAAAGTGGTAAGAATGCCAGGAACAACAACAGCAAATTATAAAAAGAATTTTTATACAGAAGCATCTCGTTGGAATTATTTAGTATCTCCAAATCGTTATTCTACGGATATCTTTAAATCTGCTTTTTGGATGGATGAAGAAAGAATTTGGGAAATTGGCTATCCAAGAAATGATGTATTAGTTACAAGACAAAATGATACTGAGTATATAGAACAAATTAAAAAAGATTTAAATTTACCGAAAGATAAAAAAGTTATTATGTATGCGCCAACTTGGAGAGATGATGAATTCGTTAAAAAAGGTCAATATTTATTTGATTTGAAAATAAATTTAGCTAATTTAAAAGAGCAAATTGGAGATGAATATGTCATTTTACTAAGAATGCATTATCTTATTGCAAATGCATTAGATCTAACTGGATACGATGATTTTGCTATTGATGTTTCAAATTATAATGATATTTCAGAATTATATTTAATATCTGATGCGCTTATTACTGACTATTCGTCAGTGATGTTTGATTATGGTATTTTGAAACGTCCTCAATTTTTCTTTGCTTATGATATTGAAAAATACGATAAAGGTCTTCGTGGCTTCTATATGAATTATATGGAAGATTTACCAGGAGAAATTATTACAGATGAATTTAAACTTGCTGAAGAATTAAAACATTTAGATACACATAAAGAAAAATATAAAGATAAAATTGAAGCATTCTATAATGATTTTTGTTCAATTGAAAAAGGTCAATCTTCTCAATTTATAGCAGACTATATTAATAATGATATTCATGAAAATGAATCATAAAATCAAATGATATAAAGAATGGGAAATAGTTACTTTAAATTCGTTTTCCCATTCTTTTTCTATATAACCGTATTAAGTTTAAATGGTGTTTATGATAAATAACAAAAAAAGAAATAGACAACTATTTTATTAAATATGTTATTTTAACGAACATTTTCTCATGGTATAATGTTAAATGTACTTTTTACAGAACGTTAGTTGTCATTTTATGAAAATAGTACGGTTCTATTTAAGGGTAATGTGATACATATTAATTTTAAAATGTGGGTAGGTGTCTTATGTTTTTACTAATAAATATCATTGGATTACTTGTATTTTTAGGAATAGCAGTTTTATTTTCTAGGAATCGCAAACATATTCAATGGAAATCTATATTAATCTTAGCTCTTTTAAATGTATTCTTAGCATGGTTCTTTGTATATTTCCAAATTGGAAGATCAATTGTTGAAGGTTTAGCAGCTGCCATTGCTTGGATTATTCAATCAGCTCATACTGGAACAGGTTTTGCATTCAGTAGTTTTACAAGTGGTAAACAAATGGATATGGCAGTGAGTGCATTATTTCCAATTTTATTAGTTGTTCCACTATTTGATATTCTTATGTATTTTAATATTCTTCCTAAAATTATTGGAGGAATTGGTTTTGTACTTGCGAAAATCACACGTCAACCTAAATTTGAATCATTCTTTGGTATCGAAATGATGTTTTTAGGAAATACAGAGGCGCTTGCAGTCTCTAACGAACAACTTAAGCGTATGAATGAAATGCGTGTATTAACAGTTGCAATGATGTCAATGAGTTCTATTTCTGGAGCTATTGTAGGTGCCTATGTTCAAATGATTCCTGGTGAATTAGTGTTAACGGCGATTCCTTTAAATATTATTAATGCAATTATTGTGGCTTCTATTTTAAATCCTGTCACTGTTGAAGAAAAAGAAGATATTATCTATAGCATTAATAATGATGAAAAAATTGAACGTCAACCTTTCTTCTCATTTTTAGGAGATTCAGTATTAAATGCGGGTAAATTAGTATTAATTATTATCGCTTTTGTTATTAGTTTTGTAGCGTTGGCTGATTTTTTAGATCGTTTTATTAATTTGATTACTGGATTAGTAGGCAGTTGGATGGGTCTGAAAGGTAGCTTTGGTTTAAACCAAATCTTAGGTGTCTTTATGTATCCATTTGCTTTATTGCTTGGCTTACCATGGGGCGAGGCATGGATAGTGGCACAACAGATGTCCAAAAAAATCGTCACAAACGAATTTGTAGTTATGGGTGAAATTACAAAAGTAATTGATACATATAGTGCACATCGTCGCGCAGTGATATCAACATTCTTAGTTTCATTTGCCAACTTCTCTACAATTGGGATGATTGTTGGTACATTAAAGGGTATAGTTGATAAGAAAACATCAGATTTTGTTTCAAAATATGTACCGATGATGTTATTATCAGGTATTTTAGTTTCACTACTTACTGCAGCATTTGTTGGTTTATTTGCATGGTAAGGTATTAAAAATTAAATCATTTTATAGTAACTATTAGGAGTGAACATTGAATCCGAAAAGAATTCTATGTCACTCCTATTTTTATTATTCATTTTATTGCATGATAAAAACCAAGCATGCAAAGTGAGGAGACACTTTATATACTTGGTTTTTATGGGAAATGAATATTAATGTACTTGTAACGGTAAGGACTAGGTACTGTCACAGTACTTCGAGCAAAATTTGTTTTGTTACTATAAACAACACAAAGGAGATAACTTCTTGTAATTAAGAAGTTATACATAGTATAGCAAACTAATATTTATAAGTAAACAAAAAATTCAGAAAATTTACACGTATTTTTTATTAGTACATTAGATTTAAAGATGACTATGTATCATATTTAAATTAAATCTTTATATTTTAAGATATTTAACATTTATTAATACATTTAATTTTTAAAAGTATATTGTAGGAAATGATGAGACTGTGCTAACATTTTAATCGTTATAGTCGTAAAAGGAGTGGGTGTTTTTGAACAAAAATATAAAAAATATACTTTTAGTTATACTAGGTTCTTTTATCTTTTCAGCAGGGGTCAATGCATTTGTTATATCAGGTAATTTAGGTGAAGGTGGCGTCACAGGTATTGCTATTGTATTATATTACGCTTTTCATATTTCACCAGCGCTCACTAATTTCGTTGCTAATGCAATATTGATTGTTATTGGGTATAAATTTTTAAGTAAAAAAAGTACGATATTAACAATTATTGCTACTGTACTTATTTCTGTTTTTTTAAGTCTTACAGAATCATGGTACGTAGAAACAGGTAATGTCATCATCAATGCAGTATTTGGCGGCACAAGTGTTGGACTAGGTATTGGAATAATCGTTTTAGCAGGTGGGACTACAGCTGGAACAACAATATTAGCAAGAATAGCTAATAAATACTTAGATGTTAGTACAGCATACGCATTATTATTTTTTGATTTAATTGTAGTAGCCATTTCTTTAACAGTGCTACCGTTAAGTAAAGCATTGGTAACTGTGATTTCACTTTATATAGGCACGAAAGTAATGGATTATGTTATTGAAGGACTTAATACAAAAAAAGCAATGACAATTATTTCTAGCAAACCTGAAGAGGTAGCTAAGGCCATTGATGAACAAGTTGGTAGAGGTCTTACTATATTGAATGGACATGGTTATTATAGTAGAGAAGAAAAAGACGTTTTGTATGTTGTTGTAGCTAAAACTCAAGTAACTCGTGCCAAACGAATTATAAAAAAAATAGATAAGAATGCTTTCTTGGTTATTCATGACGTGCGTGATGTTTATGGAAATGGTTTTTTAATCGATGAATAAAAAAGGGTCCCTAAAAATTTGAGGTGTTTTATGTATATCTCAGATTTTTAGGGTTATTTTTTATAATCGCCTCATAGTAAAAAGAATAGTCAAAACTGTGTATAAATGGTATACTAGTAATAATTAATTGAGAACGATTATCAATAGATGTCGTAAATATTTTTTGTACAAAGGTAGGGCCTATATATGAATCGTTTAAATGCCTCTCAAGTAGATATAGGATATAGAAATACGACAATTATAAAAGAATTAGATGTTCAAATACGTGATGGTAAAATCACATCAATTATTGGACCGAACGGTTGTGGGAAATCTACATTATTAAAAGCACTCTCAAGACTGATTGAAGTGAAAAATGGAGAAGTATTACTTGATAATCAAAACATTCAACATCAATCTACAAAAGAAGTAGCCAAAAAAATTGCCATTTTACCTCAAACTCCAACAGTGACTGATAGTATAACCGTTGAAGAACTTGTTTCATATGGACGTTTTCCTCATCAAAAAGGATTTGGACGATTATCTAAAAAAGATAAAGATGAAATTGAATGGTCATTAGACGTAACAGGCATTACAGAATTTCGTCATCAATCGATTAATGATTTAAGTGGAGGACAAAGACAACGTGTATGGATAGCAATGGCTTTAGCACAAAAAACAGATATTATTTTTCTTGATGAACCTACAACGTACTTAGACATTTCTCATCAGTTAGAAATTTTACAATTGGTGCAACATTTAAATAAAAAATTAGGGTGTACGATCGTTATGGTTTTACATGATATCAATCAGGCAATTCGATTTTCGGATTATTTGTTAATCATGAAAGAAGGACAAATTATAGATAATGGACCTACTGACCAAGTCATATCTAAAGAGATATTAGAAAGTGTGTTTAATATAGATGCAGTATTAGGAAAAGATCCTAGAACAGGGAAACCACTTTTAGTCACTTACAATTTACTTGAAAAAAGGTGAGATCCATTATAACTTCAGCAATATAGCTACAATTATTATGATGTTGGATACCTATCTCAGTCATTTTTAATATATAGGCAGTCAATGACTAATATTTTGTCTGATACACAAATATTCGCGCTTTCAGATAAGTTATTTTATAATGAAAATACGCTGATTAAGATTCACTTTAATAAAAAATTAATTTCGTTATTTAATTGATTGACTGGAGTTGAAATGATGACAACTATAGTTATTATTAGTCATAGTGAAGATATAGCTAAGGGAACTAAAGATTTATTAAATAAAATGACAAATGACATAAATGTGATTGCCTATGGTGGAGTAAACGGTGAAATTGGAACTTCATATGATGAGATTGAACAATTGATTAATCAGTTAGATGATGATGCATTATGTTTTTATGATTTAGGATCATCAGAAATGAATATTGATTTAGCAATTGATATGTATAAAGGTAAGTATCATATTTACAAAGTAAATGCACCCATTGTAGAAGGAAGCTTTACAGCAGCAATGTCTTTAAGTGTTGGTAAAACTGCTAATGAAGCGATTCAAGAAGTGAATCGATCTTCATTTAAGTCTACAGCATTTAAATAAGTAATGATGAATTTTGATGTTTTTTTTATATAAAAAAAAGGTTATAAAATGATTATCCAAAATGAATATGATAAAATAAATAGCATGATATTGATGACGAAAGTAGGTGGACATTACGCTACAAGAAGATATTAAATTTTACGTTCTGAACGGCAAATTTAAAGAAATTAAAAATATAATGTCCAATATTGATTTTATGGAATTCGAAGAAGTATATATATCATGTGCTCATGAACAAGAAAACATTATGTTTTATACTTGTATATTAGATATGATGAAGGATAATGAAACAGCAGAATTACATGATTTAGCATTTTTATTATTAGTCTATCCTTTGAGTGAAGTAGAAGGCGCTTTAGAAGCGGCATATTATCATGCAGATGCTTCTATTCAGTTAACAAATGGTAAGGAAATAAAAAGTTTGCTTCAAATGCTATTATTATATGCTATACCCGACCCAATTATTTCAGATTCTGAAGCGTTTAAAGTAGCTAAACAAATTTTAAAATTAGATCCTAATAATCATGTAGCAAGAAATGTGTTAAAAGATTCAGCTAAACGTATGGATAATGTTATAGTCAATTTTGATGAATTAAAGAAATTTGGAAGTTCAAAATAAAATAATATAGTGAAATAAGAGAGTTAGATAATGAATAGCCATGGTTATTCAGTTTATCTAACTTTTTTTAATAATGTTTTACTTAGTAACTCAAATATAATTTTTGTGACAAATTATTATAAATATTAAAATTTTTAAATTGTTTGTAAGAGTATTAATGCTAGTACTTAGAAGTGATAAGCGTTGTCTCACAACGTTTATGCACTGTTGCATATTATTATTAGTACGTTATAATTTTGAATGTGTCAAAAATAAGGAGGTTAATCAATACATGGGGTTGAATAAAGAATCTATAAAAATAGGTTTTGCTTATGTGGGGATTGTAGTAGGCGCAGGATTCTCTACAGGGCAAGAAGTAATGCAATTCTTCACGCCTTATGGTCTATGGTCATATATTGGCGTGTTAATATCAGGATTAATTTTAGGATTTATAGGGCGACAAGTCGCTAAAATTGGAACGGCTTTTGAAGCAACAAATCATGAATCAACATTACAATATTTATTTGGTGAAAAATTTAGTAAAATCTTTGATTATATTCTAGTCTTTTTCTTATTTGGAATTGCTGTAACAATGATTGCAGGTTCAGGCGCAACGTTCGAAGAAAGTTTTGGTATACCTACATGGCTTGGCGCGTTAATTATGACGGTCGTTATTTATTTAACACTATTATTAGACTTTAATAAGATCGTAAGAGCGTTAGGTTTCGTTACACCATTCTTGATTGTCATGGTAGTTCTTATTGCTATATATTATCTATTTGCTGGAAGTATCTCTATCAGTAAAGTTAATAGTACAGTAGATCACCCAAGTTTATTCTTAGGTATTATTAGAGGATTAATGTACGGTGGATTAGCTTTTGCTGTAGGATTTAGTACGGTTGTAGCGATTGGTGGAGATGCATCTAAACGTCAAGTATCTGGTGCCGGTGCTTTATTTGGCGGTGTAGTGTATACTGTTTTACTTGCACTGATTAACTTTGCACTACAATCAGAATATCCACAAATTAAAAATGAACAAATTCCAACTTTAAAATTGGCGAATGAAATTCATCCATGGCTTGGATTAGTTTTAACAGTGATTATGTTAGCAGTAATGTATAATACTATTTTAGGATTGACTTATTCGTTTGCTGCACGTTTCACTGAGCCATACAGTAAAAAATATCATATATTTATTATTATTATGATGATTGCAGCCTTTATTTTAAGTTTCGTTGGTTTTGCAGACTTAATCAACTTCTTATATAACATTATGGGCGTAGTTGGATTATTTATTGTAGTAGCAGTGCTTATTAAATATTATTTACGTAAAAGTGATAACAAAGATCACATTGCTTAAAATTGATAAAATAAATATTCCATAAAAAAACTGCCTACAAAGTTAAATAACTCATAGACAGTCTAAGGCAATTCGTGTAATTAACACGAATTGCTTTTTTGCATTTTGAACGTAGCGTATAATACATATTGTAATTAAAGTAGTAATTTAGCCATAATATATTTATTAAAATATTGATTGTTGATCAGTAATTTATTTTTAAGTTCGCCTTCAATATTAAATCCAGCGCCTTTAAGTAGCATGATTGCGTGTGTATTTTCAGGAACGACTGAAGCTTGAAGACGTTTAATATTATGGTTAAGAGCCCAAGCTTCAACAGCATTAATTAAAGCAAGTCCAACACCTTTTTTTTGATACAATTTAGTAACGCCAAGTGTAATAACTGCTTCGTGTTGTGTACGCTCGTATTTTTCAGTAGTGACGAATATACATCCAACGAGTTGATCATCTTCTTCAGCTACATAGATGGTATTTCTCGGAGAAGTGATGATGCGCTCTAGAAGGTTACTAATAGAAGACACACTAGGGTTAAATTCTCCAGGATTATAAAGTGTATAATCAGACTCATCATATATTTTAGTTAATAATGTTGTCAAAGCTTCAGTATCTTTTATACTAATTTCACGAATAATATGAGCCATTCGGCTTCCTCCTGAGATAGTAATATAACATACATTATACCAATTATTTAAAAAATATACATATTTAGAATTTTAAAAAGGAGTAACAGAATAATGAAACCTAATGTATTATTAGCGGGTGGTAGTGGATATATAGGTAAGAATATTAGTAGTGCGATAGAAAATGATGCAAATTTGTTTGCTTTATCTAAATATCCAAATACAAAAAAAGAATTTAATCATAATATAAAATGGCTAAAAAAAGATATTTATAATTATGAAGATGTTAAATCAGCAATGTCAGGGATGAATATTGCAGTATTTTATTTAGATCCTAATAAAAATTCTGCCAAGCTTACTCAAGCAACGGCACGTGATTTAAATCTCATTGCAGCCGATAATTTTGCAAGGGCAGCAGCACAACAAGGAATAAATAAAATTTTGTACGTAAGGGGGAGTCGCTTTGATAATGAGACAATCCAGTGTTTAAAAAACTATGGTATTCCTGTAGAAACGACTGAGACCTATATCAAGCGCTCTCATATTAATGTTGAGTTACAAATGTCTAAATATAATGATATACGGACAGCATTAAGAATGATATTACCTAGGAAATGGTCTTTGGAACAATTAGTCGCTTATTTTTTTAAATGGCTGAATGATACACGTGGTACATTTTTACACACGAAATATATAGAAAATCGATATATAATATATGCTCGTAACGAGTGTAAGCCTCTATTAGTAATGAAAAAAGAAGTAAATGATAATCGTTTAATTACATTTAATTTAGTAGGCGGGTCAATTATAAAAAAACGTTCTAAAAAACAAGGGAAATTGGAATTTCGTCAAATTAAAGGAACGCGTTTAGTAATTGTTCAACTATATGATTATATTCCTAAATTGTTATGGCCACTCTATTATTTTTTTCAAGCTCCCGTACAAAGTTTAATTATGAGAGGGTTTGAAATTGATTGTCGTATTAGGCATTTCAATGGACGTATGCAATCAGGAGAAAAAATGAAATATACAAAGTGATAGGATGAAAACATATGCAAATATTATTAGTAGAAGATGATCAGACGCTTTTTCAACAACTAAAGAAAGAATTAGAAAATTGGGATTTTTTTGTTTATGGTGTCAATGATTTTAGTAACGTAATGGAAACATATCATAATGTTCAGCCAGAAATCGTTATAATGGATGTGCAATTACCTAAATATGACGGATTCTATTGGTGTCGTCAAATTAGACAAGTGTCTAATGTGCCTATTTTATTTTTATCGTCACGTGATAATCCTATGGATCAAGTGATGAGTATGGAATTAGGTGCAGATGATTATATGCAAAAGCCTTTTCATACCAACGTACTAATTGCGAAGTTACAAGCAATTTATCGACGCGTATATCAATTTGGCGTAGAAGAAAGACGTACATTAAATTGGCAAGATGCACTAGTCGATCTTTCAAAAGATAGTATTCAAAAAGGCGATAAAATCATTTATTTATCTAAAACTGAAATGATTATTTTAGAAATGTTAATTCAAAAACAAAATCAAATTGTGACTAGAGATACATTAATTACAGCGTTATGGGATGACGAAGCGTTTGTTAGTGATAACACATTAACAGTCAATGTAAATCGATTACGAAAAAAATTATCTGAGATCGGTATGGAAACAGAAATTGAAACAAAAGTAGGTAAAGGATATATGGCACATGAGTAATGTGAAATGGTTTTGGCTATTTCTTAAAACACGAAGTAATTGGATATTTTGGATTATATTTTTACAGTTTGTATTTTTAGGGATGGCATATATAGACTATGACATGGCAATTGAAAGTGTAGCATACATTGTCCTATTAAATATAGGTTTGACTTGTATATTTCTTGTTTTTACTTTTTTAAGAGAAGTAAAATTATATCAACATTTTTATAATAATAAGGAAATCGAAGAAATTAAACACAAAGAATTAGCTGAGAATCCATTTCAACAAGAAATGGTGGACTATTTATATCGTAAATTATTGTTTCACAAAGAAAGAGCTACTGAACAACAAATTCATATACAAGCGTCGGAACAATCGTTAACTGAATTTGTTCACGATATTAAAACACCTGTTACAGCAATGAAATTATTAATTGATCAAGCTGAAGATATGGAACGTAAGAAAGCCTTACTTTATGAATGGTCAAGAGTGAATGAATTATTAGACAAGCAACTTTATTTAACACGTCTTGAATCTAAAAATAGAGATATGTATTTCGAAAAAGTACCATTAAAACGTTTAGTGATAGAAGAAATTCAACTTACTCGTCATATCAGTCAAGTTAAAGGTATTGGCTATGAATTAGAATTTGATACGAATCCAGAAGTATTTACAGATGTAAAATGGTGTCGCATGATGATTAGACAGATTTTATCTAATTCTTTGAAATATTCTCAAGGAAAAGATATTGTTATTCGATCGTTAGCTAAAAAAGACCATATCGCTTTAGAAATTACTGATTATGGACGTGGGATTAGCGCTAAAGATTTACCACGTATCTTTGAAAGAGGCTATACTTCTACCGCAAATCGTAATGAAACAACTTCTTCTGGAATTGGTTTATACTTAGTAGAAAGTGTAAGACATCCATTAGGTATTGAAGTAGAGGTCGAGTCGACGGTGGGAGAAGGAACAACATTTATTTTAACGTTCCCTATTCAAAACGAAGTCATAGAAAGAATGTCACAAGAGAAATTAAGTCTATCATAATAGTGTTGTTAAAATAGAGTATAAGTATAATTGTTCGCTTTATAGAAATAAGATATTGGACTTTACTATAAAAAGTTTGAACTAAAACTTATATAATATTTAAAGTAAATACATAAATTAAGCGTATGGAAATATCATTTTAGTGTCATAAATGAGTAGAACATTGGGTGAAGCCTGAGACTTTATAATGACGTCTCAGGTTCATCTATATCATTCAATAGTTAAAATATATTATAGTGAGGGACATTCTAAATTGACAATATTACAAGCAAAGCAAATTGTTAAAACATATGGGACAAAACAAACGATACAAGAAGTGTTAAGAGGTATTGATTTAAACATTGAAACAGGAGAGTTTGTTTCAATTATGGGACCTTCTGGCTCTGGTAAAACAACATTACTTAATGTTTTAAGTTCAATAGATTATTTATCACAAGGATCTGTCATACTAAATGGAAAACAATTGGAAAAGTTATCAAATAGGGAACTATCAGAAATTAGAAAAAAAGATATTGGATTTATTTTTCAAGAATATAATTTATTACACACACTTACTGTAAAAGAAAATATTATGTTGCCTTTATCAGTACTTAAATTAAATAAGGAAGAAATGAATAAACGTTATAGACAAATTACTGAAGCGCTTAATATATATGATATTAGTGATAAATATCCGTCTGAAATCTCAGGGGGACAACGTCAACGAACATCTGCAGCGCGTGCATTTATTACATATCCTAAAATTATTTTTGCGGATGAACCAACAGGGGCTTTAGACTCTAAGAACACTAGAGATTTACTCATACGTTTTGAAAAAATAAATAAAATCTATGATGTAACTATTATCATGGTTACACACGATCCACTTGCAGCAAGTTTTTCTAATCGTGTTGTAATGTTGAAAGATGGCTTAATATTTACTGAAATTTATCAAGGACAAGATAATAAACAATTATTTTATGAAGAAATATTAAGAGCCCAAAGTATATTAGGTGGCAAGGTTTATGAGTTTTAGCTATATTATTTGGAGAAATTTCCTAAGAAATATTAAGCACTATGCTATTTATATGTTTTCATTAGTCATTAGTACTGTTTTATATTTTAGTTTTATTACGATTAAATATGTTCATCATCTCCATATACATGAGTCTTTATCTATTATTAGAGAGGGTTCTAAAATAGGAAGTTATTTTCTATTTATAATCATCGTTGTCTTTATTATGTATACCAATATTCTTTTTATTAAAAGACGAAGTTACGAATTGGGACTATTACAGATTATGGGGTTAAATAAAGTAAGTATTATTTATATGTTTATGTTAGAACAATTGTTTATTTTCTTGATCACTGCAGTTTTAGGTATGATTATAGGGATTGTTGGGTCTAAAATTTTACTTATGATTATATTGAAATTATTAGGTATACATACTTCGGTATCGCTTATTTTTAGTGTAGACGCTATAATTCAAACCTTATTTATTTTAATCATTGCATATATTTTAATTATTCTTCAAGCTATCATTTTCTTAAATAAATATTCTGTTACACAATTAATGGAGTCTGAAGAATATATAGATGAAACAGGTAAACATATTACATTTGGAGAAATTATTCTAGGAATTTTAGGTATTGTTTTCATTTTGGCAGGATATTATTTATCCACACGATTTGTTGAATTATTAGATGATATCGTATTACCTTTTATTATTTTATTTTTAACTGTGATCGGAGCCTATTTCTTTTTCAGAAGTTCAGTGTCTCTAATATTAAAAATAATTAAATCATTTAAAAGTGGAAATGTAACTGTAAATGATGTTATTTTCACTTCTTCATTAATGTTTAGGATTAGAAAGAATGCTTTTTCTTTAACAATCATTTCTATTATTTCTGCTATTACTGTATCTGTCCTATGTTTTGCAGCAATTAGTCGAGGATCTTTAAGTAAAGAAATTTTATTAGAATCACCGTATGAAGTAACAACGAATAACGACACCTTGTCCGAGAAGTTAAAATATCAATTAGAGCAACAGCATATTGCATATAACTATAATTATAAGCAAGTAGTGTACACGCATTTATATAAAGATCATCTATTTGATGTAAATGCAGCTAGACCTTATTCGGTGACTATAACAAGTGAAGATTACTTTTCAAATATTTCTTTGAAAAAAGGACAAGCAGATTTAATTATCCCAGAAGATGTTATTCCTGAATTAACTAAACATCGGCCACACGGAACAACAATGATTGGCACGAAGCGACATCATACTAAAGTTCAACTTCAAAAAGTGATTCATAAAGTTTATTTTAAAGAGAGTGTAGATTTAGGTGGACCGACACTCGTGCTTAATAACGGGGATTATCAATTTATAAAACAACATGTTAAAAATAAGGACATCATTTCTCAACATGGTTTTGATTTAAAACATACAAAAGATATACCTAAATTAGAAAAGACTATCAATCACATGAATCAGAATTTAAAAACTAGAAGTCAGATAGCAAGCGAAATTTCAAGTTTAACAGGAATTTTATTATTTGTAAGTTCTTTTTTAGGTATTGCATTTCTTATAGCAACTGGATGTATTATCTATATTAAACAAATTGATGAAACTGAAGATGAATTAGAAAATTATTCAATATTACGTAAATTAGGTTTTACTCAAAAAGACATGGCTAGAGGTCTAAAATTGAAAGTGGCGTTTAACTTTGGACTACCTTTGGCTATTGCTTTGCTGCATGCATATTTTGCAGCACTTGTATTTATGAAATTTATAGGATTTACAAATCAAATGTCCATTTTTATAGTTATGATTATTTATACAATAGTATATAGTATGTTTGCATTTATTGCTTATAATCATTCTAAGCGAACAATCAATCACTCAATTTAAGAGAGAATATTTCGAGTTTGTAAAGAATTTGTAAATTTATTGTAGAGATGAAAAAATTATGATATTTTCAATTAGAGACAAATTAGGTGTTAAGTAGAAGTGTATCGTAATTGGTATAACATTATATTTACATAAACTTTACAAAAGCTTTCTAAATAATGTTTTAAAATAAGCTATTGTAAATGTAGCTCATTTTTAAATTGTCTTAAATTAAATAATAAACGTGTGATTGATAGCAATCGCTAAAATGGAGGCATTATAATGTTCACTAAGAAAAAGGATAAGTTTATGGTTCAATTAGAAGAAATGGTATTTAATCTGGACCGTGCAGCTGTAGAATTCGGGAAAATGGATTTTAATACCCATTTAGATTTAAAAGCTTATTCTGATAACATTAAAACGTACGAGTCACATGGTGACGAACTTATGCACAAGGTCATTAGCGACTTAAATCAAACATTTATCACTCCTATCGAACGAGAAGACATTCTATCATTGTGTAATGCAATCGATGATGTACTTGATGCAATGGAAGAAACATCTGGAATGTTTGAAATGTATTCAATTGAATATACTGATGAATATATGGCTGAATTTGTTGACAATATTCAAAAAGCTGTCGCTGAAATGAAATTAGCAGTT
Organism: Staphylococcus hominis subsp. hominis; assembly: GCF_002901845.1. Classification (GTDB taxonomy): domain Bacteria; phylum Bacillota; class Bacilli; order Staphylococcales; family Staphylococcaceae; genus Staphylococcus; species Staphylococcus hominis. The sequence goes on from NZ_PPQE01000025.1 coordinate 77,066, forward strand.
GGTTTACTTGTTGATAAAAAATTATCTCACATGAGAATTCATTCAATTAATATTAAAGAGTTTGAAACAAATTGTGATGGTATATTAAGACAATCAATTAAACATATCTTTAATAGTGAAACAGATCCAATCACTTTAATTAAAATTAAAGATATTTACGAAAGCTTAGAAAATATCGCTGATAAATGTCAAGCTGTTGCTAACAACTTTGAAACAATTATCATGAAAAATAGCTAAGGGAGTTTTAAATTATGGAATATGTATTAGTCATCACTATAGCTATCGTTGTATTTTCTCTAGTCTTTGACTTTATCAATGGTTTTCATGATACAGCAAACGCAATTGCTACTGCGGTTTCTACACGTGCATTGACACCAAGAACAGCTATTTTTCTAGCTGCAGTTATGAACTTTATAGGTGCACTTACTTTTACAGGGGTAGCTGGAACAATTACTAAAGATATTGTAGATCCATTTAAGTTACAAAATGGTCTAGTAGTAGTATTAGCGGCTATTATTGCTGCTATTGTTTGGAATTTGGTTACTTGGTTATATGGTATACCAAGTTCTTCATCGCATGCCTTAATCGGCGCTATTGCTGGAGCTGCAATAGCTGCACAGGGGTTTACAGTATTACATTACCAAGGTTTTACTAAGATTATCATTGTATTAATTATTTCACCAATTATCGCATTTTGTGTTGGTTTTATCATGTATACAATTGTTAAAATTGTTTTTAAAAATGCGAATCTTACGAGAGCAAATCGTAATTTCCGCTTTTTCCAAATGTTTACTGCAGCGCTTCAATCATTTTCACATGGTACAAATGATGCTCAAAAATCAATGGGTATTATTACTCTTGCCTTGATTGTAGCGAATTTACAAGATCCAACGAATGTGGAACCAGCATTATGGGTTAAAATTGCTTGTGCCACAGCAATGGGTCTAGGAACTGCAATTGGTGGTTGGAAAATTATTAAAACAGTAGGCGGAAATATAATGAAAATACGACCTGCTAATGGGGCAGCTGCTGATTTATCTTCAGCATTAACGATTTTCGTTGCTTCATCATTACACTTCCCATTATCTACTACACATGTTGTATCGTCATCAATTTTAGGTGTAGGTGCGTCAAATCGTGCAAAAGGTGTAAAGTGGAATACGGCTCAACGTATGATTATTACATGGATTATTACGTTGCCAATTTCTGCTATTTTAGCAGCAATTATATTTTGGATTTTAAATATTTTTCTTTAAGGTAAATTAACCACAAAATAAGCTTGAGACATAAACATGTCTCAAGCTTATTTTGTGGTTTGAATCATATTAATGAATATAGTTATAGCTAGAAACTAATGAAGCAGGAATCACACGAGTATCTGTATTATAAGGCCCATATGTATAATTCATTTCTGAAATTAGAATACTACCATCTGGATTCACACGCTCCACATATGCTACATGGCCATAATACCCAGCAGTCGATTGCATAATTGATCCAACAGTAGGGGTATGATTAACAATATAACCATCTGAAGCAGCATTATAAGTCCAATACTTAGCATCAGACCAATATGTACTAATGGGTGATCCAGCTTGAGCGCGACGATTAAATACATACCACGTACATTGACCAGCAGTGTATAAATTTTGATGGTTAAAGGTTGGTGAAGAATAACCAGTGCTTTGAGAAGCAGTAGTAGACGATGAGTTTGTAGTACTCGAACTACTTGGAATTTTTATTATTTGACCAGGGTAAATTAAATAATTTGAAAAATTATTTGCATTCATTAAGTCAGTAACTGAAGTTCCATATTTATTAGCGATACGAGAAAGTGAATCACCAGATTGAACAGTATAAGTAGTAGAAGCCTTACTTGATAAACTACTTGATGTAGTAGTAGATGATCCATTAATAGTTAGTACTTGTCCTGGAAAAATTAAATTACCATTTAAGTGATTATTTCGTTTAAGCTCATCAACAGGCATATTGTATTTGTTTGCAATACTCCATAAGGAATCTCCAGGTTGAACAGTATATTGTGTTGATGCTTCAGCATGATGAGAGAAAAATGCTACAGCGCCTGACGCAATAGACAACGTAAAAGCTAACTTTTTCAAACTACGTATCCTCCTTGAATTTTAAAATTTATTTTTAGAATTTAATATTGTTAAATTTGTATAATTCATCTTTTTATATCACATGCATATACTATCAAAAAAATATAAGAATATGTGGGTTGTTATTATCTTGTAATATTATTAAAAGTAATACTATTTTTTGTAAATAGATAAAAACCTTGATACAGTAGTCTTTAACAGTTTTATTTAGATAAAATTAAATTTTTTTAAAAAGAAATTTGTAATATTTCTTATAGTAAAATTGAAGCAAGTACGTATCATGTAAGAAGTAGGTTGAATTGTGTTTAATGATTTAAACTTGTAATAATTTTTATATTTTCTTGATAGGATGCTTACTTAAAAGTAAATAAATTATACTATTTTTGTATTCCCAACAAATATTGTACAATATTTGTAAGACACTATTTAAAAGAGGAGTATAAGATGTCAAGTTCTTCAAATTTAGTAAATCATCAACATCAGAGCGTACGTTCAAAAGATAATACTCGACAAAACCATGCATATCGTAAAGTTTGGCTATTTTTTACATATTATTGGCTTATTTTTGGGATTGGCTGTTATTTAGGTCAATATTTGCCTGTAGAATGGCGACGTCCTTTATCAATTACATTATTTGTCATTGTATTAGCGACGTTATTTATTAAAAGAGCACGTAAATATGGTCTTATTATTTCGCATATCTATGCTATTATTATTGGTTTATTATCGTATGCAACATTTTCAATGTATATGCAAAATTTAGGAGCAGAGGTTTTTTATAAAAATATATTGTTAGCCATTATAGCATTCATTGTATTTGGAATATTGGGGTATTTTGTTATTCATGATGCTTCTAGCTTAGGTAAATATTTATTTGTAACGTTAATTGCCCTTATTATTGCTAGTCTAGTTGGCTTATTTATTCATAATTCAATATTCCATATCGTTATTACAATGGTTAGTTTAGTCTTGTTTTTACTATATACATTATTTGATTTTAATCGCATGAAACATGGTAGATTTACGTCAAGAGAAATGGGGTTTAATTTATTTCTTAATTTATTAAACATCATTAAAGATATATTGAATTTAGCAAACCGCTTTAAAAACTAGACATTCATATTTATAATAAGTTGAATATTTAGAAAAGATGTTCTCATATTGTTTTCAAAACATTTTAAATAAAGAGTAGTCTAAGCTGTTTATTTTATTAAAGTAAGAAGGCAATTATAGAGCATCTTTTTTAAATAATTATGAAATATATTTAATACAAAATCAAACTTAATTTAATTTTATACATATTTTTGATTTAGTATTAATGTTGTGATAGATTTACATTTAAACACTTATAAATTAGCATTTTTATATAAACACATTAAAAGAAGGACTACCAAGATTAGAAAGAGGTTAGTATATGTCTAATGGGTATTTTCACGTACTTACTAAGCATGAATATCAAATGACACGTTGTCAAGATGGTATCATATTGCTGTTCCCAATAGAAGGTTCATTAGAAATTCAACATTTTGCCAAAAAAGTGACGATTAATAATGATATCTACGTCATAAACAATAAAGATATTTTTTCAATTAATAATAATGAGAAAACATTAATGATTTATATTGCAAGTGATTGGTTTAAAGAAGAAGGATTTAATTTCTTTGATTATAAATATTCAATTAATTTAGTTAAATCTATTAATGCAATAAAAAAAGCATTATTACAGATAACAATGAATCATATTAATCATAAATCTGTTTCAGAAGATAACAAATACATAGTTGACATTGTTCAAATTATTGGAAGACAAGGTAGTGTTGAAATAGATATTGCTAATGATCAATATAATTATGCTTATTATGGGGAGTTAAGTGAAGTATTAGACTATATTAATGAAAATATTGAAAAGAAATTAACATTAAAAGACGTTTCATCTAATCTATTTACATCTAAATCTAATTTATCATCACAATTTACACAGTTGTTAAATATTAGTTTTAAAACTTATGTAGACACTTTGAAGATTGCAAATTCATTTGAATTATTATTGAAAACAGATGATACGATTAGTTTAATTAGCGAAAAAGTAGGGTTTAGTAATGCATCAAGTTATTCTAAAACGTTCAAAAGTTATATGGGAATGACACCAAATGAGTATAGATCATGTAATAAATATGAAAAAATGATTTTTATGGATTATGAAACTCATATTGATGATAGTCTACAAAATATAAGAGATATGATTCTGTCACAACAATATTATTATCAAAAGAAAACAGAACATAAAATATATCTCGATGCAAAATTAGATACGTTTATCAAACCTTATCAATGTGTAGTACAAATCAATACGATTGAAGAAATAAAACTGTTATTTTTAGAGAAATATATAGATTATCTTGACGAGAGTCCATCATTAATGATTTATGTAAGAGTGGATATGAAGGAAATAAAAGAACACTTCACTGTTAAAGAACTTCAGCGAATATTTGAATATATTATTAGAAAAAATCTAAATATAAGTTTTAAACTTGAGGATTTAAACCTAATTAACTTTCTTGAAATGACATATGAAAATGTATTAGATTATCTTGAAATACACCAAGTTGAAGTAAATGTAAATCATGAATTAGGTATTGTTTTTGATTTAGAAAAGATTGATCTAAAAGCCATTTATCGTATGATATTAAAAATACAACATAAAACAAATCGGTTTTCTTTTGGATTAGAAATTAGCAAATTGCTAAATAATCCAGTTTTATTTAAAACTTTAGAATCGCAAATTAAAAGAGTGAATTTCCAATTTCTGTTTATTGATAATTCAAAACTAAATCAACCCTATTTAATAGAAGGTAATAATCGTTTATTAGTAAAGAATATATTACATTATCAAAATATACGTGAAATTTTAAATCACATTGATTTAGAAAATCAAAGAATCATATTTTTAAACGTTGAAAATCATGTGTTTTTAAATAGTGAGTATAATGACTTAAATAGTAGTGCCCCGTTAATTGTAGAAACAAATATTAAATCAGCTCAACACTTTGACGGTATTGGTTTCAATTTTAGACAGGATAGTCATCAATTTAATGCTTTACATCTTTTTGATGAAAAAGGTTTTAAAACAATATTAGGAACAATGATGGCACATATCATGACGCTTAGTCAAGAACCAAAATACATTAAAGATCATTATATAGTGATTGAAAAAGAAAATAAATTCATACTATTTATATATGATTGGCGTGTTCTAGAAAGTGAATCACGAAATGCTAATTATGAAAAAACTGATATATATGTAGATTTTAAACATAAGACAAATAAAAATCATCTTATAAAAATTCAACAGATTGATGATTATAACGGCAATATTAATCATATTATTACTGAAGACATACGTAATCGTTATCAATGGTCTAAAACATTCTTGAAGAAAGTAAATCGTTTATTACATCCTTCTTTTAAAATTAGAGAACACAACTTTAATAAAGAGGCATTACAAATTAAACTTGATTATAACGGGCTTTATATAATTGAGATATATAAATAATAAATTTCATCTCAAAAAAGTTTTACACAACAATATTTGAGTTTGTTGGTAAATTTAACAAAAAATTCAAAACAAATGCAAAAGACAGAACTCCAAAATTAAAGGATAATATATGTTGAATTGTTCGCTTTTATTGGAGGTGCAAATGCTTGAGTAACGATGAATTAAATCGCTTGCTGAAAATCTATAAACAATATAAAGCGTTGTCTGAATATATAGAGAAAGAATACAAACTAACCTTAAATGATTTAGCTTTATTAAAATTAGCTTATGAATACACAGCAGACGATCAAATTTTAATGCAAACATTCTTAAAAGTTGCAATTGAAGAACTAGAATTAAGTAGAACAAAATTACTTGTTTCTATACGCAGATTAATAGAAAAAGAGAAATTAAGTAAAGTTCGATCAACAGAAGATGAACGTAAAATTTTTATCTATATGAACAAATCTAATATTGATCAATTTAATGCTTTATTTAATGATGTAGAAAGATTTTTAGATAATTAACTAAATGAATTGGGAGAGTACTGACAAGGGGATGCTTTGTCAGTATTTTATTTTTTATAAGGAAGTAACGTTTTTTTCAATTTAGACAATAAATTATTAATACTATATAATAAGTATTATTGAGTAAGAAAGCGAGATGACAATATGGGACGTAAATGGAATAATATTAAAGAAAAAAAAGCCCAAAAAGATAAAAATACTAGTAGAATATATGCAAAATTTGGTAAAGAAATTTATGTAGCAGCTAAATCAGGAGAGCCAGATCCTGAATCAAATCAAGCATTAAGACTTGTGCTAGAAAGAGCAAAAACATATTCTGTTCCAAATCATATTATAGATAGAGCCATCGATAAGGTTAAAGGCGGTGGAGATGAAAATTATGACCATCTACGTTATGAAGGATTTGGTCCAAGTGGTTCTATGCTTATTGTAGATGCCTTAACTAATAACGTGAATCGTACAGCATCAGATGTTAGAGCAGCATTTGGAAAAAATGGTGGTAATATGGGTGTATCTGGTTCAGTGGCTTATATGTTTGACCATACTGCAACGTTTGGTGTCGAAGGAAAATCTGCCGATGACGTCCTAGAAACATTGATGGAACAAGATGTAGATGTAAGAGACGTTATTGAAGAAGATGGCTTGACGATTGTGTATGCAGAACCTGATCAATTTGCACAAGTACAAGAGGCACTACGTCAATCAGGTGTAGAAGACTTTAAAATTGCAGAGTTTGAAATGTTACCTCAGACTGATATTGAACTTTCAGCAGATGATCAAGCAACACTTGAAAAACTTATTGATGCACTTGAAGATTTAGAAGATGTTCAAAATGTTTTCCATAATGTGGACTTAAAATAGTGAAACACACGGCTTCGTTTTGGATACAATCGTTAGACTTGGAATCTCATCCAGAAGGTGGATATTATAAAGAAACTATTCGACCGGAGGGTGTAAAGAAAGATGAAAGGGCATCTTTTAGTAGTATACTTTTCTTATTAAAAGCAGATGATATTTCGCATTTTCATCGTATAGATGCTGATGAAGTATGGTATTATCATGCTGGTGTATCACTAGAGATACATATGTTAACTGAAGATGGCCAATATCGTAGTGTCTTGTTAGGTCCAAATGTAGACCATGGAGAAGTACTACAATATGTTGTTCCCAAAGGAACCATTTTTGCTTCGAGTGTACCTCATTCGGAAGGTTATAGTTTAGTAGGCTGTATGTGTCAACCTGCATTTGAATTTAAGTATTTTGAATTATTCACACAAGATGAGTTGACAGAAGCATATCCACAATATCGCCGAATGATTCAAAAATATGCATTGAAAAACATTGAGTATTAATAATTAGACACTTCATTAATCGAGTTAAGTATAACTACATTAATGAAGTGTCTTTTTTAAAAAGATTTATTTTAAAAAGAGATAGAGGACAACATTTCTGACCATTTTCTATTCAGCAGTGCCAAAAAGTTCATTAGCTAATTCTACAACATAGGCTAATTTGTTCCATTGTTCTTGTTCAGTTAGAGCGTTGCCTTCTTCTGTAGAAGCAAAACCACATTGTGGACTAATACAGATATGGTCAATATTTACATATTGTTCTGCTTCTTTAATTCTTTTTTTAATTGTTTCTTTATTTTCCAATTCACCTGTTTTAGAGGTGATCAGTCCTAGAACTGCATAAGCATTGTCATTAAAGAAACGAAGCGGTTCGAAATCACCTGAACGTTCATCATCATACTCTAAAAAGAAACCATTTAAATTTTCTTTAAATAGATAAGGGGCGATGGCTTCATATCCTCCAGAAATTGCCCAAGTTGATTTATAGTTACCACGACAAATATGAGTAGTCAGAATTAAATCATTTGGTAGTCCTTCGATAGCTTTATTAATCACTTTATAGGCTAAATCACGTGCTTTTAGTTTTTCATCTTCAGAGCGTTGACGACCTCTCACTTTTTGAGTACCGTCAGTTAAACCAGCCCAGTATACGTCATCTAATTGAATATAGCGTGCTCCTAAGTCATAAAATGCTTGTAACGTCTCATGATAAACTTTTGCAATATCATTTGCAAAATCTTCTATATTAGGATAAATCGTTTCGTTTAAAATATTAGGATGGAACAATTGATTTGGACTAGGTATTGATACTTTAGCAGTTGCGCGACCAGCCACTTTTTTATATAAAAACTTAAAGTGTTCAAAGTGTGGGTGATTTGGATTAAATGATACTTTGTCCACAATTCTCACATTATGTGCACGTGTTTCTACACCTTCGAATTCTAATCCATGATCAGGAGTATATCCTTCAACGCCATTAATATTCTCTAGAAAATCAAAGTGCCACCAACTTCTACGAAATTCTCCATCTGTAATGCTATGTAAACCAATCTCAATTTGTTTTTCAATAATACGTTCGATTTCTTCATCTTCAATACGTGTTAATTCATCTAAAGATAATTCGTTATTATTAAATTTAAATCGTGCTTCTTTTAGGCGCTTAGGACGTAATAAACTTCCCACGTGATCTGCTCGAAAAGGTCTAACTGTCATAATTAAAAACGCTCCTTTTATTTAGAATTTTCAGATAATATAGAATAAAACTATCAAAACTTAGTGTTTTTGTCAATTTTACCTAAAAATTTAATAGTTATAGTAAAATGAAATTGAAAATTTAAATAATTTATATGTTAAAAGTAATAAAACATGCCATAAGATGACATGGTTTACTTAGTTTAATATAATAATGACAAGGAGTTGGTGGCTTTGTGAAAATTAAATACATAGATAAACGTCACTGGCGTCGCCTAATTGAACGTGATTACATAGAAGTTAAGGTAAATAATAATAGGTTTAAAGGTATTATTGGCTTGGTCACGATGAAAAAGGTGCGTGAGCCTTTAGAGGTGACGGTGGTCGATCAAAATGTAGTTGTAGTAGATAATAACTATAAATGGTTACAAATTCTGCCGGAAAAAAAACGCTATAGTATTACTGCAATGTTTGATGATAAGGGGAATCCATTAGAGTACTATTTTGATATTAACATTAAAAATATTACTCAAAAAGGGAACGCGAGAACATTAGATTTATTTTTAGATGTGCTGGTTTTACCATCTACTGGTGAATATGAGTTAGTAGATGAACATGATTTAGAACTAGCTTTGAAAAATGGACAAATTACGAAGAAACAATTCCATGAAGCCTATATTATCGCGCATCAATTGATGATTGAGATTGATGACAATTTTGCAGAGATACATCATCGAATTATGCATTGTTATAAAAAGATGATAGGTAAATTAAATAAGCATAAGAAAGCGTAATTATATTTCTTTAGTACTAAAACAATAATGAAATAGTATCAATTTTATTTACCATCATAGCCGTATTCGTGGATAAACATAAGGGGGAAGCTATGAAAATTGAAGATTATCAATTATTAATTACATTAGATGAAACGAAAACGTTAAGAAAAGCTGCTGAAATTTTATATATATCACAACCAGCAGTCACGCAACGCTTAAAAACAATTGAACATGCGTTTGGAGTAGAAATATTTATTCGTACTAAAAAACAATTGATTACTACTACAGAAGGTGCAATGATCATCGAACATGCACGTGATATGTTGAATCGAGAAAAAATGTTTTTCGATAAAATACAAGCACATATAGGAGAAGTAAATGGAACCATATCTATAGGATGTTCATCTTTAATTGGACAAACAATATTGCCCCGTGTATTGAGTTTGTATAATACACAATTTCCTAATGTAGAAATACAGGTTCAAGTGGGTTCAACAGAGCAAATTAGGTCTAATCATAGAGATTATCACCTTTTAATTACTAGAGGGAATAAAGTAATGAATTTAAAAAATATCCATTTATTTGATGATGAACATTATTTTATTTATCCAAAAGAACGTCATGAAGATGTTTCAAAATTACCATTTATTGAATTTCAAGCAGATCCAATATATATAAATCAAATTAATCATTGGTATAGTGAAAAATTTGGACAAGATTATCATGCTACTATTACAGTAGATCAAGTGGCAACATGTAAAGAAATGCTAATAAGTGGTGTAGGCGTAACTATTCTTCCAGAAATAATGATGAAGAATATTGATCATCACGTATTTGAATTTGAAAAAGTCAACATTGATGGTCTTCCGTTAATCCGCTCAACGTATATGAGTTATGATAGTAGTATATTGCAACTACCACAAGTTGATGCTTTTGTATCTTTAATGCTTAATTTTACTAAATAATAGTTAATCAATATTGCAATTTAAAAGAAGAATAGAGGTATAGTATATGTTTTCAGCACTATTGCATATTAAAAACTATAAATTATTTCTTATTAATATGATGCTCTTAGGAATGGGTATTGCCATTACAGTGCCATACTTTGTTTTATTCGCAACAAAAGAACTAGGAATGTCGACAAATCAGTTTGGTGTGCTTTTGGCTTTGGCTGCAGTAAGTCAATTTACTGTAAATGCGATTGTTGCTAGATTTTCAGATACACATCATCTTAATCGGAAAATACTTATTATTTGCGCACTATTTATGGGGGCACTTAGTTTTTCTATATATTTTTACATACATCATATATGGCTATTTATTATAGTATATGCGATATTTCAAGGATTATTCGCACCTGCAATGCCCCAATTATATGCATCCGCTAGAGAATCTATTAATGCGTCTTCATCAAGAAATAATGCGAAATTTGCTAATACTGTATTAAGATCAATGTTCTCTTTTGGCTTTTTATTTGGTCCACTCATTGGTGCATACCTCGTTCAATTTATGGGTTATGCAGGGCTATTTGGCGGCACGGTTATCATTTTATTATTTACACTGTTGTTACAAATATTCTTTTATAAGGATTTAAATCTGACTATAAACGACCAAGTTAAAGATACTGCTAGTATTGAAATAACTGCACCTAATATGTTAAAAGATAAAACTTTATTTATTCCATTTATTGCTTTTATACTTCTACATATTGGTCAGTGGATGTATACAATGAATATGCCATTATTCGTTACAGAATATTTGAAAGAACGAGAAGGTTATGTAGGTACTTTAGCAAGTTTATGTGCCGGCTTAGAGGTTCCTTTTATGGTTATATTGGGGATTTTAGCATCCAAATTATCTACACGCACTTTGCTTATACTAGGAGCCATAAGTGGTGGTCTATTCTATTTTAGTATTGGTATATTTGAAAATATATATATGATGATGATAGGACAAGTATTTTTAGCATTTTATTTAGCGATTTTATTAGGACTGGGTATTAGTTATTTCCAAGATATATTACCTGACTTTCCTGGTTATGCTTCGACTTTATTTGCTAATGCAATGGTAATAGGACAATTATGTGGAAACTTATTAGGGGGCGTAATGAGTCATTGGGTCGGATTAGAAAACGTTTTTTATGTTTCTGCCTTATCTATTTTTATTGGGATGATTTTAATATTGTTCACTAAAGATCAAAAGTTTACATCTTCAAGTATGAATATACAATAATTAATAGAAATGATGATGTATGAAAATAAAAGTCTAGGACATTAAATCCTTCGACAAATGAAAGAGACCACTTCTTCTATTGAAATAATAGAAAAAGGGTCTTTTTTATAATTATTTTGTTTATATATAGCACAATGAGTTGTTATTTTTCTGAGAATAATGTTCTAGGCTCTTATTTAATATTTTTATAACACAGTATTTGAATCTTCATCAACAAAATGATGTTCTATATAGAAAGCAATAGGTGTAATAATTAGAGAGATGATAATAAAAGCCCAATTATTAATTCGAATACTAGGTCCATATGCCAAAAATGACTGTGGAATAAAAAACACATAAAACAGTGCTACTACTAGTAATGCGATAATACAGTAATTAAACCACCAAATCCAATGCGAATTATTAAAACACTGTAATTGAACAGTTTTAAAAACGACTAAAATAAAGAGAAATATAATAGCTAAACCAATGAAGAGCGTAATGGGAAAGGTATATAAATATACTTCATTATGATTATCAGGAATAAAAAAACCTATAAACCCTTTAAAGAAAAAGAATATACCCACTAAAAAGATAAAATTTCTAAAAATAGATTTAACAATATTTTTAATTGTTTCATTTGGTAGGGATTTAAGTTGTTTTTTAGCATGTGCTTTTGGATCATGATCGAAAAATTCAAGAGCTAAAGTTCCATCCTTCTCTGCGGCAAGTAACTCTTTCAAAATACGATTGAGCATGAGTTCACTATCATGTGGATTTACACGTAAATCTGCTCTAATATAAGTCATATAGTTTTCAAAAATTTCTCGATCCGTATTATTTAAACGCATTGATTTTACGTTGTTTTCACGGGCTAATGTTGCAGTCGATTTCATTTATTATCCCCTTAAAAATAAAAATGTTTAAAAATTTTAAAAGTTGATTATTACATATTAAATATGAATAATCATATCATAGTTATGTAAAGAATATAATGTATAAATAGGGAGAATATAAAAAGAGAGTTCTTTCAATGACTAATTATCAATTAATTGAGAATATTGCACGTATTCATGAATATTACTTAGAAAAAGTGCATTAAATTATCATGCTACAACACTTTCTATAGCATTAAGACAAGAAATGTTTGAGAGAAGATTAAAAATGAACCAAGATATTATTTATGTTATTGAGTTAAACCATGATTTTAGAGAACCTTTTGCTTTCACTTGAGATCAATTTGAAACGAGTACGAAAGTGGTAACGATTGAAATGTTATATACACACCCTCGTTTTCTAAACAGTGGGATAGCTACTAATTTAAAACTGACATTAGAACAATGGGCGATAGAAAAAATGCTCATTCTATCGAAAGTACAGTGGAGGCCAATAATAAACAAATGCGAAAAGACTTAAAATAATAAAATGAATCAAGCCACATTTCATGTTAAAATAAGTGTTATTGATATATTTAAAGGAGAAATATATGAAGAAGTGGATTGTACTTTTACTATTAGCGACTTTAATATTGTCAGCATGTGGTAAAAGTGAAGAAAAAGTATCTTTAGAAAATGATATTAAACAGCTAGAAAAAGAAAATAAAGATTTAAAAAATGAAAAAAATAATCTAGAGAAACAAAAAGAAAAGCTCAATGCGCAACGAGAAAAGTTACAAAAAGAAGTAGATAGTTCTGTTGCCAAAGAATCAGTTAAACAAGAAACTGAAAAATCCAAAAAGGATAACTCAAAACAAACGAATTTATCAAATGAAAGTTCTAGTAGTACTGAAGAACGAAGTAGTGACTCAAATAGTGAACAATCAAATAATAATACAAGTTCTAGTTCGTCTACAAAGAGTAACTAATATAGGTTTTAAAAGGCTACAGGTTTGGCGATAGAATAAGAAGGGTAATAGTATTTAAATACATTTTGAATATAATATCCATATATTTGAAAATAAAGTTTAAAAATATAATAATAAAATTCAGTACATAATTTATAGTATGGGAGAGATAACTATGCATGAACATGATTTTCAAATCTTAGAGGGACGTGACATTACACTTCCAGAATTAGGTAAAGAGATTGAAAATATTACTGGACGTACAGTAACTCATTCAACTGGAGACATTAAACGTGTTGTAGCACACTTGCCAAATTTTGAATCAGAAAGTGATACATTTGTAGCTACTTTCAAACTTAATCATCGTAATGATTATATCGATGCAACATTTGTAGCACCTAAAAATCAACGTAATAAGTTAAAAGAGATTCCAGTACATATCGAATTAATAAGTTACATTTCAAAAAATTAATAATCTTTTAATCAAAATGAACGAAACGAAGTGTGTTATGGTTATATACTCCATGTCACACTTTTTTCATAATTGTATTTGGGTAATGGAGTGTGGATAAATGGTTGTTTATATAGAAACAGAAAGATTGAGATTGCGTGATTGGGAAGAAAAAGATTTATTATCTTTTCAAAAAATGAATGCAAATCCTCAGGTAAGACGCTATTTTCCAAGTCTATTAAGTTATAGACGTTCAGAATTAGATATGCAACAAATGGATGACATTTTAAAGGAAAAAGGAATTGGGCTGTTTGCTGTTGAGCTTAAAGAGACAGGAGCATGGTTAGGATATATAGGGTTAAACTACTTACCAAAAGATAGTAAATATCCTTTTGAAAATTTACCTATATATGAAATTGGATGGCGACTTATCCCTGAAGTATGGGGGAATGGTATTGCTACTGAAGGTGCTATGGCTGTTTTAGAGTATGCAAAAGAAAAAGGCATAGAAGAAGTATTTAGTCTTACAGCTGAGGGCAATTTGGCCTCTCGAAAAGTAATGGAAAAAATTGGAATGTCATTATTTGATTATTTTGAACTACCTGAACTAAGTAAATATCATCCACTTAAAAGACATGTAAGATATCAAAAAAAGTTAAACATATAAATATTAATAAAGACTAGAAAATAGATAGAAACCCCAGAGGTTTTTTAGCATATTAAAAGTCATGGGCTACATAAAAAATGTGACGATAAAAAACAAATTTATTGCTAGTCCTAAACCTAAATATAGAAACACTCAACACGAAAGTCTCTACATTTGGGTGCCGAAACCAGGATGGGCCAACGAATTCAAAAAGAATTCGTTGGCCCATCTTTTTTATAGTATTAATCAATCATAGGTTCTAACACCAAGAGGTTTATAATTAAGTAATCCATCAATTAGAGCCTCTTTAGTGTCATATAAAGGTGCTAACGCTTTATATTTTTTATCGATAAAACCTTCTTCAATCATATGATCAATCAAAGTTTGAAGCGGATTAAAGAATCCATTTAAATTAAAGATGCCGATTGGTTTTTGATGTATACCAATTTGTGCCCAGCTATACATTTCGAAAAATTCTTCAAGAGAACCAGCTCCTCCTGGTGTCATAACAAAAGCATCTGCTAATTCAGTCATTTTTTCTTTGCGTTCGTGCATTGAGTCTACAAGAATGAGCTCACTTACTTTTTGACTAGTAATTTCACGTTCATCTAACATTTTAGGCATCACTCCAATTGCATGGCCTCCGTAATCTAGTACGCCGTCTTGAATAGCGCCCATGATACCTACTGAACCAGCTCCAAAAATGAGTTCATAACCTTGTTCAGCCATATATTTTCCTAATTGATACGCTTCTTTAACATAAATGGGATTATTCCCTTTACTTGCTCCACAATATACTGCTATACGTTTCATTTTGTATCCTCCATTAATTGATTAAGTAAGGTTTGAAAAACATCACAAAAATACTGTCGGTCTTCTTTTGAAAAAGGGGAGGGTCCTTTATGACGTCCACCTTGTTTTCTAATTTGTGCATTATTATAACGCTGTTGAAGTAATATATCTATATTATTTTCGTTATAGATAAATCCTTTATGATGCATTATAATTCTAGCTTTCTTTAGTAATAAACTAGCTAATCCATAGTCTTGAGTAATCACAATATCACTCGTTGTTACAAGTTGTATAATTTTGTAATCAACTGCATCTGGTCCATCGTCAACGTATAGTATATTTACATGACTTGGATAATGAGAATGAGAAAAATGACTAAAGCTCCGTAAAATCGTAACAAAAAAGCCTGTCTCAGCTGTTAAATCAATAATTTCATTAACGACTGGACAAGCATCACCATCAACAAATATGGTTGTCATTATTTATTTGTAACCTTTTCTGAATGTAACGCTTTATCTTGAGTAATAATACTGTCAGCATTATAGTTATCATATTTCTTCATTTCTTTAATTCGCTGTTTTTCATTATGTTTTTGAATTTTTTCTTCTTCTTTATGACGTTTATCAATATTTTTTTGAAGTTTTTTCTCTAATTTAGAAGATTGTTTATGGTTCTTTTTAGCTAATTTTGATCCTTTTTTCTTAATATATTTAGGATCATTTTCTTTAGCAATTTTTTTGAGTTCACGCTTATTATCGAACTCTTGTTTTTTACCACCAAAGTAATCTTTAACACTAGATGCCTTATTTGCTACCGTATGTGTAGCATGTGAAGTTGCATGCGAAGCTTTTTGAACATCTGGATGAGACTTAATTTTTTTACGTTCTACAACTAGTGGTACGATAAATATCGGTAACACGTTAATTGCTGTTTTAATAACTTGTTTTTTGTCCATACTCGTTGCCCCCATAAAATTTTCTTTCTCTTTCATTACCCTATGATACAGGAATTCAAACGATTGCACTAGATTAAAATAGTTATCTAAATTTTTTATAAAAAAACACTAAAATTCAAAAAGAATTTTAGTGTGATATCATTAAATACCTTTACCAATACCGAATCCGAAATAAAGAATAGCAATGAAAATAACTAGTACGATTCGATAAATCGCAAATGGTACTAACTTCACTTTATTAATTAAATGTAAGAACGTTTTAATTGCAATTAAACCGACAATAAATGCTGCTAAGAATCCAATAATATAAAATGGGACATGTGCAAGATCAATATATTGATAATTTTTAAGTAATGATAATGCACTTGCAGCTAACATAATTGGGACTGCCATAATAAACGTGAAATCAGAAGCAGATTTATGATTGAGTTTCATTAATACCCCAGTAGAAATTGTTGATCCAGATCTACTGAAACCAGGCCACATTGCAACTGCTTGAGAAATACCAATGACAAATGCTTGGAAATAATTAATTTGATCGACTGTTTGCGGGTGCTTTACTTTAGTACTGTATTTATCAGCAATAATCATATAAATAGCACCAATGAATAAACCAATCATTACAGTGGGTACACTAAATAAATGCGCTTCAATAAAGTCATCAAAAAGAACACCTAAAATTCCAGCTGGAATCATACCTACTAATACATGGAGTAAGTTCAATCGGCGAGGTTTAGAACGCATTCCCTCACTATGAGCAACATGTTTGTATTTTCCGATATGTAACATTTCGAAGTAACGTTCACGGAACACCCATGCAGCAGCAAACACAGAACCGAGTTGAATGACAATTTTAAAAGTAAAAGCTGAATGAGAACCTAAAAATTGAGACGATTGTAACCACATATCATCTACAAGAATCATATGTCCTGTAGATGAAACAGGAGCAAATTCAGTAAGACCTTCTACAATACCTAAAATTAACGCCTTAATAAATTCAATAATTATCATAAGTAACCTCTTTCTTTTATGTAAAAAATGAACTTTCATTTATGCTAAATGTTTTATTTTAAAAAATTCACTTTATTATCATAGCATATTGAAATAATAATTTACTAATAATTACCGGTGGATATGACAATAATGTCATGTTGTTTTGAAATAAAAAAACTATTTTGTTGTATTGTGTGGAAGATGATTAATTCAAAGAAATGACATAATATTGTCACTTAACTTTGAAATCAATTAAATGATTATTTGTGATCAAGCTTCTATAATAAAGCATTAGGTGAAGAAATTTGAAAAATTTAATGAGTTTAGTCTTTAAATATAAATTATTTCCAATTTTTATGGGGATGATTAGTGTATTGTTAGCCATATGTGTAGTGATTCAAAATATTGGAATTGCTAGGTTTTTGAATCAAGTCTTGTACCACAAGGTTTCAGCTATTTATCCATTGTTATTTACTATTTTAATCGTATTAATTTTGAGAGTAACGTTTAATATGTTGAATCAACGATTAGGTGATATTTTAGCTTACAAAGTTAAACATGACCTTCGTCAAAAAATAGTAACAAGTAAGTCTAAAGCTTCAATTGGCGTACAAACAAACATTTTAACTGAAGTTATAGATGGAATTACACCCTTTTTTAATAATTACTTGCCACAAGTGTTTAAATCTATGTGCATACCTTTCGTCATTATTATTGTAATGTGTTTTATACATCTTAATACTGCTATTATTATGGCGGTTACTGCACCATTTATTCCATTATTTTATATTATTTTTGGCTTGAAAACACGAGACGAATCCAAAGAACAAATGACGTATTTAAATCAATTTAGCCAACGCTTTTTAAATATAGCTAAAGGTTTGATTACTTTAAGACTATTTAGACGAACAACGGAAACGGAAAATCACATATATAAAGAGAGCACACGCTTTAGGGATTTAACGATGAAAATTTTGAAAAGTGCATTTCTATCTGGCCTTATGCTTGAGTTTATAAGTATGTTAGGTATTGGTTTAATTGCACTAGAAGCGACATTAAGTTTAGTCGTGTTTCACCATATCAACTTTAAAATTGCTGTAATTGCGATTATTTTAGCGCCAGAATTTTACAATGCAATTAAAGATTTAGGTCAAGCCTTCCATACTGGTAAACAAAGTGAAGGAGCAAGTGATATTATTTTTGATTTTTTAAATAATGTTGAAGAATCAATTATCAACACGCCTACCATAAATCAGAATCAGCAAAATCAAATTTATTTCGATAAAGTAAGTTATCAATATCCTAATACGACTCTATATGCCTTAAAAGATATAACTTTTTCGATCAATCAAGGAGAAAAAATTGCAATTGTTGGTCCAAGTGGCGCTGGAAAATCCACATTAGCGAATCTTATTCAGCAAATGATAACACCTACAAAAGGTCGCATTATATTTAATTCTGAAGTTACAGATATAGGTATGTTAAACCAACGGCCATATATTTTTTCAGCGTCTGTTAAAGATAATATTACAATGTTTAATGAGGTTTCAGATGAAAAAATTTTACAAACTTTAGAAACAGTAGGACTTAAAGAAAAGATTTTAAGCTTAAATAAAGGAATTCACACTGTAATTGGTGAAGGTGGGGAAATGTTATCTGGGGGTCAAATGAGAAGAATAGAACTTTGTAGAGTACTATTACTACGTCCAAGTATTCTAATATTTGACGAGCCTACTACAGGTTTAGATATTGAAACTGAACGTGTTGTTCAACAAACATTAGAGCATAACTTTAAGCATGCTACCACAATTACAATCGCACATCGTAATTCGACTATACGTCGTGCAACCCGACGTTTATATGTAAAAGAAGGTCATCTTATTAAAGATGATAATCGAATTTCTACGCAATTAAATAAGGTGGTGAATAAAGATGAAACCACATATTAAATTTCATTTAGATAAAGATTTATTTTTAGCAATATTAGTAAGCATTACTGGAAGCCTAATAGCACTTACAATGTTCTTTTTAAGTGGATATATGGTAACTCAAAGTGCACTAGGCATGCCTATTTACGCATTGATGATACTTGTCGTTTCTGTAAAATTATTTGGATTTTTACGTGCTATGACGCGATATGTTGAAAGGTTATTATCCCATCGAACTACATTTACAATGTTAAGGAATATAAGAGTACAGTTTGTAAAGCAACTTTTTCCAAGAGTGCCTAATATTTATCGTAAATTTAGATCGAGCGATTTAATCTCAAGAATGGTCAATAAAGTAGAGGCACTACAAAATATATATTTACGTGTATATTATCCTCCTTTTGTAATAGGTTTAACTGCGCTAATTGTTGCTGTTGCATTAATTTATTTTAGTATTGCTCATGCTATTTTAATTGTCATAAGTATGCTATTTTATTTATGGATTATACCATGGCTAAGTGCTAAGCGTGTACGCATACTTAAACAACAAGTTACTACTCATGAACAAAAAATGTTAGGTGAGTTTTATGATTATAAAGCGGGTTATCAAGAGTTAATTACTTTTAATCAACAAGATGCATATAAAAAGAAAGTCGTTAAGTCATTAGAATACTATGATAGATTACAAGCTAAAGAAAATCGTTTTTTAACATTTTATGATTATATATTGAATCTCATTTCTATTATAACGATTTTTTTAAGTTTAGCTTTAGCCGTGGTACAAATTGAACATGGATATTTAGATGTTATATATGTAACGAGTATGATATTAATGATTTTAACTTTGTTCGAACAGGCTATTCCAATGAGTAATTTTGCTTATTATAAAGCAGATACAGATCAAGCGTTAACAGATATTAATGAGGTGTTTCATTCTTCGATCACTACACCTGAGTTAACTGTACAGACGAAACAAGAACCTGTATTTAGTATTTCTAATCTAAACTTTAAATATTTTAATCAAGAAACATTAGTATTAAACGATATTAATTTAACCATCCATAAAGGTGAAAAAGTAGCTATCATTGGACCTTCTGGTTCAGGGAAAAGTACGTTAATGCAACTGCTATGTGGATTATATGAAATAGAAGAAGGTCGTGTTGAGTTATACGGACAATCTATTACTCAAATTAATGAAAACGATAGATATAATGAAATCAATGCGTTATTACAATCCCAACAAATATTTGATGGTACTGTTAGAGAAAATTTATTATCTAATCAAAAAGATGAAAACTTAATCGATGTTTTAAATATGTTGAATTTAAGTTACTTAAATTTGAACACGCAATTGACTTTAGATGGAACTTCTTTATCTGGCGGTGAAATTCAACGTTTATCTTTAGCACGTTTATTTTTAAAATCATCTAACATTTGGCTATTAGATGAGCCAACTACAGCGCTTGATAAAGATAATACGACCAATGTAATGAAAGAAATTAACAAGCAAGCAGAAACATTAGTTGTTGCTACACATGATTTAGACTTACTTCCATATTTCGATACCATTATCGTAATGGTTGAAGGTGAGGTTGTTGAGTACGGAGATTATGTATCATTAAGTCAAAATAAGGGTTATTTAAATCGCATGATTCATATTAATAAATTATAAAATAAAAAACCTGAGATAGCTTTAAAAAATGATCTCAGGTTTTCTACTATTGATAAATATATAAATTACATTTTGAAATGAATAACTTTAATTAGTTTAGTACTAGCATGTCACATTATTTGTTTTCGGTAAAAGCAGTAATAATTTTACCTAATAGACGATTAAGTTCATGGACTTCATCGTTACTCAAAGAAGAAGCGATGGCAACTTTTTGAGATGCATCACTTAATTCGGGTTTAATATTTTCACTTTTTTCAGTAAGATGAATAAATACTTCACGTTGGTCAATTTCAGAACGTTCCCGTTTAATTAAATCAACGTTCTCCATTCTTTTTAGTAAGGGTGATACTGTACCTGTATCTAAAGCTAATTCAGTGACTACTTTCTTAACATTTACAGGGGATTCTTCCCATAAAATACTTAAAACTAAGAATTGTGGGTAAGTAAGATTGTACTTTTTAAAGACTTTGTTTGAATAGTAGCGATTTACTTGTCTTTGTGCATTGTACAAACTAAAACAAAGTTGCTCTTTTAAATTGTGTTGTTCAGACATTAAAGTTCTCCTCCAGACATTTATCCGTTTCTCTTTATTTCGGATTAAAGTTCGTCTATGTTGTGTAAAATATAAATTATCACACACTTCATTTCAATGCCATGCTAAAATTAAAGTATGCTTAAATTTTAGAAGAAAACACTATTTTAATCAAGTGTAATCTAACGTACATTTTTATAATATTAATTTCAAATACATTTTATATAGAAATGAGTTTTTAAAATGATAAATAATAAAAAACAAAAAATATCTATTACAATAATTAGTGGCTTTTTAGGAAGTGGTAAAACTACACTTTTGAATAATTATATACGCCAATTATTAAAAAAAGATGAGAAAATAACGATTATTATGAATGAATTCGGTTCTTTTGACGTTGATAGTTTACTTATCGAAGAAGATATTACTATAAAATCATTAATCAATGGATGCGTATGTTGTGACTTAAATAATGATTTAGTATTACAATTACAATCACTTATTAAAGAAGGTGAAAGTCAACACATTCTTATTGAATCGACTGGAATTGCACATCCTTTAGAAGTCTTTGCAGCGTGTCAAGATCCAACAATAGTTAATGACGTGGAAATTCCTAAAATAATAGGCCTTGTTGATGCGTTAAGATTTAATAATAGAATGAAATATACGGTAGAGACGAATGAGTTAATGGAAGAGCAAATTAAATATAGTGATATAATTATTCTTAATAAAATGGATTTAGTGACCCAAGTAGAATTAGAAAATATAAAAAAACAATTGGTTTCTATTAATAATAAAGCAACGATTTACGTGACTACATATAGTAAATTAGATGATGTAGTAGTGAAAAATAAAGCTGCTGATATTAATAGGCATGTTCATGTCCACCATCATAATGTACAATCTATGAAATATACGTTTAGTTCTCCTATTGATCGACAATTATTTTACCAATTTATAATGCGTTTGCCAGATGAAGTATTCAGATTAAAAGGATTTGTAAAATTTAAAGATCAGTCGGATTCAACATACGAATTTCAATTTTCAATGGGATTACCTACTTATGGAATAACTGATAGAGAAGTTCCATTAACTATTGTTATTATTGGTGAAATGCTTGATACAACACGTTTGAAAAACCAGTTAGAAATGATTCAATTTACTTAAAATGACTCCTTAATTGTTATGGGAGTGGTTATGAGTATTCTAAATTTCTAATAAATATGTCATAGTCTTGTCATGAGAATAAAAAAATATATCATTTATAATAGAATAAGGAGGATATATTAATGAATCATAATGAAGATAAACGCACTAAACAAATTCGCTTTGAGTTTAAGTGGATTACAATCCCATATTTAATTTTTGCAATTATTATTCTATTGTTAAATATCTTTTTTACAAATATAAAAATCACAATGGCACTATTTGGATTGTTCTTTGGTTATAATTTAGGAATATTGTTTATCGCATTTATTAATAAGTACAAACGTACACTCATATTAACGCTAATTTTAACTATTTTAAGTGCAGCAACTTTCTTTACTTTACTATACGTTTTTGGACTTAATAGAGAAATATTTGGTTAATAAAAGTATTAATCACATTATATAAATTAAGTGAAAGGAGTCACTTTAGAATTTGTATTGAATTCTATAGTCACTCCTTTTAATTTTAAGATAAATAGGGTAGTTAAATTATTAACAAACATCAGTCTAGGAGTGAAAATATGAATATTGGCGTCATTCTCAATAGAGTATTTAGAATAAATAATAATCCATTATTCGAATATATTAATCAACAAAAAGATGCATTTGATAAATGCTATCTTATAATTCCTAAGGAAACATTTGAAGAGAAAGGTACAGATAAAAAAGCAAACTATTATTATGGCACTTTAGAAAAATTTTTATATAAGTTGAAAGAACATCATATAGAGCCATATGTCATCGATTACAGTGAACTAGGTATGTTTTGTACTGAACATGATATTAAAGAAATAGTTATGGCTGGCGATATCATGAGTTATCATCAAGAAAGATATGATATTCGCCACTTAAAACAATCGTTTAAAAATCACGATATACCCGTAATAACTATTAACGTTAATCATTATTTTAAGCCAAGTAACACTATGAATCAGCAAGGACAACCATATAAAGTATTTACAAGTTTTTATAAAGCACACCGTTCAAAACTTAGACAGCATTCTCCGTATCAATATCAATTAAGTGATATCGCTAATAAATGTAGCCAATCACAACAAACGATAACTAATGATTATCATCATGATGGACAATCAGAAGATCAAGCGTTAAACAATTGGAAAGATTATTTAAATCATAGTATTCAAAACTATAAAAAGGATAGAGAGTATCTTCCGGAAATACTCACTAGTCAATTAAGTATTGTTCTAGCATATGGTCTGATAGATATTAAACAAATTATTACAGATTTATTAGAAGGATATGAGGAAAATGAAAATAATTACGAAAGTTTTATTAGAGAAGTAATGTTTCGTGAGTTTTATTATGTTCTTATGGCTCAATATCCCCATATTGCACATGAAGCATTTAATGAAAAATATCGTACTATACAATGGTCATATAACAAAGAAGAGTTTAATCGCTGGTGTGAAGGTCAAACTGGTTTTCCTATTATTGATGCTGCTATGAATGAATTAAATGAGACAGGATTTATGCATAATCGCATGCGGATGGTAGTCTCTCAATTTTTAACTAAAGATTTGTTTATTGATTGGGCTTGGGGCGAAGATTATTTTAGGAAAAAATTAATCGATTATGATGCAGCTTCAAATGTACATGGTTGGCAATGGTCAGCTTCAACTGGGACAGATGCTGTGCCGTATTTTAGGATGTTTAATCCTACTAGACAAAGCGAACGTTTTGATAAAGACGCTTTATATATCAAAAAATATATTCCTATATTCGATCATGTGCCCGCAAAATTCTTACATCATCCATTTCAACATCAAACGCAATTAGTAAAAAAAGGAATACAATTAGGTAAAGATTATCCTGAACCAATTGTAGATCATAAAGTTGCGCGCGAACATGTGATGACAATATTTAAAAATATATAAAAAAAGAGCTAGGGAAAGGAAACAGAGTTCAAATTGAGTTCATGCTCCCACCCCTAGCTTTTTTAAATACATAACTAAACGTCTTATAAAATTTTTCTACATGAATAGACTGTATTAAATAGAAATATATCAATGTGCCATTCTTATCCCTTTAATGAATAATAAAATGACAAATTGAAGTAGCATCATTAATGAAATAAATATTAAACTACTACCATTTAAGGCACTAATGACTTCTATGATAATAGTAAATGGACGGGTAATTAAATGAACAGTATGAAATCTCAAAAATCTACCCATAAATATTCCTAAACCATTTAAAAACATAAGTGCTATTAATAAACATCGATTTAACCATAGCTTTGAAGTGAAATGAGATAAATGAACAAATATGAGAGCCATGCAATAAATCGCAAAAAATACACTTAGCAGTAAGAAAGTAAAGTATAACCATTCTATTAAATTAAGTTGGACGTAAAAATCAAATGTAAACTGATTGAGATGAATAAGATCAGTAACCATGTAAAATGTATTGGGTACTAATAAAATAAAAATAAGAGCAAAAATAATAAATATAGGCCATTCAAACTTTTTTCTAGGTTTAAATAAATCTAATAAGAAACATAATTCAAGTGGAATGTAAGCTAAAAATAAATTTAAGCTTACAAAGTTAAATACACGCGTTTCAAATAATGATATTACAAAAAGAATAATAAAATAGATTCTTGCAATATAACGTGAAGTCATAATATGCACTACTTTCTAACGATTTAGTTGAATTATTATAGTAAAGGTTAAAGTCGAAGTAATCAAGAAAAAAGAAGGTAGAATAATAAAAGTTAGAGAAGCATTAATAATTGTAAAATAGATGTGTAATCTGTAAGAAAAGAATCTCAATGATGTTAAATAAAAGTGATAACATATTGTAATGAAGCGGTTGAATTGAGGTTTCTAATCTTGATTGAAAGAGAAATTTTACGATTTTAATCAGTTGAGTCTAGTCTACGAGTCAAACGTTCGATTGATATCACAATCAATCATCGTAATGAAAATTTCACTTGTTGTTGAAATCACAGCTTTTGTTAAATGTCCACTTAACGTCTCAAAATATTGAGAACCAATGTACCATGTAAATGTGCAAATGGTTAATTATCAATACGAGAAATATTCCCTAATAAACTTGTTCACTCTAATGTTTCATTTATTTCTTTTTTTCATATTCATTTGTTTCTAAATTATAATAGTTTAACACGATCTCATCACAAGCTCCGATACCACTCACTGAATCAAATTTAATATGTTAATGTTGAGCAAAGTAAGTAACCTCTTTTATAATATCTTCTCCATGTTCTAAAACAAGAAGAGAGTGTTGTCCATTTTTTGGGCATCTTATTGTCTTCATTTTTATAATTAGGATAATTTAATTATATATAACATAAATTTAAAATACTTTGAATAAACTATTAAGTAAGATAGTATATTTTAAAATAAAAAATAATATATAATAGTATCTAAATGAAAGATGAAAAATTTAGAATTTTTAACTTTTCTCAGAATATGAATTAGATGAATTTCATTAAGCGTATTTAATTATAGATAAAAGAGAGGTGATCTTCATGAAAAAACAATTATTTACATTATATTTTAATATATTTTTAATATTCGTTGGAATTGGCCTTGTTATTCCTGTTCTTCCAGTATATTTGAAAGATTTAGGATTAAAAGGAAGCGATTTAGGAATTTTAGTAGCTATTTTCTCATTGTCTCAAATGATTATTTCTCCTTTTGGAGGAAGTTTAGCTGATAAATTGGGTAAAAAATTAATTATTTGTTTAGGATTAGTATTTTTTACAATCTCTGAATTCTTATTTGCTATGAGTCATTCTTTTATACTTCTAATAGTATCAAGAATACTTGGTGGTTTTAGTGCAGGGATGGTCATGCCTGGTGTAACAGGAATGATTGCAGATATTTCTATAGCTAAAGATAAAGCGAAAAATTTTGGTTATATGTCTGCAATTATTAACTCTGGTTTTATTTTAGGACCAGGAATTGGTGGTTTTTTAGCAGAAGTATCACATCGTCTTCCATTTTATTTTGCAGGTGCATTAGGTATTATTGCGTTTGTTATATCTGTAATATTGATTCGCCAACCGCAAAATACAGCGAAAAGTCATCATATTCACTTTGAAACTAAAGAACTTTCTAAAATCCAATGGGGTGTTTTTATTACTCCAATTATCTTAACGTTTGTACTTGCTTTTGGTTTGTCTTCTTTTGAGACGTTATTTTCTCTATATACTTCAGCGAAAGCAAACTACACACCTGGCGATATTTCAATTGCTATTGTAGGTGGTGGTGTTGCAGGAGCAGTATTCCAAATTTTCTTTTTTGATAAATTTATGAGATATACCACTGAACTTACATTTATTACTTGGGCATTATTATATTCTGTCATTGTTATATTTAGTCTTATAATCGCTCATAGTTACTGGTCAATTATGTTAATTAGTTTTATTGTCTTTATTGGATTTGATTTAATTCGTCCAGCGCTAACTAATTATTATTCAAATATAGCAGGTAATCGACAAGGTTTTGCTGGAGGACTTAATTCTACATTTACAAGTATGGGTAATTTTGTAGGCCCATTGGTAGCAGGCTCGTTATTTGATGTTAATATTGAATTTCCTTTATATATGTCTATTATTGTAATGTTATTTGGGGTAGTAATTATTTTCATAGAGAAAAAGTTACAGTTAAATCGTAGCAGATGTGATTAAATAAGTTTTATATAATAGAAATGTAACAATAAAAAGTCGTTAGGTAATATAACTGTTACAAAGATTACAATTATTTTAAATTGCCTTCTACTGAATTATTTTATCTATATTTGTATGTTAAGATATAAAAAAATTCAAAGAGAAGTGTGGGTAAGGAGATGAATTTAAAAAATATATTGTTAAGTGTGGTAGCTATCATTTTATCAATTTGTTTGGCATTTCTATTATTTATCGCAACGAATCAAAATGCCTTAGCTAAGGTACATCGAACAATTTCTACTTTTTCAAAAGTCGGAAGTATTGTCGAAACTAAAAATATATTAAATATAAACAGCAATCACACCGCCGAAGCTTCTGAGAAAAATCAAACGCAACACAAAGCAGATATTCGTCAAAATCAAAACGTTAATTATAGGTTGACTGAGAAAGCTCAAGAAAAATATTTATACTCAACAGAGGAATGTAAAACGATAGTTGAAAATTATATGCAACAAAATTATAAACAGCCTGTAAAGTTAGAGGGTTTGAATGAAACTAATCAAGCCATCACTTTTGAAGCGTATCCAGAAAACAAAAAAGCTGAAGATATAACAATTAATAAAGTGGGTAAAGTTGAGATAATTTCTGCAAATTAAGTTAAATAAAAATGTAATGTAAAATCAGAGTAAGAAAGTGAAATCTAAAGGTTTCTATCTTACTCTATTTTTTATTTGTCACAAAGAGTAGTAAAATTAGATATATAAAGAAGATAAATGAGGTGTTACATTGAAACATAAGAAAACCAATGCAATGAGAATGCTTGATAGAGCTAAGATTAATTATTCAGTAAATACATTTGAAATAGGTGAAGAACATTTAGATGGAGAAACAATTGCGGAATTAGTGCATGCGAATGTGAAAGACGTTTATAAAACATTAGTGTTAGAAAATGCTAATCATGATCATTTTGTATGTGTTATACCAGTTAGTGAAACATTAGACTTAAAAGAAGCGGCACATGTCATAGGTGAAAAGAAACTTAATTTGATGCCGATGGATGATTTAAAAAAAGTTACTGGCTATATAAGAGGAGGGTGTTCTCCAATAGGAATGAAACATTCGTTTCCAACGATTATTGATGAGTCAGCTTTATCACGAGACAAAATCAATGTGAGTGGTGGTCAACGAGGCATGCAAATTATACTTGAACCTAATGATTTAATTGCAGTTACACAGGCACAAACAGCACGTATTACTCAACATTAAATGTATTAGCAGAGTGAGCAATGATATACATTGTGAACACTCTGTTAATTTTTCGGTTTTTTTGAACGTTTTTGAACGTTTTTGATAATTTTTGATTGAAATATGTAAGCGTGAACACTATAATAAAAGTTGTAAAGGAGTGTTAAAGATGATTTCTGAAAAACGACAAAGTTTAATTTTACAAGAACTTAAGAAAAAAGATTTTTTATCACTCCAAGAGTTAATTGAACGAACAGGTTGTAGTGCTTCAACTATAAGAAGAGATTTATCAAAGTTACAACAACTTGGACGTCTTCAACGTGTTCATGGTGGTGCAACACTTAATAGTCATAGAAACCAAGAACCTATTTTATCTGAAAAACTGTCTACAAATCTAAAAGAAAAAAGAGAAATTGGAAGAAAGGCAGCTCAGCTCATTGAAGATAATGATTATATTTTTATGGATGCAGGTTCATCTACAATTGAGATGATTCCATTTATAAAAGCACAAGATATCGTAGTGGTTACAAACGGATTGTCTCACGTTGAAAGATTACTTCATCGAGGTATTAAAACCTTGATGATTGGTGGAGAAGTAAAAGCTACCACTTTTGCTACTGTCGGAGCAAGTGCCCTTGAAGTTTTAAGACGTTATTGTTTTGATAAAGCTTTCATAGGTATGAATGGCTTAGATTTGAATCATGGATTAACCACACCAGATGAAAAAGAAGCATTAATTAAAGAAAGAGCAATACATCAAGCAACCACATCTTATGTTTTATTAGACCATTCAAAATTAGATGAAACATATTTTGCGCATGTCTCAACCAAAGCATGCCATGTTGAGTACATCGTATCTGAGCAATTACGTCATCATAATCGCTACAACGAATACAAAGAGAAATACCACTTTTTAGGAGGTTAATTATGATATATACAGTGACATTTAATCCATCTATTGATTACATCATGTTTACTGATGGATTTGAGCTAAAAGGGCTTAATAGAGCTAGAGAAACATACAAATTTGCTGGTGGAAAAGGTATTAATGTTTCTCGCGTCTTGAAAACCTTAGATGTTTCATCTACGGCATTAGGATTTGCTGGAGGTTTTCCTGGGGAATTTATTTCTAGCATTTTGGAACAAAGCGATATTAATACGGAGTTTATTAAAGTAAATGAAGATACTCGTATTAATGTTAAATTAAAATCCGGCGATGAAACTGAAATTAATGCACCTGGTCCGAATGTGACGTCTGAGCAGTTTGAAGCATTATTAAATCAGATTAGACATACTTCTAAGGAGGACACTGTCATTGTAGCAGGAAGTGTTCCAAAAAGTATTCCGAGTGATGCTTATGCTCAAATTGCAAAAATCACTCAAGAAACAGGTGCAAAATTAGTAGTGGATGCTGAAAGAGATTTAGTTAATACAGTGTTAGAATATCATCCTTTATTTATTAAACCGAATAAAGATGAATTAGAAGAAATGTTTGATGTCACAATTAAATCAGATCAAGATGTCGTTAAGTATGGTAGAGAAATAGTAAAAAATGGAGCTCAATCTGTCATTATTTCTTTAGGTGGAGATGGTGCCATATATGTTGACGAGACAAGAAGTATTAAAGCCCAAAATCCTAAAGGTGAAGTTGTAAATACAGTAGGATCTGGTGACAGTACAGTTGCAGGTATGGTAGCGGGTCTTGAGTTGGGACTATCACTTGAAGAAGCATTTTGCCAAGCAGTAGCTTCAGGTACGGCTACGGCATTTAATGATGACTTAGCATTAAGAGAAGATATAGAAAAAATCAAGTCACAAGTTACAATTTCTGTACTTGATGGGGAGTGATAGAGTTGAGAATAACAGAATTACTTACTAAAGAAACTATTGCTATGGATTTATCAGCTAGTGATAAAAATGGCGTCATTGATGAATTAGTTAATCAATTAGATTCAGCTGGTAAATTAAGCGATATAGCTCAATTTAAGGAAGCGATTCATAATCGTGAGTCACAAAGTACAACGGGAATTGGTGAAGGAATAGCCATTCCACATGCTAAAGTAGCAGCAGTGACATCACCTGCGATTGCTTTTGGTAAATCAAAAGAAGGTGTGGACTATCAAAGTTTAGATGGTCAACCTGCGCATTTATTCTTTATGATTGCAGCACCAGAGGGTGGCGCACAAACACATTTAGATGCATTAGCTAAATTGTCAGGCATTTTAATGGACGATACAGTAAGAGAAAATCTATTACAGGCTAATTCGAAAGAAGAAATACTTCGTATTATTGATGATGCTGATGATGAAGCAACTAAAGAAGAAGAAAAAGAAGCTCAAAAACAAGAGGATGAAGCACAAGCAACAACTGGCGCATCAGCGAATGATAATGCTAACGAACCTTACGTTTTAGCTGTAACAGCGTGTCCCACAGGTATTGCACATACGTATATGGCCCGTGATGCTTTGAAAAAACAAGCAGAAAAAATGGGAGTGAAAATAAAAGTTGAAACAAATGGTTCAAGTGGTATTAAAAACCATTTAACTCAACAAGATATTGAACGTGCAACTGGGATTATTGTAGCTGCCGATGTTCATGTAGAAACAGATCGTTTCGATGGTAAAAATGTAGTTGAGGTTCCAGTAGCAGACGGGATTAAACGTCCTGAAGAGTTAATTAATACAGCACTTGATACAAGTAGAAAACCATTTAAAGCACATGGTGGACAAAAAAATACAGATAAAGATAGTAATGATGAAAAATTAAGTCCAGGTAAAGCATTTTATAAACACTTAATGAATGGTGTTTCTAATATGTTACCACTTGTTATTGCTGGTGGTATATTAATGGCGATTGTATTCTTATTTGGCGCCAACTCATTTGATCCAAAAAGTCCTGAACACAATGCGTTTGCAGAACAATTGTGGAATATTGGTAATAAGAGTGCCTTTGCATTAATTATTCCAATCTTAGCTGGTTTCATTTCTCGTAGTATTGCAGATAAACCAGGTTTTGCAGCTGGCTTAGTTGGCGGTATGTTAGCAATTTCTGGTGGCTCTGGGTTTATCGGTGGTATTATTGCTGGTTTCTTAGCGGGTTATTTAACACAAGGTATCAAATATATTACTCGTAATTTACCTCAAGCAGTTGAAGGTTTAAAACCAACATTAATTTATCCACTATTAAGTGTGACAATTACTGGATTATTAATGATTTATGTATTTAATCCACCTGCAGCATGGTTAAACAATCTATTATTAAATGGTTTAAATAGTTTATCTGGTTCTAACATTATGCTATTAGGACTAGTTATTGGAGCTATGATGGCAATTGATATGGGGGGTCCATTCAATAAAGCAGCTTATGTATTTGCGACAGCAGCTTTAACTGAAGGTAATGCTGCACCAATAACAGCAGCAATGGTTGGTGGTATGATTCCACCATTAGCAATTGCCACAGCAATGTTTATCTTTAAACGTAAATTTACAAAAGAGCAACGTGGCTCAATCGTACCTAACTATGTTATGGGTCTATCATTCATCACAGAAGGTGCTATACCTTTTGCAGCTGCTGACCCATTACGTGTGATTCCATCAATGATGGTCGGTTCAGGTGTTGCTGGAGCGATTGCATTAGGACTTGGTTCAAGAATTAATGCACCTCATGGTGGTATCATCGTTATAGCAGCCACAGACTTTAGTCATATTATCCAAACTATCATTGCTTTAATTATAGGTACACTTGTTTCAGCAGTACTTTATGGTTTACTGAAACCAAAATTAACAGAACAAGAAATTAAAGCTTCAGAATCTATGGATGAATAATAAACATTAATTTAATGAGCCTGAGACATAATGAGTTGTCTCAGGCATTTTTTTATATATTGATATTTGGTCATTGAATTGAAAACGTGTTGTATCAAGATTATTTCAAGGAGTACTAGCATCGAAATCTTTGTAAAAAAGCAATGTTCAAAGAAATTTGGGGTGGAGTGCCAACAAAAAGGGTTTCCTGGGAAACCCAACGTTCAACGAAAGCTGGGGTTGGGGCCTCAGCAAAAAGGGTTTCCTAGGAAACCCAACGTTCAACGAAAGCTGGGGTTGGGGCCTCAGCAAAAAGGGTTTTCTAGGAAACCCAATGTTCAACGAAAGCTGGGGTTGGGGCCTCAGCAAAAAGAGTTTCCTGGGAAACCCAACGTTCAACGAAAGCTGGGGTTACATTATCGAAGGGATTAACGAATTCTGTCCAATCTTTTATTATATAGTTAGTATATAATTAAAAAGACATAGATATATATGGACTTGACTATTACTACAGATTGGGTTTAAATGGGAATTTGAGTTTAAGAAACAAATAACCATCCTGGAGTATTATTGTACTTTTATAGCATTTAATTAAAAATTCCTCACATATCATTTCTCTGATTTTCTTAAAAATTTATTACAAGGACTATTGAAGTATATATGAAATAGTAGTAAGAAAATCATTATATAATGCTTTTTAAATGATTTTAAATGTTAAAAGCTTTCTTATTCTTATTTAACCATTTAGTATAGAAATATGGTAATATTAAAGTAATACATTTTTTTTGGGGGTGTCTTAATGGGAAGGTCTTAACATGCGTTTATAACGGTGATAAGTATGACGTATTAAATTCGTGTTACTCATTAGAGACACATAATATTTGGAGGTGAATCCCTAGAAATAGGGAACTAATTGGAAACAGTGACCATAATTAATTTAGTAATATTTTTTCTATTAATCGCTTTAACAACCGTATTCGTTGGATCTGAATTTGCATTAGTAAAAGTACGTTCAACAAGAATTGAACAACTTGCTGATGAAGGTAATGGAAGTGCAAAAATTGTTAAAAAGATGATTGCTAATCTTGATTATTATTTATCAGCATGTCAACTTGGTATTACAGTTACATCTTTAGGTTTAGGTTGGTTAGGTGAACCGACATTCGAAAAACTATTACATCCACTTTTTAATCTATTACATTTGCCAAGTGCAGTGACTACAACCATTTCATTTGTGATTTCGTTTATTGTTGTAACTTATTTACATGTAGTGTTAGGTGAGTTAGCACCCAAATCAATAGCAATACAACATACTGAAAAATTAGCATTAACTTATGCTAGACCATTATATTATTTTGGTAATGTCATGAAGCCATTAATATGGTTAATGAATGGTTCGGCACGAGTAATTATTAGAATGCTTGGTGTTGACCCTGATGCGCAAGCAGATGCAATGTCTGAGGAAGAAATTAAAATCATTATTAATAATAGTTATAATGGTGGAGAAATTAATCAAACAGAACTGAATTACATGCAAAATATCTTTTCATTTGACGAAAGACATGCGAAAGATATCATGGTTCCACGTACACAAATGGTAACGTTAAACGAACCATTTAATGTTGACGAATTACTTGACACGATTAAAGAACATCAATTTACACGTTATCCAATTACTGAAGATGGGGATAAAGACCATATAAAAGGTTTTATTAATGTAAAAGAATTTTTAACAGAATATGCTTCAGGTAGAACAATTAAAATCTCTAATTATATTCATGAATTACCTATGATTTCAGAAACAACTCGTATTAGCGATGCATTAGTTTCAATGCAACGTGAACATGTTCATATTAGTCTTATTATTGACGAATATGGTGGTACTGCCGGTATTCTAACAATGGAAGATATTCTTGAAGAGATTGTCGGTGAAATCAGAGATGAATTTGATGATGATGAAATAAATGATATTGTTAAATTAGAGGAAGATATATATCAAATTAACGGACGTGTCTTACTTGATGATTTACATGAAAAATTTGATATCACTTTTGAAGATTCTGAAGATATCGATACAATAGGTGGATGGTTACAAGCACACAATACTAATCTTCAAGTTGAAGACTATATAGATACAAAATACGATCGATGGATTGTTTCTGAAATGGATAATCACCAATTGGTATGGGTTGTACTTAAATACCAATTTAATGAAACAAGACCTGTGATTAGTGATGAAGAGGAAGAAGACAATCACGATCATAAACATGAATCGGATGAATAAAAATAAAGGCACTTGGGTATGTAAACCTAAGTGTCTTTATTTGTATGCGTAAAAGAAATTAAGTTATGCTAATTTTTAGTTGAAAAAATATATTGAATAGGATGTGGCATAAATGATAAATGATACACAAGTGTTAAATAATGGTTACCCAATGCCTAAAGTAGGACTAGGCGTTTATAAAATGGAAGATGATGAGATGGAAACCGCAGTACAAACAGCATTAGAAACGGGATATCGTGCATTTGATACTGCTTATTTTTACGGTAATGAACAAGCACTAGGTAAAGCTTTAAACAACAGTGATATTGCGAGAGAAGACGTATTTATTACTTCTAAATTATGGAATGATTATCAAGGATATGATAATACATTAGAATATTTTAATAAATCTTTAGAAAACTTAGGATTGGATTATTTAGATTTATATTTAATTCATTGGCCATGTGAAAAAGATGGCTTATATATTGAATCTTATAAAGCATTAGAAAAATTATATAATGAAGGTAAAATTAAAGCGATTGGTGTATGTAACTTTAAACCCCATCACTTAGAAACATTGATGAAAGAGACAACTATTGTACCTCAAATTAATCAAATAGAAGTTCATCCTTATTTTAATCAACAAGATGTACAAGATTATTGTGATAAACATGATATTACTGTCACAGCTTGGATGCCACTTATGAGAAATCGAGGATTATTAGATGATTCAGTAATTACAAAATTAGCAGAACAATATGACAAAACAACAGCACAAATTGTATTACGTTGGCATCTAGCCCATGACAGAATTATTATTCCTAAATCAAAAACCCCATCTCGTATTCGTGAAAATTATGATATTTTTGACTTTAATTTAGAACTTACTGAGATTGCGGAAATTGATAGTTTAAATAGAAATGCACGTCAAGGTAAAGATCCAGATGATGTAGCAATAGGTGATTTAAAATAATATAGTTTAATTATTACAAAAGCTAGAGTTAATATTAATTATTTGTTAATTACATGGTTATTAGTAGAATATTTATTGATTTTATTGATACAATATTAGAAAGAATGTAGAAAAGGATGTAATTAGATGAAAATCAGAGTCATTATACCTTGCTTCAATGAAGGTAAAGTCGTAAAAAAAACTTACGATAGATTGACTGAAATTTTGACGGAGAATAGTAAAACTCGTCGTTATTATTATGACTTGTTATTTATTGATGATGGTAGTAAAGATAATACGATTGAGCATATACAAAATTTAGCGGAATACGATGAACATGTTAAATATATTTCTTTTAGTCGAAATTTTGGTAAAGAAGCAGCAATGATTGCTGGTTTTCAACACAGTGTGAATGTTGATGCAGTCGTAATGATTGATGGAGATTTACAACATCCTCCGGAATTTATACCTAAAATGATTGAAATATATCAACAAGGTTTTGATCAAGTTGTCGCTAAACGAGATCGTAGTGGTGAAAATATTGCACGTAAAACATTGTCAAAGTTGTACTATAAGCTCATTAATAGCTTTGTCGAAGATATTAAATTTAGTGATGGTGTAGGCGATTTTCGATTATTAAGTCAACGTGCAGTTAAATCGATTGTTTCATTAAATGAATATAATCGATTTTCTAAAGGATTATTTGAATGGATAGGGTATAATACAAAGATCTTTACTTATAAAAATGTAGAACGAGAAGCTGGAGAATCTAAATGGACATTTACCAAGTTATTAAATTATGGGATTGATGGATTAATATCATTTAATAATAAACCACTGAGAGCAATGATATATCTTGGAATGTTTATCTTTGGATTAAGCATCATTTATATTATTTATTTGTTAATAGGTATTTTAATGAATGGAATTAATCATCCAGGTTACTTTACAACAATAGCAGCTGTATTGTTATTAGGTGGCATTCAGTTAATGTCTATTGGTGTCGTTGGCGAATATATTGGGCGAATTTATTACGAAGTAAAACAAAGACCAAAATATATTGTGGAAGCTTCCAATTTAAAAACACCTATTGAAAAAGTAGTTGCAGAAAAAGAAAAAATTTATCAATAAAAAAATAAACATGTAAAAGCTCTTACATCATAGCTTCTTACATGTTTATTTTTTTAAGTCATTTTCAAAATTATTATGTTTTAGTTGCCATAATAAATATATATCAAATAAAGCATAAATAATTATGAAGATATACCAAAATGATGTTAATAAAGTCAAAAGTATAATTGAAATAATAATAATTGTATGACCAATCATAATAGGGTGTTGTAGCTTACTCAAAAATTTAAGATGATTCATTTCATTTTTTGAAAAAGTACTTATGAAATCAATGCTTAAGCCTATGATAAATATAGCTGGAGCTAAATAAGGAATAGACATATAGACTGATTGGTCGCTAGATTCAAAAGTGATAAATAATGAGCAACTAATCATAATTGCAAAAATGAATGCAAGAGATTTATACTCTGAAATCATTAAGTATATATGTTTACGATTTAAATAATATTGTAAGATTGTCCAACTTAAGAAAAATATAATTGAAGCAAATGTTATAAAATTGAACTTTTCAATCACAACACTATTAATAATAGCATTGATAACAATGGATAATAGAACGGAGTTAAACGTTAGTTGTTTGAAATGATGCCGATATAAATCAAAGCCCAGAACACATATGGTAATGGCTATATTAATAAATACATATATAATCATGTTGTACTCCTATCACGTGTGTGTAGTTCATTAAAATATTATAGCAATTAAAATAAACTTAATCATTTCAAAACACTTAATAAATATTATTCTATTATAATTTACTAATTATACACCTTTCTTATTACTCCATAACAATGTATGTAACTGAGGTAAAACATACACATGATTCATATCACTGCTATTCATTACTGTGTCTACAAGAGTTTCATAGCGACCAAGTAATTTTTCGGTATGATATTCAACATCATCATCTAAATAGGGATTTCCTACTTGCAAATAAAATGGAATATTAGGATAACGATGATGAATCATTTTAGCAAATTGATAATCTTCTTTATCAAAAACAACTACTTTCAAGTTCAATGTTGATGGTATACATTGTTCTATGACACTATCTAATATTTCTAAATTAGGCACCATATTAGAGCTTGGCGGTTTAGGACTAATTGTTAAATCGTTAATTTGTCGCATCCAAGGTTGAAATTTACTGCCTTGGGTTTCTAATGCCGTAAAAATATTTTTTTCTTCAAATAAATCTACTAAATCTTGAATCCCTTTGATTAATGCAGGGTTACCTCCAGAAATAGTGACATGATCAAATTGATTACCGCCAATTTCTTTTAAACGATCATAAATGTCTTGAGCAGTTAATAACTCTATATCATCTTTAGCGCTACCATCCCACGTAAAGGCGGAATCGCACCAACTACAACGATAATCGCATCCTGCTGTGCGGACAAACATTGTTTTTCGTCCTATAACTCGTCCTTCTCCTTGAATAGTAGGTCCGAAAATTTCTAAAACTGGTATTTTTGAAGGCATTATTTAATCTCCTTTGGACGATAGACAACATAACTTGATGGTGTTTCACGTAAATAAACTTGTACACATTTAGGTTTATTGTCATACTTGTTAAGATGAGCTTGTACGATTTCAAAAATTGTCTGTGCCACAATTTCAGTAGAAGGACTTTTATCTTTAAATTGAGGTAACTCATTTAATAAATAGTGATCAAATTGGTCATGGACCAATCGTTTTAATTCACTAAAATTAATTAAAAATCCATTATGGTCGAGTGCATCTCCAACAATAGTTAAGTTAACAAAATAAGTATGTCCATGTGTTCTCATGCATTTTCCAGCATCTTCACTAGGAATAAAATGTGCTGCTGAAAAATTGAAATCTTTATTTAATTCAAATGTATAAGGGTGATTCACTGTAGGATAAACTTGTTGTATCATAATGACGCATCTCCTTTTTGTTCTAAATATTGATGAAGTCCACGTTGTCTTAATTTACAAGCTGGACATTTTCCGCATCCATCTCCAATAATACCGTTGTAGCATGTAAGCGTATTGTGACGCACATAATTGAGAACACCTAATTCATCACTGAGTTCCCAAGTTTGCGCTTTATCTAACCACATTAAGGGTGTATGAATAACAAAATCTCTATCCATAGATAAACTAAGTGTGACATTCATAGATTTAATAAAACTATCTCGGCAATCTGGGTAACCAGAGAAGTCTGTTT
This sequence comes from Staphylococcus hominis subsp. hominis, assembly GCF_002901845.1. Classification (GTDB taxonomy): domain Bacteria; phylum Bacillota; class Bacilli; order Staphylococcales; family Staphylococcaceae; genus Staphylococcus; species Staphylococcus hominis. Next base: position 116,036 of record NZ_PPQE01000025.1, read on the forward strand.
CACATACACCAGTAATGATGTGTTTCGCATTCACTTGATAGGCAAGAGCCCCAGCAAATGATAAAAATAATAAATTACGAGCAGGTACAAAAGTATTTGGTATACCATCTTCCCCTGTCTCAATTGTCATGTCATGTTTTGTTAATGCATTTGGAGTAAGTTGGGATAGTAAAGACATGTCTAAAATATGATGTTTCAACCCTTGATCTTTTGCTATTTTAGAAGCTACTTCGATTTCTGTATTATGTCTTTGCCCATAATTGAATGTGACAAGTTCAACTTCTTTAAAATGTCTTTTGGCATAGAAAAGACAGGTTGTACTATCTTGACCACCACTAAACACAACAATTGCTTTTTCAGAATTCAAAACACTGTTTGGCATAACGTTTCTCCTTTAAAAGTTAATATTTTTAATTTATGATGAAATAGAATGAAAACATTTGATATAAAATATAAAAAAAGCCTATCTCTATAAAAAGATAGACTTAAAATATGTAGAACATATGTACATTAAAAAGTATATATAAATATTTCTACAAAGGTCTAGTTTTTTATAGAGGGTTTCAGCTAGGAACCTCTTTATATTCGAATTATACGATAGATAGCTTAATATATTCATATCTTAAAATCAAGTGCTAGTTTATAGAATATTAAAGTAAGCGCTTATATAAAAATTGTATTTTAAATATATTATTTTGAAGGTTGGAATAATTATGATTATAGTCATAGATAATAATGATTCATTTACATATAACTTGATTGATTACATAAAAATAGAAACCTCTCATTGTGTAGAGGTATTAAAGGTAACAGAAGTGACTGTAGCATTACTTGAAGAATTAACAATTGAGGCTATTGTCATCTCTCCAGGTCCGGGAAAACCAAGTGACTATCCAATTTTAAAAAGCGTTTTAGATAGATATGCCTCATCGGTACCTATATTAGGTATCTGTTTAGGGTTTCAACTCATCTATGAATATTATGGAGGAGAAATTATTCATGGACCAAAGCCTGTTCATGGTCATACAACACCTATAATCCATACAGGCAAAGGACTTTTCAAACATTTACCTCAAAATTTTAATGTCATGCGTTATCATTCCTTAATTGCTAATAGGCAACAATTACCTTCTCAATTAAATACTACAGCTACAAATAATGAAGGTATTATGATGGCATTTGAACATGATACCCTACCTATTTTTGCAGTACAGTATCATCCTGAATCTATATTAAGTGAATATGGTCATCAGCAGATTCAATACTTTATAGAGAAAGTAGGAAAAATACATGAATATTACGTTTAATTACCGTTATTATACTAACGAAGATGACTACATCGATTATCAATTGCGATTTGATCAATATATTTCAAAATCAATTGCCTATTCTTTAGAAGAAGTAGGTGAAGTTATTCAATTTGCTGAAGAACAACAGACAAAGGGGCATTATGTAGCGTTATATTTAACTTATGAATCAGCGCCATTTTTTAATAATCAATTAGAAACGTATCACTTAATAGAAAAAGAAGTATATGCTGCTGCATACGCTTTTAATCAACCCTTAAACTCTGATAATAATAAGGACAATATACAATATCATTCAGTACATCACTTTCAATTCCAAGAAAGTGACGAACAAATGAGAAGAAAAATTATTAAAATACAAGAAGCTATTACAGAAGGAGATACTTATCAAGTTAACTATACTACTCGTTTATCCAGTAAAGTGCATTATCCTATTTCAATGTTATATACCTATTTGACTCACAACAATAACGGTGGCTATACAGCTTTATTAGATACTGAAGAAGTAAAAGTTGCGTCAATTTCTCCAGAGTTATTTTTTCAAAAAGGTACATTTAACGATAAAGCAAACGTGATTGTTAGTAAGCCGATGAAAGGAACAATGCCACGTGGGAAAACTAGTGTAGAAGATCAGTTGAATTATGAAAAATTAATGTATTCTCATAAAGATAGAGCAGAAAATGTAATGATTGTTGATTTATTACGTAATGATATGTCAAGGATTTCAAAAACTGGAACCATCGAGGTTTATAAATTGTTCTTTATTGAAACGTATCAAACCGTATATCAAATGACAAGTATGGTAACAGGGCAACTAGAAGATGCTATATCTCTTCATTCGATTTTAACAGCAATGTTTCCATGTGGATCGATCACTGGTGCGCCTAAACAAAGTACAATGACTTATATCAAACACTTAGAAACCAGTCCAAGATATATTTATTGCGGCACAATAGGTTTATTGTTACCAGATGATAAAATGATTTTTAACATTCCAATTAGAACAGTAGAATATCGAAATAATATGGCTCTTTACGGTGTAGGTGCGGGAATTACCATTGATTCTGTTCCATTAAATGAAATTCAAGAATTTCGAGACAAAACCAAAATATTGGAGGAGTTATGATTGAAATTATTTGAAACAATGCAACTTAATCATGGTCATATACCAAGGTTAAACTATCATACGCGTCGACTATGTCATTCTTGTTCACAATTAGGTTTTCAGTTTTCAGAGAATGCTTGGTATAGTTATATTGAAAATTTAAAACAAAATTATAATGACCGCTTATATCGTTTGAAAGTAGAAATTGATAAAGATGGACAATTCACTCACGTTATTCAGCCATTATCTTCTAAAGACATTTTTACTGCACATTTTAAAAAATCTAACAGTGATTATCCACAAAAATTCATTATAAATAAAACAACAGAAAGAGCATATTTAACGCATAATCATGAAACAGATTTGATACTACTGTATGATGATAGTGGCAAAATTTTAGAATTTGATATTGGAAATATTATGATTAAAGAAAATGGAAACTATTATACGCCACGATATAATAAAGATTTTTTACGAGGATGTATGAGAGAAAGTTTATTAGAAAATCATAAACTTAAGGTGAAAGATTATACTAAAGATGAATTAATGATCAAACTGGAAAATGAAGAAGTAGAAGTTTATTTACTGAATAGTCTACGTGAAGTTGCTCAGGTATCTATTTATATATAAAATACAATTGATAGATATTGTGAAATTTAATTTAGTTAATAATGGAGAAGGTTATGACATTATTATGGTTAATACTTATCGTATTACTCAATAGTTTAAGTAAATATATAATCAATCGATATTTGAAGCATAATCTAATTATGCTACCGCGCATTGTAGGAACAATGACTGTGTTGTTTCAATTTGTACTAGTATATCTTTTAATTCAATCCATCATGCCATATGCTACGCATTTATTAAATTTATTTTATCATCAATAAGATAGATTCAAATAATTTAGAATGTAATAAGAGGTGCAATAATGAAAATTTATAGTCAAGGAGACCAAGCGATTATTATAGATATTGAACAAGAAGTCGCTGAAGATGTAACTAAAAATTTAATTGCTGTACGTACACATTTATTAAATAAAGACTTACCTTTCATCACTGATATTGTACCTACAGAGTCTAGTATGATGATTTGTTATGATGCTCGAGATATGATTAAGCATTATAATATTTCATCGCCATTTCAATATATGAAGGCACTTGTAAATTCAATTCAAATTGAATTAGAACATATCGAAAATAAACAAACAGCGTGTCATTTTCATAATATTCCTGTGGTTTATGGTGATCAATTTGGACCTGATTTAGAGGCTCTATTAAAATACTATCGTCTATCTAAAGAGGAATTTATTCAACTTCATTCAAAATCACATTACTTTGTCTCTATGATGGGATACTCCCCAGGCTTTCCTTATTTAACAGGAATGAATGAAAAATTATATGTTAATCATACAAGTCAGAAGAAAAAAAGAGTGCCTGCAGGTTCTGTCATTATTGAAGGGAAAAAATGTGGCATTGTAACGACAGATACTTATAACGATTGGTTAGTCATTGGCTATACCCCAATTAAATTATTTTCACCAGAGCGCGATCACTTTAATTTATTAAAATTAGGAGATAATGTCTTATTTCATCCTAAAAACCCAAATGATACTGAATTAGGAGATTTTAAATAATGTCAATCATAATAGAAAAACCTGGACTTTTTAGCACGTTCCAAGACTTTGGACGCCAAGGGTATGAATATGAGGGAGTCATCCCTGGCGGTGCATTAGATACATTAGGACATGAAATTGCGAATCGTCTTGTAGCAAATGATAAAAACGAAGCAACTTTAGAAATGACACATATTATGGCGAAAATTAGATTCACAGAGCCTACTTTAATTGCCTTAACAGGTCATCACTTTGAAGCGTGTACAGAAAATATGAAAATTAAACCTTATAAATTGTATTTAGTAGAAAAAGGAGAAGTATTGTCTTTCAAAGAAACGAGTACAACATCCCGTGTTTATTTAGCTATTGGAGGAGGATTTAAATTAGATTCTTGGTTAAATTCAACTTCAACAGATTTAAATATTGGTGTTGGAGGATTTCAGGGGAGAACAATTCAAGAAGGCGATGAAATTGAAATGAAACGTGATTATACATCACGACATCGTAAACTTTTTGAAAATTTAGCACATCAGCGAACAACAAGTTGGGGAATTGATGGTTATGCTTTATCGTTTAATTACGTTTCTGATGTATTTCATGTCATTGCTAATAAAGGAACAAATGATTTTGATACTGATACACAACAAACATTTGTACATGGAGAGTACAAAGTAACGAATAAGTCTAATCGTGTAGGGATGTTACTAGAGGGTCCTAGTATCAAAGCCTATTATGAAGATATGCCTGAGTATCAACCAGTAAAAAAGGGCACTATTCAAGTAAAACGTGATGGTACACCTATTATTTTATTAAATGATCATTATACTATTGGAAGTTATCCACAAATAGGTACTATAGCAAGCTATCATTTGACTAAACTAGCTCAAAAACCACAAGGATCTCGTTTGAAATTTCAATTTATAGATATTGAAACGGCTGAAAAAAATACTGTGAAGTTTAGTAATTGGACGAATCAATTATTTCATGGTATCGAATTTCGAATGCAATTAGAAATGTTAAAATAAAAATATCATCAAAATATTGAACATTAATATTTTAATGATATTTTTTAATGTAAAGGTATAGGACTATAGTCTGATTAAATTGAATAGATTAGGCGTTATAATATATCAATCAGTTTAACAGTTTAGAAATGATTAGGTATATAAATGGGAAGGCTGAACTTGAGCTTTTTCTTGATAAATAAGTAAAAATACTTTATATTTATATATTGAACTATGAAGTATTATTACAAAAATATTACAAAATTCGTATTTTTTTAATAAATAGTTAACAATTAAATGTAGTGATAAAAAATGTTCTTTTATTAAATGATAATTAAAAATTTTATTGTTTTTAAAATATATTAAATTTTAAAAATAGCATTTGTAAATGGCCGTATTTGAATAACTATAAACGGAGGAAACATTCATGAGTTTACACAAAAGAAAAATAAGTCTTTTTGCGTTTTTCTTAATGACTGTATTTACAGTAACCTTGAAAACGTATTTCTCATACTATGTAGATTTTTCTTTAGGTGTTAAAGGATTAGTTCAAAATTTAATACTATTGATGAATCCATATAGTTTAATCGCGCTTATTTTAAGTATCTTTTTGTTCTTTAAAGGTAAGAAAGCATATTGGTTTATTTTTATTGGAGGATTCTTATTAACATTTTTACTCTATGCTAATGTTGTTTATTTTAGGTTCTTCTCAGACTTTTTAACGTTTAGTACATTAAATCAAGCGAGTAACGTTGAATCGATGGGGGGCGCAGTAAGTGCCTCTTTTAAATGGTATGACTTTGTGTATTTCTTAGATACGATTGTATATCTGTTTATTTTAATTTTTAAACGAAGTTGGTTAGACAAACGTGTATTTAGTAAAAAGTTTGTACCAGTAGTGATGGCAGCATCAATTGCATTGTTCTTTTTAAACTTAGCTTTTGCTGAAACTGATCGACCTGAATTATTAACTCGTACATTTGATCACAAATATTTAGTTAAATATTTAGGACCATATAATTTTACTGTATATGATGGTGTTAAAACGATTCAAAACAATCAACAAAAAGCATTGGCTTCTGAAGATGATTTAACTCGTGTTTTAAATTATACGAAACAAAAAAATACGGAACCAAACCCTGAATATTATGGTATTGCTAAGAAGAAAAATATCATAAAAATACATTTGGAAAGTTTTCAAACATTTTTAATTAATAAAAAAGTAAATGGTAAGGAAGTTACACCTTTCTTAAATAAATTATCGACTGGTAACGATGACTTTAGATATTATCCAAACTTCTTCCATCAAACAGGACAAGGTAAAACTTCTGATTCAGAATTTACAATGGATAATAGTTTATATGGTTTACCTCAAGGATCTGCGTATTCATTAAAAGGAGATAACACATATCAATCTTTACCAGCAATTTTAGATCAAAAAGAAGGTTACACTTCTGATGTTATGCACGGGGATTACAAAACATTTTGGAACCGTGATCAAATTTATAAACATTTTGGTATAGATAAATTTTACGATGCAACATATTACGATATGTCGGATGAAAATGTCGTGAACTTAGGGTTAAAAGATAAACCTTTCTTTAAAGCATCAGCAGAATATCAATCTAAAATGAAACAACCTTTTTATTCCCATTTAATTACATTAACTAACCATTATCCATTTACTTTAAATTCAGAAGATGCAAGTATTGATAAGCCGAATACAGGCGATTCTACTGTAGATGGATATATTCAAACGGCGCATTACTTAGATCAAGCTTTAGAACAGTATATTAATGATTTGAAAACTAAAGGATTATATGATGATTCAGTTATTATGATTTACGGTGACCATTATGGTATTTCTGAAAACCATAACAATGCAATGGAAAAATTACTGGGTGAGCAAATTACACCAGCTAAATTCACAGATTTAAATCGTACTGGCTTTTGGTTAAAAATTCCTGGTAAAAATGGGACTGTAGATGAAACATATGCTGGACAAGTGGATGTTATGCCTACTATTTTACATTTAGTTGGTATTGACTCGAAGAATTATTTAATGTTGGGTACAGATATGTTATCTAAAGATCATAATGATGTGATTCCATTCCGTAATGGTGATTTCATCACAAAAGATTATAAATTTGTGAATGGTAAAGTATATTCAAATAAAAATAATGAATTAATAACAACGCCACCTAAAGATTTAGAAAAAAATAAGAAACAGGTGGAAAAAGATTTAGAAATGAGTGACGACGTATTAAATGGTGACCTATTCAGATTCTACAATAATCCAGATTTCAAAAAAATTAATCCGTCAAAATATGACTACAAAATAGGTCCTTATGGAAATCAAAAATAATTCAATATTAGAGAGTGTGTAAAATAAACATTCTATATTAAATGCCCGTAGATAAGTTTTATCTACGGGTTTTTTATAGTTGCATTAAAAATAAACAAAAAAGAAAGGGAGTGTGACAGAATTCATTTTGAATTCGTCGTTTTATTGTGGCAACGTATTCTTAACTTGCGTTAGACGTAGACTTTCTTATTGAAAATTTTTATGTTGGAGTTCCGAGACTAGAATTGACTGCCAATATATAAAAAACGCCTAAAACAATTTATTATGTCTCAGGCTTATTCTTTAATTTAATTATCCTAATGATACGTCTAATATCATCATTATTACAAAACCAAGCATTAAGCTTAATGTAGCTAAATCTGTATTATTACCCGATTGAGAATCAGGAATAAGCTCTTCTACAACTACAAAAATCATTGCTCCTGCTGCAAAAGCTAATGCATAAGGTAGTACTGGAGTGATAAAAATAATTGCAATGGCACCTATAGTTGCAAAAATAGGTTCTACTATTGCTGATGCTTGACCATAATTAAATGCTTTAAAACGTGTTGCACCAGCGGCTCTAATCGGCATGGACAAAGCAGCTCCTTCTGGAATATTCTGAATACCAATACCAATTGCTAAACCAAGGGCTCCAAAAAAGGTAGCTTGTCCATTTCCAGTTGCAATTCCACCAAATGCTACACCAATTGATAAACCTTCAGGAATATTGTGTAAAGTGATAGCTAATACTAGTAAAGCATTTTTACTTAAAGAAGTTTTAACGCCTTCTCGATATTGACTTTTATCACCGATTTTTTGGTGTATATGTGGAATGACTGCATCAAGTCCTCTAATAAACACACCACCTAGAATAAAACCAATCGCAGCAGGTAACCAAGCAGGTAAATGACCATTTGTACCATAATCAATGGAAGGTTGTAATAAAGACCAAAAACTTGCAGCAATCATAATTCCAGCGGCAAAACCTTGCATAGAAGTTAGAATTTTTTTGTTTACAGTCTTAAAAATAAAGACTGATGCAGCACCTAAAGCGGTTAATAACCAAGTAATAATACCGGCACTAAGTGCTTGAAGATAAGGTGGTAAATTTTCGAAAAAGTCTATCATATCTATTTTCTCCTTATATCATTTAGCATTAAAAAGGTGTATAATATATAGAACTGAATTAAGCTTATCAGAAATATATTGAAATTTCGATATTAAAAAGGAAGTAAAAATATGGAAGCGTATAAAATAGAACAACTAAATAAATCATATGCTGATAAAGTTATTTTTGATGACTTAAATCTCTCTATTTCTGAACATGAAAAAATTGGACTTGTAGGTATAAATGGTACTGGTAAAAGTACTTTATTAAAAGTCATTGGTAGTTTAGATGAAGATTTTTCAGCCGATATAACTCATCCTAATCAGTATCGCATTCGTTATTCTTCACAGAAGCAACATTTAAATGGTGATATGACAGTATTTCAAGCTGTTCTAAGTTCCGATACAGATACTTTACGTATTATTAAAACATATGAAGAAGCTGTGACTATATATACAGAACATCAAAACGATGCGAATTTTAAAAAAATGATGGAAGCTCAAGAACTTATGGATCAACACCATGCATGGGATTACAATGCTGAAATTAAAACTATTTTATCAAAATTAGGTATTAATAATACGACTAAAAAAGTTAAAGAATTATCAGGGGGACAACAAAAACGTGTTGTCTTAGCTAAGACGCTTATTGAACAACCTGATTTGTTATTGTTAGATGAGCCTACAAACCATTTAGACTTTGAATCAATTAATTGGTTAATTAACTATGTTAAGCAATATCCACATACAGTTTTATTTGTGACACATGATCGCTATTTTTTAAATGAGATTGCTACACGTATTGTGGAATTAGATAGAGGAAAACTTAAATCTTATCCAGGAAACTATGAAGATTACATTGCAATGAGAGCTGAAAATGAAGTGATTGAACAAAAACAACAAGAAAAGCAAAAAGCACTTTATAAACAAGAACTTGCGTGGATGCGTACAGGCGCAAAAGCAAGAACGACAAAACAACAAGCTCGAATTAATCGATTTAATGATTTAGAGACAGAAGTTCAATCTCATCATCAAAAAGATAAAGGTCAACTCAATCTTGCTTATTCTAGATTAGGCAAACAAGTATTTGAGTTAGATCATTTAACGAAAAAGATTCAAAATAAAATATTATTCAAAGATGTAACTGAAATTATTCAAAGTGGTCAAAGAATTGGTATTGTTGGCCCAAATGGTGCAGGGAAAACGACAATGTTAAATATTTTAAATCAAGATGATACTGATTATTCTGGAGAATTAAAAGTTGGCCAAACTGTAAAAATAGCTTATTTTAAACAAACAGAAGAAACTTTGGATAGAGACATACGTATGATTGACTATTTGAGAGAAGAAAGTGAAGTGGCAAAAGAAAAAGATGGTACTTCAGTTTCAGTTACTCAATTGTTAGAGCGATTTCTATTTCCGAGTGCTACTCATGGTAAAAAGATTTATAAATTATCAGGTGGAGAGCAAAAACGATTATATTTGTTAAGATTGCTTGTTCATCAACCTAATGTTCTGTTACTTGATGAGCCAACCAATGATCTTGATACTGAAACATTAACAATTTTAGAAGACTACATTAGTACATTCGGAGGGGCAGTAGTTACAGTAAGTCATGATCGTTATTTTTTAAATAAAGTAGCACAAGAATATTGGTATATTCACGATGGCCAATTAGAACGTATTATTGGAACATTCGAAGATTATGAGGCCTATAAAAAAGAAAAAGATCGACAGGATATACTTGAAAAACAAGCTCAACAACCTAAAACTAAATCAAACGTTCGTAAAAAGACGGGACTGTCTTATAAAGAAAAACGTGAATATGAAGCCCTAATGGAACGTATTGAAACGACAGAACATAGACTAGAGCAGATTGATACTGAAATGGTAGAAGCGAGCGCTGACTACGCTAAAATAAAAGAATTAAATGAAGAAAAAGAACATCTAGAGCAATCATATGATGTAGACATCACGAGATGGAGTGAATTAGAAGAAATAAAAGAGCAATAAGGGGAATGTAAGTATGGAAGCAACTTTGTCACATTATTTTGGTTATGATACGTTTAGACCAGGTCAAAAAGAGATAATTTCTAAAATATTAAATCATCATAATGTATTAGGTGTCTTGCCTACAGGTGGTGGTAAATCAATATGTTATCAAGTGCCTGGTTTAATGTTAGGTGGTACAACGATAGTAATAAGTCCATTGATTTCTTTAATGAAAGACCAAGTGGATCAGTTAAAAGCAATGGGTATCGAAGCAGCCTATCTAAATAGTAGTTTAAATAAAAAACAACAATCTGAGATTGAAAATAAGTTAATCACTGAAGGCATTCAATTTTTATATGTGGCACCTGAACGTTTTGAAAGTAACTATTTTTTAAAGTTGCTTAGTCAAATTGATATTAACTTAATTGCATTTGATGAGGCTCACTGTATTTCAAAATGGGGACATGATTTTAGACCTAGTTATCAAAGCGTCATAAACAAAGTGTTTACACTACCTCAAGATTTTACGATTGTAGCTCTTACAGCTACAGCTACGGCCGAAGTTCAACAGGATATTATGGAAAAATTAAATATCCGAAAAGAAGATGAAATTAAAACAAGTACCAAAAGACGTAATCTCATTTTTAAAGTAAATCCGACATATCAAAGACAAAAATTTGTTATTGAATATGCTAAAGCTCATAAAGATCAAGCAGGTATTATTTATTGTTCTACGCGTAAACAAGTAGAAGAATTACAAGAATCTCTAGAATCTATAAATATTGCTTCTGTTATTTATCATGCAGGTTTAACAAATAAAGAAAGAGAAGAAGCTCAAAATGACTTTGTATACGATCGTATTAACGTTGTTATCGCAACAAATGCATTTGGAATGGGTATTGATAAATCTAATGTTCGTTATGTTATTCATTACAACATGCCTGGAGATCTTGAATCATACTATCAAGAAGCGGGTCGTGCAGGACGAGATGGCTTAAAAAGTGAATGTATTTTATTATTTAGTGAAAGAGATAAAGGATTACATGAATATTTTATTACTGTTTCGCAAGCAGATGATGATTATAAAGATAAAATGGGCGAGAAACTAACTAAAATGATTCAGTATACTAAAACGAAAAAGTGCTTAGAAGCGACAATTGTACATTATTTTGAACCGAATGCGCGTCTAGAGGAATGCGGTCAATGTAGTAATTGCATTCAACAAAATAAAACTTATGACATGACCAATGAAGCAAAAATGATTATTAGTTGTATCGCACGCATGCGTCAACAAGAAAACTATCATGTTATTATTCAAGTGTTACGTGGAGAATTAAGTGATTATATTAAATACAATCATTATCATCAACTTACAACACATGGATTGATGAAAGACTATACTACTTCAGAGTTAAGTCATTTAATTGATGAGTTACGGTTTAAAGGCTTTTTAAATGAATATAATGAAATTCTAACGTGTGATGAAAGTGTGAAAGAATTATTGAATAATGATGTCACAGTGTATACGACGCCATTTAAACATAAAAGTAAGGAAAAAGTTTTCATTAATACAATAGAAGGCGTTGATCGTGCTTTATATAGTGAATTAGTAGAAGTTCGCCGTCAATTAAGTGAAAAGTTGAATATTGCGCCTGTGAGTATTTTTTCTGACTATACATTAGAAGAGTTTGCTAAACGTAAACCAGAATCTAAACAAGAAATGATTGCGATAGATGGTGTAGGAAGCTATAAGTTAAAACATTATTGTCCTAAATTTCTTGAAACAATCCAATCATATAAAACGAATATCTAACAAAAAATTAAATATGACTTAATAAAACAACTTAGAAGCTAGAAAAATGTTTTAAGTTGTTTTATTTTTTATTGTTAAAAAATAATTAGTATTTAAATCTATTAAGTATGAATTTATCAATAAACATGATTTAATAGAAAATAAGCAATATAAATTTTATAGTGATGTGAAGGAAATGAAGGTGACAAGATGATAGAGTTTAAAAATGTAACAAAACGTTATGGAACGAATGTTGCAGTTGATGATGTGAGTTTTAAAATTAATGAAGGAGAATTTTTTATTTTAATCGGACCTTCAGGTTGTGGAAAAACAACTACTTTAAAAATGATTAATCGATTAATACCGTTAAGTGAAGGATACATTTATTTTAAAGATAAGCCAGTGAGTGATTATCCAGTTTATGAGATGCGTTGGGATATTGGATATGTACTACAACAAATCGCATTATTTCCGCATATGACGATTAAAGAAAATATCGCACAAGTTCCTCAAATGAAAAAGTGGAAAGACAAAGATATTCATCGACGTGTAGATGAATTATTAGATATGGTTAGATTAGATCCAAATACATACCGAGATCGTAAACCAGATGAATTATCGGGAGGACAACGTCAACGTGTAGGCGTGGTAAGAGCATTAGCAGCTGATCCTCCAGTAATATTAATGGACGAACCTTTTAGTGCGTTAGACCCCATTAGTAGAGAAAAATTACAAGATGATTTATTAGAATTACAAACGAAAATTAAAAAGACAATTATTTTTGTAACACACGATATACAAGAAGCAATGAAATTAGGAGATCGTATTTGTTTATTAAATGATGGTCGTGTTGAACAAATTGACACACCTGAAGGATTCCAAGAGCATCCTAGAAATCAATTTGTTCGAGAGTTTATGGGCGATCACTTGCATAAAGATATCAATAATTCAAAAATCTCCGATCTAAATCTTACAAGAACACTTACTGAATATGACGAAAAACAAGGATACCCAATTATAAAAGATAGTATGAAACTTCAAGATATTTACGAGATACTTGCTAAACATGAAGCAGTCATTGTAGAAAATAATCATGCTTTAACACAGTCATTATTAAGAAGAGAAGATGTTTTTGACTATCTATCTAAAAATGATAAGGAGGGTTAAAACATGAACGAATTTTTAACAACGCTCAATGATCGTAGAGGAGAATTACTAAGAACAATTTTTGAGCACATACAAATTTCTTTTATTGCTTTATTTATCGCAATTTTAATTGCAGTACCACTTGGTATTGCTTTAACTAAAACAAAGCGTTTATCTGAAGTTGTAATGAATATCGCAGCGGTATTACAAACTATTCCATCCCTTGCTTTACTTGGATTAATGATTCCAATTTTTGGTATAGGAAAAGTTCCAGCAATTATTGCATTAGTAGTATATGCGCTATTACCTATTTTAAGAAATACATATACAGGTATTAAAGAAGTAGAGCCTTCTCTAACAGAAGCAGCCAAAGGTATCGGTATGAAACCAATGCGACGTTTAACTAAAGTCGAGTTACCTATTGCAATGCCAGTCATTATGGCAGGTATACGTACAGCTATGGTGCTTATTATTGGTACTGCTACATTAGCTGCATTAATTGGAGCAGGTGGATTAGGGGATTTGATCTTATTAGGCATTGATCGTAACAATACAGCACTTATATTGATTGGCGCTATTCCAGCTGCATTATTAGCTATTTTATTTGATTTTATATTGCGTTATATGGCGAAATTATCTTATAAAAAACTTCTTATTACACTAGGTATTATTCTATTAATTATCTTACTTGTTATTGTTGTTCCACTCTTTGGTAAAAAAAGTGCAACGATTACTATGGCAGGAAAATTAGGTTCTGAACCTTCAATTATTACGAATATGTATAAAATATTAATTGAAGAGGAAACACATGATACAGTTAACGTTAAAAGTGGTATGGGTAAAACCTCATTCTTATTTAATGCGTTAAAATCAGACGATATAGATGGGTACTTAGAATTTACAGGTACAGTACTAGGAGAACTTACTAAAGAGGATCTAAAATCTAAAAAAGAAGCTGATGTATATCACCAAGCTAAAGCAAGTTTAGAGAAAAAATATGATATGACGATGCTTAAACCAATGAAATATAATAATACCTATGCTTTAGCTGTTAAAAGAGATTTTGCTAAACAATATAATTTACAATCAATTGGTGATTTACGTAAAGTACAAGGTCAACTTAAACCAGGATTTACTATGGAATTTAAAGATAGAGATGATGGTTATAAAGCAGTAGCTAAAAAATATAACTTGAATCTTTCTAATATTAAACAAATGGAACCTAAACTACGTTATACGGCAGTAGAGAAAGGCGACATTAATCTTATTGATGCGTATTCTACAGATGCTGAATTAAAACAATATGATATGGTAGTACTTAAAGATGATAAACATGTTTTCCCACCTTATCAAGGTGCTCCAATGTTTAAAGAAAAGTTTCTAAAAGAACATCCGGAAATTAAAAAAGCTTTAAATCAATTATCAAATAAAATTACGGATGAACAAATGCAAGAAATGAATTATAAAGTGACAGTGAAAAATGAAGATCCATATAAAGTTGCTAAACAATATTTAGAAAAAGAAGGATTGGCACATTAAATTTGTAAAAAGCTCATAGATACATTTTATCTATGAGCTTTTTAACACATAAAGTATAAATCGATAATTTATGGTACTATTTTAATTAATAAGTGAAAAAGGAAAGTAACTTAATTTATATAGGAGTGATCATAAATGAAAAAACAACTACAACAATTATCGGCATATCAACCTGGGTTATCACCGCAAGCACTTAAAGAAAAATTTGGTATAGAAGGTGAGTTATATAAACTAGCATCGAATGAAAATTTATATGGACCATCACCTCGTGTAAAAGAAGCAATTGAAGCGCACTTAGATGAGTTATTCTACTATCCGGAAACAGGCTCTCCATCATTACGAAAAGCAATTAGTAAGCATTTAAATGTTGATGAATCTCGAATTTTATTTGGCGCAGGTTTAGATGAAGTAATACTTATGATTTCTAGAGCAGTTTTAACACCAGGAGATAAAATTGTGACAAGTGAAGCTACTTTTGGACAATATTATCATAATGCGATTGTTGAATCAGCTGAAGTTGTAAAAGTACCGTTAAAAAATGGCGGATTTGATTTGGAAGGCATTTTAAAAGAGGTTAATTCTGATACCTCATTAGTATGGTTATGTAATCCTAATAATCCTACAGGTACATATTTTAGTCATGATGAATTAGAGTCATTTTTGGAACGTGTTCCAAGTCATGTGCCAGTCTTAATTGATGAAGCGTATTTCGAATTCGTCACTGCTGAAGATTATCCTGATACATTAAAACTACAAGAACGCTTTGATAATGCATTTTTATTAAGAACATTTTCTAAAGCATATGGATTAGCAGGTTTACGTGTAGGATATGTTGTGGCAACAAATGAAGCTATTGAAAAATGGAATATCATTCGTCCACCATTTAATGTGACACGAATTTCAGAATATGCAGCGATTGCAGCATTAGAGGATCAAGATTATTTAAAAGAGATTACTAAAAAAAATGCAAAAGAACGTGAAAAGTTTTATGACATTGAACAAAGTAAACACTTTTTACCTAGTCAAACGAACTTTGTATTTGTAGTAACAGATAAGCCACAAGCATTGTATAATGAATTACTAAACGTTGGCTGTATCACTAGACCATTTCCTAATGGAGTACGTATTACAATTGGATTTGAAGAACAAAATAATAAAATGATTGAAGTATTAAAACAATTTAATTATTAAACTAATGAAAAACCTTTAATTACGATTCATGACGAATTAAAGGTTTTTTGCTATACTTTGAAAATGTGCAAAAGATAACTAAGGAAGTGATAGCATGGCACGTAAATCTATAGCAATAGATATGGATGAAGTATTAGCAGATACTTTAGGTGCAATTATTGAAGCAGTTAATATTGAAACTAAATTAGGAATTACAATGGAATCATTAAATGGTCACAAATTAAACCATGTGATTCCTGAACATGATGGGTTAGTAAGAGATATTTTAAGAGCGCCAGAGTTTTTTAGACATCTTAAAGTGATACCACATGCTCAAGAGGCAGTAGAAAAACTTAATGAGCATTATGATGTATATATCGCTACAGCGGCAATGGACGTACCCACTTCATTTCATGATAAATATGAATGGTTATTAGAATATTTTCCATTTTTAGATCCACAGCATTTTATTTTTTGTGGAAGAAAAAATATTGTTAAAACAGATTATTTAATAGATGATAATCCTCGTCAGCTTCAAATTTTCGAAGGAGAACCTATTATCTTTACGGCTGCACATAATATAAATGAAACACGTTTTAAACGAGTGAATGGCTGGAAAGATGTAGAAGCAATGTTTTTAAATAACAATTAAAGTAAAAAGGTATGTATGAAGCTTGAAGCAATCATACATACCTTTTGATTATGATATAGTTGTTATTTCTCATCATTCGAAAAAGTAAGGATATTGATTGCTTTAGGTAACACATCAATAGTGATAGGTGTTTCTAAATTAATTTCTCCATCAATATCTACTTTCATAGTTGGTTCAGTGCGTAATGTTATGTGAGAACCTGGAATATGATTAATTCCTTCGGTAATTTCATTCCAATTCATGCTATCTCTTTTTTTGAAAATATCGTTTAAAATACTAAAACTTTGTTGTTCAAATATAAAACTATTTAATTTTCCATCTTGTGGAGAAAGATCTGTAAGTGGAATGCGACTGCCACCAATATTAGGTCCATTTGCTATAACTAGCATAGACGTATTTCCTTTATATTCTTTGTCGTCTACTGTCATTGTATAGTCAAAATGGTCGGGATTCATGAGTGTTTTTACAGTGGAACCAACATAGCTTAATTTTCCAAAGATATCTTTGCGTCCTTCTTGAACATTTTCAGCATTTTGCACCATAAGTCCTAGCCCGACAAAGTTAAGTACATAATTATCATTTACTTTCATAACATCATATGACTCAACATGTGAAGACAACAATTGTTCACTAGCTTTTTTGAAGTCAGGATTTAAGTTTAATGTTTTAGTAAAATCGTTAAATGTTCCACCTGGAATGATACCTATAGGAAGGTTTAGATCATATTTCATTACACCATTAATCAATTCGTTAACTGTACCGTCTCCTCCCAATATAAAAACGATATCGATATCATTACTATAAGTATGGTCTTTTATTTCTTTACAATATCTTTCAATGTTACCTTCATTTTCACTTAATTGTATTGAAAGATGCTTACATAACTGAGTTAGTGATTTAGCGACTTCTCCCAATCCATCATAGATATCTTTAAGTCCGCTATGTTCATGGTAAAATAACACCCCATGATTATACTGTTGCTCCATAGTTCAACCTACTTTCATTTAAAATTATATTATAAATAATTACCCTGAATTTTATAATTTTAAATATATAAGTAAAAAATACTTCTATATGTTATAACTAGAAGTATTTTTTACTATTTTGTATTTAATTAGTGAATACCTTTCATAGCTTTCGTAATCTTAGGTGAGAAAACTAAAATGATAAGAGTAATAACAATAGCAACTGTGCCTAAGAAAATAAAATAATTAGTTTGACCAAGTGGTTTAATTAATTTTACTAATGTACCGTTAATTGCTTGTGCTGAAGCATTTGTTAATAGCCATACACTCATCATTTGAGCATTAAATGCTTTAGGTGCAAGTTTAACAGCAGCACTATTACCTGTAGGTGATAAACAAAGTTCCCCAATAACACAGATTACATATGATAAAATAACCCAGTTAACTGAGAATTGTGTATGTCCATAACCTAAACCAACTAATCCAATTAGAATGTATGATAAACCTGCTAGTAATGTACCAATACTAAATTTAATAGCTAAAGAAGGTTGCTTTTTACCCATTTTTAACCAAATCATAGAAATAACTGGTGCAAATAATAAAATAAATAATGGATTGATAGATTGGAACAAAGCTTCTCCAAATCGAGTTGTCCAACCAAATAAGTTGAGTTGCATGTCAGAACGTTCCAAACCATAAATATTTAAAACGTTAGAACCTTGTTCTTGAATTGACCAGAATAACATACCTAAAATAAATAAAGGTATAAATGCTTTTACTCGAGAACGTTCTCCATCGGTAACGTCTTTACTACGAAGCATAGTTGTAAAGTAAATGATTGGTAAAGCTACTCCTAGAACTAATACAGTATTACTAATTAAATCGAAGGAAAGTGTATGGGTATAATATGTAACTAATAATACGACAATCACAATTGCTACTATGATACCGATAATCATTCCATATTTACGCTTTTCTTCTTTAGATAGTGGATTCGTAGGTTTCATTCCAACACTACCTAAATTTTTTCTATTAAATAATAAATACCAAACAAGACCTAATGCCATACCAATAGCTGCAAGAAGGAAGCCACCATGGAAATTACGTATATCTACAAAATGTTGCAGTATGATAGGTGAAATTAATGCACCTAAGTTAACAGACATATAGAAAATAACGAAACCTGCATCAATACGTGTATCATTTTCAGGATATAAACGACCTACAATATTTGAAATATTAGGTTTCATTAAACCTGATCCGATAATAATAAAGAACATTGATGAGAATAAACCAAATAAGGCGAATGGTAAACTTAAACAGATATGTCCAATAATAATAAGTACAGCACCTAATAAAGTAGCACCACGTGTGCCTGTAATTCTATCAGCAATCCATGCGCCAGGAATAGAAGACATGTAAATCAGTGCTCCATATACTGACATAATTGACATTGCTGTAGTTTTATCAATACCTAATCCATTCTGGTGTATTGCGAAATACATATAAAATATGAGCATCGCACGCATACCGTAGTAACTGAATCTTTCCCAAAACTCTACGAAAAAGAGCACACCTAATCCCCTAGGATGACCGAAAAATCCTTTCTGTGGTATTGATTGAATTGTTTGTTCATGGGAGTTATTTGTTGCCATTAACATCCCACTCCTTTCTTTCCTAATATGACTGATTACTATGTAAATAAGATTGTACAATTAAGTTTTACAAAAATTTCTTAAAAATATAAATTTTTAGAATTTTCAGTCAAATAAAATATAATAACTTATAAAAATAAAAGACCTATATCTTTATAAATTTCAACGATAATATTAAAATACGCTTTAATTTAATAAATCGCAATAGTTTATTAAAAAAAACTAGAATAAAAATGACTCCTTTTATATTACATTAGTAAAAATAAAAGGAGTTAAAAACATTTTATCGATTGTCTATTTTTTCAGGATACATATCGTGATTCATTAAACGATGTTCGGCCATCTTTTCATATTTAGAGTTTGGACGACCATAATTTGTATATGGATCTATTGAAATGCCTCCACGTGGCGTGAACTTACCCCATACTTCTATATAATGAGGATCCATTAAGTCAATTAAGTCATTCATGATAATATTCATACAATCTTCGTGAAAATCACCATGATTTCTAAAACTAAATAAATATAATTTTAGTGATTTTGATTCTACCATTTTTATATTTGGTATATATGAAATATAAATTGTAGCAAAATCGGGTTGTCCAGTGATAGGGCAAAGAGAAGTGAATTCTGGACAATTAAACTTTACAAAATAATCTCTTCCTTGATGTTTATTATCAAAAGTTTCGAGTACTTGGGGTGTATAGTCAAATTCATATTTATTATTTTGATTGCCTAATAATGTAATATCTTGTAATTCTTCTTTATTGCGACCTTGTGTCATAATTTGCCTCCTAATTGTTAGATGTATTAGATTGTCTACGTGCTTTTTCAAACATAAAGTAACTAGCGCCAATAATGATGATATAACCTATAAATGCATAGAAATCTGGTGTTTCTCCGAATAATATAAAGCCAAATAATGCAGTAAATAATATAGAAGCATACGTAAAAATAGAAATGTCTTTTGCTGGAGCAAAACTATATGCTAATGTAATACCAATTTGTCCTACTGCCGCTGATAATCCAGCTCCTAATAAATATATAATTTGTAACTTTGTCATCGGTTCATATGTTGCAATAGAAAATGGAATCAGAACGATGACTGAAAATAATGAAAAATAAAATACAATAGTATAAGGTGCTTCACGTTTACTTAATGCTCGTACACAAGTATATGCAGATGCAGCGAAGATACCTGAGAATAAACCGGCTAAAGAAGAGAACATAGTTGAAGAAAATTCTGGTTTAACAATGAATAACATACCAAAAATAGCAATTAACATAGCTATAATTTGATACCTTTTAATATTCTCTTTTAAAAATATTAAACTTAATAAAATAGTCCAAAAAGGGTTAAGTTTCATTAAAGTATCAGCATCACTTAACACCATGTGATCAATAGCGTAAATATTTAATAATACCCCTATAAGACCTAACGTCGATCTAGTCATTAAAAGGGGTTGACTACTCATTTTACCCAATATAGGTTGCCTATATTTTATTATGAAAAATAATGGAATAAACATGGCTACCAAATTTCTTGCTAAAGATTTTTGAAATACGGGTAAGTCTCCGGCTAGTCTAAAAAAAACAGACATAAAACTAAAACCAATAGCAGAAATTAAAATAGCAATGATACCTTTTACCTTAGGATTCAAAGTATATCTCCTCATTTATAAAAATTTAACGTCTATATATTAGCATAATTTATTTGTGGATGCATAAGTACTTGCAAAGATAAAAAAGAAAAATTATAATGATAACGAACATATGTTCTTAATATGGTTAGATATACTCTAAATTTTTAATTCGTAAAATAGAAATTTATTCGGCTTTTAATATAAAAAATGAGTTATTTTTTTAATAAATGGTTAACAATATATTACGATTTACATTCTTATGTATTGGAAATCCCGAATAAATAAGGTTTAGTAATGGTAGGCAAAAAATCAAGTGAAATACCTTAAAAAAACTAAAATAAAATTTTCTTAGTTTTTAATATAGCTATGATGCACCTTTAACCGATTTCACGAACATTTGACATCAAATATTAACTTTTAATTAGGATATCATTTATGTATAATGAAACACAGAATATAGTGTTGGGTTTTGAATTGAGACACAATATGTTGTGTTTGAGGAAAATAGAAAGATTGTATGAATAATTCATTTTAGTAGCAATTTCACACTTATTTGGGTTGATTTTTTCGGAATCTACACTATTTACATGAACGATTTACAAATAATGATTTTTAAAGATTAATAATTAGAAACACAATATGTAGTATTAGCTTGATTAAGTTAACGAAATGATATTCGTTCTAAAAGTAAGTTTTCTTATAAGACTAAGAGAACTTCTTTTTAATTAATAAGATTGTCGAAAGAGGGCGTTCCTATGAAAGTAGTTTATTTCTCTTTTTCAGGAAATGTACGAAGATTTATAAAACGTAGTGAAATTAAAAATGTATTAGAAATCAATAAAGACAATTGTAAGGATAGTATAGAAGAACCTTATATTTTAGTTACAGGTACAATTGGTTTTGGTGAAGTTCCTAAGGAAGTACAGTCTTTTCTAGAAGTTAATCATGCCTATATACGTGCTGTTGCTGCTAGTGGTAATCGTAACTGGGGACAAAACTTTGCGAAAGCAGGTCGAACAATTTCTGAAACATACCATGTGCCTTTATTAATGAAATTTGAGGTTCAAGGTACAAATAAAGATGTTATCGAATTTAGAGATAAGGTGGGGCATTTCAATGAAGATTATGGACGAGAAAAAGTACAATCATATTGAATTAAACAATGAAGTAACTAAACGTAAAGACAATGGCTTTTTTAATCTTGAGAAAGATCAAGAAGCTTTAAACGTTTACTTAGAAGAAATTAGCGATAAAACAATTTATTTTGATAGCGAAATTGAACGTTTACATTACTTAGTAGATAATCATTTTTATTTTAATGTATTTAAGAAGTATAGCGAAGAAGATTTAATAGAAATTATCGAATTCGCAAAATCTATTAATTTTGAATTTGCTAGTTATATGTCTGCAAGCAAATTTTATAAAGATTATGCTTTAAAAACAAATGATAAATCTAAGTACTTAGAAGACTATAATCAACATGTTGCTATAGTTGCTCTATATTTAGCAGATGGTAATAAAGAACAAGCTAAACAATTTATTTTAGCGATGATTGAACAACGTTATCAACCTGCTACACCTACATTTTTAAATGCAGGACGCGCACGTCGTGGAGAGCTTGTTTCATGTTTTTTACTAGAAGTTGATGATAGTCTAAACTCAATTAATTTCATAGATTCTACTGCTAAACAATTAAGTAAAATTGGTGGTGGCGTGGCTATCAATTTATCTAAATTACGTGCACGTGGTGAAGCAATTAAAGGTATTAAAGGCGTAGCTAAAGGTGTATTACCTGTAGCAAAAGCATTAGAGGGTGGATTTAGTTATGCTGATCAATTAGGTCAACGTCCTGGAGCTGGAGCAGTATATTTAAACATTTTCCATTATGATGTTGAAGAATTCTTAGATACTAAAAAAGTAAATGCCGATGAAGACTTACGTCTATCAACAATTTCCACTGGTCTTATTGTTCCATCTAAATTCTTTGATTTAGCTAAAGAAGGTAAAGACTTTTATATGTTTGCACCTCATACTGTAAAACAAGAATATGGAGTGACATTAGACGATATTGATATTGAAAAATATTATGATGAACTTGTAGCTAATCCTAATGTTCTTAAAAAGAAAAAAGATGCACGAGAAATGTTGAATATGATTGCTCAAACACAACTGCAATCAGGCTATCCATATTTAATGTTTAAAGATAATGCGAATAAAGTACATGCGAATTCAAATATTGGTCAAATTAAAATGAGTAATTTATGTACTGAAATTTTCCAATTACAGGAAACGTCTATTATTAATGACTATGGAATTGAAGATGAAATTAAACGTGATATTTCATGTAATTTAGGTTCATTGAACATAGTGAATGTAATGGAAACGGGTAAATTCAGAGATTCAGTACATACTGGAATGGATGCATTAACAGTAGTAAGTGACGAAGCAAATATTCAAAATGCACCAGGTGTGAAAAAAGCAAATAATGAGTTACATTCTGTAGGTTTAGGCGTAATGAACTTACATGGCTATTTAGCGAAAAATAAAATTGGCTATGAATCTGAAGAAGCCAAAGATTTTGCTAATATTTTCTTTATGATGATGAACTATTATTCAATTGAACGTTCTATGGAAATTGCTAAAGAACGTGGAGAAGCATATCAAGATTTTGATAAATCAGATTATGCAAGTGGCAAATATTTTGATTTTTATACATCACAAGAGTTCGTGCCACAATTTGAAAAAGTAAAAGAATTATTTGCTAATATGCAAATTCCTACATCAGAAGACTGGAAATCATTACAACAACAAGTACAAGAATATGGTTTATATCATGCTTATCGATTAGCTATTGCACCAACTCAAAGTATTTCATATGTTCAGAATGCAACTAGTTCGGTCATGCCAATCGTAGATCAAATTGAGCGACGTACGTATGGAAATGCTGAAACATTTTATCCAATGCCTTTCTTATCACCTGAAACAATGTGGTACTATAAATCAGCATTTAATACTGATCAAATGAAACTTATAGATTTAATTTCAACAATTCAAACACATGTGGACCAAGGGATTTCAACAATTTTATATGTTAATTCTGAAATTTCAACACGTGAATTGTCACGATTATACGTATACGCACATCACAAAGGATTGAAATCTTTATACTATACACGTAATAAATTATTAAGTGTTGAAGAATGTACAAGTTGTGCAATTTAATTAATAGTGAAATAAATATTTAGAGGAAAGATTAAATTATTCTCATAGAGAAGCATTTTAATCTTATCCTCTTAAATAATGTAATGGTTAATAAATAGAGGAGGATTTTATTAATGAAGGCCGTCAATTGGAATACTCAAGAAGATATGACAAATATGTTTTGGCGTCAAAACATTTCACAAATGTGGGTAGAAACAGAATTTAAAGTTTCAAAGGATATAGCAAGTTGGAAGACACTAACAGAGGATGAAAAAAATACGTTTAAACGTGCTTTAGCAGGTTTAACTGGATTAGATACACATCAAGCGGATGATGGTATGCCATTAATTATGCTACATACAACGGATTTACGTAAAAAAGCAGTTTATTCATTTATGCAAATGATGGAACAAATTCATGCTAAAAGTTATTCACATATTTTTACAACGTTACTTCCATCTAGTGAAACAAATTATCTATTAGATACTTGGGTAATTGAAGAGCCTCATTTAAAATATAAATCTGATAAAATTATCTCTAATTATCATAAACTTTGGGGAAAAGAAGCCTCTATTTTTGATCAATATATGGCAAGAGTTTCAAGTGTTTTCTTAGAAACGTTCTTGTTCTATTCTGGTTTCTATTATCCACTTTATCTTGCGGGTCAAGGAAAAATGACAACTTCTGGTGAAATTATTAGAAAAATTTTACTTGATGAATCAATTCATGGAGTTTTTACCGGTTTAGATGCTCAAAGTTTACGTAATGAGCTATCAGAAAATGAAAAACAAAAAGCTGATAAAGAAATGTATAAGTTGTTAGAAGAACTATATAAAAATGAGGTATCGTATACACATATGTTATATGATGATATCGGTTTAACTGAAGATGTTTTAAATTATGTACAATATAATGGGAATAAAGCTTTATCAAACTTAGGATTTGAACCTTATTTTGAAGAAAAAGAGTTTAATCCTATTATTGAAAACGCATTAGATACATCAACAAAAAATCATGACTTTTTCTCAGTAAAAGGAGACGGCTATACATTAGCACTTAACGTGGAAGCTTTACAAGACGAAGATTTTATTTTTGAAGATTAGAATAATAACTAATTTTAGAAAAACTAATTGTAGAATCATCACTGCAATTAGTTTTTTTAATTTCTCTATAAAAAATAAAAGAATATTAGTATTACTATTGAAAAATTTATTATGACAATTTAATATATAGTTAAATGATAATCATTTTCAATGGAAATGGTATATATACTAAGGAGCATTACGAATGAAGTTTCTATTCAAAGGTTATACATTATTAATCATTTTAGTGATATTAAGTATACTTTCTTTATTTATTGGCGTAAGTCAATTATCAATAACTGATCTTTTTCATTTGTCAGATAATCAGAAAAATATTTTATTTTCTAGTCGTATTCCTAGAACTATAAGTATTCTTTTATCTGGAAGTTCTCTTGCTTTAGCAGGACTAGTTATGCAACAGATGATGCAAAATAAATTTGTAAGTCCTACTACAGCTGGAACAATGGAATGGGCAAAATTAGGAATATTACTTTCACTCATATTTTTCCCAAAAGGTCATATATTGATCAAATTGACTTTTGCAGTTGCATTAAGCCTAGGAGGAACATTTTTATTCGTTAAACTAATCAATTTTATAAAAGTGAAAGAAGTTATTTTTGTCCCGCTCTTAGGTATTATGATTGGTGGCATTGTTTCAAGTTTTACCACTTTTATAGCATTAAGAACGAATGCACTACAAAGTATTAATAATTGGTTGAATGGGAATTTTGCTGTTATTACAAGCGGCCGTTATGAAATTTTATATTTAGCTATTCCTTTATTAATTATCGCTTATATATTTGCCAATCACTTTACGATTGCTGGAATGGGCAAAGATTTTAGTCATAATTTAGGTGTTAAATATGAACAAATTATAAATATTGCGCTTTTAATCACTGCAACATTGACAGCATTAGTTGTCGTGACAGTTGGAACATTACCATTTTTAGGTTTAATTGTTCCTAATATTATTTCAATGTATAGAGGCGACCACTTGAAAAATGCATTACCTCATACATTAATGCTAGGTTCTATATTTGTATTGTTTTCCGATATTATTGGTAGATTAATTGTTTACCCTTATGAAATAAATATTGGTTTAACAATAGGAGTATTTGGAACGATTATTTTCTTAGTTTTATTGATGAAAGGTAGAAATAATTATGCAAATTAGTGCTAATAAAAAAATATTAATTCTCTTTCTTTTTACAATTTGCATGGCTGCTTTCTACTTACTAGTAGGTTTGGATTTTGAAATTTTTCAATATCAGTTTGAAAGTCGAATAAGAAAATTAGTTTTAATTTTACTTGTTGGTGGATCTATTAGTACGGCAGTTGTTATTTTCCAATCTATCACTGCGAATAGATTACTTACTCCTTCAATTATGGGATTAGACTCAGTCTATTTATTTATTAAAGTCTTGCCTGTGTTCTTATTAGGTACACAAGCCAGTGTAGTGACAAATACTTATTTGAATTTTCTTCTAACTCTCGTAGTGATGGTTCTTTTTTCTTTAGTATTATTTCAAGGCATGTTTAAATTAGGACATTTTTCGGTTTATTTTATTTTACTTGTTGGGGTAGTATTAGGAACATTTTTCCGTAGTATCACTGGATTTATTCAACTTATTATGAATCCAGATGACTTTTTAACCGTTCAAAGTGCGATGTTTGCAAGTTTTGACGCTTCTAATTCTAAACTTGTTCTTATTTCAAGTATACTTTTAATTATTTTAATTGTAATTGCTTTTATATTAAGACCTTATTTAGATGTGTTATTACTAGGGAAAGATCAGTCTATTAACTTAGGTGTATCATATGAAAAAATGACAAAACTTTTATTAATTTTAGTGGCTTTATTAGTATCAATATCTACTGCTTTAGTAGGTCCTGTTACATTTTTAGGATTATTAACAGTCAATTTAGCGCATGAATTCATGAAAACATATGAACATAAATATATTTTACCCGCAACGATTCTTATAAGTTGGATTAGTTTATTTATAGCTCAGTGGATTATAGAAAATATGTTTAAAGCTACCACTGAATTTAGTCTTATTATAGATTTAGTTGGAGGTATTTACTTCATATACTTACTTATTAAAAGGAGGAATGAAGATTGATTCAGATTAGAAATTTAGATAAAAAAATTCAGAGTAAATCTATTTTGAAAGATATAAATGTTGATATACAAAAGGGTAAGTTAACCTCTTTGATAGGTCCAAACGGTGCAGGAAAAAGTACACTTCTATCAGCAGTAAGTCGGTTATTTGAATATGAGAACGGTACAATTAATATTGAAAATAAATTAATTGATGATTATAAAAGCGATGAATTAGCAAAAAAGTTAAGTATTTTAAAACAAACAAATCATACTGATATGAATATCACTGTAGAACAGCTTGTAAATTTTGGACGTTTTCCTTATTCAAAAGGTCGAATGAAAAAAGAAGATCATGAGAAAGTGGCATATGCCATTGATTTACTACATCTAAGGGAAATCAAAGATAGAAATATAAAAACACTATCTGGAGGACAAAGACAACGTGCGTATATTGCTATGACAATTGCTCAAGATACAGAATACATTTTGTTAGATGAACCGTTAAATAATTTAGATATGAAACATTCAGTTCAAATTATGCAGACACTTCGAACATTGTGTCGCAATTTAAATAAAACGATTGTTATTGTACTCCACGATATTAATTTTGCATCTTGTTATTCAGATTACATTGTTGCACTAAAGAAAGGTGAAATTATTAAATCTGGCCCAAAAGATAGTGTGATTGAAACAAATGTGTTAAGTGATTTATATGAAATGGATGTTCATGTAGAAGAAATTAGAGGCCAACGTATTTGTTTATACTATGATGAGGTTATCTTTTAAAATGAGATAAATATTTTTATATTTAAAGGGGTGATGCTTAGAAAATATAAAAGTAAATACTTGAAAAATTGAGTGCCAAAGTTAACTTATAAAAGGAGAAATACATATGAAGAAAACAGTCTTATTTTTAGTCTTAACTTTAGCTTTAGTATTATCAGCGTGTAGTAATAATTCTAGTAATAAATCAAATAATGAAAATGATTCAAAAGATACAGTTTCAATTAAAAATAGCTTTTCAGCAAGTGGAAATGACGAAAGTAGTAATGAGGGTAAAAAAATTAGTAACACTGTGAAAGTGCCTAAAAATCCTAAGAACGCGGTTATTCTAGATTATGGAGCACTAGATGTTTTAAAAGAAATGGGTGTAGCTGATAAAGTGAAAGGCTTACCAAAAGGTGAAAATAATGAATCTTTACCAAGTTTTCTAAGTGAATTTAAAAAGGATAAATATATTAATACTGGTAATTTAAAAGAAATAAATTTCAATAAAATAGCTGAAGCTAAACCGGATGTTATTTATATTTCAAGTAGAGCAGCCACTCAGAAAAATCTAGATGAGTTTAAAAAGGCAGCGCCTAAAGCTAAAGTTGTCTATGTAGGTGCAAGTGAAGATCATTATATTAAAGATATGAAAAA
This sequence comes from Staphylococcus hominis subsp. hominis, assembly GCF_002901845.1. GTDB lineage: Bacteria > Bacillota > Bacilli > Staphylococcales > Staphylococcaceae > Staphylococcus > Staphylococcus hominis. The sequence goes on from NZ_PPQE01000025.1 coordinate 144,884, forward strand.
GAATACAGAAAATCTAGGTAAAATTTACAACAAAGAAGATAAAGCAAAAGATATGAATACAAAATTAGATCAAAAAATTTCAGATATGAAAAAACAAACTAAGGATTTAGATAAATCTGTAATGTATCTTTTAGTTAATGAAGGAGAACTTTCTACATTCGGTCCAGGTGGAAGATTTGGTGATTTAGTATTTAATACGCTAGGCTTTAAACCAGCGGATAAACACGTTAAAATAAGTCCACATGGTCAAAATATTAATAATGAATATATCAGTAATCATAATCCAGATATCATTTTAGCAATGGATCGTGGATCAGTTGTGGGTGGAAAATCGACAGCTAAACAAGTGTTAAAAAATGATGTTATTAAAGATGTAAAAGCAGTTAAAAATAACAATGTTTATGAATTAGACCCTAAATTATGGTACTTTGCTTCAGGTTCAACAACAACAACAGTAAAACAAATTGATGAGTTAGAAAAAGTAATTGATAAAACTAAAAAATAAATCTAGGATACTAAGTTTAGAATGAATAAAAGAGTGGGACATACATCCTAGAAAAATAGCCAGTAAATGAGTTTATTATAAATTCATTTACTGGCTTCTTTATTTACAATACTTCGTATGGTTGGCTCGCTTTGTTAGGGGACAACTTTAGTCTGTAGCCGTTCCTTCAAGAGTCTCGTCAAAATACTTTGTTTTATATGTTATTCTATATATCATTTAAATTAAGTATTAAATTTCAAAATATAAATGATAGTGAAATTTACAACGTGAATTAAAATGTGCTTGGCAACTTGGACAAGTTTCAGTCATCATGTATTCATGAATAGAGAGTTCATTTTGACAAACTCCACAAAGTATCGCCTTTTTATGAAATTCTTCTGCTGACCAACGCTGAATGTTATGAGATTCATGTTCGTTATGACATTGGTAACAAGGATAATACTTTTCACAACATTTAAATTTAATCGCTATAATGTCAAGCAATGTATGATAGTGAATACAACGTGTTTCATTGTCTACGAGAGAACCATAAACTTTTGGCATTGTTTCACATCTCCTTACATTGAGAATTTACTCTGACTTTGGATATTCGCCAATGATTCGAACTTCACGATGTAATTCAACATCAAATTTTTCTTTCACGACTTTTTGTACGTGATGAATTAAATTCTCGTAATCTGTTGCTGTACCATTATCGACATTTACCATAAATCCAGCATGTTTAGTTGAGACTTCTACGCCACCAATACGATGACCTTGAAGATTTGAATCTTGAATTAATTTTCCAGCAAAATGACCTGGAGGACGTTGGAATACACTACCGCATGACGGGTATTCAAGTGGTTGTTTAGATTCACGACGTTCTGTAAGATCATCCATTTTAGCTTGAATCTCGTTCAAGTTACCTGGTTCTAAAGTAAATGCTGCTTCAAGAACTACTAAATGTTGTTTTTGAACGACACTGTTTCTATAGTCTAAATGTAATTGTTCTTTAGTCAGTTGTATCAAATCGCCGTGTTCATTTACACATAAAGCATAATCGATGCAATCTTTAATTTCTCCTCCATAGGCGCCTGCATTCATATAAACAGCACCACCAACAGAACCAGGAATGCCACAAGCAAATTCTAAGCCGGTAAGAACGTGATCTCTTGCCGCTCTCGATACATCTATAATTGCTGCACCGCTTCCTGCTATAATTGCATCATCTGAGACATTAATATGATTAAGGGATAATAGACTAATCACAATACCTCTGATACCGCCTTCGCGAATAATAATATTTGAACCATTCCCTAAATATGTAACAGGCAATTGATGTTCTTGAGCATAACGTACGATAGTTTGTACTTGTTCATTTTCGATAGGTGAAAGGTAAAAATCTGCATTTCCACCAGTTTTCGTGTATGTATAACGTTTTAACGGTTCATTAACTTTAATAATATTGTCAGGTACTAAAGATTTTAAATCTTTTAAGATGTCTTCTTGTTCTAACATAAGTACATCCTTTCTTCTCTTCTATAATCTAAACTTTATTATAGCAACTTTACATATGTTTTGCTAAAAGAGTTTAAAACAATTTGTATATCATTAAAGTGTATGATACAAATTATCAAAAAATTTCTGTTTTTGGTTTTCGTAGTATCGGATTGTTGAATTTAAATTGATAAATTCATTTTTCTGATTAGAAAACATCTGTGCTACGTGTTTTTGTGTAGACAGTACGTGATCTATAGCTAAATATTGAGTGAATAAGGGCGTATCTATTTGAATAATGTGTAATCGTATTATTTGCTTAAGATTGATCATATTATCAAATTTTGCCATCATCACTTTCTTTTTATAAGGATGGTGTAATCGATAAAAGCCTACATAATTCAATCTCTTTTCATCAAGAGAGGTAATATCATGGAGATTATTGACTCCAACTAAAACATCTAAAATCGGTTCTGTGGGATAAGAAAAATGTTTTGTTCCCCCGATATGTTGTGTGAATTTTACTGGAGAATCTAACAAGTTAAATAACAGAGCTTTAGTGTCTTCATACAACTGATGATAATCATTGACGTTGGTACAATTTATAAATGATTGAACAGATGCATACATATGTAACTCCTTCAATTAAATAATGATACAAATTCTGAAATACTATAACATAATTTATTTTCAATATAAATAACTTTATGTATAATACGGGTGTTAGGAGTGCAAAAATGAAAAAATTAATAATACTTTCATTATGTTCACTATACTGTTTGATACTTTCTGGTTGTGGTGAGAATAATAACGAAGATTTAAATCGCTTCAAACAACACCTATCTAAAGTAGAGACCAAGCAAAAAAGCGTGGAAAAAGTGATGAATCAATTAGAGCTGAACCGTTTAAATGATATAAGTAAAACCGATACAACAGATAAAAATAAAAAGTCATTTGAACGACTACAGAAAAATATAAATCACCGTTTAGTGCCTGAGTTTAAAGAGTATGAAAAAGAAGCTAAACATCTTCCGGCTAAGACAAATAAAACTCGTCAATTAAAGAAAGATTATTTAAATCATGTGAGTAAGCAACATCAATCTATAAATGAAATTAAATCATTTGTAGATTTATATAATCAATCAGTTGTGGAAAATGAAAAAATTCTAAATTATACACATTCATTTGAAATAAATAGAGCACTAGTAGAAAAAGATATACGTAAAACAAATAATCAAGAAAATGCACATCTATTAAAATCTAAAATTGAAAACAATAATCGTAATTTACGAAAAACTGCTCAAAAATATTTAGAAAAGGATAATTATCCTACTTCAAAAGCAATTAATGAGCATATAAAACCACTGATACAAAAACAGATTAAAGATTTAAATCAGACTAATATTACAGATTCACATGTAAACAATGCTCGTAAAAATGCGATAGAAATGTACTATAATTTACTTAATTATTATGAGACACGTGAAACAACTATTAAGATTGAAGATCAACTTTCAAAAATTAATGTTGAGAAACTACCTAAAACGGGTAAAGATTTAAGTAAGGGAAATCACAACTTTAAAACAAAATTAGAAAAAGTATAGCAAAACGAATAAAACCTAAATTTAAATTTTTGGTTAACATTATATGATGAAATGTGTATAATTGTAGCCATTGAGAAGTTTAATTTAAAAAAAGGGACAAAGTTAAAAAATTTAGAGGTGAATAGAATGGCTATAAAGCTGAGTTCGATTGACCAGTTTGAACAAGTATTAGAAGAACATAACGATGTATTTGTATTAAAACATAGTGACACATGTCCAATTTCAGCTGCAGCATTTGATCAATTTAATAAGTTTTTATATGAAAGAGACATAGATGGATATTATCTAGTAGTTCAAGAAGAAAGAAAACTTTCTGATTATATTGCTGAAAAGACAAATGTGAAACATGAATCACCACAAGCTTTTTATTTTGTAGATGGAAAAGCTGTATGGAATGCAAGTCACAGTGATATTAATGTATCTACATTAGCACAAGCTGAAGAGTAAGAAAGATAAATATATCGATTTAAGAGTCTGGTACATTTTTTGTTACCAGCTCTTTATTATATCTACATTTTTATCACTTTAAATGACTTTTATATTTATAAAATGTAAAAAATGAAATATGCGATGAACCTATGTATAATGTGAAAGTGAAGTTATAACGTATGAATTTAAGAAAGATAGAAAGTGGCATGAGGTGAAAATAGAATGAAAATTTTAGTAGCCATGGATGAATTTAACGGTATTATTTCGAGTTATCAAGCGAATCGTTATGTGGAAGAGGCAATAGCAAGTCAAATTGATCATGCAGATATTGTACAGGTACCTTTATTTAACGGACGTCATGAATTATTAAATTCAGTATTTCTTTGGCACTCAGGTACAAAATATAAAGTGAATGTTCATGATGCCGATATGAATGAGATTGAAACGATATATGGACAAACTGAAGAAGGTACTGTAATTATTGAAAGTAATTTATTTTCAAAAGGTCATAAAGCAATTGAACAACGTACTAGTTTTGGGTTAGGAGAAGTTATTTTAGATGCATTAAACAAGGACACAGATCATATTATTATATCTTTAGGTGGTATGGATAGTTTTGATGGTGGCGTAGGGATGCTACAAGCTTTAGGAGCTAAATTTTATGATGATGAAAATAGAGAACTTGACGCACGAGAAGGCGCACAAATGATTAAGTTCATTCGTCATATTGACATTTCTGGACTGCCTAGTACATTGGAAAATGTCAGACTACAAGTGATGACGGATTTTTCTAGTAAGTTGTATGGAAAAAATAGTGAAATTATGAAATTAAGCTATAACCATCAAATTCCACACAAAAAAGCAGTGGAAATTGATAATTTAATTTGGTACTTAAATGAGATTATGAAAAATGAATTACATATTGCTTTAGGACCTATTGAACGTGGCGGAGCCGGTGGCGGTATAGCTGCGGTGTTGAAAGCATTATACAACACAGAAATTTTAACGAGTCATGAACTAGTAAATCAAATTACACATTTAGATGAGTTAGTATCTCAGGCAGATTTAATTATCTTTGGAGAGGGTTTAAAAGAAGAAGATCATATGCTTGAAACAACCACATTGACTATTGCGGAACTTACAGAAAAATATCACAAACCATCTATTGCAATTTGTGCGACTAATGATAAGTTTGATATATTTAATCATCATCGCGTAACAGCCATGTTTAATACATTTATTGAAATGCCGAAAACATACACAGATTTTAAAATGGGTCTTCAAATTAGACATTATACAGTTCAAGCTTTACGATTATTAAAAACTACAGCTAAGGGAATAAAATAAATAAAAAAGTTTAGTTCAAAGAATGAACTAAACTTTTTTTATTTATTATTTTTCATATTGTGTTACTTCTTGAGCAATACCAATAATCACTTGTACTGCTTTTTCCATTACATCGATAGAAGCATATTCAAATGGACCATGGAAGTTTCCACATCCTGTAAAAATATTAGGTGTAGGTAAACCTTTAAATGAAAGCTGAGAACCATCAGTACCACCACGTATAGGCGCAGTATTTGGTTTTATCTCTAAATCTGCAAATACTTTTTTAGGAATATCAATAATATACGGATGTGGCTTAATTTGTTCAGCCATATTATAGTATTGGTCTTCGATATCTACTTTTACTGGATAACCTTCATAATGAATATTAATATCATCACGAATTTCTAAAAGTTTTTTCTTTTTAAGTTCAAAAGATTTTCTATCGTGATCTCTTATAATATATTGTAAAGAAGCTTTTTCAACTGTTCCTTCTATTTTCATTAAATGATAGAATCCTTCATAACCTTCTGTACGTTCTGGTACTTCATTAGCAGGTAGTAGACTATGGAATTGATGTACTAATCCAATAGCATTAACCATTACGTTTTTTGCAGAACCAGGATGAACATTTACACCATGGGCAGTGATTGTTGCTTCTGCTGCATTAAAACTTTCGAATTGTAATTCTCCAAATTCACTGCCATCCATAGTATAGGCAAAATCGGCATTAAAGCGTTCCACATTAAACTTGTGAGGACCACGACCTATTTCTTCATCAGGTGTAAAAGCTATACGTATGCGACCATGTTTAATTTCTGGATGAGTCTGCAAGTATTTTACTGCTTCCATAATTTCTACAACACCTGCTTTATCATCGGCACCGAGTAAAGATGTACCATCTGTAATCATTAGAGTGTGACCTTCTAATTTTTTAAGTTCTGGAAATACATCTTGACTTAATACTCGATTTGTTTGACCTAATTTAATAGGTTGACCATTATAATCTTCTATAATCTGAGGATTAACATTTGTCGCATTAAAATCTGGTGAGGTATCTACATGTGCTAAGAAACCGACCGTAGGAACTTCTTTTTCTATGTTACTTTCTAAAGTGGCAAACAGATAACCATTATTATCCAATTCTGTTTCTAATCCAAAGTCTTGCAGTTCTTTTTGTAATAAATGTAATAAATCCCATTGTTTTTCAGTAGAAGGCGTCGATTTCGATTCGGGATTTGATTGTGTATCTATTTTTACATATCTTGATAATCTATCTATAATCTGTACTTTCATAACGAAACATCCCCTTAGACTCTATTGTTCATATTGTAAGATTTTCTATACGTTTTTCCTTTGATTTTACCATAAAATTGCTTAATACGTGTGTAAATATAGTAGAGAATTTCTGCTACCAATATCCCAAAAGCAATTGAACCAGAAATTAATGTGACCTCTAGAAATGTATTCACAGCATGAGTATAGTCATTAGATACTAAAAATCGTGTTGCTTCATATGCTGTACCACCAGGAACAAGAGGGATTATACCTGGCACAATGAAGATAATCACGGGTCTTTTATAGCGTCGACTCATCACATGACTTAATAAACCAAGAATTAAACTACCTAAAAAAGCAGCGCCAACTTTTCCTAAATCCATATCTACGGTATATTGATAAATTGTCCAAGCTAAGGCGCCGACAAATCCACAAGCAAGCAAAAGTCGTTTAGGAGCATTAAATATAATAGAAAAAAGTACCGTCGAAATAAAACTGATAACAAAATGAAATAGATAAAATAACATACATAAACAGCCTTTCTTAAAGAATTAATAAAACAATCGCTACGCCTGCACCAATAGCGAATGATGTTAGTGCAGCTTCTACACCACGAGACATTCCAGCAAGTAGCTCGCCAGCCATTAAATCTCTAATAGCGTTACAAATTAAAATTCCAGGCACTAAGGGCATAACACTAGAAATTGTTATAATATTTTGATTTGTAGCAATGCCTAGTTTAGTAAATGTAACAGCAATTGTAATGACTACTGCTGATGCTACAAATTCAGAAAAGAATTTAATTTGAATGAAACGCTGGACAAAGCTAAAAGTTAAGAACGCAGCGCCGCCAGCTAAAATAGCAATCCAGCAATCAGAAACAACACCGCCAAACATGAGTAAGAAAAAGCCACATGCAATTGCCGCAGCAAAAAAATTCAATAAAAAAGAATATTGTAATGAAGCTTTACTTAGATGAATCAGTTCTGATTTAGCTTCATCAATGGTTAGCTCATTTTTAGCAATCTTTCTAGAAAGACTATTTGTAAGAGCAATTTTTTCTAAATCTGTAGTACGATCTCTAATTCTTATAAGCCTTGTATTTGTTCGATCATTAAGTGAGAAAATAATAGCGGTCGATGTGACAAAGCTATATGTATCATTTAAACCATAACTGTGAGCAATTCGATTCATAGTATCTTCAACACGGTAAGTTTCAGCTCCAGATTCTAAGAGAATGCGACCAGCTATTAATACAACATCAATCACCTTATTTTCATCGATAATAGTGATTGAATTATTCATAAAAGCACCCCCACAATAATTAAAATATATAATGATTTTCGTGTATATCTATAATATTCTTCGCTTGTATTAATACTTTATTACTAAATCAGTCATTTTAAAAGTAGAATAACAAATAAATAATATAGATGTTAAAAGAGTATAAAAAAGAGATGCAACAGAATTCATTTCGAATTCCACGTTCCATCTCAAATTAAATCGTAACGTCTATAATTTAATTATAGGATTAAACATTACTTGATTACGACCTTCTTTTTTAGCTACATGGACCATATCATCGGCGTCTTTAAATACTTTACGTTGAGATTTATATTCATCTGGAGATAAATAACCAACGCCAATAGATACAGATAGTTTTATAACTTCCTTATTAGGTAAATGGAACGAAGATTTTTCGACTGCCATCCTAATATTTTCAGCAAGTTTCACACTTTGATCTAAAGAATAATCGAAGATGACAATAGAAAATTCTTCACCGCCATTACGGAAGATTTTAAATTGATGTGGTACATAATTTTTAAGCAATTGAGACATTTGTTTTAGTACAGCGTCTCCTGCTTTATGAGTATATGTATCATTAACATCTTTAAATCCGTCAATGTCAACGAGTAAAAGTGCGAGACTAGTATGTTCTATTTCGGCTTTTTGAGAAATCTTATTTAAATGTCTATCAAATTCTTTTACATTACCTAAACCTGTTAAATAATCATACTTATCCTCATTTTCGTACCGTGTAACAAGCGAAAAGAAATGCCAGATATCAACAAAGGTAACAGCAGAAGTAATCGTTAGTACGAATGAAATAGGTATAAGTATAATTAATTCAGTTAAATCATATAAAGTTGTGAAGATAGATAAAACAAAAATAATAACAATACTGATAGCATTTAAAATAATTAAAGCAATAATATCATTTTTTTTAAGAAACGGCCCAATTAAACTAACAATAATACCTATTATAATAAGAACGACGCTATAAAAAAATGAATTTCCGAATAAAAATATATCCACTAGACTTATGATAAGTGAGGCAATAAAAGTGTAACCGACGTTTGTATAGCGACCAAGGAATAGTAACGGAACAAAAGTTAGACGAATAAGATATTGATGATGAAAAGGAATAGGGTAAGCTGTTATTAGTAATGCCACCAAAGTCATTAAAATTGTGACATAACCTTTAGAAAATATCATGATTTTATTTTCTGAATATTGTAATCGATGGAATAAATAAATTCCAGCTACCATAACGGCAATATTGTAAATAGTTGCTTCAAACATATTGGGATCGACTCCTTTAAATTAACCATTAGTAATTGTAAGTGAAAACTTACTATTTGTCATTAAGTTGTTTGTTATAAAATATATATTATGAATTTCAGATAGACTTTCATGTTCAAATTTATAACAAAATGATATGATATAAAAAATACGTATCTTTACAAAAAATTTACAATTAATTTTAATTAGTTTATGATACATGATTAAAAGTGGTCTGTTTAATGAATAGATTATTACGAAGAAAATAAACAGACTAATAATATATAAAATTGAAAAAGTATATATACTACTATAGTCTAATTTAAAAAATTGATAATAATTGTTTAAATAGTATAGATGAAAAAATAACAGGAATATATTGAAGGTGAACTGATGTATACTTTATTACTTATTGTTGTAACATTGGTAATCAGTTTAATAATAACGCCTATTATAATAAAGGTTTCTTTTAAATTTAATTTAGTAGATCGACCTAACTATAGAAAAGTACATACAAAACCAGTATCAGTCATGGGAGGTACTGTCATACTACTTTCATTTCTTATTGGTTTATGGTTAGGCCATCCCATAGAGAGGGCAGTTAAACCTTTGGTAATTGGTTTAATTATTATGTATTTTGTAGGCATCATTGATGATATTTATGATTTGAAGCCAATTTTAAAGTTAATTGGACAAATTATAGCGGCATCAGTTGTTGTTTTTTACGGGATTACCATAGATTTTATTTCTTTTCCAATTGGTCCAACCATTCATTTTGGTATTTTAAGTATACCGATTACAATTATATGGATTGTAGCAATAACAAATGCAATAAATTTAATAGATGGTTTAGATGGTTTGGCATCAGGTGTGTCAGTTATTGGTTTAACTACCATTGGTTTCATAGCTATATTACAAGGAAATGTATTTATCATTATGATTTGTAGTTTGCTGATTGGCGCGTTACTTGGCTTCTTATTCTTTAATTTCCATCCTGCTACAATCTTTTTAGGCGATAGTGGAGCATTAATGATTGGATTTATTATTGGCTTTTTATCCTTACTAGGTTTTAAAAATATCACATTTATTTCTTTATTCTTCCCAATTGTTATTTTAGCGGTACCATTTATTGATACCTTATTTGCAATGATTAGAAGAGTGAGAAATGGTCAACACATTATGCAAGCAGATAAATCACATTTACATCATAAACTTCTTGCATTAGGATATACACATCGTCAAACAGTATTACTGATATACTCTATTGCGATTATGTTTAGTTTATCGAGTATTATATTGTATTTATCTCAACCATTAGGTGTATTATTAATGTTTATCTTAATCGTCATCACAATTGAACTCATCGTTGAATTTACTGGTTTAATAGATGATAGTTATCGTCCTATTCTTAATTTAATTTCTAAAAAAAATGACGATGCATCTCGCCATAAGACAAACCATAAATAATATTTTTATTCACTTATTTACAAAAGCCAGCAATCTTAAGCGTTTGCTGGCTTTTGTAATTTAATTAATTTGTTTCAATATCAAAAGGTAATTGCTTAGGTGTATCTATTTCTAAATCATATTGACTTGCTGTATTACGGTTTAAAAATTCGATAAATGAATCGTATTCTGTTTCTACAACATCAATCTTATAACTCACTTTATCAGTGTAAACTTTGTCTCTTAGAAAAAAAGAAGTTGAAGCAAGTTCATACTCAAATTTACCTGTTAAGTCATAATTAATGGTAACAGTAGTGGGAATAGCATTTCTTAATTCTACACGGCCGATATCGTAAATCACATCTCGTACTGCACCACTATATGCACGAATTAATCCGCCACCGCCAAGTTTAATGCCACCAAAATACCGAGTAACTATCACACAAGCATTGTGAATATCCAGTTTTTTTAATATTTCAAGCATAGGAATACCTGCTGTTCCTGTTGGTTCTCCATCATCGTTGGCTTTTTGTATATTCATTTGATTGCCAACAGTGTATGCAGAACAATTATGTGTTGCTTCTTTATGAGTTTGTTTTACTTCTTCTATAAACATCTTAGCCTCATCTTCTGAGGAAACAGGTTTGATATGAGCAATAAATCGAGATTTATTAATTGTATTTTCAATAATATGTTCTTTTTTTATAGTAATAACACGATCACTCAATTGATAAATACCTCCACGATATGATTAATATGAATTTTATTATACACGTTTGTTTTCTTTTAGATAAATAATTGATTATGAATTTCCTTTTTTATTAAAATAATTTATAATACTGGTGAGTATAATTGAGGAGGACGATTATGAAAATTGCAGTAATGACAGACTCTACTGCGAATCTGCCAAAACATATTATTGAAAAATATCAGATACCAGTTGCACCACTGAGTGTAACATTTGATGATGGAGAAACATTTACTGAACATCCAGATCTTTCAAAAGAATCTTTTTATAAAAAAATGGCCGCATCTAAAACAATTCCTACAACAAGTCAACCAGCTATTGGTGAATGGATAAAGAACTACGAGGAATTGAGAGATAAAGGTTATACAGATGTTATCGTCTTTAATTTATCAAGTGGTATTAGTGGGAGTTATCAATCAGCAACACAAGCAGGTGAAATGGTAGATGGCATTCAAGTCCACACATTTGATACAAGATTAGCTTCTATGGTTGAAGGCAGCTATGTGATTTATACATTAAAATTGATTGAAGACGGAGCAACCCCTAACGAAATTATTGAGGAATTAACGTCTATTCGTAAAGATACAGGTGCATACTTATTTGTTGATGATTTAAAAAATTTACAAAAAAGTGGTCGTATTACTGGTGCCCAAGCATGGATTGGAACACTTTTACAAATGAAGCCAGTGCTTAAGTTTGAAGAAGATGGAAAAATTCATCCTTTAGAAAAAGTACGTACACGTAAGCGAGCTTATAATTCTATAGAACAACATGCACTTGATATTGCGAAAAATATTAATGATGTAACAGTGTTTGTGATTAATGGAGATAAAACAAAAGAGGGTAAAGATTTTTGTGCTAAATTAAAAGAGAAATATTCAAACATTAATATTCAATATTGTGAATATGGACCAGTCATTGCATCTCATTTAGGTTCAGGTGGAATCGGAGTTGGATATTTCCCAAGAAAAATTGTAATCAAATAAGATGAAGGTCTAATCGTTAAAAGTGAGAACATGGAGGGCTAAGGTACCCATCTCCTTTTCGATTAGACTTTTTTTATTTTAATAAGGAAGTGATGAAATATTAAATATTATGGAAGATTAGTATCTTCAGAAATAGAATTAAAAGATGAAATAATCAGTGAGAAAACGTTAGGTATCGTAAAGAGTTCAAAAGGATATCGATGTATTCAATGTGGTAATGAAGATAGTGCTCATTTCTATCAATATTTTTCCTCTATTCTTAATAAAGAAGTAATATATTGTCGACAATGTATACATCTAGGAAGAATGGATAATATTACTGAATATAAAATCATTAAAAGTAAAAATGTTAAATCAGAGGGATTATATACATTATCTTTTAAATTATCTGAACAGCAATGTTATGCATCAGAAAAAATCTTATCTGCTATAGAAAACTGTGAAAACTTACTATTATATGCGGTAACTGGTGCAGGAAAAACAGAGATGATATATGAGGGTATTAGCTTATCACGTAAAAGAGGATTTAATGTAGCAGTCATCTCTCCAAGAGTAGATGTAGTAATAGAGATTAGCCAGCGTATTAAAGAAGTTTTTTTGAAAGAAAATATTGACGTATTGCATCAATCAAGTAAACAACAATATAACGGACATTTTGTAATTTGTACTATCCATCAACTATATCGATTTAAAAATCACTTTGAAGTTATTTTTGTCGATGAAGTTGATGCATTTCCGCTTCCTATGGATCATCATCTACAAAATGCTATTAAACAAGCGGCTAAACCGCTATCTACATTGATTTATATGACTGCAACGCCACCTAGACATTTACTGCATCAAATACCAAAACATCGCATTATACAGTTACCTGCTCGCTTTCATAGACACCCATTACCAGTTCCAAAATTTAAATATTTTAAATTAAATATGAATCGTACTCAAAGTTTTTTAAAGTACATGTTATTAAATCAGATTGAACATAAAAGATTTACGTTAGTATTTTTTAATAATATAGAAAATATGATTAAGATATCCGAATACTATAAAAAAATATTTTCAGATTTGATATGTATTTCAAGTGAAGATGCTTTACGTTTTGAAAAAGTGAAAGCACTTCGTGAAGGAAAACATCGAATTGTTTTTACAACAACAATTTTAGAACGTGGATTTACTATGGCTCAATTAGACGTTATCGTAATTAATGCAGATACATTTGAAAAGGCTGCATTAGTACAAATTGCTGGAAGAGTTGGACGTAAACAAGAAGCTCCCACAGGAAAGGTATTATTTCTTCATGAAGGTGTGAGTATATCAATGTTGATGGCTAAAAAAGATATTACAAAAATGAATAAATTAGGGATTCAAAGAGGGTGGATTGATGAATAAATGTATTCAGTGTGCTACTCCTATTCACGAAGAACTATCTATATTTAATTTTTATAAATCACCACAACAATTTTGTGAAACATGCACAAAACAATGGCAAGCCATTAAACTTGATATCAATGATAAAAAAAGATGTACAAGATGTCTTAATTATAAAATAAAAGCAAGTGATGAATGTTTAGACTGTAAATGTCTCAATCAACAATTTACTCTAATGTCACAACTGTATTGTGAATATAAATATGATGGAATAATGAAAGAAACGATTCATCATTACAAATTTATGAAGGATTACTATTTAGCTGAGGTTTTAGCTTCAAAGTTAACATTGCCTAAAACGTCATATGACTATATTGTCCCTATCCCATCCCCTTATAAAAGAGATGAACATCGAACGTTTAATCCAGTAACCACTGTTTTGGACAAAATGGGGGTAAGCTATATAGAATTATTAGGGACACGTTCACGACCTAAGCAATCAAGACTTGGAAAAAGAGAGCGATTTAAAGCTGACAATCCGTTCTATCTTAAAGAAAATATAGATATTACGAATAAAAATATTTTACTGATTGATGATATCTATACTACCGGTTTGACAGTTCATTATGCGGGGAGTGTATTATGTAATAAAAAAGTCAGAAAATTCAAAGTGTTTGCGTTTTCAAGATGACTTAAACATGATATTATAATAGTAAGAATACCAATATTAGAGGTTAAAGGAGAGATAACTATGATTAGATTTGAAATTCATGGAGATAACCTCACTATTACAGATGCTATCCGCAACTATATTGAGGAAAAAATTGGTAAACTTGAACGTTATTTTAATAATGTGCCAAATGCAGTTGCACATGTAAAAGTTAAAACGTATCAAAATTCAGCTACTAAAATCGAGGTAACAATTCCTTTAAAAAATGTTACATTGAGAGCTGAAGAACGACACGACGATTTATACGCAGGCATTGATTTAGTTACAAGCAAATTAGAACGTCAAGTTCGTAAATATAAAACGCGTGTGAATCGTAAGAATAGAGATAATGGAGAACCAGAACCATTTATTGCTGAGCAACAAACAGTAGTGAATGAGGATGTGGAAGCGACTTCTGAATCATCAAATGAGAATGAAATAGAAATTATTCGTTCTAAACAGTTTAGCTTAAAACCAATGGATTCTGAAGAAGCAGTATTACAAATGGATTTATTAGGGCATGATTTTTACATTTTTACAGATCGTGAAACAGATGGTACAAGTATTGTGTATCGACGTAAAGATGGTAAATATGGTCTGATTGAAACAACTGAATAGTTGAATGTAGACGTTCTTTACGAAAGTTTAAGTATGAGAGGAGCTATGACTAGAATTGAAAATGCATGACATAGGCACGTATTCAATTCAGTCAATGACTACTCCCTTGTTTAAAGGTACCTGAGACAAGTTGATGTCCCAGGTACTTTTATTATTTAGAAGAGAATAATAAATATTATATGTATCGTACAATGTGAAGAATGAGTATGAAGCTACTATCAACTAGCTATTTTACACTTATTCATGGACGGTATAATCATGCTATGCTAATGTAATGAGGTAATTAAAAATTAAAGGATAGTAAGTTTTTTGAAATAGAAAGAAAGTTTAAATATAAAAGTAATTATTGTACACAATTAAGCATATCGTTTATATGAGTATTTAAGTATAAATTTGAACTTATAAATGATATTATAAATTGTTGTAGGCCAAACAGTTTTTTTAGCTAAAGGAGCGAACATAATGGGATTTTTATCAAAAATTGTTGACGGCAATAAGAAAGAAGTGAAACGTTTAAGTAAAAAAGCTGATGAAGTACTTGCTTTAGAGGAAAAAATGGCGATTTTAACTGACGAAGAAATCAGAAATAAAACAAAGCAATTTCAAGAAGAAGCACAAGCAATTGAAGATGTAAAAAAACAAAATGACTATTTAGATAAAATTTTACCACAAGCATTTGCATTAGTACGTGAAGGTGCAAAACGTGTATTTAACATGTCACCTTATAAAGTCCAAGTTATGGGTGGTATTGCTATTCATAAAGGCGATATTGCAGAAATGAGAACTGGTGAAGGTAAAACATTAACTGCGACAATGCCAACGTATTTAAATGCTTTAGCAGGACGAGGCGTTCATGTTATTACAGTCAATGAATACTTATCTAGTGTTCAAAGTGAAGAAATGGCTGAATTATATGAGTTTTTAGGTTTAACAGTTGGTTTAAATCTAAATAGCAAATCTACTGAAGAAAAACGTGAAGCATACGCAAAAGACATTACTTATAGTACAAATAATGAATTAGGCTTTGATTACTTAAGAGATAATATGGTGAATTATGCGGAAGAACGCGTAATGAGACCATTACATTTTGCTATTATTGATGAGGTTGACTCTATTTTAATAGATGAGGCAAGAACACCGCTAATTATTTCAGGTGAAGCTGAAAAGTCAACGTCTCTTTATACTCAAGCGAATGTTTTTGCTAAGATGTTAAAAGCGGATGAAGATTATAAATATGATGAAAAAACAAAAGCTGTTCATTTAACAGAACAAGGTGCAGATAAAGCAGAACGAATGTTTAAAATTGATAATTTATATGATGTTCAAAATGTAGATATTATTAGTCATATTAATACTGCTTTAAGAGCACATGTGACTTTACAACGCGATGTCGATTACATGGTCGTAGATGGAGAAGTATTAATTGTAGATCAATTCACTGGTCGTACAATGCCTGGACGTCGTTTTTCTGAAGGATTGCATCAAGCTATTGAAGCTAAAGAAGGCGTGAAAATTCAAAATGAATCTAAAACAATGGCTTCAATTACTTTCCAAAACTACTTCCGTATGTATAATAAATTAGCTGGAATGACTGGGACTGCTAAAACTGAAGAGGAAGAGTTCCGTAATATCTATAATATGACAGTAACTCAAATTCCAACGAACAAACCTGTTCAACGTCAAGATAAGTCTGATTTAATTTATATTAGTCAAAAAGGAAAGTTTGATGCAGTTGTAGACGATGTGGTTGAAAAACATAAACAAGGACAACCAGTTTTATTAGGTACTGTTGCAGTAGAAACAAGTGAATACATTTCAAATTTATTGAAAAAACGCGGTATACGTCATGATGTATTAAATGCGAAGAATCATGAAAGAGAAGCTGAAATTGTAGCCAATGCAGGACAAAAAGGTGCAGTTACTATTGCTACTAATATGGCTGGACGTGGAACAGACATTAAATTAGGTGAAGGCGTAGAAGAAATAGGTGGCCTTGCAGTAATAGGCACTGAAAGACATGAATCTCGTCGTATTGATGATCAATTACGTGGTCGTTCAGGTCGTCAAGGAGATAAAGGGGATAGTCGTTTCTACTTATCATTACAAGATGAATTAATGGTTCGTTTTGGTTCTGAAAGACTTCAAAAAATGATGAATCGTTTAGGTATGGATGATTCAACGCCAATAGAATCTAAAATGGTTTCACGCGCAGTTGAATCAGCTCAAAAACGTGTTGAAGGAAATAACTTTGATGCACGTAAACGTATTCTCGAGTATGATGAAGTATTACGTAAACAACGTGAAATTATTTATAATGAACGTAATAGCATTATAGATTCAGAAGATAGTTCAGAAATTGTTATTGCGATGATGCGTACTACTTTACAGAGAGCGATTAACTACTATATTAACGATGAAGACGATAATCCTGATTATGGACCATTTATAAATTATGTTAATGATGTGTTTATTCAAGAAGGAGAATTAACTGAAGAAGAAATTAAAGGTAAAGATTCTGAAGACATTTTTGAAGTGGTATGGACTAAAATTGAAAAAGGTTATGAAAGCCAAAAAGAAAAAATTGGAGATCAAATGCCTGAATTTGAACGTATGATTTTATTACGTTCTATTGATACTCATTGGACTGACCATATTGATACAATGGATCAGTTACGCCAAGGTATACACTTACGTTCATATGCACAACAAAATCCACTTCGTGATTACCAAAATGAAGGACACGAGTTATTTGACTTAATGATGCAAGCTATTGAAGAAGATACGTCTAAATATATATTAAAATCTGTTATTCAAGTAGACGAACAAGTTGAACGTGAAAAAACAACAGATTTTGGCAAGGCACAACACGTATCTGCTGAAGATGGCAAAGAAAAAGCAAAAAAACAACCTATTGTAAAAGGTGAAAAAATCGGACGTAATGATCCTTGTCCTTGTGGTAGTGGTAAAAAATATAAAAATTGCCATGGTAAAGAAGATTAATATCAAGTAATTATAATTAGGCGAGATCGAGACGTATATTGCTTATCATTTAAAAGCTTTTGTCGCGATCTCGTATTTTATTTAAAGAATTTATAAATAAAGGAGACATATATAGTGGAATTATCAGAAATCAAACGTAATATTGATGAATATAATAATGATTTAGAACAAATTAGGGGGTCTCTTTGACTTAGAAAATAAAGAAACAAATATTCAAGAATATGAAGAAATGATGACAGAACCAGACTTTTGGGATAACCAAAATAAAGCTCAAGATGTTATTGATAAAAATAATGCATTAAAATCGATAGTTAATGGTTACTATGAGCTCAATCATAAATTAGAAGATATGGATGCAACATGGGAATTACTTCAAGAGGAATATGATGATGAAATCAAAGAAGATTTAGAACAAGATATTGTATCATTCAGAGAACAAATCGATCAGTTTGAATTACAATTATTATTAGATGGTCCACATGATGCAAATAATGCTATTTTAGAGTTGCATCCTGGTGCTGGAGGGACCGAATCTCAAGACTGGGCTAGCATGTTATTAAGAATGTACCAAAGATATGGTGAACAACAAGGCTTTAAAATAGAAACCATCGATTATTTACCAGGTGATGAAGCGGGAGTAAAAAGCGTTACATTATTGATTAAAGGTCATAACGCCTACGGTTACTTAAAAGCAGAAAAAGGAGTACACCGACTTGTAAGAATTTCACCTTTTGATTCATCTGGAAGACGTCATACGTCATTTGCTTCTTGTGATGTTATACCAGAATTTGATAATGATGAGATAGAAATAGAAATTAATCCTGATGATATTACAGTAGATACATTTAGAGCATCAGGTGCAGGTGGACAACATATCAATAAAACAGAGTCTGCAATCCGTATTACTCACCATCCAACCGGAATTGTAGTGAATAACCAAAATGAACGTTCTCAAATCAAGAACCGTGAAGCTGCAATGAAAATGTTGAAATCTAAATTATATCAATTGAAGTTAGAAGAGCAAGAACGTGAAATGGCAGAAATTCGTGGTGAACAAAAAGAAATAGGATGGGGTAGTCAAATTCGTTCGTATGTATTCCATCCATATTCTATGGTAAAAGATCATCGTACAAATGAAGAGACTGCTAAGGTAGATGCAGTAATGGATGGAGATATTGCGCCATTTATAGAAGCTTATTTACGACAAACGATGTCACAAAATGATTGATTGAGTTGTTTATTAATAAAAAATAAAATTTTAAAATCTAAATAAATCTAACTTTAAAATGTAATTCGTGACTTGTAATATTACTAATTTAATCAATTTAAACTAATTTAGGAGTGTTATTTAACCTTTATATTACAAGGTTTTAACATTCCTCTTTTTTAATGTTGTTTATGCTAAAGTATTAATGAACAAGCATACACTACAGCAAAGGAATGACAACATGTTAAAAAAATCAATGACTGTAACATTTGCTTCAATTGCAGCAATTACAGGTTTAAATACGTTAGCACATGCACAACAAACACACATTGTTAAAGAAAAAACAAATGTAGAAGCATTGGCACAACAATTTTCTACAACTGCAGATGAGATAAAAAAATTAAATCATATAGGTAATGAGGAAGTTGAAAAAGATATTTCAATAGTTGTACCTGATAAAGATATTGTTGAAGTTAAATCTGGTGATACATTAAACAACATTGCGAATGCTCATCATTTAACATTAGATGAATTATATGCATTTAATCCAGGAGTAAAACCGTTAATTCATCCTGGTGATTTAATCGCAGTAAGTGACAAAGGTTCAGCAACATTAGAAAGTCAATTGATAAGTGATAGTAGTGTATATGCTACGCCTTATTCAAGTGAAACTGAAACTGCACCATTAAGCTATAATAGCGCTGAAACTGCGTCATATGTAGCGTCTCCATCATATGTTACTAGTAATAATTACAATACTGAAACAGTAAGTGCACCAGTATATTATAATAATAGCGCTTTAAATAACCAAGGTAATCATTATTATTTTGGTAACTGTACATATTATGCATTTGATCGTAGACAACAATTAGGACGTTCAGTAGGGAGCTATTGGGGAAATGCAAATAATTGGGCAAGCTCAGCTAGAAATGCTGGTTTAGTGGTCGATCATCGTCCAGAAGTAGGTGCTGTTTTCCAAACACCAGCGGGTTATTATGGTCACGTGGGCATCGTAGAACGTGTGAACAATGATGGTTCGTTTTATGTTTCAGAGATGAATTGGAATGGTCATTTCAATGATGTTACAAATAGAACAATTTATAATTCGTCTAGTTATAATTTTATACATTAAATTTTCAAAGGATTTATAATGTTAAAGCATCAACAAAGCTTATGTTTTGTTGATGTTTTTTTAGTTATTAATAATGCAATGTATTGTTTAAAAAAAGAAATAAAAGTTATGAAATTATCACAATTAAAACTTTTTACTAAACGATTGATTGATATAATAAATACAAGTATAATTTCTATTTAATAATATAAGGAGGTATAACCGCATTATGGGGGTTCATCAATACTTTAAACGTTTATCTGATCTTGAAAAATTAATAAGATTACCAGGAAAATTCAAATATTTTGAGCATAATGTTGCAGCACATTCATTTAAAGTTACTAAAATAGCTCAATACTTAGCAACAGTTGAAGAATATCATGGTAATTCAATTGATTGGAAAAGCTTGTATGAAAAAGCCCTTAACCATGATTTTGCAGAAGTATTTACAGGGGATATTAAGACACCAGTTAAATATGCAAGCAGAGAATTAAAAATGTTATTTTCTCAAGTCGAAGAAGAAATGGTAGATACGTTCATTAATGAAGAAATTCCGAAGCCATACCAAGATATTTATCGTAAAAGACTTCAAGAGGGAAAAGATGATTCTTTAGAAGGCCAAATTTTATCAGTAGCTGATAAAATTGACTTATTATATGAAACGTTTGGTGAAATTCAAAAACGTAATCCGGAAGATCTGTTTTTTGAAATTTATGAACATAGCCTAGAAACAATAATGCAATTTGATCATTTAAGTTCAGTACAAGATTTTATTGATCACGTTATACCGGAAATGCTTACGGAAAACTTTATTCCTCGTGCTGAACTACGTGAAACAACAATGACAATCTTAGAACGACGAAGAAGAAATGAGTGAATATAATGGTATGGTATACTTTAGCTGCTTTCTTTCCTTGTATCTTAGTTATTTTATTTAGTGTCATTACCAGAAGTAAATGGGTAGGCGTTATTGTAACATTGATATTAATTGCCGCTTCAGTGTATAAAGGATTTTTTCATAATGAATGGATTATATTTTTAGATGTAGTATCTATCCTAGCTGGTTATGTGATTATTGATAATTTAGAATTTCACAAACATCAAGATTAAGCCAAAAAAATTGCAGTACTATACCATTTGTTTTATATTATTAATACATATCTAATAAAAATACGTCAACATATTAAGATGAGGCATAAATATAGAAATGAATTTATATTTGTGTCTCATCTTTTATATATGTATAAAAAATGATGGCAAACGTAAGCGAACAAACGTTTGTTTTTTTATTCGCTTTTTTGTTAAAATAAGTATAAATAGTATTATTTTTACTGAAATAAACAATTAATAAAAATAAACTGAGGAGGCGCTTGAAAGAATGGTAGAACATCATCCTTTTAAATTAAATTCTGAATTTGAACCACAAGGGGACCAGCCTCAAGCCATAAAAAAAATCGTTGAAGGTGTTAAAGCTGGTAAACGTCATCAAACATTACTTGGTGCAACGGGTACTGGTAAAACATTTACCATGAGTAATGTTATTAAAGAAGTTGGAAAACCTACATTAATTATAGCGCATAATAAAACGTTAGCAGGTCAATTGTATAGTGAATTTAAAGAGTTCTTTCCTGAAAATAGGGTAGAATATTTCGTGAGTTACTACGATTATTATCAACCTGAAGCATATGTACCATCAACGGATACATTTATCGAAAAAGACGCCTCAATTAACGATGAAATTGATCAGTTACGACATTCAGCTACAAGTGCTTTATTCGAACGTGATGATGTGATTATTATTGCAAGTGTAAGTTGTATTTATGGTTTAGGTAATCCAGAAGAATACAAAGACTTAGTTGTTAGCGTTCGAGTAGGAATGGAAATGGATAGAAGTGAGCTTCTTCGAAAATTAGTCGATGTTCAGTATTCAAGGAACGACATCGATTTTCAACGTGGTACATTTAGAGTAAGAGGAGATGTTGTAGAAATCTTTCCTGCTTCAAGAGAAGAAATGTGTATCCGAGTGGAATTCTTTGGCGATGAAGTTGATAGAATCAGAGAAGTAAATTATCTAACTGGTGAAGTGATACGTGAAAGAGAACATTTTGCCATATTCCCTGCTTCCCACTTTGTTACTAGAGAAGAAAAAATGAAAGTCGCTATTGAACGTATTGAAAAAGAACTTGAAGAGCGATTAAAAGAATTGAAAGCTGAAAATAAATTATTAGAAGCACAACGTCTAGAACAACGTACAAATTATGACTTAGAAATGATGAGAGAGATGGGCTTTTGTTCTGGAATAGAGAATTATTCTGTTCATTTAACATTAAGACCACTTGGTTCCACACCTTATACTTTACTTGATTATTTTGGTGATGATTGGCTTGTAATGATAGATGAGTCGCACGTGACGTTACCACAAATTAGAGGTATGTTTAATGGAGACCAAGCACGTAAAAAAGTACTCGTAGATCATGGTTTCCGTTTACCAAGTGCTATGGATAACCGTCCGCTTAAATTTGAAGAATTTGAACAAAAAACTAAACAGCTCGTTTATGTTTCAGCAACACCTGGTCCATATGAAATTGAACATACTGATAAAATGGTAGAACAAATTATTCGACCAACTGGTTTATTAGATCCTAAAATTGATGTTCGACCTACGAAGAATCAAATTGATGATTTACTCAGTGAAATTCAAGAAAGAATTGATAGGAATGAACGTGTACTTGTCACAACCTTAACTAAAAAAATGAGTGAAGATTTGACAACATATATGAAAGAGGCAGGAATTAAAGTGAATTATCTTCATTCTGAAATCAAAACACTTGAACGTATAGAAATTATACGTGATTTAAGAATGGGCACATATGATGCTGTAGTAGGTATCAATTTGCTTAGAGAGGGTATTGATATACCTGAAGTGTCGTTAGTAGTTATTTTAGATGCAGATAAAGAAGGATTTTTACGTTCAAATCGTTCACTTATTCAAACTATCGGACGTGCTGCACGTAACGATAAAGGAGAAGTTATCATGTATGCCGATAAGATAACAGACTCTATGCAGTACGCAATTGATGAAACACAGCGTCGTCGAGAAATACAAATGACACATAACGAAAAATATGGTATTACTCCTAAAACAATCAATAAAAAAATACATGATGTCATTAGTGCTACAGTGGATAATGATGAAACAAATGAAAAGCAACAAACTGAAGTACCTAAGAAAATGACAAAGAAAGAACGTCAGAAAACAATTGAAAATATTGAAAAAGAAATGAAAAAAGCAGCTAAAGATTTAGACTTTGAAAGAGCAACAGAATTGAGAGATATGTTATTTGAACTAAAAGCAGAAGGGTGATTATTACATGAAAGGTCCAAGTATCGTAGTTAAAGGTGCAAGAGCACATAACTTAAAAGATATCGATATTGAGTTACCAAAGAACAAACTTATAGTGATGACTGGTCTCTCTGGGTCGGGAAAATCATCACTTGCATTTGACACAATATATGCTGAAGGACAACGTCGCTATGTAGAATCGTTAAGTGCCTACGCACGACAATTTTTAGGACAAATGGATAAGCCAGATGTTGATACCATTGAGGGACTATCACCTGCAATTTCAATTGACCAAAAAACGACAAGTAAAAACCCGCGTTCTACAGTAGCTACTGTGACTGAAATATATGATTACATTCGATTATTATATGCACGTGTGGGGAAAGCATTTTGTCCATATCATGGAATCGAAATTGAATCGCAAACCGTGCAGCAAATGGTAGATCGTATATTAGAATTAGAAGAAAGAACTAAAATTCAAATTTTAGCTCCTTTAGTTTCACATAGAAAAGGGAGCCATGAAAAATTAATTGAAGATATTGGCAAAAAGGGATATGTCAGATTACGTGTCGATGGTGAAGTGGTCGATGTAAACGAGGTTCCTGCACTAGATAAAAATAAAAATCATACTATTGAAGTAGTTGTAGATCGTTTAGTTGTAAAATCAGGAATAGAAACAAGATTAGCAGATTCAATAGAAACAAGTTTAGAGCTAGGTGAAGGAAACCTTACTGTTGATGTCATTGGTGGAGAAGAGCTCAAATTCTCTGAAAATCATGCTTGTCCAATTTGTGGATTTTCTATAGGTGAATTAGAACCTAGAATGTTTAGTTTTAATAGCCCATTCGGTGCTTGTCCAACATGTGATGGATTAGGTCAAAGACTTACAGTAGATCTAGATTTGGTTGTTCCTGATACTAATAAAACTTTAAATGAAGGTGCGATTGAACCTTGGGAGCCTACAAGTTCCGACTTTTATCCAACATTATTAAAACGAGTATGTGAAGTTTATAAAATTAATATGGATAAGCCATATAAAAAATTGACTGATAGACAAAAAGATATTCTTATGAATGGGTCAGGCGATAAAGAAATTGAGTTTTCATTTCATAGTCGAAATGGAGGCACACGTCGTAGAAAAATGAAATTTGAAGGCGTAGTCCCTAATATAGATCGACGTTATCACGAATCACCATCAGAATATACACGTGAAATGATGAGTAGATATATGACTGAACTTCCATGTGAAACATGTCACGGTAAACGTTTAAGTAAAGAAGCACTTTCAGTATATGTTGGTGGATACAATATTGGCGAAGTTGTAGAATATTCAATTAAAAATGCACTCAAATTTTATGAGAATATAGAGTTATCAGAGCAAGACAAAGCGATTGCTAAACAAATTTTAATTGAGATTATTTCAAGATTAACATTCTTAAATAATGTAGGGCTTGATTATTTAACACTGAATCGTTCTTCAGGAACACTATCAGGTGGAGAAGCACAACGTATTCGTCTTGCTACTCAAATTGGATCACGATTGACAGGCGTGCTTTATGTATTGGACGAACCTTCTATCGGATTACATCAACGCGATAATGATCGTTTAATCAATACATTAAAAGAGATGAGAGATTTAGGTAACACACTCATTGTAGTTGAACATGATGACGATACGATGAGAGCAGCCGATTACCTTGTTGATGTCGGACCTGGTGCAGGTAATCATGGCGGTGAAATTGTCTCAAGTGGGACTCCTAAAAAGGTAATGAAAGACAAGAAATCCTTAACTGGTCAATATTTGAGCGGTAAAAAACGTATTGACGTCCCGGAACATCGCAGAGAAGTTACGAATCGTAAAATCTCAATTAAAGGTGCAAAAAGTAATAATTTAAAAGATGTTGATGTAGATATTCCATTGTCAGTAATGACGGTTGTAACAGGTGTTTCTGGATCAGGTAAAAGTTCATTAGTTAATGAAGTGTTATATAAATCATTAGCTCAAACAATTAATAATTCTAAAGTTAAACCTGGAGAGTATGATGAGATCAAAGGTATTGATCAATTAGATAAGATTATAGATATTGATCAATCACCTATAGGAAGAACACCACGTTCTAACCCGGCGACATATACAGGTGTATTTGATGACATTAGAGATGTTTTTGCTCAAACGAATGAAGCTAAAATTAGAGGATATCAAAAAGGACGCTTTAGTTTTAATGTTAAAGGTGGTCGTTGTGAAGCTTGTAAAGGCGATGGCATTATTAAAATAGAAATGCACTTCTTACCAGATGTATATGTGCCATGCGAAGTGTGTGATGGCAAACGATACAATAGAGAAACTTTAGAAGTCACATATAAAGGAAAAAATATTGCAGATGTATTAGCAATGACAGTAGAAGAAGCGACTTATTTCTTTGAAAATATTCCTAAAATTCATAGAAAATTACAAACACTTGTAGATGTAGGATTAGGCTATATTACTCTAGGGCAACAAGCAACCACACTTTCTGGTGGGGAAGCACAACGTGTGAAACTGGCTTCAGAATTACACAAACGTTCTACAGGACGATCAATTTATATCTTAGATGAACCTACTACAGGTCTTCATGTTGACGATATCAGTCGATTATTAAAAGTATTAAATCGCCTTGTGGAAAATGGAGATACAGTGGTTATTATTGAACATAATTTAGATGTTATTAAAACAGCAGATTATATTATAGATTTAGGACCAGAAGGCGGAGAAGGTGGCGGTACTATCGTTGCAACTGGAACGCCAGAAGACATTGCAAGTGTGGAAGCTTCTTATACAGGTAAGTACTTAAAAACAGTGTTAGAACGTGATAAAGTGCGAGATGAATAAAATAGAATTTAATGTGCGATAGTGCTTTTTTAGAGTATAAATGAAGTAGAATATCATTTTAATGGTTTTGAAAAAAGGAGTAGAAAAATAATTTTCTACTCCTTTTTTATATAACATATTGTTATATTTTTGATATGATAAGAGATGAATTAATTCAAGGGAATTTTGAGGTGAACTCATGTTAACGACAGAGAGATTGGTTAAAGTATTAAAACTGAAGCTATTTACTGGAGAAAAAGGATTAAATAAAACAATTAAAAATATTGATATTTCTAGACCTGGTTTAGAAATGGCAGGTTATTTTTCTCATTATGCAGCAAATCGTATTCAATTATTAGGTACCACTGAATTATCATTTTACAATTTATTACCAGATGAAGAAAGACGAGGACGAATGAGAAAATTATGTCGTCCTGAAACCCCAGCAATTATTGTGACAAGAGGATTAGAGCCTCCTCAGGAACTGATTGAAGCGGCTCAAGAAATGGAGACACCTTTGATTGTTTCTAAAGATGCTACGACAAGTTTAATGAGTCGATTAACGACATTTTTAGAACATGAGTTGGCTAAAACGACCTCTCTACACGGCGTTTTAGTAGACGTATATGGTGTAGGCGTATTGATTACAGGAGACTCTGGCATCGGAAAAAGTGAAACAGCATTAGAATTAGTAAAACGAGGTCATCGTTTAGTAGCAGATGATAATGTTGAAATTCGCGAAATTACGAAAGACGAATTGATTGGTACACCACCTAAGTTAATTGAACATTTATTAGAAATACGTGGACTAGGAATTATCAATGTCATGACTTTATTTGGAGCGGGGTCAATTCTAACCCAAAAACAAATACGGTTAAATATAAATCTTGAAAATTGGGATAAGAATAAATTATATGATCGCGTTGGCTTAAATGAAGAAACGTTAAAGATTTTAGATACGGAAATAACTAAAAAAACAATCCCTGTAAGACCAGGAAGAAACGTTGCTGTTATTATAGAAGTAGCTGCAATGAATTATCGTTTAAATATCATGGGTATTAATACAGCTGAAGAATTTAATCAACGTTTAAATGAAGAAATTCTCAAGAATGGGAATCAGAATGAAGGGATATAGTATATGTTTTTTAATTTGAATTATATCAATCCTACTGCTATCGATATAGGTCCTTTATCGATAAAATGGTATGGAATTATTATTGCAGTAGGAATATTGATTGGATATTTTATTGCTCAAGAAAGCTTGAAATCTATAGGATTACATAAAGATACATTAGTAGATATTATTTTTTATTGTGCAATTTTCGGATTTCTAGTTGCAAGAATTTATTTTGTTATATTTCAATGGCCTTATTATATGGAAAATCCATCAGAAATACCTAAAATTTGGCATGGCGGGATAGCTATTCACGGTGGATTAATAGGTGGCTTTATTACTGGAATTATTCTATGTAAATTGAAAAATCTTAATCCTTTTCAACTTGGAGATATTGTTGCACCAAGCATTATATTAGCTCAAGGTATAGGGCGATGGGGCAATTTTATGAATCATGAAGCTCATGGCGGACCAGTATCAAGAACATTTCTAGAAAATATGCATATTCCAGAATTTATTATTCGAAATATGTATATTGAAGGTGTATACTATCATCCTACTTTTTTATATGAATCTATTTGGGATATACTTGGTTTTATTATATTAATTACTCTTAGAAAGTATTTACGCGTTGGAGAAACATTTTCATTATATCTCATTTGGTATTCAATAGGGCGCTTCTTCGTTGAAGGATTACGAACAGACAGTTTAATGTTAACAAGTCATATTCGCGTAGCTCAACTTGTTTCAATTATTTTAATTATTATTGGTATGACTTTGATTATCTATCGTCGAATAAAATATCAACCAGCTATTTATAAAAATGCTGGACCATTAACTTGGAATTCAAGAGGGAAAGTAAAATAATGAGACGATTAACTATTATTAATACACAGTCGATGAATCCCTTATGGCGCATTTACCAATTTGTTCGTTTTTCTAAAGTGTTAAAAAATACAGTAATAATAGAAATAAGTCGATTTATTCCTTTTTTAAATGTGAAACGATATGTTTATATTCATTTCTTGAAGATGTCAATTGGGGAACGAACTGCATTTGCCTATAAGGTAATGCCTGATATTTTTCATCCCCAGTTAATATCTATTGGCAGTAATACTGTTATTGGTTATAATACAACAATATTAACGCATGAAATTTTAGTAAATGAGTATCGTTATGGACGAGTGGACATTGGTTCTCATACTTTAATTGGAGCAAATGTGACCATTTTACCTGGAGTGAAAATCGGTCATAACGTTATGATTAAAGCAGGTACTATCGTCTCTAAAGATGTTCCCAATGATACTATTGCTTTTGGAAACCCCATGCAAATTCATAATAAATAAGAAAGTGGTGACAAAGCATGGCACGAAAGGAACAAAAAATTATTCCAATGACTTTTGATGAGAATTTTTATCGAAAGATGGCAGATCAAAAATATAAACAGAGAAATTATAGAAAAGCAGCTGAATATTATGGAAATGTGCTAGATTTGTCACCTGAAGATTTTGATATAAAACTTAAGTATGCCGATTGTTTAAATGAATTGAATTTGAATAAAAAAGCAGAAAAAATGTTTTATGAAAGCATTATAAATGATCATAATGTATCAGAAAGTTATTATCAATTGAGTCAGCTGAATATTAAACTTAATGAGCCAAACAAGGCCTTCTTGTTTGGTATTAATTATGTAGTTTTATCAAATGATGATTCTTTTAGAGAAGAATTAGAAAACATGTTCGAAGTTTCTTATATTGAAGAAAATAAAATTGAAATGGAAGCACAATTATTTGCAGTTCAATTATTATTTCAATATTTATTCGCTCAAGGACGGTTACAAGAAGCACGAACGTATATTTTAAAACAAAACGATGATATTCAGTCGCATCGCGTTATTAGAAATTTACTAGCAATGTGTTATCTTTATTTGAGTGAATATGAGATTGCTAAAGAATTATTCGAAACATTGCTTGCTGAAGATAACTCGGATGTTCATGCACTATGTCATTATACATTGCTATTATATAATACTAATGAAACAGAGAAGTATCACAAATATATAAAAATATTAAATAAAGTGATGCCGATGAATGAAGATGAAAGTTTTAAGTTAGGTATTGTACTAAGTTATCTTAAACAGTACAAAGCGTCTCAACAACTTTTATTACCTTTATATAAAAAGGGTAAGTTTGTTTCAGTTCAAATGTTTAATGCTTTAAGTTATAACTATTATTACTTAGGAAATAAAGAACAAAGTAAACTATTTTGGGATAAATTATTGCAAATTTCTGAAGTAAATGTGGGGTATGCCCCATGGGTATTAGAAGAAAGTAAATACACATTTGAACAAAAAATATTACCTTTATTATTAGATGATGACAGTCATTATCGATTATATGGCGTATTTTTATTAAATCAGTTAAATGGAAAAGAAATACTAATGACTGAAGACATTTGGTCAGTATTGGAAAACATGAATGACTATGAAAAGTTATATTTAACTTACTTAGTTCAAGGATTACATTTAAATAAGCTTGATTTTATTCATAAAGGCTTAAAGAAAATATATGACGTTGAAGAACTATCGTTTGATACAGAATTATTTGTCAGTTGGATTGATAAAGGAGAAGCTTTAATCGTTGAAGGCGTTAATTTTAAAGAGTTAAATAGATATATTGCGGCACATGTTTATTTATATTACCGTTATCATAAAAAGCATATAACTAAAAAGAAAATTATTGAAATTTTTAATACTACAAGATATAAATTAGATAACGCAATTGATAAATTATTGAGCATATAAATTTATGAAAAGCAAATAATACTATATAATGCGCGTATTAATATAAACGTAGGAGGTATAAAAATGAACGAAGTAGATTTTGATGTTGCGATAATTGGGGCTGGACCAGCTGGAATGACTGCTGCAGTTTATGCATCACGTGCAAATCTAAATACAGTGATGATTGAACGCGGTATGCCTGGAGGACAAATGGCAAATACGGAAGAAGTTGAAAATTTTCCAGGCTTTGAAATGATTACAGGTCCAGATTTATCAACAAAAATGTTTGAACATGCGAAAAAATTTGGTGCTTCTTATCAATATGGAGATATCAAATCAATTGAAGATAATGGCGATCACAAAGTGATTAATCTAGGAAATAAAACAATAACAGCTAGAGCAGTGATTATTTCAACAGGTGCAGAATATAAAAAAATTGGTGTCCCTGGTGAACAAGAATTAGGTGGTCGTGGTGTAAGTTATTGTGCAGTATGTGATGGCGCATTCTTTAAAAACAAAAATATATTTGTTATTGGTGGCGGCGACTCAGCGGTAGAAGAGGGTGCATTCCTTACTAAATTCGCTGATAAAGTAACAATTGTTCATCGAAGAGACGAACTAAGAGCCCAAAAAATTCTACAAGATCGTGCATTTAAAAATGAAAAAATTGATTTTATTTGGAGTCACACTTTGAAATCAATTAATGAAAAAGATGGAAAAGTAGGATCTGTAACGTTAGTTTCAACAAAAGATGCGTCTGAGCAAACGTTAGATGCAGACGGTGTCTTTATTTATATTGGTATGAAACCTCTAACAGCACCATTTAATAATTTAGGTATTACAAATGATATGGGCTATATTATTACAAAAGATGATATGACTACTTCTGTACCAGGGATTTTTGCAGCTGGAGACGTGAGAGATAAAGGATTACGTCAAATCGTAACTGCTACAGGTGATGGTAGTATTGCTGCACAAAGTGCAATTGATTATATCGAAGAATTAAATGATAAAGAAGAAGCTTAAGATATTAATTAAAGCTAGAATAATCACTTCTGATAGAAGTATTATTACTAGCTTTTTTCTTAGCAGTAAAGTCGATACAAATTGTTAGCAATGTAAAAATATATGCTATGATGTTATATAAATATATGTATGATTAAATGGATGGTGCTTAGAATGGTTAATCAAATAAATGATGAAATGAGCAAAAGTGAACTATTAGTTATTACGGGATTGTCTGGCGCTGGTAAATCATTAGTTATTCAATGTTTAGAAGATATTGGCTTTTTCTGTGTAGATAATTTACCGCCTATATTACTACCTAAACTTGTGGAGTTAATGGAGCAAGGTAATCCTTCACTTCAAAAAGTAGCAATTGCAATTGATTTAAGAGGAAAAGAGTTATTTAAATCACTTGTAGATGAAATTGATGCAATTAAAACGCGAAATGATGTTATTGTAGATATTATGTTTTTAGAAGCTACAACTGAAAAATTAATTTCTAGATATAAAGAATCACGTAGAGCGCACCCTTTAAATCAAAATGGTCAAATGTCTTTAATTGATTCAATTCTAGAAGAACAACAATTGCTTTCAAATATTAGGTCAATAGCGAATTACATTATTGATACTACAGAGTTAAAGCCTAAAGAATTAAAAGAAAGAATCAAACGTCGTTTCGCCAATGAAAAAATGAATTCATTTAGTATTAATGTAACTAGTTTTGGATTTAAACATGGTATTCAGAAAGATGCTGATTTAGTATTCGATGTACGTTTTTTACCTAATCCATATTATGTTGAAGACTTGAGACCGATGACTGGAGAAGATGAAGCAGTTTATAATTATGTGATGAAATGGAAAGAAACTGAAACTTTCTTTGAAAAACTAATGGATTTACTTATTTTTATGATTCCAGGTTATAAAAAAGAGGGTAAATCGCAACTGGTTATAGCAATAGGGTGTACCGGCGGACAACATCGCTCTGTAGCCTTAGCTAAGCGTATCGGAGAAGAGTTAAATGATATATTTGATTATAATGTGTATGTTCATCATAGAGATGCACATATTGAAAGTGGCGTGAAGAAATGAAACAGTTGAAAGTAGTACTAATCGGAGGAGGTACGGGACTCTCAGTACTAGCTAGAGGATTACGAGAATATCCAATAGATATCACTGCTATTGTTACAGTCGCAGATGATGGTGGTAGTACAGGTAAAATTAGGGATGAAATGTCTATTCCTGCTCCAGGAGATATTAGAAATGTCATTGCAGCGCTAAGTGATGCGGAACCTATTCTAGAAGAATTATTTCAGTATCGTTTTGAAGAACATCAAATTGAAGGTCACTCATTAGGTAATTTATTACTTGCAGCACTCACAAATATAAAAAATGACTTTGGTCATGCAGTGAAAGAATTAAGTAAAATTTTAAACATTAAAGGAAAAGTGATTCCATCTACTAATACTAATGTTATGTTAAATGCTGTATTAGAAGATGGTGAGATTGTTGAAGGTGAATCTAAAATACCTAAAAAAAATAAAAAAATTCGACGTGTCTATTTAGAACCATCTAATGTAGAACCCATGCAGGAAGCTGTTGATGCTTTACAAGAAGCGGATTTAATTGTTCTAGGTCCTGGTTCACTGTATACGAGTGTAATTTCAAATTTGTGTATTGAAGGTATTTCTAAAGCAATAATAAGTTCACAAGCACCGAAATTATACATATCTAATATTATGACTCAACCAGGAGAAACAAATGATTATGATGTCTACGATCATATTAAAGCTATTCATCAACATGCTGGAGAACCATTTATTGATTATGTTATTTGTAGTAATGATGCATTTGATGAACAGATTCTTCAACGATATAAAGAACGTAATGCTCATCCTGTTAATATGAATAAAATAAAATTAACAGAAAATCATATTAAAATGATTACTTCTAAAAATCTTGTAGAAGTTTATGACCACGTCCTCGTTCGTCATAATACAAAGGTGCTTGCTAACCTTATATATGATTTAGCACTTGAATTAACAAGTACAATTCAATTTAAACCTAAAAAATAAATTTTAATGAATTTAAAAATAATTTGATATAGAGTGTTATATATTTTGAGATGTTAATTACATATAATAATGATGATGAGAAAAGGAGGGAGCATCAATGAGTTTTGCATCAGATATGAAAAGTGAATTGACCCGTATTGAAGTCGATGAAAGTAATGCTAAAGCTGAACTTAGCGCTTTGATTCGGATGAACGGTGCACTCAGTTTATCTAATCAACAATTTGTAATTAATGTTCAAACTGAAAATGCGACTACGGCTCGAAGAATATATTCATTAATTAAGCGTATTTTTAATGTGGAAGTAGAAATTTTAGTACGAAAAAAAATGAAATTAAAAAAGAATAATATCTATATTTGTCGAACTAAAGTACGTGTTAAAGAAATACTTGATGAATTAGGTATTTTAAAAAATGGTATTTTTGTTCATGATATTGATGCGAGTATGATTAAAGATGATGAAATGCGTAGAAGCTATTTAAGGGGAGCATTTTTAGCGGGTGGATCAGTAAACAACCCAGAAACCTCTTCCTACCATTTAGAAATTTTTTCTCAATATGAAGGGCATGCTGAGGGATTAACTAAACTAATGAACAGTTATGGATTAAATGCTAAGCATTTAGAACGAAAAAAAGGAAGTATCTCTTATTTGAAAGAAGCGGAGAAAATTTCTGAGTTTTTAAGTTTGATAGGGGGGTACCAAGCACTATTAAAATTTGAAGATGTAAGAATAGTGAGAGATATGAGAAACTCTGTCAATAGACTAGTAAATTGTGAAACAGCTAATTTAAATAAAACTGTGAGTGCAGCTATGAAACAAGTACAAAGCATTCAATTAATTGATGAAGAAATAGGTTTAGATAATTTGCCTGATCGTTTAAGAGAGATTGCAAAATTACGAGTAGAACATCAAGAAATTTCTTTGAAAGAATTAGGAGAAATGATATCAAATGGGCCTATTTCTAAATCAGGAGTAAATCATCGCTTACGAAAATTAAATGAACTCGCTGATAAAATTAGAAATGGAGAAAAAGTCGAATTATAAAATAAAATGTGTTTTAAAAAATAGGATGAAACATTAATATAACGTTTCATCCTATTTTTAATAATAGCCCCCTCGAGAGGAATCGAACCTCTATCTTAAGAACCGGAATCTTACGTGCTATCCATTACACTACGAGGAGTATAATATAAAAACTAATTTCTGTACTAAATATATAATTAACAGTACAATTTGAATATATGAATAGTGTATAAAATTATAAAACGCAACGTCAAATAAATGTAAAGGTATTATTTTTGACCATTTTTGACTTTTATTGTAAAATAAATATAACAGTTAATTACAAGGAGGAAATATAATGAATTTAATTCCTACAGTTATTGAAACAACAAATCGTGGTGAACGCGCATATGATATTTATTCTCGTCTATTAAAAGACCGCATTATTATGTTAGGCTCAGCAATTGATGATAATGTTGCAAATTCAATTGTATCACAATTATTATTCTTACAAGCTCAAGATTCTGAAAAAGATATTTATTTATACATCAATTCTCCAGGTGGTAGTGTAACAGCAGGATTTGCTATTTACGATACAATTCAACACATTAAACCAGATGTACAAACAATTTGTATTGGTATGGCTGCGTCAATGGGATCATTCTTATTAGCAGCTGGTACAAAAGGTAAACGTTTTGCCTTACCAAACGCTGAAGTTATGATTCATCAACCATTAGGTGGCGCTCAAGGTCAAGCGACAGAAATTGAAATTGCTGCTAACCATATCTTAAAAACACGTGAAAAATTAAATCGTATTTTAGCTGAACGTACAGGTCAAAATATTGAAACAATTCAAAAAGATACTGATCGTGATAACTTCTTAACTGCTGATGAAGCAAAAGAATATGGTTTAATTGATCATGTAATGCAACCTGAAGATATGTAAATAGAATTGTTTAACATGTAAAAAAGGAAGAGCATTGATGCTCTTCCTTTTTTTATGGTTTTTTAGTTTTTAATAAATAAT
The DNA here is from genome assembly GCF_002901845.1 of Staphylococcus hominis subsp. hominis. Lineage (GTDB taxonomy): Bacteria > Bacillota > Bacilli > Staphylococcales > Staphylococcaceae > Staphylococcus > Staphylococcus hominis. Next base: position 180,448 of record NZ_PPQE01000025.1, read on the forward strand.
GTATAGCTACAAACCCTAATAATAATCCTATAATAATAAAGAAGAAAGATAAAAGTACCATAATAATACTCTTTTCGAAAGCAAAGATACCATTTAAAATTAAAAATACACTAGCGATAAGTAGTAAGATATACGTTAACTTGTTGTCATTCATTACTAAATCTCCAAATACTATTCGTTAATTAAGTCTTCAAGTGCAACTTTTAAATTATTATATCTAAAATTAAACCCTAATGCTTCTAATTTATTAGGTAAGACTTTTTGAGTATCGAGAACTACTGTCGACATTTCTCCTAGTACAGCACGCATAATTAATGATGGCACCCACGTTTCATGTGGTTTATGCATCGTACGTCCAAGTGTATAACCAAATAAATTTTGACGTTCAGGAATTGGAGAAGCCATATTAAATGGACCTTTTGCATTTGATTCGTCAATTGTAAATAAAATCGCACGCACTAAGTCATCTATGTGAATCCAAGAATACCATTGACGGCCAGAACCTAATTTTCCGCCTACGTAGAATTTATATGGTAGTTTCATCGTTTGAAGTGCGCCACCTTCAGAAGACAAAATCATACTAAATCTTCCCAATATAACACGTGTACCAAAATTTTCGAAACGACGAGCAAATCGTTCCCATTGATAAACGACATCTGACAGGAAATCAAAAGGAAGTGTTTGATATTGTTCTGTATAAGTTCGATGTAAACTTGGAGGATAATAACCCATAGCACTTGCATTAAAAAGCACTTCAGGTTTATGTTGCCGTTGCTCAAATAAATGAACTAAAGATTCAGTCGATTGAATACGACTTGTCATAATCGTTTGTTTGTAAGAGGATGTCCAACGTTTATTTAATGTAGCTCCTGCTAAATTAATGACTACATCAATATCTGGTACTTGATTTTCCCATCCTTTTTTAGACCAGTTAACATACGTAATCTTAGGCTCATCACTTTGTTTATCACTACGAGTTAAAATTGTAATATGAGCCTCTCTTTTTTTAATTTCATTTACTAAATGACTACCTACCATTCCAGTTCCACCAGTAATTAAAAATTGTTTCATTTACTAACACCTCATTTTTTATAAAGAAAATAAATTTTTTTAATGACAATGTAGAGAAAGATGCTCAAAAAGCATTCAAGATTATGTCATTAACTTTAGAAAATACGGTCATTAAATTACCTAAATTTAGCTATAATATAAGTATAGCTTTGCTATAGAGAATAGTAGAATATTTAAAAAGTATGTTTATACTTTTAATATACTAATTTACAAAACAAAAGTCATTTTAATTTCTTTCTATTCTCTTCTCTTTCAAGTTTCTATTATATTACTTTATAAATAAGATTAAGAATAATATGATTATAGGAATTAAAATGCCAATAAATATATCAAATTTTGAGTTTTTACTTTCATCAAAATCATCATTACTTAACATCATAGATTTAATTTTATTGCTTGAATGATGTTTGAATAATGTGTTAAAAGTATCTTTTTTCATTTTGTCACTCCAAAATTTACATCATATTGATAGTATAGTTATTTATATATGATGTTATCATGTATAATTGAATGAGTATTCCATTTATATATGTACTTAAGTATTTTTAATATTTTTTTAAAAGGAAATAATGTAAAATAGATTGCTATATTAAAGGATGAATAGATAATTAAGAAGTGAGGGAGTCCATGTCAAAAAAAAATAGAAATCTTAAAGACTATGAAGCACATGAAAAGAAAAAAATGAGTGGTATTTCTAAAATAATTAGTACACTTATTGTGCTTCTATTACTTGGTGGATTGGTGTTTGCAGTTTTTGCTTTTGTGGATAATTCAAACAGAGTCAATGAACGTTTAAATAATCAGTCAACGGAAGAACATAAAGATAAGAAAGATAAAGATACTAAAAGTAATAAAAAGAATGAAGAAAGTACGCAAGAAAATACAACAAGTGAAAACAATACAAATAATAGTAAAGAAAATAAATTAGATAACGTAAAAAATCCAAATGTAACTGATAACTATTCTAATGAGCAAAATAATTCAATAAAAGTACAACCTACTAATCAAGGTAAAACAGCACAAACGCAACAATCTTCTAAAGAAACATCTACAAAACAACCTAATACAAATCAAATTCAAAGTACTCAACAAAAAGAAAACTCACAAACTCAACAAAAAGAAAACTCACAAACTCAACAAAAAGAAAACGCACCAACTCAAGAAAAAGCAACGCAAGAAGAAACAGATAAATCAAATGAAAACACTCAGTCAAGTCAATCTTCTCGTTCTAAGGATTCAACTGAAACATCACAACATAAGTCAAGTAACAATGACACAACTACTACACAAGAACGAGCTAATACAAATCAATCATCCCAAACACAAAAATCAACGATGCAACCATCTACTACCGAACCTAAAACACAATCATCTAGTTCAACTACTTCAGAATCAAAAAGTAATACCCAACAATCTCAAAGATCTTCAAACGAAGAATAAAAAAAGACCTAGGTATATACACATTTTACCATGTGTGTATCTCTAGGTTTTTTTAAAATATCCAGTTAAGCAAGAATGTTAAGATAATTGAAAGAACAATCGATATAAAAATAGAAGAGAAACAACCAAAAGGACAACCACAACCATAGTGATATCGTATTGTATTGTGATGTTCAGAAATATCTCGATATTCTTGTTCTCTTTTAAAATAGTCATCATCTTTATATCTATTATCAGAAGGATCTAAAACTTCTACATCCTTATTGTCTTTATATTTCAAAGTGATTCCTCCTATCTAGTTAATGTTTAAATTATAATTCATCATTTTTGAAAAACCTATCTATAAGGTTAACTCTATTGCATTTACTATACCCTATTTTAAATATTTAACAGATTATTTAAAATAATAAAGGTTTTCACTTGCTTTTTTATAACGACAATAGTAGTATTGCAATTGTAAAGAGGTTGAATTTTGTCCCACCTGGGACAAAAAAAGTCAAACCCCCTCTAACTCTCGATTACCTTTTGAGAAAATAGGAGGAAGGTAGTAGTGAAAGACCTGATTAAACTACAACAAAAGTTGGTTCCTGACTTAGTTGATAAAATGTATCGACGTTTCTCTATCTTAACGACAATTTCAAATAATGAACCTGTTGGACGTAGAAGTTTAAGCGAACATATGGATATTACAGAAAGAGTCTTAAGAACAGAAACAGACATATTAAAAAAGCAAAATCTTATACAAGTAAAATCAACTGGTATGGAAATCACTGAAGAAGGTACAAAAGTACTTAATCAATTAAGTGATTACTTTAAAGTGTATAAAGATGATAATCACTACGCTAAACATATTAAGTCCAACTTCGGAATTAAAGAAGTATATGTCATACCTGGAAATGCTGACATGCATGAAGAAGTTAAGTCTGAGATGAGTAGACAAGCAGGTCATTTACTAGAAGATATATTGTATGAAGATGCAATTGTATCAGTGACAGGTGGATCAACAATGGCTAATGTTAGCCGAGCAATGCATTTATTACCATTTAATGTGTTTTTTGTTCCTGCACGTGGTGGTCTTGGTGAAAATATGGTTTATCAAGCAAATACAATTGCAGCAAGTATGGCACAACAAAGTGGTGGTTATTATACCACGCTATATGTACCAGATAATGTTAGCGAATCAACATATAATACATTGCTGATGGAACCATCAGTTGTGCATACATTAGAAAAAATTAAACAAGCAAATATAACAATACACGGTATTGGTGATGCGCTGAAGATGGCGCACCGTAGACAATCATCTGATGAGGTGATTGAAAGACTTCAACATCATCAAGCCGTTGGAGAAGCTTTCGGATATTATTTTGACGCTCAAGGTCATGTAGTTCAAAAAGTAAAAACTATTGGATTACAACTTGAAGATTTAGAAAGCAAAGATTTTATATATGCTGTTGCTGGCGGCATGTCTAAGGGAGAAGCTATCAAAGCATATCTCAGTATTGCCCCCAAAAATACAATATTAATTACTGATGAAGCAGCAGCTAAAGTAATACTAAATAAGGAATAAAAAGTTATTTAACTTTTTAAATATCATTTTAAAGGAGGCCATTATAATGGCAGTAAAAGTAGCAATTAATGGTTTTGGTAGAATTGGTCGTTTAGCATTCAGAAGAATTCAAGACGTAGAAGGTATTGAAGTAGTTGCAGTAAACGACTTAACAGACGACGAAATGTTAGCTCATTTATTAAAATATGACACTATGCAAGGTCGCTTTAACGGAGACGTAGAAGTAGTTGAAGGTGGTTTCCGTGTAAATGGTAAAGAAGTTAAATCTTTTGAAGAACCAGATGCAAGTAAATTACCATGGGGCGATTTAGATATCGACGTAGTATTAGAATGTACTGGTTTCTATACAGAAAAAGAAAAAGCTGAAGCACACATTAATGCAGGAGCTAAAAAAGTATTAATTTCTGCTCCAGCCAAAGGTGATGTTAAAACTATCGTATTTAACACAAACCACAAAGACTTAGATGGATCTGAAACAGTAGTATCAGGTGCTTCATGTACTACAAACTCATTAGCACCAGTTGCTAAAGTTTTAAATGACGAATTTGGTATTGTTGAAGGTTTAATGACAACTATCCATGCTTACACTGGTGACCAAATGACTCAAGATGGTCCACACAGAAAAGGTGACAAACGTCGTGCACGTGCAGCAGCACAAAACATCGTACCTAACTCAACAGGTGCAGCTAAAGCTATCGGTAAAGTAATTCCTGAAATCGATGGTAAATTAGATGGTGGAGCACAACGTGTACCAGTAGCTACTGGTTCATTAACTGAAGTAACAGTTGTATTAGAAAAAGAAGTAACAGTTGAAGATGTTAACAAAGCAATGAAAAATGCTGCTGACGAATCATTCGGTTACACTGAAGATGAAATCGTATCATCAGATGTTGTTGGTATGAACTTTGGTTCATTATTCGATGCAACTCAAACTCGTGTCATCTCAGTTGGCGACAAACAATTAGTTAAAGTAGCTGCTTGGTATGACAACGAAATGTCTTATACTTCTCAATTAGTACGTACTTTAGAATATTTAGCTGAATTAACTAAATAATTTCGTAGCCTAGTTTAATAAAACTTGTGCTCAGTACACTTATATAAAATGTTGAATTAAGTTAGCTTATGAGTAAGCGGGGAGCACTAACGCTTCTCCGCTTATTTTTATATTAATAATTCCTATTTAAAGGAGGAAATTATAATGGCAAAAAAAATTGTTTCTGATTTAGACTTAAAAGGAAAAGTTGTACTTGAACGTGCTGACTTTAATGTACCTTTAAAAAATGGTGAAATTACAAATGATAACCGTATTGTTCAAGCTTTACCAACAATTAAATATATTTTAGAACAAGGCGGTAAATTGGTATTATTCTCTCACTTAGGTAAAGTTAAAGAAGAAAGTGATAAAAAAGAGTTAACTTTAAAACCAGTAGCAGATTCATTAACTGAAAAATTAGGCAAAGAAGTTGTGTTTGTTCCAGAAACACGCGGTGAAAAATTAGAATCTGCAATTAAAAATTTAAATGAAGGCGATGTATTATTAGTTGAAAATACTCGTTTTGAAGATTTAGACGGTAAAAAAGAATCTAAAAATGATCCTGAATTAGGTAAGTATTGGGCATCATTAGGTGATGTGTTTGTAAATGATGCATTTGGTACTGCACACCGTGAACATGCTTCAAATGTTGGTATTTCTACTCATCTAGAAACAGCTGCAGGTTACCTAATGGAAAAAGAAATTAAATTTATTGGTGGTGTGGTAAATGACCCGCATAAACCAGTTGTGGCTATTTTAGGTGGTGCTAAAGTATCTGACAAAATTGGTGTTATTAAAAATTTAGTGAATATCGCTGATAAAATCATTATTGGTGGCGGTATGGCATATACATTTTTAAAAGCACAAGGTAAAGAAATTGGTCTATCTTTATTAGAAGAAGATAAAATTGACTTTGCTAAAGAACTTTTAGAAAAAAATGGCGATCAAATTGTATTACCTGTTGATTGTAAAGTAGCTAAAGAATTTTCAAACGATGCTAAAATCACTGAAGTATCTATTGATGAAATTCCAAGTGATCAAGAAGCAATGGATATTGGACCAAAAACAATAGAGTTATTTACTAAAGAATTACAAGGTGCTCATACAGTAGTATGGAACGGACCTATGGGTGTATTTGAATTTAGTAATTTTGCTAAAGGTACAATTGGTGTATGTAAAGCAATTGCTAACTTAGAAGATGCAATCACAATTATCGGTGGCGGTGATTCAGCAGCGGCTGCAATTTCACTAGGATTTGAAGAGGATTTCACTCATATTTCAACTGGTGGCGGTGCTTCATTAGAATACCTTGAAGGTAAAGAATTACCTGGTATCAAAGCAATTAACGATAAATAATATTTATTTAAATCATAAAAATGTTTCTTTTATGATTTTCATGGGAAAACAATAAAAGAACGTAAATATTTATAATTAATTTTAAATTTATTAATAATAGGAGTGTCAATAATGAGAAAACCAATCATAGCTGGTAACTGGAAAATGAATAAAACAGTTCAAGAAGCTAAAGACTTTGTAAACAATTTACCTACATTACCTGATGAAAAGGAAGTTGAATCAGTAATTTGTGCGCCAACAATTCAATTAGATGCATTAATCTCTCTAGTGAATGATGGCAAAGCAAAAGGATTAAAAATTGGTGCTCAAAACACTTATTTTGAAGATAATGGTGCATATACAGGAGAAACTTCTCCAGTGGCATTAGCTGATTTAGGTGTTAAATATGTCGTTATTGGACATTCAGAACGTCGTGAATTATTCCATGAAACAGATGAAGATGTAAATAAAAAAGCACATGCAGTATTTAATCATGGAATGACACCAATTATTTGTGTTGGTGAAACAGATGAAGAAAGAGAAAATGGCAAAGCTAACCAAGTAGTAAGCAACCAAGTAAAAGAAGCAGTAAAAGGCTTGTCAGAAGATCAACTTAAAGAAGTTGTCATTGCTTACGAACCAATTTGGGCAATCGGTACTGGTAAATCAGCTACTTCAGAAGATGCAAATGAAATGTGTGCACAAGTACGTAAAACAGTAGCAGACGTGTCTAGTCAAGATGTAGCTGATGCGACTCGTATTCAATATGGTGGTAGTGTGAAACCAAATAATGTTAAAGAATATATGGCTCAATCAGATATCGATGGTGCATTAGTTGGTGGCGCATCACTTAAAGTAGATGATTTTGTACAATTGTTAGAAGGTGCTAAATAATTATGGCTAAACAACCAACAGCATTAATTATTTTAGACGGTTTTGCTAACCGTGAAAGTGAACATGGTAATGCAGTAAAACAAGCGCATAAACCCAATTTCGATCGTTATTACAACACATATCCTACGACTCAAATTGAAGCAAGTGGTTTAGATGTTGGCCTTCCCGAAGGTCAAATGGGTAACTCTGAAGTAGGTCATATGAATATAGGTGCAGGTCGTATTGTCTATCAAAGTTTAACTCGTATTAATAAATCCATTGAAGATGGTGATTTCTACGAAAATGAAGTGTTAGGTAAAGCAGCTCAACACGTTAAAGATCACGACTCAGCATTACATGTATTTGGTTTACTTTCAGATGGCGGTGTTCACAGTCATTACAAACATTTATTTGCATTATTAGAACTTGCTAAACAAAAAGGTTTAGATAAAGTGTATGTACATGCATTTTTAGATGGTCGTGATGTAGATCAAAAATCAGCAATTAAATATATTGAAGAAACAGAAGCTAAATTTAAAGAACTTGGTGTAGGTCAATTTGCATCGATTTCAGGTCGTTATTACGCTATGGATCGTGATAAACGTTGGGATCGTGAAGAAAAAGCTTATAATGCTATTCGCAATTTCGAAGGACCTTCTTATGCGAGCGCTAAAGAAGGTGTAGAAGCGAATTATGAAAATGACGTTACAGACGAATTTGTTGAACCTTTCATAGTTGAAGGACAAAATGAAGGTGTTCAAGATGGTGATGCTGTTATCTTCTTCAATTTCCGTCCTGATAGAGCAGCACAATTATCTGAAATATTTACAAATAAAGCATTTGACGGCTTTAAAGTTGAGCGTGTAAATGATTTATTCTATGCAACATTTACTAAATATAATGATAATGTTGATGCAGAAGTCGTATTTGAAAAAGTTGATTTAACTAATACAATTGGTGAAGTTGCTCAAAATAATAATTTAAAACAATTACGTATTGCAGAAACTGAAAAATACCCACATGTTACTTATTTCATGAGTGGTGGACGTAATGAAGAATTTGAAGGTGAACGTCGTCGCTTAATCGATTCACCTAAAGTTGCTACGTATGATTTAAAACCTGAAATGAGTGCATACGAAGTTAAAGATACATTGTTAGAAGAGTTAGACAAAGGTGATTTAGATTTAATTATTTTAAACTTTGCTAACCCTGACATGGTAGGTCATAGTGGTATGCTTGAACCAACAATCAAAGCAATTGAAGCAGTAGATGAATGTTTAGGTGAAGTGGTTGATAAAATTTTAGATATGAATGGCTATGCAATAATTACAGCTGACCATGGTAACTCAGATCAAGTTTTAACTGATGATGATCAACCTATGACTACTCATACTACAAACCCAGTTCCAGTAATTGTTACTAAAGAAGATGTAACATTACGTGAAACTGGTCGTTTAGGTGACTTAGCACCTACATTACTAGACTTATTAAATGTTGAACAACCGTCAGACATGACAGGTGAATCTTTAATTAAGCATTAGTAAAGTTGTAAATACTAAGATGATTTAATATTATTCTTTAATATTAAGTCATCTTAGTATAAATATTTTATTAAATAACAAAAAATAGTTATAATAATTAAGGAATCTAAATTTAAAGGAGATTATTTATTATGCCAATTATTACAGATGTTTATGCTCGCGAAGTATTAGATTCACGTGGTAACCCAACAGTTGAAGTTGAAGTATTAACTGAAAGTGGTGCTTTTGGTCGTGCTTTAGTACCTTCAGGTGCTTCTACTGGTGAACACGAAGCAGTTGAATTACGTGATGGAGATAAATCACGTTATAGCGGTAAAGGTGTTACAAAAGCTGTTGAAAATGTAAACGAAATTATCGCTCCAGAAATCGTTGAAGGTGAATTTTCAGTTTTAGATCAAGTATCAATTGATAAAATGATGATTCAATTAGACGGAACACCTAACAAAGGTAAATTAGGTGCAAACGCTATTTTAGGTGTGTCTATTGCCGTTGCACGTGCAGCTGCTGACTTATTAGGTCAACCATTATACAAATATTTCGGTGGATTTAACGGTAAACAATTACCAGTGCCAATGATGAATATTGTTAACGGTGGTTCTCACTCAGATGCACCAATTGCATTCCAAGAATTCATGATTTTACCAACTGGTGCTGAATCATTTAAAGAAGCATTACGTTGGGGTGCTGAAATTTTCCATAACTTAAAATCAATTTTAAGTGAACGCGGATTAGAAACTGCTGTAGGTGACGAAGGTGGTTTTGCTCCAAGATTTGACGGTACTGAAGATGCAGTTGAAACAATCATTAAAGCGATTGAAAAAGCTGGTTACAAACCAGGCGAAGATGTATTCTTAGGATTTGACTGTGCGTCATCTGAATTCTATGAAAATGGTGTATATGACTACACTAAATTCGAAGGTGAACATGGTGCGAAACGTAGTGCAGCTGAACAAGTTGACTACTTAGAAGAATTAATTAGTAAATATCCAATCATTACAATTGAAGATGGTATGGATGAAAATGACTGGGACGGTTGGAAACAATTAACTGATCGTATCGGTGACAAAGTTCAATTAGTAGGTGACGATTTATTCGTAACTAATACTGAAATTCTTTCTAGAGGTATTGAACAAGGTATTGGTAACTCAATCTTAATCAAAGTAAACCAAATTGGTACATTAACTGAAACATTTGATGCTATTGAAATGGCTCAAAAAGCTGGTTACACTGCGGTAGTATCTCACCGTTCTGGTGAAACTGAAGATACAACAATTGCTGATATCGCAGTAGCAACAAATGCTGGTCAAATTAAAACTGGTTCATTATCAAGAACAGATCGTATTGCGAAATATAATCAATTACTACGTATTGAAGATGAATTATTTGAAACAGCAAAATTTGACGGAATTAAATCTTTCTACAATTTAGATAAATAATTTTAGTAACATACTAAAATTAATAGAGTTCACGCGTTTGCCTGTCATAGAGTTGAGACTATGACAGGCTTTTTTTAATATAAAATTTTAAATAATAGCCTCGAAGTGTAAGATTTAACTTCATTGATGAAACTGATATAATAATCCTGTAATTGAAAGAAGGAGAATTGAAGATGGATCAACAACTTAATCAGTCAAATAAAAGAGAACGTATTGCCGGTCAATGGATTGGATATAGTTCGCTTGTATTTTGTATATTATTAATTATCCATAATTTTATTGCTTTAGATGCTCACACTGCTAAAACACTGTTAACACTAGCACATCAAGAAGCATCAAGCAGTGCAGTAGATAACATTTTAAATAGTTTTAGATATACAGGTATTATGTATATTCTCGCATATTTAGCTGGAGTAATTGCTTTATGGAATCGACATAAATATCTTTGGTGGTTTATGTATGCCGTATATGTATCAAATGTATTATTTACACTTGTCAACTTAACGATGGTGTTAAATGCTATTATTGAAACAAAATCTATTTTATTTATTTTACCTATTTTAATCGTCGTGATTGGTTCAGCAATATTAGCAATATATATGTTAATTATTTCAATTGTACGTAAAAGTACATTTAATCGATAGTATTTGATAACTATATTAAGAATATGTTATAATTCGGAACGTATATAATGAACGGAGGACAATTTTCATGCATACATTATTTATGGTCTTATTAATTATTGATTGTATTGCATTAATTACTGTTGTATTACTCCAAGAAAGTAAAAGTAATGGACTTTCGGGTGCGATTAGTGGGGGCGCTGAACAGTTATTTGGTAAGCAAAAACAACGTGGCGTCGATTTATTCTTGCATAGATTAACAATTGTGTTAGCCATCATTTTCTTTTTAATAATGATTGGAATAAGTTATTTTGGTTTATAAGGTCCGACGATATCAATGTCGGGCTTTTTTATTTATAATAGAGTTAACACATTTTATAATGAAATCATTATTTTAATATGATCATCAATGCATATTTTTAAGCTATTAAGGGAATAAAATAGATTGATTATATAATGAATACAATCTATTAGTACAAAATAAAAAAGTAATCATATTATAATTTTTGTTAGAGAGGGATAAAAAATGCAAATTAAGTTACCTCAACCTTTCTTTTTCCAAGAAGGTAAAAGAGCAGTCTTACTCTTACATGGATTCACCGGTAATTCATCTGATGTAAGACAACTTGGTAGATTTTTACAAAAAAAGGGTTATACTTCCTATGCACCACAGTATGAAGGGCATGCTGCGCCACCAGAAGAGATATTAAAATCTAGTCCATATGTATGGTTTAAAGATGTACTTGATGGCTATGATTATCTTGTAGAACAAGGTTATGAAGATATAGCGGTAGCTGGATTGTCATTAGGCGGTGTATTTGCATTGAAGTTAAGTTTAAACCGTCCTGTAAAAGGTATCATAACAATGTGTGCACCTGCCGAAGTAAAAACAGAAGGTACAATCTATGAAGGTTTTTTAGAATATGCACGTAATTTTAAAAAGTATGAAGGTAAAGATCAAGCAACGATTGATAAAGAAATGGAAGATTTTCATCCTACTGAAACACTCAAAGAACTTAGTGATACGTTAAGTCGTGTGCGTAATGATGTAGATGAAGTCTTAGATCCTATATTAGTAGTTCAAGCTGAAAAAGATGAAATGATTGATCCTCAGTCAGCAAATTATATATATGAAAATGTAGATTCAGATGAAAAACAAATTAAATGGTATGCAAATTCAGGACATGTCATTACAATTGATAAAGAAAAAGAACAAGTGTTTGAAGATGTATATGAGTTTTTAGAAGGATTAGACTGGTCTGAATAAATCATAAAAATAATTGATTAAAGAAAGGAGGGGCATGATGAATTTAAAGCAATCCATTGAAGAAATTGTAAAACAACCTGATTATGAACCGATGTCTGTATCAGACTTTCAAGATGCTTTAGGTCTTAGTAGTGCCGACTCATTTAGAGAATTAATAAAGGTGCTCGTTGAACTTGAACAAGTAGGATTGGTAGAGCGAACAAAGACAGATCGCTATCAACGTAAAGCATCAAATAAGAATTTAAGTTCAAAATTAATAAGAGGTACTTTAAGTCAAAATAAAAAAGGCTTTGCTTTTTTACGCCCAGAAAACGAAGAATTTGAAGATATTTTTATTCCACCAACAAAGATTAACCGTGCTTTAGATGGAGATACAGTAATAGTTGAATTACAAAAATCCAGAGGAGAGCATCGTGGAAAAGTTGAAGGTGAAGTAAAATCTATAGAAAAACATTCTGTCACACAAGTGGTAGGTACGTATAGTGAAGCAAAACATTTTGGTTTTGTCATTCCTGATGATAAACGTATTATGCAAGATATATTTATACCTAAAGGACAGAGTCTTGGAGCCGTAGATGGTCATAAAGTACTTGTCCAAATCACAAAATATGCTGATGGCACAGATAATCCAGAAGGACATGTTTCTGCTATTCTAGGTCATAAAAATGATCCAGGAGTAGATATTCTTTCAATTATATATCAGCATGGAATTGAGATTGAATTTCCTGATGAGGTATTAAAAGAAGCGGAATCAGTCCCTGAAGAAATAAAACCCGAAGAAATTAAAGGACGAAGAGATTTAAGAAACGATCTTACAATTACAATAGATGGTGCAGATGCTAAAGATTTAGACGATGCAATTAGCGTTAAACGTCTAGATAATGGACATACGGAATTGACAGTAAGTATTGCAGACGTAAGTTATTACGTAAAAGAAGGCTCTGCGCTAGATAAAGAAGCTTATGATAGAGCAACGAGTGTATATTTAGTAGACCGTGTTATTCCAATGATTCCACACCGTTTAAGTAATGGTATCTGTTCATTAAATCCCGAAGTAGATCGTTTAACGTTAAGTTGTCGTATGGAAATAAATGAGCGTGGCGAAGTGGTGAATCATGACATATTTGATAGTGTTATTCATTCAAACTATCGTATGACGTATGATGCAGTGAATCAAATTATTACCGAAAAAAATACAGAAGTGCGTCAACAATACAGTGAAATTGTTCCAATGTTAGATTTAGCACAAGATTTATCTAATCGACTTGTCCGTATGCGTAAACGTCGTGGTGAAATTGATTTTGATATTAATGAAGCTAAAGTATTGGTCAATCAAGAAGGCCTACCTACAGATGTAATATTGCGAGAACGTGGTGAAGGAGAGCGTTTAATTGAATCATTTATGTTAGCAGCCAATGAAACAGTTGCTGAACATTTTAACAAATTAGAAGTGCCATTTATTTATCGTGTTCATGAACAACCAAAATCAGATCGATTACGCCAGTTCTTCGACTTTATTACTAATTTTGGTATTATGGTTAAAGGCACAGGCGAAGATATTCATCCTTCAACATTACAATCTATCCAAGAAGAAGTTGAAGGTCGTTCTGAGCAAATGGTTATTTCAACAATGATGTTACGTTCAATGCAACAAGCACATTATGATGATACGAATTTAGGTCATTTTGGCTTGTCAGCAGAATATTATACACATTTTACTTCTCCGATTCGTCGTTATCCAGATTTAACTGTCCATCGCTTAATTCGTAAGTATCTTGTCGATCACTCTATGAATCATAAAGAGATGCATCAATGGGAAGAAACATTACCAGAATTAGCAGAACATACATCTCAACGTGAACGTCGTGCAATTGAAGCAGAAAGAGATACAGATGAGTTGAAGAAAGCAGAGTATATGATTCAACATATTGGCGATGAATTTGAAGGTATTGTAAGCTCTGTTGCCAATTTTGGTATGTTCATTGAATTACCAAATACGATAGAAGGTATGGTTCATATTTCTAATATGACAGATGATTATTATCAATTTGATGAACGACAAATGGCATTGATAGGTGAACGACATGCTAAAGTGTTTAGAATTGGTGATGAGGTAACAGTTAAAGTTACTCATGTAGACGTAGATGAACGCATGATAGATTTCCAAATTGTTGGCATGCCATTACCTAAAAAGGATAAATCACAGCGTCCTGCTCGTGGAAAAACGATTCAAGCTAAAACACGTGGTAAATCTTTAGATAAATCTAAAGATAATCTTCAAAAAAACAAAAAGAAAAAGCGTAAACAACGTAAGGGTAAAAATCAACGTCAACGTGATAAACAAAGCTCAACTAAGCATAAACCTTTTTATAAAGATAAACATATTAAGAAAAAAGCGCGTCGTAAGAAAAAATAATCAGCAAAGAGGTGACATACATTAATGGCCAAGAAAAAAACAAAATCACCAGGTACATTGGCTGAAAACCGTAAAGCAAGACATGATTATAATATTGAAGATACCATTGAAGCAGGCATTGTGCTTCAAGGTACAGAAATTAAATCGATTCGACGTGGTAGTGCGAACTTAAAAGATAGTTATGCACAAGTGAAGCGTGGAGAAATGTACATTAATAATATGCATATTGCTCCATACGAAGAAGGAAATCGTTTTAATCATGATCCATTACGGTCAAGAAAGTTGTTATTGCATAAAAAAGAGATTATCAAACTAGGCGAACGTACAAGAGAAATTGGATATTCGATTATTCCTTTAAAATTGTATTTAAAACATGGACAATGTAAAGTTTTATTAGGCATAGCTCGTGGTAAAAAACTGCATGATAAACGTCAAGCATTGAAAGATAAAGCAATGAAACGAGACGTTGATCGTGCAATGAAAGCCCGTTATTAAGCATAATTGTTGCTTAATCGGGCTCTATTTGTTATGATAAGTAAAGTTGTTTAAATTAAACTGTATCTTATATTTTATTATATTGCGGGGGCGTTTTTGGATTCGACAGGGGTCCCCCGAGCTTATTAAGCGTGTCGGAGGGTTGTCTCCGTCATCAACACATTCGGTTAAATATAACTGACAAATCAAACAATAATTTAGCAGTAGCTGCGTAATAGCACTCTGCATCGCCTAACAGCATTTCCTATGTGCTGTTAACGCGATTCAACCCTAATAGGATATGCTAAACACTGCCGTTTGAAGTCTGTTTAGATGAAATTTAATCAAACTAGCATATTGTTGGTTGTCTGTTGCTTACCAATATGCGAAATGAATCAATAGACTACACACGTAGAAAAATTTGTATCAGGACCTCTGGACGCGGGTTCGAATCCCGCCGCCTCCATCTTATAGCTTGTAACCTTATTGGTTGCAGGTTTTTTTAATATATATTAGGGTAGTTTTAAAGAAAATAGTTTATAATTTAATTGTTTGGAGAGAAGTAATGAACAATCAATCAAAATATTTTCATCATGTAGAACATAGGAAATTTCAAAGTAGTTCAAAAGCAACGCTTTGGTCTTCTTTGATTATTACGCTGATTTTTACAATTGTAGAGTTTGTAGGTGGATTATATGCTAATTCACTTGCTTTATTATCAGATTCATTCCATATGTTAAGTGATGTTTTGGCACTAGGGTTGTCTATGCTTGCTATTTATTTTGCAAGTAAGCCTCCAACGAAACATTATACGTATGGATTTTTAAGATTAGAAATTATTGTAGCTTTCTTAAATGGTTTAGCATTAATTGTTATTTCGTTAGGTATTATGTACGAAGGCATTTTGAGAATCATACATCCTGAACCGGTAGCAAGTGGTATTATGATATTTGTAGCTGTATTAGGTCTTATTATAAATATCATTTTAACACTTATTTTATATAGATCTTTAAGAAAAGAAGATAATGTCAATATTCAAAGTGCATTATGGCATTTTTTCGGAGATTTATTAAATTCAATTGGCGTTATCGTAGCAGTAGTACTTATTCATTTTACTGGATGGGCAATTATTGATCCAATCATTAGTATCATCATTTCTCTTATCATTTTAAATGGTGGTTATAAAATAATTAAAAATGCTTGGAAAGTATTAATGGAGCGTATTCCAGATGGATATGATTCAGATGAAATTATTAATGCAATGAAAAGCGTTGAAGGCGTTATAGATGTGCATGAGTTTCATTTATGGAGCATCACTACAAACCATAGTTCATTGAGTGCTCATGTTGTTTTAAGTGATGAATATACTAAATGGCCGTATTCAACGGTTAATAAAGTTTCTGAATTGTTGAAAGAAAAATATAATTTAGAACATGTTACACTACAAATTGAAAATATTCATCTTAACCATTTAGACGAAGATTACTTTAAACAATACGAAGAATGATAATTAAATAGGAGTAGAAGCGATGGATAGTAAGAGCGCTTCTACTCCTTATTTTTAGTTTTTATTTATTTTTTTACTATCTATGCGTTCAGAATTGCCTTTGGATTTGTGTGCTTTTGGATTATTCTTTTTATGTGCACTTTCGTTTACATCTTTGACTGTATCATTACTATGACTACATGCACCTAATATTAGAAAGCTTGAAAGCGTTAGTAAGGCTAATTTTTTCATTGTCTCATCCCTTTGTTTTAAGTCGTATCATATTTTAGTATGGCATATTAAATGTAATATTCAATAAATATTTATAAATTTTAAAATGATGTCAAAAATAAAAGATAGAGCCTCAAAGCTCTACCTTTTTTATTATTAATTGTTTATTTGGTTTATATTATTATTCGTATTATTACTTTGTGTATTTTGAGTTGTATTTAATGTGCTATTTTGATTTACATTATTAGTGTTGTCTTTTGTTGTATTAGATTCATTTGTATGATTATATTGAGTACTATTTTGACTATTCTGGTTGTGAGTAGAATGTGTTTGTTTTGAATCATTATTTGCTGAATTCGTCTGATATTGAGATGTGTCTTGTTGTTGTGTTGAAGGTTCTTGCTGTCGTTGTGTAGAATTTTGATTATTTGTAGTCGCATTATTTTGTTCAGTAGTTGGGTTTTCTTGTTGTATTGATTGTTGTGTAGTTGGTGATTCTGATGACTGAATTGAATTTTCTTCTGTGGCGGGTGTGTTTTCTTGAGTGGAAGGAGTATCCTGAATAGACTCATGTGATGTATCCTTATTATTTTTCTTAGAATTATTTTCTTTTTTATTGTTATTTTCTTTATTTGTTTTATTATCTTTAGGCTTTTCTTTTTTTATAGGAGTGATGTCACTTTTAGAGGGATTATTACTCTCAATGACTTTATGAATACCCAGTGCAAGCATACTTAATAAGATAATAATAATAGCCATAGCAAGCATTTTTAAGTAATTTTTATTTTTAAAAATAGCAATAATACCAAAAATAATGACTATACAAGCGATTAAAAATAAAGTAATGCCTAGATAGAATATAATTTTATCCATAACTGACCTCCATCATTACAATATGTCAATCAAATTTCACTATAAATATTACATAATAAATATTAATATTTATTTAACATTTTATTATTTTTTTAAAACAATTTAGTTGATAAAATTATTAATATAATAGTGTTATTCATTCGATTTATTGTAAATATTAATTTCTTCATTTTTAAAATTGATTGAAACATATAAATGTTCATCATATGTATTAATAGGAAGAGAGGGTGTATTCAGTTTAAACTCTGATAGAATTTTAAATGAACTGTTATTTAAAGGTTCAACTATAGATACATCATTTTCGTTTTGTTGTATAAGTAGATTTCTATTCGTCATATTATTAATTTTCCAATGATTCATATAAACTCACCTCTATTAAAAATAAAAAGCCTGAAACATACTCAATACATATGTGCAGGCTTTAAAAGTTATATTCATAATTAAATAAATATATTTATTTAAGACTTTTAAGCAAATATTCTTGAATAGAAATAACTTGAAAAAATTAGATATTCTTAATTAAAGCTTTGTTCAATTTCAGTAAAAGCTTTATTTGTAACTTTAATATTATCAATTCTATCAGACATAATATTTCCATCTAGATAGCCATGATCAATAAGAACTTTGCAATTTTCTAAGAAATCACTATATTTTCTATCGCAAAAATAATCATCTTGAGCTGTAATACTATCTTTAAAATTATTTGCTTCTTCCTCTGTTTGTCCACTATTTGAACGTTCCATATATAGCTTATAAAATTTTGCTACTGTATATTTTTGTTCTTTAGTTAACTCGTCCATAGAAACGCCTCCTAAACTCATTACTTATATATACCCAAATTAATTTAATTAAAAAACTAAAAAAACGATATTACATTTATTGCGCTTTTTTAATACCTTGATCTACTGCTTCGGCAAATTTATAAAATGTTCTCGTATAATTTTTTGAATATCGTCTATTATTTTTATCCAATTTATTATGTTTAAAAAACAAAGCTCGCTGGCGGGTCGTCAATTCCAGTTGCACTCCTGTATCTTTTTTATCTCTATTAATAATATTATTATAGGAAAGGGCCTCAATTCCTTTAGGCGTTTTTTGTACTGTAAATCCATGATGAGTTAATGAATGACGTAATGTTTGAACTAATTTTTTATCTTTACCACCTACGTAAACAATGGGTTCATCGCCTGCATATCCGTGAATAGATATTGTTTTTGACGAATGGTTGAGCATATCTAATAATTGAGGTTCATCAAAAACAGTAGAAGTAATATGTAGTTGAGCATTATTATCTGAACGTAGACCTTCAAATGAATAAAAATTATATTGACCAATATTTGAAATACGACGAGCGAGTTCAGTGGTTCCAGGTTCAATACTTCCACCATGAATAGCTGTAATTAAGGTATCGCTGTGCTTACGGTGTTTTGTGATTATTTTCCAATCTTTATTTTTTGTTGTATGTTGTTTTAAATCATTAAAGTTAGCATAGTAATCTAAGGATTGATGTTGTTTTAACTCAAAATGTTTATAAAAGTAAAGAAAGAGAAGAATAAATAATATAATAATAAGAGTTAAAAACATATAATAAAAGAATCGATAATGTAATTTTTTGTTTTTCATAAAAATAAGTTGTTCCTTTATATATCATTTCTTAGTATAGAAAAGTATAGTGTAACGCCATATTCTTTAACTATTAGTATTTTTTTACTAGTTTAAGACGATAGTCATTATTAAAATTATCAACTAAAGCATATGGAGAGATAATTAGTAAACCATGATCATTTATCGTATCTTTACTTACACCATATTTGTATGCTTGATAGATAATTTTAGTACAATAAGTAAAGCGTTCACTTTTTAAATTAAGTGTAACTAAATAAGTTTTATCACTATTTTTATAATGAGCTTTTGCCCAATTAGCTGCTTTTTGACCTGCATTAGGATACTCACAACGATATATTTTAATCCAATCATTTTTTTTAACGCCAAATCGCTGTTTAAATGATTCGAAAGATTCAATAATAGGCTTATCGCCGGGTCCTTCAATTTGTAAAACTGTATCATGATCTAAAGCAATACTTGAATGTCCAAAGAAACCAAATAATACCGGACCTTTTGTAAGAATAATATCACCAGGTTGTAATTTGAAATCATTTCCTTTTTCTGAAGATGAAGAAGTGGAACTTATAGATGCATAAGTATGAGAAGAGAACGCGAAAAATAGTAATAAAATGAAAATCACAAATATAATACGTTTCAATTGAATAATCTTCAATTTATATCTCCTTAATCGTTTTATAGAGAAACATATAAAAAAGAACAAAATAAAATCGTATTTTGTTCTTTTAAACCCTATTTATAAAATACCAAATAATAGTATATATATCAGTAAAGCAAAACCAAAAATATAGAAGATGACTGTAAAGCCTAAATATGATTCTTTACGTTCTTCTTTTTTAGATTTTAGCAATAACCCTAATATAATTGAAGCAGCAACAACAAATATAATACCCAGCCAAAGTAAAATCGTTAAATGCGTACTCATTTGTAAACCTCCCACATTTTAATTAAAAAAAGTTATATATCAGTGGATATATATAATATAAAAAAATGATTAGATTAGTTAAAAAAATTATTTCGCTTATAAGGTTTTTATCCAAGATAGCGGCAATTAAACTGAATGAAATAGTGAGGCCACATATGATTAAACCAGGTATGAGCCAGAAATAATCATCTAACTTAGGAAAATAGGTGACAATAATGTTAAAACCTAGAAATAAAAGGGTAATCATAATATTAATCCAAAATAATTTATTAATATTCATAGGTAGTGTCACCTCTATAACAATGATGTCTTTTTTATCATCATATCACTTCTTTAAAAGAAAGGTAAAACTTTAATCCTTATTAAAAGAATGACTTCGTAAATTTACATAAAAAAACCGGCGATTAAACTAAAATGTACTCATCGGCAGTCATAAATATGTATGATTAACTAATAAACGTATCAATTAAAAGGGGAAATCAAAAAAGTAAATAAAAGAGTATAAAAATTCGAAAAATCGTCACATTTACAGAAAATTAATATTCGCATAGAATGTTTTTAGTGAATAATTAGAAATAAAGTGTTTTAATTATTTTAATAAAATCAATTAAAACATTACAACTCTTATAAAAAATATAACTTACTGATGTGATTATATATAAATAAACATCATTCATTTAGAAACAATAAGATGATAGGAGATACTGAAATGTTGTAATGTGAGGAGGAAAAAAATGACATTTTATGATTTTGTTATTGGATTTATTAATGATGATACACCACTAGGAAGTTTAGCAAACTACATTGTAAATGATCATAAATTTCCCAAAAACGAACGCAATAATAAAGAAATTAGAGCATATGTGATGTCAAATTACGTTGATCACCAACTAATTGAAAGCGCTAATCGAGCAATGAGTCTCTATAAATTAATTTGAATTAGGATAGTACCAATTTTGTTGCTTTAACGCATTCCATATATCTTTAGTTTTAAAGTTTAATTCATTATCTCTAATTGAAAAAGGTTCTATAATTTCTCTATCTAACCACGAATGAATAAGTTCACTAGGAACTCCATCAAGTAACATTTCTGATTTACTTATTACAAAACATTCCCAATCTAATGAGAGCTTATTAGGATTGACATAATTGTATTGATGATGATCATTCACAATGAACGCTCCTTTATTTGTAAAACTTATAATTCATTATACCCATCACAATGAGAACCAAACGTGTATTAATTAATTTTTTACCTTTATTTATTTTTAAGTATAAAAAAATTAAGATATACTATGTATGGATTATAAAGTGGTGTAAAAGAAAGTTGCCTATATTATTTAAAAAATATATTGAGGTGAATGTAATGAGTAAAATACTCTATTTAATGAGACATGGACAAACTATGTTTAATTTAAGAGGGAAAGTACAAGGTGCAAGTGATTCTCCACTTACTGAATTAGGAATATCTCAAGCGAAGCAAGCAGGTCATTACTTTAAACATAATCATATTACTTTTGACGAAGCATATTCATCTAGTTCGGAACGGGCATGTGATACGTTAGAAAATGTTTTACCTGAACAAGCATATCAACGTAATAAAGGATTAAAAGAATGGAGTTTTGGACTATTTGAAGGGGATAGTGTTCAATTATTGGATGCAGTTTGGGATAAACACGACATTTTTGGAACTAGACTACGCTCTTTCGGAGGAGAAACGAAACATGAAGTTGAACATCGTATCGTTACGACATTAAGTAATTTATTAGAGTCCTCTAATGGAAAAACATTCTTAGCGGTAAGCCATGGTACAGCCATTCAGGTTTTTTTAAGGAAATGGATAGGTGATGATATGGCAAATCAATATATCATTGGAAATTGTTGTATTTTAAAATTTATTTATACACATGGAAAGTTTGAATTTCTCGATATGGTGGATCCTACAATCGATGATGCCAATAAGTAAAATCATTATCCTGACTATTTAATATCATAGAGTAGCCAATGAACATCAAAATAAGTATCATCTACTTTAAATGAGTTTTTTTCAATCCCTAAAGTTTCAAAACCAAGTGCAGTGAAAAAAATCTTTGCACCAATATGATTTGAGGTAATACAAGTCATTAGTTTTTCAATATGACGAGACTTTGCATAATTAATCACTTCACAGATTAAATTTTGCAAAGTAATCTCGTCTTTTTTGTCTTTTAAAAAGAGATTTTCTAACATTGCTTTATGTTGTGTGCCCACTTGTTTGAGTTGTCGCAATGTAACACCAGCCACAAGTTTTTCATTTTTAAAATTGCCAAAAATATTACAATACTCTTCTTCTTTAGATAGAATGTGTTTTAAGTAATTTGGAGACACATGTTGAAAATAAAGTTTATCCCATGAATAAGTATGTGAATCATTTGATATTAAAGTAATATATTGATTTAAATCGTTGTTAGTAAGAATTCTAACTTCTGACATTATACTCACCTCAAATTATTATTAGCATTTAAAAATCTATTTATACAAATTAATTGAATTATAAAAATTTTATAAAGTTTAATTAATAACTATATCCATAGAATAGCCTATTTTTAAAAATTATACAAAAAGTGTGAGAATACATAGACGTTAGAATATTATCTATCATACATCGATATCTTTAAACTTAATTGTTAGATAGGAAATGAAATGGAGTGGGACGGAATTCAATTTGAATTTGTCGTTCAATTCTAGCAATACATCCCCAAGGACGTAAATGTTCTTATTGAAAGTCATTATGTTAACTTTCATACTACTATTGAAATAACTTGATATCAGCTCTTTTTAATTCAGTCTTTATCTATCAACACATAAAAAAATCCTGAGACATAATGAGGTGTCTCAGGGTTTTTTAAAATTATAAAATTTTGATTTTAAAGAGTAATGCTAATTAGTCAACAACTTGAACATTTAAATCTACATCGATGTTGCCACGAGTTGCTTTTGAATATGGACAGAATTCGTGAGCATCTTGTAGATATTTTTCAGCGTCTTCTTGAGATAATACATTTTTAACTTTTGCATCAATAGATACGCTTAATTTTGGACTTTCAGCATTTGGATCATCTTCTAAGCGTACAGTTAAAGTTACCTCAGGTTCTGCTCCGCGAACTTTGTTTTGTTTTAAAATAAGGTCATATGCACCATTGAAGCATGAAGCATAGCCAGCTGCGAATAATTGTTCAGGGTTAGTTGCGTTTCCATCTGCTTGTTGTGGTGGTAATACATCTACATTTATTGCATTATCGTCTGTGTGTACGTGTCCTTTACGTCCACCAACGTTTGTTGCTTTAGTTTCATATTGAACTGCCATTATTATTACCTCCTAAATTCGAATACAATTATTATATACCCAACTAAAAAGTTTTAAATCATGATCTGTAAAAATTAAAAAGAATTTTAAACATTGGCGAGTGTGACATAAATAGTTTAAAATAATATAAAATTGTAAATGGCAAGAAAAGAAGGGATTATATGGCAGAAGTAAAGGTAGCTGCAACCATAGCACCTCAAGATATAATAGATAATGAAACGTTAAATAGTATCAATGATAATCATGCATATATAGATATCATTGAGTTGCGTATAGATCAGTGGGAGAGTCATCATCACGAACTTTTAATGAAAAACCTTTCACTTCTAAATGAAATAAAGGATCATTTCAAAATATTGGTGACATATCGCACAATTTCTCAAGGTGGAAAAGGTCAGTTAACTAATAAAGAATATTTACAGTTAATTGAAACAATTTCCTCAATAGATGAATGTCAAATGATAGATATAGAATGGGAGTCAAATATTGAGGTTGAGACGCATAAGCGTATTATAGAAAATGCACATCGTCATCAGAAACAAATAATTGTGTCCTATCATAATTTTTTAGAAACGCCACCGTTAGAAGAATTAAAATTCACATATTATAAAATGCAAAAATTAAATCCTGAGTATGTAAAAATTGCAGTAATGCCTAAGGAAAAACAGGACGTAGCAATGCTATTAGAAGCAGTAGCTTATACATCTGAAGCGATTTCTCAACAAGTTATTGGAATATCTATGTCTCATTTAGGATTAGTGAGCCGAACTGCTCAAGGTGTTTTTGGGGGTACAGTGTCATATGGTTGCTTAGGTGAACCTCAAGCGCCAGGGCAGATTCATGTTAAAGAACTAAAAAAACAATTATTATTTTACGAAAGCATGTAGTATACATTGAAATGTCATCGATATCCGCGTATAATTGATAATAGTTATCAATATAGAGGAGCGATAATTGTGGAATTACAAGAAGTAATTTCTTTAAGAAGAAGTATAAAGAAATTTAAACATGATATGGTGATTAATGATGAAGATGTATTTAAAGCCATAGAACAAGCTACTGACGCTCCTAATCATGGTATGAGAGAACCGTGGAGAGTTATTCATGTTTCTAAAGATAGATTAGGAGATATGAGTAGAGATATTACACGTTTTGCCTTTCCAAATAGTCCAGAAAAACAAGAAGATCATTATAACGCGGTGACAAATTTAGGAGGTATGTTAGTTTTAGTACTTAAAACTGACCCACGACAACGACAAAATCGCGAAAACTTTTTTGCGATGGGTGCATACACTCAGAATCTAATGTTATTACTTTATGAAAAAGGTATTGGTACATGTTGGAAAACGCCATTGTACATCTTTGAACCAAAAGTAAGAAAAGCGTTTGGTATTGCTAAAGATGAAGCTATTGCAGGTTTATTGTATCTTACTGATTTAGAAGAGGTACCACCTAAAGCAAAACGTAAAAATAAACATTTAATCTCAGAATACTAAAGAAACCACACTCAAAATAACGAGTGTGGTTCTTTAATTATTTATTAAATGTTTCTTTTAAGAATGATTCAACTTGTTCAGGTGATTTTGCATTAGCAGAATGCAAATGAGCTTGTTTTTGACCATTTTCAAATATAAGTAAACTTGGGATACCCATGACTTCATTGTCTGATGCTACATCTTCTAATTCATCACGATTTACAGAATACCATTTATAGTCGTTATACTTGTCAACGATTGGATCAATCCACATATCCATTGCTTTACAATCAGGACACCAACCAGCTTCAAATTTTACAATTACAGGTTGTTCACTTTGAATAACTGAATTAAATTCTTCAGTAGTAGTAATATTTTTCATACTTTACACTCCTTTTAGCTTGTTTTATATATTATAACTAATTACTAATATTTAGAAAAAAATAAAGCTTAAAAAGTAGAGCGTTTATTTAAATAATTTGATATATTTATAATAAGTTTAAATAGGAGGATAATACTGAATGATTAAATTTTATCAATATCCAAAATGCACAACTTGTAAAAAAGCTGCTCGATTTTTAGATGAGCATGGAGTGAGTTATGAGTCTATAGATATTGTGCAACACACACCTACAAAACAAGAATTCAAAGAGTTAGTAGTTAAATCAGAAGTGGAAATAAATAAATTCTTTAATACACATGGTGTGAAATATAGAGAACTTGGTTTGAAAGATAAATTAAAAGAATTATCTAATGATGAAAAATTAGAACTCTTAGCCTCAGATGGAATGTTGGTAAAACGTCCGCTAGCGGTTTCAGGTGAAAAAGTTACATTAGGTTTTAATGAAGAACAATATAAAGATGTATGGTTATAGAAAGTATAATCACAACTTTTAATATTAATAGTTGAATGAAAACTTACGGTATGGCATCATTAAATTGTAATTATTTTTAGGAGGGGATTTTCGTGGCAGTACCGAGCGAATTCAAATATTCTAAGGAACATGAATGGGTTAAAGTTGAAGGAAATACGGCAACAATTGGTATTACTGAATACGCGCAAGGCGAATTAGGAGACATCGTATTTGTCGAATTACCAGATGTCGATGATGAAATTAATGAAGGGGATACATTTGGTAGTGTTGAATCAGTAAAGACAGTATCTGAATTGTATGCACCTGTCTCTGGTAAAATTGTTGAAACAAATGACGAATTAGAAGATAGTCCAGAATTTGTTAATGAATCACCTTATGAAAAAGCGTGGATGGTAAAAGTTGAATTAAATGATGAAAGTCAATTAGATGAATTGCTATCAGCTGAACAATATTCTGAAATGATTGGCGAATAATTTTAAAAAACTCCTTGATATTGAATCTAGGAGTTTTTTATATATTATATTAATTATCTGTAAATTGTGTTTATATTCATCAATAACGTGAAAAAGTAAATGATTGTTTAATATCGACTTAGAAGGTGGATGAACATGGCAATTTTAAACAAAGTTATCATTGTTGAAGGTAAATCTGATAAGAAGAAAGTGCAACAAGTCATAGCTGAACCTGTAAATATTATTTGTACACATGGTACAATGAGTATCGACAAACTAGACGATATGATAGAAACATTATATGGAAAACAGGTCTATATTCTTGCCGATTCAGATGATGAAGGCGAAAAAATTAGAAAATGGTTTAAACGTTATTTAAGTGAAAGTGAACATATCTATGTAGATAAAACATATTGTGAAGTCGCGCGTTGTCCTAAAAATTATCTTGCTCATGTATTGAGTAAATATGGATTTAACGTAAAAAAAGAGAAAAAACTTATACCTAATTTAAGTTCTGAAAGGTTAGTACTCGTGAATGAATAATTCTATTAAAATCGAAGACATCAAAGAACACTTTGATAAAGATAAACATTTAATATTTGGATATACTCCTATGTGTGGAACATGTAAGATTTCAGAGCGCATGCTAGATATTGCAAATGATATCGAACAATTACCACTTAAAAAAATTGATTTAAATTTCCATAAGTATTTTAGTGAAGAATATAAAATTATGTCTGTACCTGTACTGTTAATTATGGATAAGGATAAAGAGGTAGATAGAATCTATGCATTTCAATCCGTGCCATATTTGTTAGAAAAGTTAAAAAAATGATTGACGAATTATTAGTACAGTGATAGGATATAAATTAATTAAATAGTGCGAAAACTCTTATCGAGAGAGGTGGAGGGATGTGCCCTACGAAGCCCGGCAACCGTCTATAATGGAAATGGTGCCAATTCACATAAAGTTTAAGACTTTAGAAGATGAGAGAAAGATAATTTTAAATGCTTTCTCATCTCTCTAGGTGGGAAAGCATTTTTTAATTACATAAGGAATTTAAGGGAGGCATTTAACGTGATTGAGTTAAATCAAGTTGTTAAACGCTATCACACAAAGAACAAAGATGTACTAGCAGTAGATCACGTTGATTTGAATATAGAATCAGGCTCAATTTTTGGAGTGATTGGGTTCTCTGGTGCTGGTAAAAGTACGTTGATTCGAATGTTTAATAATCTAGAAGAGCCGACTTCAGGGGATATCATTATAGATGGAGACAATATTAACAAACTTTCTAAATCAGATTTGAGAAAAAAACGACAAAAAGTAAGTATGATTTTCCAACATTTTAATTTATTATGGTCACGTACTGTCATTAGTAATATTATGTTCCCACTAGAAATAGCTGGAGTAGCTCGTACAGAAGCAAAAAAAAGAGCTTTAGAACTTGTAGAGTTGGTCGGTTTAAAAGGCCGTGAAAAAGCTTATCCTTCAGAATTATCGGGTGGTCAAAAACAAAGAGTTGGGATTGCTCGTGCATTAGCGAATGATCCGAATGTCTTATTATGTGACGAGGCTACAAGTGCGCTAGATCCACAAACAACGGATGAAATTTTAGATTTACTGTTAAAAATAAAAGAAGAAAGAAATCTAACGATTGTGATTATTACACATGAAATGCAAGTGATTAGACGCATATGTGATGCAGTTGCAGTGATGGAAAATGGACGTGTTATTGAGCAAGGTAATGTTGATGAAGTATTTGAAAATCCTCAACATGAGGTGACAAAACGATTCGTGAAAGACGATTTAGACGATGATTTTGAAGATTCAATTAAACATCTAGAACCATTGAACAAAGACGCTTATATTGTAAGGTTGAATTTCAACGGTAATAATACAACACAACCTGTTGTATCTGATATTACGCGAACGCAGAATATTGAATTAAATATTTTGGAAGCAAATATTAAAAATACACGTACAGGTTCAATTGGATTTTTAATTGTACACATTCCACATATTAGTGAAGATGGATTTAATACATTTGTAACTGAGTTACATAAACAACACGTAAATGTGGAGGTGATTAAACATGGATAAATCATATGGTGATATCTTCCATGAAATGATTACTATGCCTAACGTGCAATGGCCTGAAGTTTGGCAAGCAATATATGAAACACTTTATATGACTATAGTGTCAACCATTTTTGCTTTTATCTTTGGCTTAATCTTAGGTGTGCTGCTTTTCTTATCAGCTAAAAGTGACGCACCTGGAGCTAAAATTTTCTATACGGTAGTTTCATTTATAGTTAACTTGTTCCGTGCAATTCCATTTATTATTTTAATTTTGTTATTAATTCCGTTCACAAGTGTATTATTAGGTACAATTAGTGGACCGACGGGAGCACTTCCAGCATTAATCATTGGCGCTGCACCGTTCTACGCAAGATTAGTTGAAATCGCATTTAAAGAAATCGATAAAGGCGTTATTGAAGCAGCATGGTCTATGGGTGCGAATACTTGGACAGTCGTTCGAAAAGTATTGCTTCCAGAAGCAATGCCAGCACTTGTTTCAGGTATTACAGTAACTGCTATCGCTTTAGTTGGTTCAACTGCTATTGCAGGCGTTATTGGTGCAGGTGGTTTAGGTAATTTAGCTTACTTAACTGGTTTTACACGTAACCAAAACGACGTCATTTTAGTGTCAACCGTATTTATTTTAATTATTGTATTTATAATCCAATTCATCGGGGATTGGCTTACAAATAAAATTGATAAACGATAATAGAAAAGAGGACAGATTAAATGAAAAAACTTTTAAGTTTAGTATTAATACTTACACTGACAGTTGTATTAGTTGCTTGTGGTAAAGGTGGAGACGAAAAAGATAAAAAAATCGTTGTAGGTGCCTCACCAGCACCACACGCTGAAATCTTAGAAAAAGCAAAACCACTTCTTGAGAAAAAGGGTTATGATTTAGAAATTAAAACAATCAATGATTACACTACACCTAATAAGTTGTTAGATAAAGGTGAACTTGATGCTAACTACTTCCAACACGTTCCTTATTTAAAAACTGAAAGTAAAGAAAAAGGATACAAAATTGAAGATGCAGGTAAAGTTCATTTAGAACCAATGGCTGTTTATTCTAAAAAATACAAAAGTTTAAAAGACCTTCCTAAAGGTGCGACAGTTTATGTTTCAAATAACCCAGCTGAACAAGGTCGTTTCTTAAAATTCTTCGTTGATGAAGGCTTAATTAAAATTAAAAAAGGCGTAAAAATTGAAGACGCTAAATTTGAAGATATTACTGAAAACAAAAAAGATATTAAATTCAATAACAAACAATCAGCTGAATATCTTCCGAAAATCTATCAAAATCAAGATGTAGATGCAGCTATTATTAATTCAAACTATGCTATTGATCAAGGCTTAAGTCCCCAAAAAGATTCAATTGTAGTTGAAAAACCTAATAATAACCCTTATGCAAACCTAATTGCAGTTCGTAAAGATCATAAAGATGATGAAAAAATTAAAGCTTTAGTTGAAGTATTACAATCTAAAGACATTCGTGATTTCATCAATGAAAAATACAAAGGTGCAGTTGTACCTGCAAAATAATGAATAATATGCAGTAAAAAACGGTTCACAAAGAAATATGTGAACCGTTTTTTTATTTTATATCAATACATTTATTGCAGTCATTTATATTATAAACTTGAATCGTCTTGATATAGTATTCCAACGCCGATACCACCTTGACCCATCGCATATTCAAATTTAACAATTTCTATATATGGATGTTCTTCTAAGAATGCATTAACCTTTTTATTTAAACCTTTTTCTGTCATAGCAGTAAAATTAACAAATGTCATAGTTATCATCTCCAATTGGATAAGTAAATTGAACAATGTTATTATAACAATTATTTTAATTAGACAGAAAATATAAAAAACAACAGAATTTATGTTTATACATGATATGTATTGGGTATGTTAATATTACAAAAATCATTTAA
Organism: Staphylococcus hominis subsp. hominis; assembly: GCF_002901845.1. GTDB lineage: Bacteria > Bacillota > Bacilli > Staphylococcales > Staphylococcaceae > Staphylococcus > Staphylococcus hominis. The sequence continues at coordinate 210,838 of NZ_PPQE01000025.1, forward strand.
GAATGAAATGTTCAACAAGGAGGAATTTAAAATGGCAGAAGATAAATTTGAACAAGCTAAAGGTAACATTAAAGAAACAGTTGGTAATGCAACTGATAATAAAGATTTAGAAAAAGAAGGTCAAGGCGACAAAGCTTCAGGTAAAGCTAAAGAAGTGGTTGATAACGTTAAAGATAAAGCAAATGATGTTATTGATAAATTAAAAGGCGATAAATAAGTCGTTTTAACTAGAAGAGAACGCATGTGTTAAACACATGCGTTTTTTGTTTATTTTAGAATATTATGTCTGAGTATCATTGTTAGATGTAATCAGTCCTAATGAATAACTTACTATATATCCTATTACTAAAGAAATAATCGAAACAATCCATTCTACTGGTGATTTAGGAATTCCTGGGAATACAGCATAAATTGAACCAATAACAAAACCAGTAATTAAGGCAAATGTTCCAATAAAGTGGTGGGTTAAAAAGTATTTTATAATACGGCTTGAAAATAGAAATCCACATAAAATACCTAAACCAACTACTATTAATATAGGCAGACCGGTAAAGTTAAATTTAGCTAAATTAGCAATAGCTAACATTATTGTTCCATATGCACCGAATACAAGTAGCATAAATGAGCCAGAGATACCTGGAAGTAGCATTGCACTAGAAGCACAAACACCTGCTATAAAATATTTAATAATAAGACTAAAAGATAATTGAAGTGTTAAACTTGATTGCTGTGTGCTAGGATTTAATAACGTTAATGTCACTATAACTATGATTCCTAAAATTAATAATCCATAGTGTTTAGTTGTAAATGTTTTTTTAAAATCTGAAGTTTTTAATAAGTAAGGGACAATGCCTATAATTAAACCAGTAAAAAAGAACATCGTTATTACGTGATGATGATCGAGTAGGTAATGAATTAAATTACTAAGTACACCAATCGCTAAAATCATTCCTATTAATATAGGAAGTAAAAATTTTAGACTTGGCCAAAATCGTTTAGAAAATAATCCACTAATGGATGAAATAAAACCATCATATATTCCTAAAAGTAAAGCAATGGTACCTCCACTAATTCCTGGAACTAAATCTGAAGTTCCCATCGCAAATCCTTTTAAAATATTTTTCCATTTGAATGTCATAAAGGTCTCCTTTCTTTATTAAGTTAATACGAATACTACCAAATTTTTAACTTACATTGAAATATTAAGTAGTCAATCATCGTTAATATATAGATGCCTATTGAGAACAGATGCCTTTTGATTATCAGTCGCACTTGAAAATTGAAGTCATTTCGAAACAATTTTGATGAAAATATAATCTTTTTTGTCATTTTAATAAGTTTATATTGGGGACTATTTACGTTATAATTAAGTGTATTAAAGTGTTAGAAGTCTTTTTGACTATAAATTAAAATTACTATAAACTAGTTAAGAAAACTTTATATTTTATGGAGGGAATATAAATGTCATCAACATTGGAAATTAAAGACTTACATGTGTCTATTGAAGATAAAGAAATTTTAAAAGGTGTTAATTTAACAATTAATACTGGTGAAGTTCACGCAATCATGGGACCTAATGGTACAGGTAAATCAACATTATCTTCTGCAATTATGGGTCACCCAAGTTATGAAGTCACTCAAGGTGAAGTATTACTTGATGGCGTAAATATTTTAGAATTAGAGGTTGACGAAAGAGCAAAAGCAGGTCTTTTCTTAGCAATGCAATATCCATCAGAAATTACTGGTGTAACAAATGCAGACTTTATGCGTTCAGCGATTAATGCAAAACGTGAAGAAGGTCAAGAAATTAACTTAATGCAATTTATTAAAAAATTAGATAAACAAATGGATTTCTTAGATATTGATAAAGATATGGCGCAACGTTATTTAAATGAAGGTTTCTCAGGTGGGGAGAAAAAACGTAATGAAATCTTACAATTAATGATGTTAGAACCCAAATTTGCGATTTTAGATGAAATTGACTCAGGTTTAGATATTGATGCATTAAAAGTCGTTTCTAAAGGAATCAATGAAATGCGTGGTGAAGATTTCGGTGCATTAATGATTACACACTATCAACGTTTATTAAACTATATTACTCCTGATAAAGTACATGTTATGTATGGCGGTAAAGTTGTAAAATCAGGCGGTCCAGAATTAGCTAAACGTCTTGAAGAAGAAGGTTATGAATGGGTTAAAGAAGAATTTGGTGCAACTGAATAGGTCATTAAATAATATAAAAACTATTCATAAAAAGAACTGATTGATTTTAAAATGTGGAAATAAACAGTTTATATATCAATTCAGTTACTAAAATTTTTCATCAAGTAGGAGGAAAAAGCATTATGACAACAGAAACTTTAAATATTTCTGAAGCACAACTTGTTGATTATTCTAAAGCACAAAATGAACCTTCTTGGATGACTGAACTACGTCAAAAAGCTTTGAAATTAACAGAAACTTTAGAAATGCCTAAACCAGATAAAACAAAACTAAGAAAATGGGATTTCGATGCATTTAAACAACATCATGTAGAAAGTAAATCATATAATGATGTATCAGAACTTCCTGAATCAGTTAAAAATATTATTGATATAGAAAATTCTAAAAATTTAATTATTCAACATAATAATGATTTAGCTTTCACACAAGTATCAGAACAAGCAAATCATAATAATGTTATTATTGAAGGTTTATCAAAAGCGCTACAAGATCATAGTGAATTAGTAGAAAAATATTTAATGAAAGATGCAGTTACAGTAGATGAACATCGATTAACTGCTTTGCATACAGCATTATTGAATGGTGGCGTATTTGTATATGTCCCTAAAAATGTAGTAGTTGAAGACCCTATTCAATATGTAGTATTACATGACAATGAGAATGCAAGTTTATTTAATCATGCTATTATTGTAACGGAAGAAAGTGCTGAAGTAACATATGTTGAGAATTACCTTTCAACTGCAAGTGGTGAAGGTAATCAAGTCAATATTATTTCTGAAGTGATTGCAGGAGCAAATTCAAACATTACTTATGGTTCAGTTGACTATCTAGATAAAGGATTTACAGGTCACATTATCCGTCGTGGTGTGACGGCAGCAGATGCATCAATTAATTGGGCTTTAGGTTTAATGAATGAGGGAAGCCAAATTATTGATAATACTACTAACTTAATTGGTGATCGTTCAACAAGTGAACTAAAATCAGTCATTGTTGGTACTGGTGATCAAAAAATTAACTTAACATCTAAAATCGTTCAATATGGTAAGGAAACAAATGGTTATATCTTAAAACATGGTGTAATGCGTGAAAATGCTTCATCTGTATTTAACGGTATTGGATATATTAAGCATGGCGGTACAAAATCTATCGCAAATCAAGAATCTCGTGTGTTAATGCTTTCAGAGCATGCTCGCGGAGATGCGAACCCTATTCTACTTATCGATGAAGATGATGTTGAAGCAGGTCATGCAGCTTCGGTTGGTCGTGTTGACCCAGAACAACTTTACTACTTAATGAGCCGTGGTATTTCTCAAAAAGAAGCAGAACGTCTTGTTATTCATGGTTTCTTAGATCCAGTTGTCCGTGAATTACCAATTGAAGATGTGAAACGTCAATTACGAGAAGTCATCGAACTTAAAGTAAATAAATAAGTCATTGAGATTTTCAATAAAAGAAAGGTCGTGAAGGTAGTGGCCGAAACTTCATTAAACATACAAGAAATTATTGAAGACTTTCCTATACTAAATCAAAAAGTTAATGGAAAACGATTAGCTTATCTTGATTCAACAGCAACAAGTCAAACACCAGTGCAAGTATTAAATGTATTAGATGATTATTATAAACGTTACAATTCTAATGTGCATCGTGGTGTGCATACTCTAGGTTCTTTAGCAACAGATGGATATGAAAGTGCTCGTGAGACAGTACGACGTTTCATTAATGCTAAATATTTTGAAGAAATTATTTTTACTAGAGGTACGACTGCTTCAATTAATATTGTTGCACATAGTTATGGAGACGCTAATATTAACGAAGGCGACGAAATCGTTGTGACAGAGATGGAACATCATGCTAATATTGTGCCTTGGCAACAGCTAGCTAAACGAAAAAAAGCTACTTTAAAATTTATTCCTATGACTGATGATGGTGAACTAAGAATCGAAGATGTCAAATCGACAATTAATGACAATACTAAGATTGTAGCTATTACTCATGTGTCTAATGTCTTAGGTACCATTAATGATATAAAAGCAATTGCTAAGATTGCGCATGAACACGGTGCTATTATTAGTGTTGATGGAGCACAATCTGCACCTCATATGGATATCGATGTTCAAGATTTAGATGTTGATTTCTTTAGCTTTAGCGGTCACAAAATGTTAGGACCGACTGGTATTGGTGTATTATATGGAAAACGTGAACTACTTCAAAACATGGAACCTGTTGAGTATGGTGGGGACATGATTGATTTTGTAAGTAAGTACGATGCAACATGGGCTGACTTACCTACTAAATTTGAAGCTGGTACACCGATTATTGCTCAAGCTATTGGATTGGCTGAAGCTATTCGTTATATCGAAAATATAGGCTTTGATGCCATTCATCAGCATGAAAAAGAATTAACAGAATATGCATATGAGCAATTATCTTCAATTGAAGGATTAGAAATATATGGTCCCCCTAAAGAAAGACGTGCAGGTGTGATCACTTTTAATTTAGCTGATATTCATCCACATGATGTTGCTACAGCAGTAGATACTGAAGGTGTCGCTGTTAGAGCTGGACATCACTGTGCGCAACCATTAATGAAATGGTTAAATGTATCATCTACTGCAAGAGCAAGTTTTTATATTTATAATACTAAAGAAGATGTTGACCAATTAGTAGAAGCATTGAAACAAACGAAGGAGTTTTTCTCATATGAGTTTTAATAATTTAGATCAACTTTATAGATCTGTAATTATGGATCATTATAAGAATCCTCGTAATAAAGGCGTTTTAGATAATGGATCAATGACAGTAGATATGAATAATCCTACTTGTGGTGATCGCATTAGACTAACATTTGATATCGAAGATGGTATCATTCAAGAGGCGAAATTCGAAGGTGAAGGTTGCTCAATTTCAATGTCAAGTGCATCGATGATGACTGAAGCAGTTAAAGGTCATTCATTAGGTGAAGCAATGCAAATGAGTCAAGAATTTACTAAAATGATGTTAGGTGAAGATTATAACATCACTGAAGATATGGGAGATGTAGAAGCATTACAAGGCGTTTCTCAATTCCCAGCGCGTATTAAATGTGCAACGTTAGCGTGGAAAGCTTTAGAAAAAGGTACAGTGCAAAAAGAAGGTAAAGCAGAAGGTACAACTGAAGAATAAAATACGAATAGGTAATAAATGTTATTCTAAGCACTATGGTGCTGTGACATTTTACACATATTTCTTTTTATATAGTTTGCATGTTGTTACAATGACTATAGATAGTAGTGAAAGATAAATGATGCGCATATCGTTTTAAATATATTTAAGGAGTGATTGAAATGGCTAAAAAAGCACCTGATGTTGGAGATTATAAATATGGTTTCCATGATGAGGATGTTTCCATTTTCAGATCAGAACGTGGTCTAACAGAAAATATTGTTAGAGAAATTTCTAAGATGAAAGAAGAACCAGAATGGATGCTTAATTTCCGATTAAAAGCTTTAAAACTATTCTATAAAATCCCAATGCCTCAATGGGGTGGCGATTTATCAGAGTTGAATTTTGATGACATTACTTATTATGTTAAGCCTTCAGAGCATACTGAACGTTCTTGGGATGAAGTACCTGAAGAAATTAAACGTACATTTGATAAATTAGGTATACCAGAAGCAGAACAAAAATATTTAGCTGGTGTTTCTGCACAATATGAATCAGAAGTTGTATATCATAATATGGAAAAAGAATTAGAAGAAAAAGGGATAATCTTTAAAGATACAGACAGTGCTTTACGTGAAAATGAAGACTTATTTAAAGAATACTTTGCTTCTGTTGTTCCAGCAGCTGATAATAAATTCGCAGCATTAAATTCAGCAGTATGGTCAGGTGGTTCATTCATCTATGTACCTAAAAACGTTAAATTAGATACACCATTACAAGCGTACTTCCGAATTAACTCAGAAAATATGGGTCAATTCGAACGTACATTAATTATTGCTGATGAAGGGGCTTCAGTAAACTATGTTGAGGGTTGTACTGCACCAGTATATACTACAAGTTCATTACACTCAGCAGTAGTTGAAATTATTGTTCATAAAGATGCACATGTTCGTTATACTACTATCCAAAACTGGGCTAACAATGTGTATAACTTAGTTACTAAACGTACGTTTGTTCATGAAAATGGTAATATGGAATGGGTTGACGGTAACTTAGGTTCTAAGTTAACAATGAAATACCCTAACTGTGTATTATTAGGTGAAGGTGCGAAAGGTAGTACATTATCCATCGCATTTGCGGGTAAAGGTCAAGTTCAAGATGCAGGTGCTAAAATGATTCATAAAGCCCCAAATACATCTTCAACTATCGTATCTAAATCAATTTCTAAAAACGGTGGTAAAGTAATCTATCGCGGTATCGTTCACTTTGGACGCAAAGCTAAAGGTGCGCGTTCAAATATCGAATGCGATACATTAATTCTAGATAACGAATCAACTTCAGACACAATTCCATATAATGAAGTATTTAATGATAATATTTCATTAGAACATGAAGCGAAAGTTTCTAAAGTATCTGAAGAACAATTATTCTATCTAATGAGTAGAGGGATTTCTGAAGAAGAAGCAACAGAGATGATTGTTATGGGATTCATCGAACCATTTACTAAAGAATTACCAATGGAGTATGCTGTAGAAATGAACCGTCTTATTAAATTTGAAATGGAAGGTTCAATTGGATAATTTAAGATATAGCTTAAGCTAATAGTTAAAAGAACTAGAATGTTTAACATTCTAGTTCTTTTGTTTTTCAAGTATATTAAAAAGAAGTAAACATTTAATATATATAGAACAGGTGATAAGTCAAATATTGATGTTTATAATGCAATAGTGTGATCATTGTTTGACTGAACTATTAAATAACCAATTATTCAAGCCAATATAGTAGGTAATACGGATTCAGAAGTGGTAAGTATGCCCGAAGTAGTAGTCAATTTGTTCAAGTAATGATTAATTATGAGGGCGATATTCCATCTTATCCAGTTCAAAATCAGTTAATACAATCTATTAGAAGACAAGTAGTTACAAATGGAGATAGTGAATTTACCCATAATTGGAGTGGATCCCCGGTTAGCTACTAATCAAAAGTGAATGATTTAATAGATTAATTATTTTTACAAATTAATCAGTTATTAACGCGCACTTAGGGTGTTATAGTGACGATTTTAAAGTAATAAGAAAATGTAAAGTTAGTATACAACAAGTGATATATTAATTTTGAATGTGGTATCATATATCTGGTGATAAAAATGATTAATATCGGTCTAACTGGATGGGGAGATCATTATTCTTTATATGAAGATCTTGAAAGACAAACAGATAAATTACGTACGTATGCGAGTCATTTTCCTGTTGTTGAACTTGATGCCTCATATTATGCTATCCAACCTGAACGTAATATATTGAAATGGATCAATGAAACACCAGATAAGTTTCAGTTTATCGTTAAGATTCATCAAGCATTGACGCTTCACTCAGATTATAAAACTTATGCTGATTCACGATCTGAACTATTTAAACAATTTAGACACATGCTTGAACCACTGATTGCACATCATAAATTAGCAATGGTACTTGTGCAATTTCCACCTTGGTTTGATTGTACAGCTCAAAATATAAATTATATTTTGTATGTTCGACAACAGCTAGAAGATATCCCCATGTGTGTAGAATTTAGACATCAATCTTGGTTTAATTCCCAATTTAAAGAACAAACTTTAATGTTTTTAACCGAACATCAAATTATTCATGCGGTCGTAGATGAACCACAAATTAAAGATGGGTCTATACCGTTAGTCAATCGTATAACTTCTAGTACTGCTTTTGTGCGTTATCATGGTAGAAATCAGCATGGTTGGACTAAAAAAGATATGACAGATCAAGAGTGGCGAGATGTCAGATATTTATATAATTATAATGAAAATGAATTAAAAGATTTAGCGAATAAAGTTCAAATATTAGAACAAAAAGCTAAAAAGGTCTATGTCATTTTTAATAATAATTCTGGTGGTCATGCAGCTCAAAATGCTAAAACCTATCAAGATATTTTAGATATAGAGTATACAGGCTTAGCACCTCAGCAATTAAAATTTTTCTAAGAGGCGAATTATAATGTTTTTAACAATGATTTTATTAGTTTTAATTGGATTATTATCTGCAGTATTAGGTTCTTTAGTAGGTATTGGTGGCGGTATAATTATCGTACCTACTTTAGTGTATTTAGGAGTGAACCATCATCTGTTACACGGCATCACTACTCAGATTGCAATTGGTACGTCATCGGTTATTCTTATTGTAACTGGACTTTCTTCATCTGTTGGTTATTTGAAAACAAAGCAAGTAGATATTAAAAATGGCTCTATATTTTTATTTGGATTATTACCCGGTTCACTTATTGGTTCATTTTTAAGCAGATATTTAACATTAAATTCGTTTAATTTATACTTTGGTATTTTTATGATCTGTATATCTATTTTATTGATGATTAGACATAAAATTAAACCATTTAAAATATTCGATAAGGAAAAGTATCGTAAAACATACATCGATGCTAAAGGGATGACATATCATTATAGCGTTCCACCTATGTTTGCCTTCTTTGCTACATTATTTATAGGTGTACTTACAGGTTTATTTGGGATTGGTGGTGGAGCGTTGATGACTCCTTTAATGCTTATAGTATTTAGATTTCCACCTCATGTAGCAGTAGGGACAAGCATGATGATGATTTTCTTTTCAAGTGTAATGAGTTCAATTGGTCATATTATTCAAGGTCATGTTGCTTGGTCATATTCAATTATTCTAATCATTTCTAGTTATATTGGCGCTCAAATTGGAGTAAAAATAAATCACTCGATTAAATCAGAAACAGTAGTATTATTATTACGCACAGTAATGTTAATTATGGGTGTATATCTAATTATTAAATCGTTTCTATAAAAAAACAGGAGGAATTTAAGTGAAGCTTACAATTTTTCATACAAATGACATTCATAGCCACCTTAATGAATATGCACGTATTATGACGTACATGGCTGAACACCGACCTGAACTTCAACACCCTTCACTTTATTTAGATATTGGTGATCATGTTGATTTATCTACACCAGTAACAGAAGCAACTATGGGCAAAAAGAATGTTGAACTTTTAAATGAGGCTCATTGTGATATTGCTACAATTGGGAATAATGAAGGAATGACTATTTCTCATGAAGCATTAAACAATCTTTACAATGATGCACAATTTAAAGTCATATGTGCTAATGTTTTAGACGAAGATGGCCACTTACCTCGTCATATTGCCACATCTTATATAAAAGAAATAGAGGATGTGCGCTTTTTATTTGTAGCAGCCACGGCACCTTTCACGCCATTCTATCGAGCACTTGATTGGATTGTGACAGACCCATTAGAAGCCATCAAAGACGAAATTGAACAACGCAAAGGACAATACGATGTATTAATAGTTATGAGTCATGTAGGTGTCTTTTTTGATGAAAAATTATGTCAAGAAATCCCAGAGATAGACGTAATACTAGGAAGCCACACACATCATCATTTTAATCATGGTGAAGTCAATAATGGTGTACTTATGGCAGCAGCAGGGAAATATGGATATTATCTTGGAGAAGTGAATTTAACGATTGAAAATAAAACAGTAATTACTAAAGAGGCTACATTACATCCAGTAGACACATTACCAGTCGTTAAAACACATTTTGATGAAGAAGGAAAAGATTTGATGAATAAGGCGATTATTAATAAGCCAGTTTCTTTATCTAGTAGAACAAATGTGATTACAAAAACGACTTATTTACTTGCAGAAAGTGTGTATGAGTTTACAAATGCAGATTGTACAATTATTAATGCTGGATTAATCGTTAATAGTATCGAGGGCGATCAACTTACTGAATACGATATCCATACTATGTTACCTCATCCAATCAACTTAGTTCGTGTACGTTTGAAAGGTTCTGAATTGAAAAAGGTAATCTTAAAAAGTCAAAAGCAAGAATATATGTATGAACATGTCCAAGGGTTAGGATTTAGAGGCGATATTTTTGGTGGTTATATATTATATAAATGTGGATTTATTCAATCAGAACATCGCTTCTTTGTAGATGGACAAGAAATAGAAGATAACCGTACCTATATATTAGGAACTGTAGATATGTATACATTTGGAAGATATTTCCCATTATTAAAAGGAACATCGATTGATTATTTAATGCCGGAATTTTTAAGAGATATCTTTAAAGAAAAATTAATTCAAATGCATCATTCTTCTTAGTACACAAATGTTCATAGTTATGTCTTAATTTTATAAGTTATTACATTTTAATTTAATGTAAATTTCGTTATAATAGTTGAAGATAGATTAAACAGGAGGGTATGTGTTGTTATGGCTACTAAAAATGAAGAGATTTTACGTAAACCAGATTGGTTGAAAATAAAGCTAAACACTAATGAAAACTACATCGGCCTCAAGAAAATGATGCGTGAGAAAAATTTACATACAGTTTGTGAAGAAGCAAAATGTCCAAATATACATGAATGTTGGGGAGCTAGACGTACGGCTACATTTATGATTTTAGGTGCGGTATGTACAAGAGCTTGTCGTTTCTGTGCAGTAAAAACTGGCTTACCTAATGAACTAGATTTAAATGAACCAGAACGTGTTGCAGAGTCTGTAGAACTAATGAATCTTAAACATGTTGTTATCACAGCTGTTGCACGTGATGATTTAAGAGATGCAGGGTCTAATGTATATGCAGAAACAGTTCGTAAAGTACGTGAACGTAATCCATATACGACAATTGAAATTTTACCGTCAGATATGGGTGGGGATTATGAAGCACTTGAAACACTAATGGCTTCAAGACCAGATATTTTAAACCATAACATTGAAACAGTACGACGCTTAACTCCAAGAGTTCGTGCGCGTGCGACTTACGACAGAACATTAGAATTCTTACGTCGTTCTAAAGAGTTACAACCTGATATTCCAACTAAATCAAGTTTAATGGTAGGTTTAGGTGAAACATTGGAAGAAATTTATGAAACAATGGATGACTTACGTGCAAATGATGTTGATATTTTAACAATTGGTCAGTATTTACAACCATCACGTAAACACTTAAAAGTTGAAAAATACTATACTCCATTAGAATTTGGTAAATTAAGAAAAATTGCAATGGAAAAAGGATTTAAACATTGTGAAGCTGGTCCAATGGTACGAAGTTCTTATCATGCTGATGAACAAGTAAATGAAGCGGCAAAAGAAAAACACCGTCTTGGAGAAGAACAGTTACAACAAAAATAATATTAACCCAAAAATTTAAAATAAACTTTCTTTTAAGCGATATCACATAATGAAGTCATATTATCTTATGAAACAATGATATGAGTACATAAAGTCAATTAAGAATGTTTATTAATAGGTAGATGCTAAAACTTAGATTGCTCTTTTTCTTTAAAATAGGCAATCTAAGTTTTTATTATAATTATAATTAAAGGTGACTTATTATGATTAGAGTTAATCAACAGTATTTTGAATTAATTGAAGATTATAGAGAATGCTTTGATGAAGAATTATTTGCTTCAAGATATTCAGATATACTTGATAAATATGATTTTGTAGTTGGAGATTTTGGTTATGATCAATTACGTTTAAAAGGATTTTATAAAGATTCAAATAAAAAAGCTGAAATTTCAAAACGTTTTTCAACCATCCAAGATTATATTTTGGAATATTGTAATTTTGGTTGTCCATATTTTATAGTGAGACATATTAATGAGAATGAACGATTAGAATTAACTAGTGTAGATGAAGTAGAAGATAAATTGCATGATGTGAAAATAAAACCAACAATACAAACTACACAATCTACTGAAAAAAAGAATAATAAATAATGAAAGGTCAAAACAATGATATTCACAAAATATACATTGTTTTGACCTTTCATTTATTGAATAACTTGATTTAGATATTCAATGATTTCTTCGCTTTCTTCTTGAGAGACACCTAATATATGAGCAATATATCCTTCTTCTTCAATATCGTCTGTGCCTATGATGCCAAATTTATTAGTTTGAAGATTTAATACCAGTGTTTTGCCGTAATGACGATCGGTCTGAATAAGCATTAAATCATAGCGACTATGTTCACCTACAAATCCTACAAATTGTGCTTGCGATTGTTCCTCATCATCGTACAGAAACATATCTATCATATCAGTCATGCTCCTTTATTTTTAATATGTGAAATTAGTATAACGACAAATGATGCATGATGCAAAACTATGATATGATAATAATAATAAGAGGTGACCGATATGTATTTTGTAGATAAAGATAAATTAGCACTTAAAATAAAATATTTAAATCAGCTTATTAAGGATTATGAAACAAATAAATCAAATCATTATGCATTTGAACGTATTGCGCAAATGTTAATTGAATCATCAGTAGATATTGGAAATATGATTATTGACGCTTTTATTTTGAGAGATCCTGGTAACTATAAAGATGTTATTGATATTTTAGAACTTGAAGGGGTGATTTCCAAAGATACACAAAACCATATTAATGATACAGTTGAAATCAGAAAACAGTTTGCACATCATTATACAGAATTAGAAGTTGAAACACTTGTACCATTATTTGACACCTCAATACCGTATTATCGACAATTTGTGAAAGAAGTTACTCAATTTCTAAAAAAAGAAAATGTGCCAATTACCGCTTTTGGAAAAGGAGATTATTCATAATGAAAAATTATAAAGGTTATTTAATCGATTTAGATGGAACAATGTATATGGGTACAGCAGAAATTGATGGTGCTGCTCAATTTATCGATTATTTGAACAAAAACGATATTCCTCATTTATATGTTACTAATAACTCTACTAAGACGCCTGAAGAAGTAACAGAAAAGTTAAAAGAAATGAAGATTGACGCTAAACCAGACGAAGTAGTTACTTCTGCTCTAGCTACGGCAAATTACATTGCAGAAGAAAATAGTCAAGCTAGTGTGTATATGCTAGGAGGTAATGGTTTAAGAACAGCATTAACCGATGCAGGTTTAACCGTAAAAGAAGATGAGAATGTAGATTACGTAGTTATCGGTTTAGATGAAGCAGTCACATATGAAAAACTTGCAATAGCTACTTTAGCAGTACGTAAAGGTGCAAAATTTATCTCTACGAATCCAGATGTCTCAATTCCTAAAGAAAGAGGCTTCTTACCTGGAAATGGAGCTATTACAAGTGTAGTTAGTGTATCTACTGGACAACAGCCACAATTTATTGGTAAACCAGAAACCATAATCATGCAAATTGCTTTAGATATATTGAAACTAGATAAGTCTGAAGTGGCTATGGTGGGAGATTTGTATGATACAGATATAATGTCTGGTATTAATGTGGGGATGGATACGGTACATGTACAAACAGGTGTAACATCTTATGAAGAAATTCAAACTAAACAACCAAAGCCAACCTATTCATTTAAAGATTTGAATGTGGCTATAGCTGAATTAGAAAGTAATACTAATTAATAAAAATAATTTCTATGATAACTTCTTATTACTTAAATTGATGATATGAGTAATAAGAAGTTTTTATATCTAACAGTTTTGTTATGCTCTGTGTAATTGTGATATGTAACCATTAGTACTAATATATAGAATATCAAAGATAAGAATAAGGACATATCGGATAAGATAGATACATATTTAACACTCGCTAATTATTATATAAAATAAATTTGATATATAATTAATATTTTTATATAATAAAGTGTAAAAATAAAAGTGCGATATAATATTTCTTGATAGTAAGATAACTTTACTAAATATAAAATAAGTAGAATTGTTCTTCAAAATAAATAGCAATGTTTGTGAGGTGCAATATTCAATTGAGAGAAACTAAAAAAATAAGTGTTTTTTATGAAAAAGCAAAACCATATCTACTGACTATTCTATACTTAGCAATTTTTATAGCTTTGTATCTTATATATGGTTCAGGCGATACACATAATAACTTTATATATAACGAATTCTAGTAAGGAGTCAAAGGATGACAGATATTATAAATTTAATTAATGATATTGGACAAAGAAATCCAGATCGAGTAGCTATTAGACATAAATCAGATGAGTTAACGTATCGTCAACTTATAGAAGAATCTAGTAAGCTAGCACATTATTTGCAAGATACAAATAAACCATTAATCATCTATGGTCATATGTCACCATATATGGTAGTTGGAATGATAGGAGCAATCAAAGCAGGATGTGGCTATGTCCCAATTGATACGTCAGTTCCAATAGAACGTGTAGAAATGATTATGAATAAAGTAGATCCAACATTTATTTTAAATACAACTGATTCAAGTGTGAATCAACCAAGGAAAGAACTTACAATCGAAGATATTAAACATTCTGATTATCCTATTGTTTTTGATAGTCAAATGGATAAAACAGATGTTGTTTATACTATATTCACTTCTGGTTCTACAGGTGAGCCTAAAGGTGTGCAAATTGAGTATGCGAGTTTAATAGAATTTGCAGAATGGATGGTCTCATTAAATGAAACAGATAATCATCAGGAGTGGTTGAACCAAGCACCATTTTCATTTGATTTATCTGTAATGGCAATTTATCCATGTTTAACATCTGGTGGAACACTTAACTTAGTAGATAAAGATATGATAAAAAAACCGAAGTTATTAAATGAAATGCTTGTTCAAACGCCAATTAATGCTTGGGTATCAACACCATCATTTATAGAAATGTGTTTATTACTTCCTAACCTTAATGAAAAAGATTATCCAAGTTTAAATCATTTCTTCTTTTGTGGAGAAATTTTACCGCATAGAACAGCTAAAGCACTTGTTGATAGATATCCAAATGCAATTGTTTATAACACATATGGACCAACGGAAGCGACAGTTGCAGTTACTGGTGTAAAAATCACACCCGAGATTTTAGAACGTTATAATCCACTTCCAGTAGGTGTAGCAAGACCGAATACTACACTATCAACAACTGATGAAGGTGAACTTGTTATTAAAGGAACAAGTGTGAGTTTAGGATATCTAAAAAACAAAGAAAAAACTGAAGCAGTATTTAAGTTTGATAATGGCGTTCGCATTTATCACACGGGTGATAAAGCTATTGAAAAAGATGGTTATTGGTTTATCCAAGGACGTATCGATTTTCAAATAAAGTTAAACGGTTATCGCATGGAACTAGAAGAAATTGAAACACAACTAAGACACTCAAAATACGTTAGAGAAACTGTTGTTGTGCCAATTTATAAAAATGGAAAAGTTGTTTATCTTGTAGGTGCTATTGTACCTACTAAAAAAGTTGATAATGACTTAGAGATGACCAGAAACATTAAAAATGAATTGAAATCTCGCTTACCTGAATATATGATTCCGAGAAAATTCGTTTGGATGGAACAACTTCCATTAACATCAAATGGAAAACTTGATCGTAAACAAGTTGCAGAGGATATCGACGCATGATTCCTTATGGTACGTTTACCTTCTTCTTAGTCGCATTTATCGTTCTTTTACCAGTCATCATACTCGGATTTTTAGGTAAGCGAAGCTATGTATATAATGGGATAAGTACAGTGATTATGATTGTGATTATTTTCTCTTCAGATACATACAATTTATTTGGACAGAAATATTTAAGTGTTCAATTAATCAGTTTTGTAATTTATTTAATATGGCAAGTGCTATTAATCATGTGGTATTACAAATCACGACAAAAAAATAATACTTTTATTAAATTTTTAATTATTATGATTTTATCTATTTTACCTTTAGCACTTGTTAAAATATTACAAAGTTCATGGTTAGGTGGACATCAAATACATTTCCATGAACATAAGTTAATTGAATTTGTCGGATTCTTAGGAATCTCATATGTTACTTTTAAAAGTGTACAACTTATAATGGAAATTAGAGATGGTTCTATTAAAGAAATTAAAGTGGGGAAATTGATTCAATTTATTTCATTCTTTCCAACAGTATCTTCAGGACCCATCGACCGTTATAAACGTTTTGTCAAAGACGATAAAAAAATACCAACTGGTGAGCAATACAGAGGTATGGTAGTTAAAGCGATTCATATGATTATGATGGGCTTCTTATATAAATATATTATTGCTCATTTAATTAATGTATATGCAATTATGCCATTATTAATGCATTTACATGGTTTTACTCATAAATGGTTATATATGTATGCCTATAGCTTTTACTTATTTTTTGACTTTGCAGGTTATAGTTTATTTGCAATAGCAGTGAGTTATCTATATGGCATTAATACACCACCAAACTTTAAACAGCCGTTTAAAGCACGTAACATTAAAGATTTCTGGAATAGATGGCATATGTCATTATCATTCTGGTTTAGAGACTGTGTTTATATGAGAACATTGTTCTATATGTCTCGTAAAAAAATAATGAAGAATCAATTTGCAATGTCAAATTTTGCCTTCTTCTTAAATTTCTTTATTATGGGTGTATGGCACGGATTAGAAGTATTTTATATTGTATATGGTATTTATCACGGTTTAATGTTTATCGGATATGGATATTATGAACGCTGGAGAAAGAAACATCCACCTCGCTTTCAAAATGGTTTTGCTACAGCATTAAGTGTTATTATCACATTCCATTTTGTAGCATTTGGCTTCTTAATATTCTCAGGAAAATTAATTTAAAGGGAGAAATAAATGATGGAATTTAGAGAACAAGTTTTAGATGTATTAGCTGATGTAGCAGAAAATGACGTAGTTAAAGAAAACCCAGATGTTGAGATTTTTGAAGAAGGAATTATTGATTCATTTCAAACAGTTGGATTATTATTAGAAATTCAAAATAGATTAGGAATTGAAGTATCAATTATGGATTTTGATCGTGATGAATGGGCAACTCCTAATAAAATTGTTGAAGCTTTAGAAGAATTACGATGAAATTCAAACCATTTTTACCAATTCTTATTAGTGGAATCATATTTTTAGCTTTTGTATTAATGCCTGCGAGTTGGTTTACTGGTCTCGTTAACAATAAGACACTTGCTGATAATAGAACGTCACTAACTGATCAAGTACTTAAAGGTACGCTCATTCAAAATCAATTATTTAGTAATGATAAATATTATCCACTTTATGGTTCAAGTGAGTTAAATAAACGTGACCCGTTTAATCCTGCGATAGCAATGCATCATCGAAAAAATACAAAGCCTGTATTCTTAGTTGGTACGGGTGGTAATACAGATTTAATTAATGCTATTGAATTAGCGGGTCAATATGATCAACTTAAAGGTAAAAAGATGACATTTATCATTTCACCACAATGGTTTAGTACACATGGCGTTAATGATATGGATATGGCTGCACGTACGACACCAAATCAAATCAATCAGATATTTCAACAAAAGGATATGCCTTCAGAGTTAAAACAACGCTATGCTAAACGATTATTAAAATTTAGAAGTGTTCCTAATAAGGAATATTTAAAAGAATTAGTAAAAGATCCAAGCAACCCAAAAGGTCGTTATATTTCTAAGTTTAAAGAAAGTCAACTTCTTAAAATTGAGGCAATAAAAACATACTTTTCATTAGATAAATCACCATTAACTCATGTGCACTCACTTACATCACCCAATGATTCTTGGAAAAACATGAGTAATAAAGCAGTGCAACTTGGTGAAAAACGTTCTACTTCTAATGGTTATGGTATCCGTAACGAATATTGGAAAAAACTAATGCATAAAAAACCAATGAATCGTCGCCAATATGAATTTAAAATGAATTCACCAGAGTTTAAGGATTTATCTTTACTAGTAGATACAATGCATCAAGCAGGTGCTGATGTACAATATGTTATTCTTCCAGTAAATGGTAAATGGTACGATCATTTAGGTATTCACCGTTCAACACGTGAACCTGTCTATAAAAAAATACATAAAACTGTTGTCGGACATGGTGGCAAAGTGTATGATATGTCAAATAAAGACTATGAAAAATATGTATTAAGTGATGTAGTACATGTAGGTTGGAAAGGTTGGGTATACATGGATCGTCAAATTGAAAAACATATGAACGATTATCAAGCTCATTCTAAATGATAAATGAAAAAAGACACCCTATTCTGATTAAATACTGAATGTAGGGTGTCTTTAATTTATATCGTTAGAAAACTTGTTCTACTTCTATAACGCCTGGTACTTCTTCGTGTAAAGCACGTTCTATACCTGCTTTTAATGTAATAGTTGAGCTTGGGCATGTTCCACACGCACCATGTAATTGTAATTTTACGATGCCATCTTCTACATCGACTAATGTACAATCTCCTCCGTCACGTAATAAAAACGGACGTAAACGTTCAATAACTTCGGCTACTTGATCAAACATTGTTGCATTCTCAGTAGGCATGAGATATGTCTCCTTTCAAGTAAAATACTTCATAAACTTATTATTAATTTATTATAATAGATAAAGAAAGAAAAATCTATAAAACTAAACGGGGGATTAATATATGACAAAAGTAAGTGTTGTTGTTTACGGTGCGGATGTAGTGTGTGCTAGTTGTGTCAATGCACCAACTTCTAAAAATACGTATGAGTGGCTAAAACCATTATTAGAAAGAAAATATCCTAATATTCATTTCGAATATACATATATCGATTTTCAAAAAGAAACTGAAAATTTAAGTGATCATGATCAACAATATATTGAGCAAATTGAAAATGATGAGTTGTTTTACCCGCTTATTACAATGAACGATGAATATGTGGCTGACGGTTATATTCAGTCAAAAAAAGTGACTCATTTTATAGATCAATATATTATAAATAACTAATGCAAAGTGGAGTATTCGATTTTTTATAAAAATGAGGGGAAGCTTGAGATGATGAATTGAAATTAAATTCTGTCCCGCTTCCCAGTTGTATTTATCCATTATGATATTTATATAGCCATAAAACACCTGATTTTAATATATGCGCTAGACGTCCTGTAACTGTACGATCCATAATATAGGCAAACCCTTTTTTCTCTCCTAGAGAACCTAAGAAACCTTGAACTTTTAATTCAGGCATTTTTTCAGGAAGTGGTTCATGATTCCATTGTTTTTTTAGTACATCGGCAATTTGATCCCCCTGTACTTCTGCTAATTGAGCACTTGGCGCATGTGGTAAAGCTGCGCAATCTCCAACTACATAAACATTTTTATAAGTCGGTACTTGATGATATTGATTAACGATAACGCGACCACTTTTATTAGTATCAATAGGCAGTTTCCTTACAATTTCAACAGGTTGAATACCTGCTGTCCATACTACAATATCAACAGGTTCTGGTGTACCATTATTATAAATTGTTCCTTGCTCAACTTTATCAATCAATGAATTAGGAACCACGTTTACATTATTTTCGCGGAACCACTTCGCAATATAATTACTTAATTTTTCTGGAAAATTTCTTAATATACGAGGTCCACGATCATATAAAATAATTTCTAAATCTGTGCGACTTTCACGTAGTTCACTTGCTAATTCAATACCACTCAAACCAGCTCCTACAATTCCAACACGCGCTCCTTTAGGTAGCTCGCTAATACTATGAAACGTTTCACGGGCTTTAGAAAGCGTTTGAATACTATGAGTGTATTCTTTAGCTCCTAG
>NZ_PPQE01000025.1:230824-245630 GCF_002901845.1 Staphylococcus hominis subsp. hominis
CAACTCATTATAATCTACTTTAGTTTGTCCTACCGAAATAATTTGGTTATCTAAGTCAATATCACTTATTTCTCCATAAATTGTATTTACACGATGTGAATTAGGAAAATTCATTCGCACATCACTATCAGATTTTGTGCCTGCAGCGAGTGCATAGAATTCAGGTTTTAAACCATGAAACGGCATTCGATCTATAAGAGTTAATGTGTATTCTTGAGGAAGAACATCTGGAAGAATGCGCGACATAATACGCATATTACCATATCCTCCACCAAGTAGAACTAAATTTTTCATATTATGTTACCCCTTTACATTAAAATCAATTGGTTATGTATTATGAATGTCAGACCTTTATAATTTCAGATTGTATAAATAAAGTATAGGTTCAATATTAAGTGATTCAGCCTATTTTAACGCTTATTTTTCATTTATTGTCCCCTAACAAATAAATGAAAGATTAATATAATTTTATTATATATGTTTTTAATAATAACGACAAATGAATGTAAAATGTTATTGTAAAATACAAATAGTTAAAAACCATAGCAATGCAACATATAAGGAGATTTGTTATAATAATGTAATTAAATTAAAAAGAAGGTGAAGTATGTTTCCATTAGTCGAATTCTGTATATCGAATATGGCCAAAGGCGGAGACTACGTTTACGATAAACTTGAAAGTGATCCTGAAGTAGATGTGTTAGAATATGGATGTCTCAATAATTGTGGTTTATGTTCTTCTGGGTTATATGCATTGGTAGATGGAGAAGTCGTAGAAGGGGATACACCTGAAGATTTGTTAAACAATATTTATAAACACATAGAAGAAAATGATTTTACAAACTTATTATAGGAGTGATTAGAAATGCCAACAGTAACACTTACTGAAGCAGCAGCTTATGAAGTAAAAGACATGTTGAAAAGTAATCATATGGAAAACGGTTATTTAAAAATTAAAGTGAATGGTGGCGGATGTACAGGTTTAACATATGGTATGTCTGCAGAAGAAGCTCCAGGATCAAATGATGAAGTATTAGAATATTATGGATTAAAAGTTTTAGTAGATAAAGATGATGCTCCCGTACTGAATGGCACTAAAATTGATTTTAAACAATCACTAATGGGTGGTGGATTCCAAATCGACAATCCAAATGCAATTGCATCATGCGGATGCGGCAGTTCTTTTAGAACAGCAAAAGTAGCTGGACATCCTGAAAATTGTTAAGTTTCATATTCTTAAGTTAATACAATATAGTAATAATAAATTTAAATAATCGTTCTGTTGTTGCTTGAAAATATAATATAAAAACTATAAAATTGGAAGTGGATTAAATTTTGTCTTTTTTGTGAATAAATGTTTACAAAATGGATATAAAAGTGTTGACTAAGACTATAAATGGGGATGAACAAATAGGTTAAGTTCAAAGTTTTTCGAAACAATTAGTATTTTTACAATACTATTGTATTATAAAAATGCTATGTTTCAACATGTTCTGAAACTTGTAGCCTTTATCTACATTTAAGAAAAAATACGAAAGCTTAGGTGAATGAAATGGCACAAAATCGTAAAAAAGTACTTGTATTAGGCGCAGGATATGCAGGTTTACAAGCAGTTACTAAATTACAAAAAGAAATATCTGCAAATGAAGCAGAAATCACTTTAGTTAACAAAAACAAATATCATTATGAAGCAACTTGGTTACACGAAGCGTCAGCTGGTACGTTAAATTATGAAGATTTAATTTATCCAATTGAAAGTGTAATTGACAAAAATAAAGTCAACTTCATTAATGCAGAAGTAACTAAAATTGATAGAAATGCTAAAAAAGTAGAAACTACTCACGGTATTTTTGAATATGATATTTTAGTTGTTGCTTTAGGATTTGAAAGTGAAACATTCGGTATTAACGGAATGAAAGAACATGCATTCCAAATTGAAAATATTCATACTGCTCGCGAATTATCTCGTCATATTGAAGATAAATTTGCTAACTACGCTGCATCAAAAGAGAAAGATGAAAATGATTTAGCAATTTTAGTAGGTGGCGCTGGATTTACAGGTATTGAATTCTTAGGTGAATTAACAGATAGAATTCCTGAATTATGTAATAAATATGGCGTAGATCAAAATAAAGTTAGAATTACATGTGTTGAAGCTATGCCTAAAATTTTACCAATGTTCTCAGAAAATCTTGTAAATTATGTAGTAAATTATTTAGAAGAACGTGGCGTTGAATTTAAAATTGGTACGCCAATCGTTGCTTGTAATGAAAAAGGTTTCAAAGTTAAAACAAATGATCAAGAACAACAACTTGAAGCCAATACTGCAGTGTGGGCTGCTGGAGTTCGCGGTAGTCAACTTATGGAAGAATCATTCGAAGGTGTAAAACGTGGTCGTATCGTAACTAAACAAGATTTAACAATCGATGGTCATGATGATATCTTCGTTATTGGTGATGTTTCTGCGTTTATCCCAGCAGGTGAGGAACGTCCATTACCAACAACTGCTCAAATTGCTATGCAACAAGGTGCGCATGTTGCTAAAAATATTGAAAATATCTTAAATGGCCAAGCTACAACTGATTTCGAATATATTGATCGTGGTACAGTTTGTTCTTTAGGTTCACATGATGGTGTAGGTCATGTGTTTGGTAGAGACATTACTGGTAAAAAAGCTGCGTTCATGAAAAAAGTGATTGATACACGTGCTGTATTCAAAATGGGTGGCGTTGGCTTAGCATTTAAAAAAGGTAAATTCTAAGTTAATAAATTAAATATTTAATCATTAAGGAGTGAGACAGAAATCTGTGAAGCAAAATAGATTTCAATATCTCACTCCTTTATTTTAAAGGAGAGTTATATGATACATTTTAATTATGATTCGAATAAAATGACCGACGTTATTATTCTAGGAGTACCTGATCATCTTAATCAAATTGGAAAGATCACGTATCAAAATAGTGACCTTACACAAACTATTGAAAATGACCGACATCGTCATATTGTAAGTAGTCAATTAGGAAAAACATCTTCGACTATTTTATACATAAATAATGAACCTAAACGTTTAATTACGGTTGGACTAGGAAATTTGAAAACATTATCTTATGCTTCATTTTTAAAAGTGTTTGGTACACTTTTTCAATATCTAAAAAAAGAACGTGTTACAGAAGCCAATGTTCTTTTTGAGACATTTAATTCAAAACAAATTGACAAAACAAGTATTGCAGAGATTTTTGGATTACAAAGTAGACAATCGATTTATGAATTTAACAACTATAAATCTAACAAATCCACACCATATCAACTGGAATTATATATAGAATCATCTAATAGTGATGAGGATATAAAAAATATAAAAGCAGGATATTTAATTGGTGAATCGGTGAATATAGCACGTGACTTTAGTAATATGCCTCCCAATATACTTACTCCAGAATACTTTGCAAATAAAGTAGCACATCACTTTAAATCGTCTTCTGTTTCAGTAGATATTAAAAATAATGACACATTGTTATCAGAAGGTTTTGGTTTACTACATGCTGTAGGTAAAGGATCCACTCACCCTCCTGTTGTTATTACTTTAACGTATCATGGAACAGATAAAAATGAAGCGCCTATTGCATTAGTTGGGAAAGGGATTACATATGATTCTGGTGGTTATAGCATCAAATCTAAAATGGGGATGCAAACAATGAAATTTGATATGTGTGGTGCTGCTAATGTTGTAGGAATGATTGATGCTGCGTCTAAATTATCTTTACCAGTAAATATTGTAGGTGTCATTGTCTCTGCAGAAAATATGATTAGTCAACAGGCTATGAAACCAGATGATGTATATACTGCCTTAAATGGTGAAACAGTAGAAGTTTTAAATAGCGATGCTGAAGGTCGTTTAGTTTTAGGAGACGGCGTATTTTATGCAAATCAATTTCAACCACGTTTAATATGTGATTTTGCTACTCTTACAGGTGCTGCTATAGCGGCATTAGGAGAAGATAAGGCGGCTTTATTTAGTTCGAATGCAGATGAAGATATGAAACACATTTTAGAAAGTGCTAGAGAAGTTGATGAATTCGCTTTTGAATTGCCTATTACTCAAACTGAACAACAATTGATTCGTAATACAGATGTCGCTGATTTAGTGAATCATACAAATGGACAAGGTAAAGCCTTATTTGCTGCAGCTTTCGTTACGCATTTTAGTGGGCAAACGCCACATATTCATTTTGATATTGCAGGTCCTGCGACGATTAATAAAGATAACTATAAAGGTCCTAAAGGTCCGACAGGAAGCATGATAATGACCATAGTGAATTGGTTACGACAATCAAAATAGAATAGATATTAGAAATGAATATACATTCATTTTGAGACAAAATAGATAAATGTCTGAGGTAAATTGATACCTTAGACGTTTATTTTTTTAAAACATTTTTAAAATACTATTATATTAGGCGTTGACAACCGCCTGACTACTTGATATTATTAATCACATAATTATACACTTTAGTTCGGTAGAGTAATAAAGGATGTGAGTATAATGTTTAATGCTGTAGTTATTGCTGTAATATTAATGATTATATTATGTATCTTAAGGCTGAATGTTATCATTAGTTTATTTATTAGTTCACTTGTAGGTGGTCTAATATCTGGCATGAGTTTAAACAAAGTAATTAGTGTATTCGGTAAAAATATTGTAGATGGTTCGGAAGTGGCATTAAGTTACGCTTTATTAGGGGGCTTTGCAGCACTGATATCGTATAGTGGCATCACAGATTATTTAGTAAATAAAATTATTCGTGCGATTCATACTGAGAATAGTCGCTTATCAAGGATTAAAGTAAAAGTGATTATTATTTTAGTATTACTAGCAATGAGTATTATGAGTCAGAACTTAATTCCAGTACATATTGCATTTATACCAATTGTAATTCCACCATTACTTAGTCTATTTAACGATCTGAAAATTGATAGACGATTAATTGGTTTAGTTATAGGATTTGGTTTATGTTGGCCATATGTTTTACTACCTTATGGCTTTGGACAGATTTTCCACCAAATTATACAAAGCGGATTTCAAAAAGCGCATCATCCTATCGAATTTAATATGATTTGGAAAGCAATGTTAATTCCTTCACTTGGTTATATTGTCGGTTTAGTTATTGGATTGTTTGTTTATCGTAAACCACGTGAATATAAGCAAGAGAGATTGAAAGATAATGGAGAAGAAGTAGCAGAAATTCGGCCATATGTATTAGTTATTACGATTGTTGCTATTTTCGCTACTTTCTTAGTTCAAACATTTACGGATTCAATGATTTTTGGAGCATTAGCAGGAGTGCTGATATTCTTTATTTCTGGTATTTATAAATGGAATGAATTAGATAGCCAATTTGTAGAAGGAATAAAAATAATGTCATTTATTGGTGTCGTTATTTTATCAGCTAACGGTTTTGCCGGTGTCATGAATGCTACTGGTGATATTGAAAAATTAGTTTCTAGTTTAACTGAGATTACAAATGGACATAAGTTAATTACTATTATTGCAATGTATATTGTCGGCCTTATTGTTACGTTAGGCATTGGATCATCTTTTGCTACGATTCCAATTATTGCAGCTTTATTTATACCACTAGGTTCATCTCTTGGTTTAGATAATATGGCATTAATTGCTTTAGTAGGAACAGCTGCTGCACTTGGAGATTCTGGTTCACCAGCAAGTGATTCAACACTTGGACCCACAGCAGGTCTTAATGTAGATGGTCAACATGATCACATTAGAGATACATGTATACCTAACTTCCTTTTCTATAATGTTCCATTGATGATTTTTGGTACAATAGCTGCAATGGTATTATAGAAAAAAAGAGGTGACAACATGTCTAATTTACTTGAAACATTTGATATGAAAATCGAAACAGTAGATGAGGGAATAGTTGTAATTTCTATGCCAGTCACTGATAAGGTTAAACAACCCTTTGGCTATCTACATGGTGGTGCAAGTATTGCATTAGGTGAAACAGCTTGTTCATTAGGCGCTGCTCATTTAATTGATACGAAACACTTTATCCCATTAGGTTTAGAAATGAATGCCAATCATATTCACTCAGTAAAAGAGGGACGCGTGATTGCTACCGCTTCTATTATTCATAAAGGTCATACGACACAAGTATGGAATATTGAAATTAAAAGTGAGCAAGATAAATTAATTAGTATCATGAGAGGTACAATAGGGATTAAACCATTAAAATAACAAATTATAAAATACTAGCCCGTAGAAATATTCATCTACGGGCTAGTATTTTATATTTATGATACTTCTCTATGGTGATCTATTCTTTGAAATACGCTATAAATTCTTTGAGCTGCTTCTTTACCTCCCATGATATTTCTAGCAAATGGACCAAGTTCTAAATCAGCTAGTCCACCAGCAACAAATAAATGAGGTAACCATTCTAATTCATGTGTGATGTTTGGAAATCCACAAGATAGGAGGGGGGCGTTAGCATTTTGAATTAGAGATTGTATCATGGGTTGCTGAAAAATTGAAGACTTAAATCCAGTTGCTAAAAGAATGTAATCATATGGGATATTTAAATTTTCAGTAACAATTTGATGCGATTTTAAGTCCTTAATCTCTTCTTTATGGATGATAAGTCTTTTATTTTGAACATATTTCTTTAAACGTAAATATAACTCGCGAGGCATTGAACCTTTATGTCTTTCTTTTAACACTGTTTGAAGTTTCTCTTCATGTGAAGAATGATTTAAAAAGGCCTTCATTTTTTTAGGACCTAGCCAACCAGGATCGGCATCAAAATGTTGAATATCTATATTTTTATTCATCCATAAATGAACGATTTTATTTTTATCTAATTTTAAAAGCTTTAATGTTAAATGAGCAGCTGAAATACCACTTCCAATGACATGAGATGATTGTGAAAATAATTGAGAATTAAAATGGTCACTAAATATATGACATACGTCTTTAGCTTGAGTAAATGCGGAAGGGATAAAAGGCTCATTATGACATCCTTGTGCTAAAACAACACAATCAGTTTGAATGACAGAATGATGACTTGTTGTAATACTCCATTTTCTTTGTTTTTTTTCAATGCGTTGAACATAACTTTGAATATGACATTGATTTAGATGATAGTTATGTATTTGAGCATATGTGTGATCCATAAACATCTCTGTTTGAGGTCTTTGATAACGATCAAAAGTTGGATTAATATACTGATTCATTTTTGCAAATTTTTTTAAATGAAATGGGTCAGGATGAATATGATGTACAATAGGTGAACGTAAGTAAGACATATCAATTCTATTTGTGTATTTATGAAATTGTTCGCATAAAGAATCATGAGGATCGATAATTGTAAGATTTTGGATGGATATTCCTGCTTCACGTAACTTAATTGCTATAGTGGTTCCTTGTATACCGCCACCAATAATAGTCCAATGCATAATAAAACTCCTTCAAAACGTAATTATTACGATTTATAATAACATAAAACTATCTTTTTCAAAACAAAAAATCGAAGCACTTTAAGAAAGTACCTCGATTTTTATCAAATTATATTTTTTTATTATTAAATTCATCTTTAAGTTCATCAATTTTTGTATCTTTAGTATAAGGCGTTTTATTATTATATGATGCTTTCATCATTAAATGACTAGAAAGAGGGCCAGTAATTAAAATGAAAATAATGCCGAATATCAGTTGCATATTGGCGTATCCTTCTGTTCCAATAAAATATAAAAACGTTCCAAATAATAAAAATATAGCACCTAATGTTGCAGATTTACCTGCAGCATGACCGCGTGAATAGACATCTTTTAAACGAATAATACCAATAGCAGTAATTGCACTGATCAATGCACCTAAGATAATGAAAATGATGGCTAAACTAATGACGATTTTTGCTATCACGTTCAATCACCTTACCTTTATCTATAAATTTAGAGAATACTGCTGTACCTAAGAAAGCTAAAATACCAATAAGTAAAATAACTACAAGTAAGTATTGTGAGCCGATAAACACACTATATAATGCAACACACGCCATCAATTGTAAGCCAATAGCGTCTAATGCAAGGACGCGATCAGGTAAAGTGGGACCTTTAATAATACGAATAAACATTGCTAGCATCGATAATACTACGACAATTAAAGCAATAATAATAATTGTTTTTACCATTAAGCTTCGCCCACCTCTCTCACTACTTTTTCAAGTGATGATTTAATACTTTCAACTTCTTCTTCTTTCGTACTAAAATCAATTGAGTGAATGTATATTTTAGTTCTATCATCACTAATACCTAAAACGACAGTTCCTGGTGTTAAAGTGATTAAATTAGATAATAAAACAATTTGCCAATCATGTTTTAAATCTGTGTGATAAATAAAGAAGCCAGGTTGATTTTTAAGTCTTGGCTGTAACACAATTTTGGATACATCAATATTGGCTTTCATTAATTCTATAAAAAAGACAACAATCAATTTAATGACTTTATAAACTCTTTTTAAATAAAAACTACCAGGCAATACTTTTTTAAATAAGTAAACAAGCCCAATTCCTATTAAAAATCCTAGTAAAAAGTTATTAAATGTATAACTGCCACTTAAAAACATCCATATAATAGCTAATATAATATTTAACACAAATTGAAGAGCCATTAGTATCTACCTCCTAATACACTTTTAATATAAACATTAGGATCATAGAAAGATTTAGCAGCTTCTGATATAAATGGATAAAGTGCATCAGCAGATAAACCAAATAGTACAGTAATGACAACGGCAATTACTGAAACGATTGTAGCTTGTTTTACATTTACTTTGTTATTCATTTTATATCCCTTAGGTTCACCAAAGAAACCATGTAGGAAAATACGAATCACAGAATAGAGTACGATTAAACTTGAAAGTAATACGATAATTGCACTGATATAAAATCCTTTTTCAAAAGCGGCTTTTACAATAAAGTATTTTCCATAAAATCCACTAAATGGGGGAATACCAGCCAAGCTTAAAGCTGCAATAAAGAAAGACCAACCAAGTATAGGATATGTCTTAATTAAACCACCGAATGACTTAAGATTTGATGTTTTGGTAATTTGATACATGACACCAATAATTAAGAAAAGTGCACTCTTAACTAACATATCGTGAATGGTATAATATATAGCACCTATAATTCCTAATTTACTCATCATAGCAACACCAACGAGTATGACACCTACTGCAATCATAATATTATATAAAATAATTTTTTTAATATCATAATAAGCAATGGCACCGATGGATCCAAATATAATCGTTAATAGTGCTAAGAACAAAATAGTATAGTGAGAAAAACTCATTGTGTTATGGAAGAAAAGACTAAGTGTTCTTAAAATAGCATAGACGCCAACTTTAGTTAATAAAGCACCGAAGAATGCAATGATAGCAAAAGGTGGCGCATAATATGATCCAGGTAACCAAACATATAATGGAAAGACACCAGCTTTAGTTGCAAACACAAAGATGAACAAAATAAAGACAATACTTAATAATCCTTGATGTGAATGAGATAATTCATTAAGTTTTACGCTAATGTCAGCCATATTTAAAGTGCCGACAATTGAATATAAGATACCAACAGCAATAACGAAAAATGTCGATGTTACAACATTAATCAGTAAATATTTTACTGTTTCTTGAAGTTGAATACGTGTACCACCTAATACAAGCAATGCATAAGATGACATTAAAAAGACTTCAAAGAATACGAAAAGGTTAAAAATATCTCCAGTAGTGAAAGCACCAATAATACCCACTAACATAAAGACAATTGAAAAATGAAAATAATAACGCTCTCTATCGATTCCGGCAGTTGAAAAAGAATAGATCGTAATGAGCAGAGTAATGATAATACTCGTTACAATCAACATTGCCCCTAACGTATCTAATAAAAAGATAATACCATATGGGGCTGGCCAAGAACCTAATTCTACTTTAAGAGGACCAAATTTACTAACATTAATTAAATTAACCATCGCTACAATCAAAGTTAAAACTAAACCTATCAATGTAACCGCACGCTTTAATGGATAGCGTTGTCCTAAAAAGATAAGAATAATAGCGGTAATAATTGGTATAACTAATGTAAGAACAACCATATTAGTTGCTATCATCACTAGGCACTCCTTTCATTTGTTCTATGTTGTCTGTGCCTAATTCTTTATACGTTCTAAAAGCTAAGACTAAGAAAAAAGCAGTAGTTGCAAATGCAATAACAATTGCAGTAAGTATTAATGCATGAGGGATTGGATCTACATAGTGATGAATATCTTTTTCATATATTGGCATTTCACCATGTTTCAATCCTCCCATAGTAATTAAAAATAAATTTGATGCATGTGTAATCAGCGTAGTTCCCATAATAATACGTATTAAACTTTTAGATAAAACGAGATAGACACTGATTGATGTAAGTATGCCACATACAATAATCATAATAATTTCCACTATTCGTTCTCTCCAATCGTTATAATAATAGTCATTACTGTACCAATTACTGCACACATAACGCCAAAGTCGAAGAACATTGGTGTATTCATATGAACAGGGTGTAGAAGTGGTAATGGAATATTAAATTCTGTATGTGTAAAGAAATTTTTTCCGTAAAACCAACTTGCTATAGGCGTACTTACACAGAATAATAAACCAATACCAATTAAGATTTTAAAATCCCAAGGAAAGATTTTACGCATTGTTTTTATATCAAATGCAATCATAATAATGGTTAAAGCGGTTGATAGAAGCAATCCACCAACAAATCCTCCACCTGGTGTGTAATGTCCTGCTAAAAATAAAGTAATACCAAAAAGAGCAATTAAGAAAGCAATAATTACAGCTGAATACTGAAACATTAAATTGTTATTTTGTCTATTCATTGCTTTCCACCTCACTTGTTTTGTTACGTTTACTTCGTAATTTAATCATCGTGTAAACTGCAAGACCTGCAATACCTAATACAGAAGATTCAAATAAGGTATCCATTCCACGGAAGTCTACGAGAATAACGTTAACCATATTTTTACCATGTGCTAAGTCATAAACATGTGCCTTGTAATACTCTCCGATAGAAGAAAAATGTCTATTACCATAAGCGATAAGACCTAACATTGTCACTGCCAAACCAACACCAATAGAGATGATAGCATTCGTTAATTTAAATGATGTTTTTTCATTATAGCGATTTAAGTTAGGCAAGTGATAGAAACATAATAGAAATAGACCCGTTGAGATAGACTCAACAACAAATTGTGTTAAAGCTAAATCAGGTGCCTTAAAGAAAACAAATAAAACCGATACTGCATAGCCAACAACACTAAGCATAATAATACTAAATAAACGAGATGTTGCTGTAACAACTAAGAACGCTGAGATAGTAAGTATTATGATAATAATCATTTCATAGATGTGAATTGTATTTATATTTTTAAAATTAAAGCTAAACGGTACACTCACTAATGTGATGAGTGTTAACACAATTAATGTACCAAAAATAAAGACTAAACTGTCACGTACATACCCATTAACATAATAATTAGTTAGAGAAGCGGAATGATTTGGTAACCATTTGCCAGTAGTATCATACCAATAATTTAATTTTAAGTTGTCTGGTTGTGCTTTTAATAAACGAATCCAGTAATTGAACGTAAATAATAAGATAATACCTACAATCCAAATCGTTAAAGTAGAGATGAACGCAGGAGTAATACCATGGAACATATGGAATTCTGCATGTATGGTTGATATTCCACTTATGGCTTTAGTAGCTGGTTCGATTATAGAATGTGTTAATAGTCCAGGGAATAGTCCAAAAACAACAACTAGCGTTGCTAGAATTGCTGGTGAAATTAACATTAATAATGATGCTTCATGTGCTTTTTTAGGTAATAAATCAGAATGATATTTACCAAAGAATACATGTAGTACGAATTTAATTGAATATACAAATGTAAATATACTACCTACAATCGCTAAAATTGGAAAAATAATACCTAGAGTATTTAAACTAAATAGAGGTGCGTGTGTAGCTTCTATCATAGCCTCTAAGAATTTTTCTTTTGATAAGAAACCATTAAATGGTGGCACACCTGCCATACTTAATGCTGTAATTACAGTAAGAGTAAAAGAAATTGGCATGATAGTAAGTAAACCGCCCAGTTTTTTTACATCACGTGTGCCTGTCACATGATCAATGGCACCTGTAATCATAAATAATGCGCCTTTAAAGGTAGCATGGTTAATTAAGTGGAAAGCAGCTGCTGTAAAACCAGCGATATATAATTGACTTTCACTACCTTCAAAATGATAACTTATAGCTCCAATACCTAGCATAGACATAATCATTCCCAATTGTGAAACTGTAGAAAACGCTAGAATACCTTTCAAATCTTGTTGTTTCGTTGCATTTAATGAAGCCCAAAATAGTGTGATTAAACCTACTAAAGTAATAGTCCATATCCATCCTTCTGATACCGCGAATAATGGGGTTAAACGTGCAACAAGATATAACCCTGCTTTAACCATCGTGGCTGAATGTAAATATGCACTGACAGGAGTAGGTGCCTCCATTGCATCAGGTAACCAAATGTAAAATGGCACTTGTGCAGATTTTGTGAAAGCTGCTAACATAATTAAAACCATTGCAAGTGTAAAGAAAGAACTGTCTTGTATTTGAGATACATGATGGATTAAATAATGTAGACTTAATGATTGTCCTGCAAGTGAAATTAAGATTAATCCGCCAAGTAAACTAAGTCCTCCAAATACAGTAATAATCAGTGACTTTTGTGCTCCATATATAGAAGCCTTCTTTTCTCTCCAAAAAGAAATGAGTAAAAAACTTGAGAATGAAGTTAATTCCCAGAATAGATATAAGATAATGATGTTATCTGAGAGTACGACGCCTAACATTGCACCCATAAACAGTAATAAATAACAGTAAAAATTCCCTAATCGTTCAGATTTATCTAAATAACCGATTGAATAAAGAACTACTAAACTTCCAATGCCAGTTATAAGCAAACTAAAGAGTATACTTAAGCCATCAAGATAAATATCAAAATTCATGCCAATATGTGGCATCCAATTGAAAGTTTTTATTACTGTATTACCTGACTGAGTAGTTGAAATATAAGTTAAAAAATAAATAAATAAGACAACAGGAACAGGTAATACAAACCATCCTAAATGAATCTTTTTAAAGAAACGATAAAGGATTGGAATAATGAGTGCGAATATTAACGGTAAAAGTACCGCAATATGTATCAAACTCACTATATTTTCCTCCTTCAAAAATTGTTATAAATTTTATTATACATGAATCAATTTATTCTGAAAAACTGTGAAAAGATGTAAAGTCAGCAATTTTACTTATCTTGTTAAATAGGAAGAAAGACGTAAAATGGACTAGAAAAAATTTTGTTTATATTGGATAGAATAGTCTTTTTTTAGACTATTTAAATTGTCTAATGCCAATTTTGCGTATTCTGTGTGTTGTTGTTTTAATTCGTTTTCCATTTTAGTAATCGCTTGTTGTAAAGAATCTTCATATTTCATTTCTTCTACATTAAAATCTCTCAATTGTGAACGTGTTGCATAACGTTTTTCATAATGGCTTAAAGCACGTCTTTCATGAAAAAAAACACCTTCAGTTTCACCAGGATGATGTAAATCTCCTTGTTTAGGATGTTTAATGACTTGTTCAATTTGTACTAAAACTTGATGATCGCTATCTTCTTTAATCGTTACACCATAGGCACCTGTCTTATGAGAGAATCGATATAACATGCTATATTACTTCCTTTCAAATATGTTATTATGTATCTATATCATCATAACATGAATGGAGAATTTAAATGACTAACTATCCACAGTTAAATAAAGAAATACAAGATAATGAAATTAAAGTAATCATGCATACAAATAAAGGAGATATGACATTTAAACTATTTCCTGAGATTGCTCCAAAAACAGTTGAAAATTTTGTGACACATGCAAAAAATGGATATTATGACGGCATTACATTCCATCGTGTCATTAATGATTTTATGATTCAAGGTGGAGATCCTACTGCTACTGGTATGGGAGGAGAAAGTATTTATGGAGGTTCATTTGAGGATGAGTTTTCATTAGAAGCATTTAATTTATATGGTGCACTTTCAATGGCAAATGCTGGTCCAAATACAAATGGTTCACAATTCTTTGTCGTTCAAATGAAAGAAGTACCAGATACAATGCTTAATCAGCTTGTTGATGGCGGTTGGCCTGAACCAATTGCTAAAGCTTATGCAGACAAAGGTGGAACACCTTGGTTAGATCAAAAACATACTGTGTTTGGTCAATTAATCGATGGTGAAACTACATTAGAAGATATTGCAAATACTAAAGTAGGGGCACAAGATAAGCCCGTACATGATGTTGTTATTGAATCGATTGATGTAGAAGACAAAAAAGCTTAACTCGTCAATGAAATATCATTAAATAAAAATAGGTGAGCATAAACTGTTTTAAATAAGACATTTACGCTCATCTTTTTTTATTAAAAACGAACTTTTTAATGTAAATTTAGGAAGAAGAAATATAAATTTCTAAAGAAATTAATTTTTTATTAGTTTATCATTAGTCCAAGTATGGGATTTATGCTATTATTAATATGTTAAAAAAAACGAAATAAGGGGTTATCAAGTTGAATACTCACTATAAAGAAGGTCAGCATATTAAAGTGCGTGTGACTGGAAT
>NZ_PPQE01000025.1:245657-521392 GCF_002901845.1 Staphylococcus hominis subsp. hominis
TGAAGGACTTATTCATATTTCAGAGATTATGGATGATTACGTCCATAATCTAAAAAAATTTCTATCAGAAGGTCAAATTGTAAAAGCTAAAATTCTTTCTATAGACGATGAAGGAAAGCTTAATTTGTCACTTAAAGATAATGATTACTTTAAGAATTATGAACGAAAAAAAGAAAAACAGTCTGTATTAGATGAAATTAAAGAGACAGAAAAGTATGGGTTTCAAACGCTTGAAGAACGCCTACCGGTCTGGATTAAGCAGTCTAAACGTGCAATTCGTAATAATAATTGAATGACTGTTAACACGTTAAAACGTTACTTTTTTAAGTAACGTTTTTTATTATGTTAATATATTACCAAATATAAAAAGATGATTAATGCATATAAGCATAAAAGTAGAGACGTAAAAATGTTCATGTTATAGTTTGAAAATAATAAAACTAAAAGATTTAGAAAGGAATTACTTATGAATAATAAATATAAAAAATTATTTGAAGCTGTTACATTACCAAACGGTGTATCATTAAGAAATCGCTTTGTACTTGCACCTTTAACACATACATCATCAAATGATGATGGTACCATTTCAGATGTCGAAATTTCTTACATTGAGAAACGTGCCAAAGATGTAGGTCTTGCAATTAATGCTGCAAGTAATGTAAATGATATTGGTAAAGCCTTCCCAGGCCAACCCTCTGTCGCACACGATTCAGATATCCAAGGTTTAAAACGCTTAGCGACAGCAATGAAGAAAAATGGCGCAAAAGCATTAGTCCAAATTCATCATGGTGGTGCACAAGCTTTACCTGAATTGACTCCTAATGGAGATGTTGTGGCACCAAGTCCCGTTTCAATGAAAAGTTTTGGTCAACAACAGGAACATCATGCGAGAGAAATCACTACTGAAGAAATCGAACAAACAATTAAAGATTTCGGTGAAGCTACACGCCGTGCCATTGAAGCTGGGTTTGACGGCGTAGAAATACATGGAGCGAACCATTACTTAATTCATCAATTCTTCTCTCCATACTATAATCGTCGTGAAGATGAATGGGGAGACCATTTAAAATTCCCACTTGCAGTGATTGATGAAGTATTAAAAGTTAAGGAAACTTATGCAAATAAAGATTTTATTGTAGGTTATAGATTATCACCAGAAGAAGCAGAATCGCCTGGTATTTCAATGGAACACACAGAAAAATTAATTAAAACAATTACGAAAAAAGCGATTGATTATGTTCATATTTCAATTATGGATATTCATTCACAAACACGTGAGGGTAAATATGAAGGAGAAGAACGTCTAA
Organism: Staphylococcus hominis subsp. hominis; assembly: GCF_002901845.1. Taxonomy (GTDB): domain Bacteria; phylum Bacillota; class Bacilli; order Staphylococcales; family Staphylococcaceae; genus Staphylococcus; species Staphylococcus hominis. Next base: position 246,965 of record NZ_PPQE01000025.1, read on the forward strand.
AACTTATCCATCAATGGGTAGATGGACGTATACCAGTCATTGGTATAGGTTCTGTATTTAGTGCTGATGATGCTTTAGATGCAGTAGAATCGACAGGTATTGAACTCGTAGCATTAGGTCGTGGCATTCTTCTAGATTATAACTTTGTCAATAAAATTGAAGAGGGTAAAGAAGAGGAAATCATCTCATACTTTGATCCAAATCGTGAAGATAAACATGCGTTACCACCAAATTTATGGGAACAATTTAATAAAGGATTTTATCCGTTACCTCGTAAAGATAAATAATTAATAAAATATGAAATAGTTTGGTAGTGAGACAGAATTCATTATGAATTTTGTCCACTACCTTTTTTTATTAAGAGAAAAAAGTTTATATCAAAATTTTAGATAATAGAAATAATTTACTTGTAAAATGTCAAGGGGATATGTCATTATGTTTGTAAGGGCTTTCATTTATGGAGTTAGAGAGAATTTAATATTTTAAAATAGAGTTTCGAAAGCCAGTAAATATAGTGATTAGTTTTAATATAACAATAAGCAAAGGGGAGATATTATGACTAAATCTGAAAAAATTATTGAACTAACAAACCATTACGGTGCTCATAACTATGTGCCGCTACCAATTGTTGTTTCAGAAGCAGAGGGAATTTGGGTTACTGATCCAGAAGGTAATAAATATATAGATATGTTATCGGCATATTCAGCAGTTAACCAAGGTCATCGTCATCCAAAAATTATTCAAGCATTAAAACATCAAGCTGATAGAGTGACACTTGTCTCTCGTGCTTTTCATAGTGATAACTTAGGGGAATGGTACGAAAAAATTTGTAAATTAGCTGGTAAAGATAAAGCACTACCAATGAATACAGGTGCTGAAGCAGTTGAAACAGCATTAAAAGCTGCGCGTCGTTGGGCCTATGACGTTAAAGGTATTGAACCAAATCAAGCTGAGATTATTGCATTTAATGGGAACTTCCATGGTCGTACAATGGCCCCTGTGTCTTTATCATCCGAAGCTGAATATCAACGTGGATATGGTCCTTTACTAGAGGGTTTTCGTAAAGTTGACTTTGGTAATGAAGCACAATTAAAAGAAGCAATTAATGAAAATACAGCAGCTGTTTTAGTTGAACCTATTCAAGGCGAAGCAGGTATTAATATTCCTCCAGAAGGTTATTTGAAAACCATTAGAGATTTATGTAATGAACATAATATTTTGTTTATCGCCGATGAAATTCAAGCTGGATTAGGACGATCTGGAAAATTATTTGCATGTGATTGGGATAATGTTAAACCAGATGTATATATTTTGGGTAAAGCACTTGGTGGAGGCGTCTTACCAATTTCAGTTGTATTAGCAGATAACGAGGTGCTTGATGTATTTACACCTGGTTCTCATGGTTCTACTTTTGGTGGCAATCCGCTTGCTTGTGCAGTGTCAATTGCGGCTTTAGATGTCATTATCGATGAAAATTTACCAGAACATTCAAATGAACTAGGTGAATATTTTAAATCAGAATTACAAAAGATTAATCACCCTGCAATTAAAGAAGTTCGTGGACGCGGGTTATTCATTGGTATGGAATTACACGAAAGTGCAAGACCATTTTGTGAAGCGTTGAAAGAAAAAGGTTTATTATGTAAAGAAACCCATGATACAGTAATTCGTTTTGCACCACCTTTGGTTATTACTAAAGAAGAATTAGATGAAGCATTAAATCGAATTAGAAGTGTATTTAAGTAAATAGATATGACGTAATATGGCATGATTTAATTTCTTTAAAAAGTATAGGCGTGTTACAATACTTATGAAAGCGAAAACATTTGTGAAAAAAAGAGGCGAAAGTGATTATGACTGAGAATAATAATTTAGTGACTTCTACACAAAGCATCATTAAAGAAGCATTGCATAAATTGGGATTTGATGATGGTATGTATGATTTAATTAAAGAACCATTAAGATTCTTGCAAGTACGTATTCCAGTACGTATGGACGATGGTACAGTTAAAACATTTACTGGATATCGTGCACAACATAATGACGCTGTAGGACCTACTAAAGGTGGCGTTCGTTTCCATCCTGATGTAGATGAAGAAGAAGTCAAAGCTTTATCAATGTGGATGACCTTAAAATGTGGCATTGTCAACTTACCTTATGGTGGAGGTAAAGGTGGTATTGTATGTGATCCACGTCAAATGAGTATTCATGAAGTAGAACGTTTATCACGAGGATATGTACGTGCGATTTCTCAATTTGTAGGACCAACTAAAGATATTCCTGCTCCAGATGTGTTTACAAATTCTCAAATTATGGCTTGGATGATGGATGAATATAGTGCTTTAGATAAGTTTAATTCTCCAGGTTTTATTACTGGTAAGCCAATTGTCTTAGGTGGCTCACAAGGACGTGATCGTTCTACTGCTCTTGGCGTAGTGATTGCTATTGAACAAGCTGCTAAGCGTAGAGGAAAAGAAATTAAAGGGTCACGTATTGTGATTCAAGGCTTTGGGAACGCTGGAAGTTTCTTAGCTAAATTTTTAAATGATATAGGCGCTAAAGTAGTTGGAATTTCAGACGCGTATGGTGCATTACATGATCCTAATGGCTTAGATATCGATTACTTACTAGATCGTCGTGATAGCTTTGGTACTGTAACTAACTTATTTGAAGATACAATTTCAAATAAAGAATTATTCGAACTTGATTGTGATATTTTAGTACCGGCTGCAATTTCAAATCAAATCACAGAAGATAATGCACACGATATTAAAGCTGATATTGTTGTGGAAGCGGCAAATGGACCAACTACTCCAGAAGCTACACGTATTTTAACTGAACGTGATATTTTACTTGTACCAGATGTATTAGCAAGTGCAGGTGGCGTGACAGTGTCTTATTTTGAATGGGTACAAAACAACCAAGGTTATTACTGGTCAGAAGATGAAGTAAATAAAAAATTACGGGAAAAATTAATCGAGGCTTTTGATACTATTTATGAATTAGCACAAAATAGAAAAATTGATATGAGATTGGCAGCTTATATCGTAGGAATTAAACGTACCGCTGAAGCAGCACGTTATCGTGGATGGGCGTAAATATAACTATTAAAAATGAACCTCTCAATGATGAGAAATATATACTCGTCATTGAGAGGTTTTTAAGTAATAAAATTACTCGTTTGGGATAGTAGCTTTATATTTATCAGCAAAATTTGTAAATAGACCGTCAACACCATATTGGTTTAAACGTTGCATATCTGTAGTTTTATCTACTGTATAAGGATGAATTAGGAAACCTAAATCTTTTAAATGCTTAGTGTTTTCAGCGTTTAAACTAGTATAATCTGGGCCGACACCTATGGCATATGAGTGAATATGTTGTAAATCCGCTTCACTTTGTTGTTGCAATTCATTTTTATCAAGTAATTGAATCAATGGTACGCTTGAATCTAATTGGTGCATTTTTTGTAAACTTTCTTCTGAGAAAGATTGAATTAATATATGTCCATGATTTAAAGAGTTACCAGTTAACATGTGATGTTTTTTTAACGTTTCAAGTAGTTGTTCTTCCATACCTGGATATACATTAGGATTTTTAGTTTCAATATAATAATTAGCCTTTGTACCGTATCGAGATAAAATTTCATCTAGAGTAGGGACTTTAGCATTTTTATATTCTGGTTTCGCATATTCAGGGTGAGCATTGTTAAACCATGACCCAGCATCTAGTTGTTTAAGTTGTGCGAGTGTATAGTCTTCGACACGACCTGTACCGGTTGTTGTACGATCAACGGTTTCGTCATGCATTGCTACAAGTTGTCCATCTTTCGTACGTTGTAAGTCTAATTCAATATACGACGCCTCTAACTCATTATGACTTTTATCATATGCATACAACGTATGTTCCGGTGCATAGCCACTTGCACCTCTATGAGCGATAGTCGTAAAACGTTCGCCAGTTAAGTTGGTCATCCAATTCGAATGATCTTGATTACGATGTTTACTAATCGCTACTGACGTATATTTATTTTGTGATTGATTAAACTGTTGATGTGCTGTAGCAGAATTAGAAGCATTGCTATGGTTGTTATGATTATTATTTGCTTCTACTGGATTATATAATGTTACTAAACCGATAGTGGCTATTGCTAAACTAGATATCATTGCTTTTTTAGAAACCTTCAAAAAACTCATCCTCTCAATTCAATTTAAAAATACATTAAAACTTTAGCAAAGAGAAGAAATTTTTAGAATAATTTTTTCAAAATTTTAGCAAAACTATTAATTTATTAACAATAAATATAGAGAAAGTTAAAATAATTAAATTAAATTTAACTAAAAATGAGTCTCGCCCAATTACTTTGTATGTATATGTAATTTTACAGTGAAATATTTAAAAAAATAAGGCACTTTCGTATAATTTAATAAACAACACTAAACTAAATTAACGAAGTACCTTATGTATAAAAATTCTAACATGACTTAACTGACTCTACGAAAGGAAACTTCAGTACTTATTCTCACAAATGATGTGATCTTCACAAAATCAAACCCCTTCTTATAAAACGATTAAGCGATTTAGAGTTAATCCTCAAGTAGATGCTTTATTAGAATCTTTATTTATTCGATTCATAGTCATTTAATAATAGTATTCATTATTGTTTTAAAATATTTTCTGCAACGTTCAATTGATGACGCACAGCATCTTGGCCTGTAGAACCATAACTTTTTCTTCTATTTAAACAATTTTCTGGTTTTAAGTAATCATATACATCTTCTTCGATTTTATCATTTAATTCTTGATAACGTTCAAATGGTACATCTAATAAATAGATGCCTTGTTGAATACATTCAAAGACAATTTTTCCTACAATTTCATGTGCTGTTCTAAACGGTACATTTTTATCTACTAAATAATCTGCAAGTTCTGTTGCGTTAGAGAAATCTTGATGCACTGTTTCATTTAAACGATTTGTATTAACCGTTAACGTATTAAGCATGCCCTCAAAAATACGTAAAGAACCTTTAATCGTACGAACAGAATCAAATAAACCTTCTTTATCCTCTTGTAAGTCTTTATTATATGCAAGAGGCAAGCCTTTCAATGTGACAAGCATACTCATTAAATGTCCTGTCGTACGTCCAACTTTACCACGAATGAGTTCAGCCATATCTGGATTTTTCTTTTGAGGCATAATAGATGAACCAGTAGAAAATGCATCAGATAGTGTAATAAATTTCGCTTCATCCGTAGACCAAAAAATAATTTCTTCTGCAAAACGTGATAGGTGAGTCATTGTTAATGATATATTATGCAATGTTTCAATAATGTAATCACGATCACTCACTGCATCAAGACTATTTTCATAAATATATTCAAAACCAAGTAATTCTTGAGTTTCATGTCTATCGATAGGATGTGTAGTGCCACTCAATGCTGCAGCGCCAAGAGGAGATATATCAATACGTTTTAAACTATCTGCAAAACGTGTATAGTCTCTTTCCAACATCCAAAAATATGTCATAATGTGATGAGCGAAAGAAATAGGTTGAGCACGTTGTAAGTGCGTATAACCTGGCATAATCGTTTCTACGTGAGATTTTGCTAGAGTTAAAATAGACTCTTGGAATGAACGAATAAGTGCTTGAATCTCAATGACCTGTTTTTTTACATAGAGATGTAAGTCTGTTGCTACTTGATCATTTCTGCTACGACCTGTGTGTAACTTGCCACCTGGATCTCCAATGCGTTGTATCAGTTCGTGTTCGATATTTAAATGTATATCTTCTAAAGCATGTTTAAATTCAATATTATGGTTATGAAAATCTGCCTGTATATCTTTCAAACCTTTTACGATGGCATTTTTTTCTTCTTCAGAAATAATGTTTTGGTGTGCAAGCATTGTTGCATGTGCAATACTACCTTGAATATCCTCATCTAAAAGCGTTTGGTCAAAGTCAATAGAAGCATTAAACGCATCTACCCACTCTTCAGGTTGTTGTTGAAAACGACCTCCCCATGCTTTATTACTCATTACTATAACCTCCATGTAAATAAGCATTTACTTGTGTTGGCAGTCCATAAATATCAATAAAGCCGACTGCAGCTGATTGATCAAAAGCATCTTCTTTAGTATAAGTTGCTAACTTTTCATCATAAAGTGTATAAGGCGATTTTCTACCATTAACAATAGCATTACCTTTAAATAATTTAACTCTGACATCTCCTTCAACATAGTGTTGAGTGCTATCGATAAATTGCTTTAGACTGTCTGTTAAAGGTGAGAACCATAAACCATTATATGTTTGTTCAGCAAATTGTTTTTCAATGACTGGTTTAAAATGCGCCACATCTTTAGTTAATGTTAATGTTTCTAAAGATTTATGAGCTTTTAATATAACTTCAGCACCTGGTGTTTCATATACTTCACGTGATTTTATACCAACTAAACGATTCTCTACGTGATCGATACGTCCGATACCATGTTTACCAGCTAAATCATTTAATGTTAGAATTAGCTGATCTAAATCATAGTCTTTATGGTTAAGTTGAACAGGAACACCATTTTTAAATGATAAGATAATTTCATCTGGTGTATCTGGTGTATCCTCTAATTCAGCAGTTAAATCATATGCATCTTTCGGTGGAGCAGCATAGGGATCTTCTAAAATACCACATTCATTTGCACGACCCCATAAATTTTGATCGATTGAATAAGGTGAATCATGATTAATACTTACAGGAATACCATGTTTGATTGCATAGTCGATTTCTTCTTCACGACTCCAGCCCCACTCTCTAACAGGAGCAAATGTTTTCAAATTAGGGTTAAGTGCTTTAATTGCTACTTCAAAACGTACTTGATCATTACCTTTACCAGTACAACCATGTGCAATACCGATTGACTTTGTTTGTTCAGCAATTTCTACTAATTTCTTCGCTATTAAGGGTCTTGAAAGCGCAGATACTAAAGGATAACTATTTTCATACATTAAATTTCCTTTTATTGCATAACTTACATAATCTTCACTAAATTCCTTAGTTGCATCAATAATATGACATTCGACGGCGCCCATGTCTAATGCTTTAGAATAAACAACATCTAAATCTTTACCTTCGCCAACATCTAAACATACTGCCACTACGTCATACCCTTTATCTATAAGCCATTTAACAGCTACACTAGTATCTAATCCACCTGAATAAGCTAAAACAATTTTATCTTTCATATTGTCACCTCTAAGTTTTCTGAAAATTGATATAATTCTATACTAACAGATTTATTATGAAAATAAAACCATTTTTTTACATATTTATACAAAATAAAGATAATTGAAATATTATTAATCATCTATTGTTATTTCTATATTCATTGAATATTACTACAACTAAAGAGTTGATTGCTATTTCAATTGTGTATTCATTACAAGGTAAAGTAATTCAATGATTCTAAAAAAAAACAGACTATTTTTTGAATAATTGAACTTGTTCATTGAATAGATAACTTAAAGTTAGTAAAATGAAACTAATTCATAAACATTGGAGGATCTATAAATGACTCATATTCAATTAGATTATGGCAAAACGTTAGAATTTTTTGGTCAACATGAACTTGATCAACAAAAAGATATTGTAAAAACAATTCATAAAACGATTCATGAAGGAACGGGTGCTGGAAGCGACTTTTTAGGTTGGGTAAATTTACCTGAAGATTACGATAAAGAAGAGTTTTCTAGAATTCAAAAAGCAGCGAAACATATTCAATCGAATTCAGATGTATTGGTAGTTATCGGAATTGGCGGTTCATATTTAGGTGCACGTGCTGCAATTGAAATGCTTACTTCATCTTTCCGTAACAATACAGAATATCCTGAAATTGTATTTGTAGGAAATCACTTATCTTCAAGTTATACACAAGAATTAGTGAATTACTTGTCTGATAAAGACTTTTCAGTAAATGTGATTTCTAAATCAGGCACAACGACTGAGCCTGCTGTAGCATTTAGATTGTTTAAACAATTAGTTGAAGAAAAATATGGTAAAGACGAAGCAAAAAAACGTATCTTTGCTACAACTGATAAAGCAAAAGGTGCATTGAAACAATTAGCAGATAATGAAAGTTATGAAACATTTGTTGTACCTGATGATGTAGGTGGTCGTTATTCAGTATTAACTGCGGTAGGATTATTACCAATTGCAACTGCAGGTATTGATATTGAAGCAATTATGAATGGAGCAAATAAAGCTCGTAAAGAACTATCATCTGAAAATTTAGAAGAGAATATTGCATATCAATATGCAACAATTCGAAATGTTCTTTATAGTAAAGGTTATACAACTGAGATGTTAATTAACTACGAACCATCTATGCAGTACTTTAATGAATGGTGGAAACAGTTATACGGTGAATCTGAAGGTAAAGACTTTAAAGGTATTTATCCTTCAAGCGCAAACTATACTACTGATTTACATTCATTAGGTCAGTATGTTCAAGAAGGACGCCGTTTCTTATTTGAAACTGTTGTAAAAGTAAATCAACCTAAACATGATATTACAATTGAAAAAGATGATGACGATTTAGATGGCTTAAATTATTTAGCTGGAAAAACAATCGATGAAGTTAATACAAAAGCATTTGAAGGTACATTATTAGCTCATACTGATGGTGGCGTTCCTAATATCGTTGTGAATATCCCACGTTTAGATGAAGAAACATTCGGTTATGTCGTTTACTTCTTTGAATTAGCTTGTGCGATGAGTGGCTATCAATTAGGTGTTAATCCATTTAACCAACCTGGCGTAGAAGCTTATAAACAAAATATGTTTGCTTTACTTGGTAAACCAGGTTATGAGGATAAGAAAAAAGAATTAGAAGAACGTTTATAATATCAACATAAATTTAAATAAAATAATCATTTAAAGCCTAGGACACGATGAGCTGTCTTAGGCATTTTTAATATATTGGCAGTCAATGACTCAATTGAATATATACTTATATCAATCTTTTTTAGCATATAGACTTTCATAAAAAGAAGTTTTTGTTTAACGTAAGATGGGGTCAAGAGAAAAGGATTGAATTCGTTGTGAATTCAGTCTCATTCTTTTTTAAAAGATTAATATGACTAATGTTAAATCTGTTATCTAGTACTTGTGACTGATTTCTTAGTGAATTAATAGTTTTTTTAAGAAAAGAGTGTAAAATAATTTTATACTCAATAGAGAATGATGAAATTTCAAGAAAGGATTTGATGATATAGTGTTTCATCAAATTGAACATTGGTTTAATGTGTTACAACAATTAGGATACTTTGCAGGTTTTATTATTCTCTATTTAAGAGCTATAATTCCTGTTTTTCCTTTAACTCTCTATGTCATCTTAAATGTTCATATTTATGGTTTTATTACAGGAACTATTATTAGTTGGTTAGGGATCGTCGCTGGAACATTTACTGTATTTTATTTTTGTAGGAAATTCGTTGATACATCTTTTATGCAAAGAGTTAAAGCAAAAAAAGGTGTGAAAAAACTCACACATTTTATAGATAAACAAGGACTTGTTCCTATTTTTATATTAATGTGTTTTCCATTTACACCTAATACAGTAGTGAACTTTGTAGCTAGTTTTTCTCATATTAAAATGAAGAATTATTTTATTATTTTATTATTTTCAAAGCTTATTTCCATATCATTTTTAGCGGTGATGGGTAGAGAAGTGACTACATTTTTAACTCATCCTATAAGAGCAATTATTTTAATTATTGTTACTATAGTCATATGGTTTATTGGAAAAAGAGTTGAAAAACATTTTATGGGAACACATGAGGAGTGACATTTTGCGTCAAATTATAAGTACAAGTATATCCATTATTTTAGCAATTATTTTCGTGATGTTTATTCAAATTTTTTTACTAAGAAGCGCAATTGTTCATACTAATGAAATGGCCCCCACTCTAAATAAAAATGATTATATAATGATTAATAAATTGAAAGTGACATTTAATTTATTAAATGAAGGGGATATTATTATGTATCGGCATCATAATCAAATTCATTTTAGCCGTATTATTGGGAAAGCAGGCGAATCGATAGAAATAAGGCATGGTAAATTATATAAAGATGATAGACAAGTGAATAAATATTATGCTAAAAATAGAGATATTAATGATTTCGCATTACGAGATTTAGAAAATACTGATGGGGATATTATTCCACCTGACTCATTTTTAGTGTTGAATGATCATAGTAATACATTAACTGATTCGAGAAGATATGGATTAATTAAAAAAAGTGATGTTATAGGAAATGTATGTCTAAGATATTATCCTTTTAGATCATTCAACTATGAGTTTAATAAATAGATGAGGTGTTATATTTGAAAAAAGAAATAACAGAATGGATTGTTGCGATAGCTGTAGGTTTATTGCTCGTATGGCTTGTAGTCACTTTTGTTGCCAAATCCTATACAATAAAAGGTGACTCAATGGATCCAACATTAAAAGATGGGCAACATGTGATGGTTAACATTTTAGGTTATAAGGTAGGAAACATAAAAAAAGGAAATGTTATTGTCTTCCATGCTAATCAATCTGATGACTATGTTAAAAGAGTAATAGGCGTACCAGGAGATAGTGTGACATATAAAAAAGATCAGCTATATATTAATGGGAAAAAGGTAAATGAGCCTTACTTAGACTATAATGAAAAACATAAACAAGGAGAGTACATTACAGGATCTTTTGAAACTAAGGATCTTCTTAATGCTCATCCTAACTCTAACGTTATTCCTAAAAATAAATACTTAGTATTAGGAGATAACCGTGAAGTTAGTAAAGATAGTAGAGCGTTTGGATTAATAGATAAACAACAAATCGTCGGTAAAGTATCATTTAGATTTTGGCCATTAAATAATTTTAAATTTAATTTTAATCCAGATAAGTAGGATATCAATTTAAAATAAAAGTAGAATGTCAATTCAGGTGAATTCGCATTCTACTTTTATTTTATCTACTTTACTTTTTAAGAACGTATGTTCCGTGGTAAAATGAGTTTAAAGGAGCGTGTAGATAATGGAATTAAATACATATCTTGGAAGAGCTGGTACCGGTAAATCGTATCATATGATTAAAAATATTAAACAACAAATGAAAGAAAATCCTCTTGGAGATCCTATCATTTTAATTGCACCTACCCAAAGTACGTTTCAATTGGAGCAATCTTTCGTAAATGATCGAGAGTTAAATGGGAGTTTAAGAACGGAAGTTTTACATTTTGAGCGTTTGAGCTATAGAATCTTTCAAGAACTCGGAGGATTAACTGAAACACGTTTAACTAAAGCAGCTATTGAAATGATGATATTCAATATCGTTCAACAACACAAATCAGAAATGAAATTATATCAATCTCAAGCAGATTATTATGGTTTTAGTGAAAAATTAAGTGAACAAATCCAAGATTTTAAGAAATATTCTGTAACACCTCATCAACTTGATTTATTTTTAGAAGATAATGAATTACAAACAAGAACCCGACATAAACTAGAAGATATTTCGCTTATTTATCATTATTTTGAAGAACGATTAAATGGAGAATTTATTACCGCTGAAGACAGTCTTAATTATTTTATTGAAATAATGCACAAATCTGAGTGGATTAAGCATGCTGATATTTATATAGATGGATTTTATAACTTTTCAACGCTTGAATATCAAATTATTAAAGCATTAGTACAAAATGCTAAACAAGTTACTATATTATTAACTACAAATGGTAATGAAGATCACTTTAGTATGTTTAGAAAACCTTCTGACGTACTTATTCACTTAAAAGAAATTGCAAATGAATTACATATACCTTTAAATGAACATTATTTTACAACACCATATCGTTTCAAAAATAAGGATTTATTACAATTAGAACAACAATTTGACGCACTTCAAGTTAATCCAACTCAATCCCATGGTTATATTGATTTACTTGAGTCATCGAATATGAGAGAAGAAGTTAATGAAATAGCACGACGTATTATTAAAGATACACGTGATAAACACTTTAGATATCAAGATATTGCAATTTTATATAGAGATGAAACATATGCCTATCTATTTGAATCTATTTTGCCACAATATGATATTCCTTATAATATTGATACTAAAAAATCGATGACACATCATCCTATAATGGAAATGATACGTTCTTTATTAGAAGTTATCCAAAGTAATATGGGACTTAGTCCAATGATGAGACTATTTAAAACCAATATTTTATCTAATCAATTTAAAAATAGTAGTTACTTAATTGATCTATTAGAAAACTTTGTCATTGAACGAGGTATTTACGGTAAAAAATGGTTAGATGATAAATTGTTTAATATCGATAATTTTACAAAAATGGGACGTAAAGCGCATCAATTAACTGAAGAAGAAAAAGAAGCATTTGAAGACGTCGTACGCTTAAAGGATGATGTTGTAAATAAAATACTTCGTTTTGAGAAAGCCATGCTTCACTCTAAAAATGTTAGAGATTATGCAACTGCATTTTATGAAACAATGGAAGCTTTTGATTTGCCTAAATATTTAATGGCCCACCGTGATGAACTAGACTTAAAAGGAGACCATGAGAAAGCAGAAGAAATTGACCAATTATGGAATGGATTAATACAAATATTAGATGATTTAGTCACAGTATTTGAAGAAGAAGAAATGAGTTTAAATCGATTCTTAGAAGTATTTGACATTGGACTTGAGCAACTTGAATTTGTAATGATTCCTCAAACATTGGATCAAGTTAGCATAGGGACTATGGATTTAGCAAAAGTTGATAATAAAAAACATGTTTATATGGTTGGGATGAATGATGGAGTGATGCCACAGCCCTTGTCATCTTCAAGCTTAATCACTGATGAAGAAAAACGTTTGTTAGAGGAACGGGGAAGTGTTGAATTAAGTCCAACCTCTGATATCTTACAAATGGATGAAGCATTTGTATGCTACATTGCTATGACACGTGCATGTGAACAAATGACTTTTTCATATAGTCTTATGGGGATGCAAGGAGATGAAAAAGAGAAAAGTCCATTTTTAAATCAGATTCAAGCACTGTTCAGTAATTTGGATATCAAAAATATTCATTATCTTCATCATGCTTATCCTCTTACATTAATGGAACATCCACATCAAACTAAAATTCATTTATTTGAAGCATTGAAATCGTGGTTGGAAGAAGAAGCGGTAGCAGATACGTGGCTTGATGCTTATAAAGTTATAAGTGAAAATGAAGAATTAAATGACAGTATAAACTATTTATCAACAGCTTTAACATATGATAATGAAACCATTCAACTCACACCACAATTGTCAGAAGCATTATATGGAACGTCTATTAATGCTAGTGTTTCACGATTTGAAGGTTATAATGATTGCCCATTCCAACATTATGCTACTTACGGCCTTCGTCTAAATGAACGTACCAAATATCAACTTGAAAGTTTTGATTTAGGTAATATTTTTCATAATGCTTTAAAATATATTTCGGATAAAGTAAATGGAGAATTTAGTCAATTGGATAATCAGAAAATCCATGCACTTACTGAAGAAGCTCTACAACATGTCTTACCACAAGTGCAATTTAATTTAATGGATTCCAATGCATATTATCGTTATGTATCTAAACGTATAGGTGTCATTGTTGAAAGTACGTTAAAGGCACTTCGTTATCAAAATGAGAATACAAAATTTAGACCAAAACGTTTTGAAACTGCTTTTAGAAAGAAACCAAGAACGGAAGAAGAGTTGATTGCACATCCCTTAATGACGACACAAGGGATACCGATTCATATTCGTGGACAAATTGATCGTATCGATGCTTATACAAAAAATAATACAAGTTTTGTAAATATTATAGATTATAAATCATCTAATCATAGCGCCAATTTAAATTTGAAAAAAGTTTATTATGGTAAACAGATGCAAATGATGACGTATATGGATATCGTATTACAAAATTCAGAGCGGCTTGGTTTAAGTTCAGAGGTTAAACCAGGTGGATTGTTATATTTCCACATTCATGATGAACGTTTGAAATTTGAAAAATGGGGCGATTTAACTGAAGAGGCATTGAATAAGGAAAATATTAATCAAGCTATTCTAAAAGAATATAAATTAAAAGGATTAATCAATAGTGATGCTGAAGTTATAGATGCTATGGATATAAGACTTAACGAGATATCTAAATCAGATATTGTACCCGTGACATTAAAAAAAGATGGAGGTATTAGTGCACGGGGAAGCCAAGTTGCTGATGAAACAACGATTCATAAATTTATTCAACACAATAAAAATAATTTTATTGAGACTGCTTCAAATATTATGGATGGTCACACAGAAGTAGCTCCACTTAAATTTGAAGACAAATTACCATGTGAATTTTGTAGTTTCCAGTCAGTATGTCACGTAGATAGTCTTATTGATAGTAAACATTATCGCCATGTAGATGAATCGATTAATCCAATTCAAGCAATTCAAGAGGTCGAATTAGAAAGCGGTGAGGACAATGAATAATATTCCAGTAAAACCTAAAGATGCACAATGGACGGATGCACAATGGAACAGTATATATGCAAAAGGGCAAGATATACTAGTTGCAGCAGCTGCTGGCTCAGGAAAAACAGCTGTTCTAGTTGAACGTATTATTCAAAAAATCTTAAAAGATGAAGTAGATGTTGATAAATTACTTGTAGTGACATTTACGAACTTAAGTGCTAGAGAGATGAAACATCGTGTAGAACAACGTATTCAACAAGCTTCATTAGAGGATCCTAAGAATGAACACTTAAAAAGTCAACGTATAAAAATACATCAAGCTCAAATTTCTACACTGCATAGTTTTTGTTTAAAAGTGATTCAACAACATTATGATGTTATCCAACTAGACCCTAATTTTAGAACGATTAGTGAAGTTGAAAATGTACTTTTATTAGAGCAATCAATTGATGAAGTACTAGAACATCATTATGAAGATCCTGATATTGAATTTTTGACTTTAGTCGAACAACTATCAAATGATAGAAATGACGATAGATTTAGAGAAATTTTAAAACGATTTTATTATTTTAGTATAGCTAATCCTTCACCATTTAAATGGTTAGATTCATTAGTCGATCCTTACGAGAATGATGAGAAGCAACAAGACTACCTTAAAGAATTAAAAATACTAGCAGAAATATATATGAAAGCAGCATTTGACTCACTTCTTGAAGCAGAAAATCTTTTATCCCATTGTAATGCTGTTGAAAAACATTTAGAAGTTGTCCAAAGAGAGAAAATGATATGCCAAAGAATATTAGAAGATGGTGTTTTGAATAGAGATGCACTTCTTAATCATACACCTGAAAAGTTTCCACAAATGTCATCAAAAATAAAAAAAGAAAATGAAGATTTAGAGACACTTGAAGATATTAAATCTTTCTATAAAGAATATAATGAAACCATTCAAAATGTAAAAAATAAATATTTAATGCGTTCAGTAGATGAACTTAAAGACGATATGAAACAGTTAGCGCCTCGGATAAAATATTTAGTTCAAATCATTAAAGATATCATTAATGATTTTGCTAAGAAAAAACGTAGTAGAAATGTACTAGATTTTGCAGATTATGAACATTTTGCCTTACAAATATTAACAGATGAAAACGGGACGCCTTCTACTATCGCTAAAGAGTATCGTCATCAATTTGAAGAAATACTTATTGATGAATATCAAGATACCAATCAGGTACAAGAGGCAATTATATCTACTATCAAACGTGGTGATGAATTAGATGGCAACTTATTTATGGTGGGAGATGTAAAGCAATCTATTTATAAGTTTAGACAAGCGGATCCTACATTGTTTATGAGTAAATATCATCGATTCACTAAAGAAGGGCAACAAACAGGACTTCGAATTGACTTATCTAATAACTTCCGCTCAAGAAAGGAAGTACTTTCAACGACTAATTATCTTTTTGATCATATGATGGATGAATCGGTTGGAGAAATTAATTATGATGCCGATGCACGTTTATATTTCGGAGCTCATTATTATCCAGAAAAAGCAATGCCACTCGAATTACATGCACTTATTAAATCTGAAAATGAGGACATAGATTTAGATAGACAGGAACAAGAAGCATATTATGTAGTTGAACAAGTAAAACATATCCTTGACAATAAACTCGTTTACGATGCGAAAAACAATGCCTATCGTAAAGCAACTTATAAAGATATTGTTATTTTAGAACGTGGAATGAGTAATGCTAGACGTTTGCAAAAAGTATTTAAAGATAATAATATTCCGTTCCATGTTAATAGTAAGGAAGGTTATTTTGAACAAACGGAAGTACGACTAGTACTATCGTTTCTTAGAACGATTGATAACCCATTGCAAGATATTTATCTAGTTGGGTTAATGCGCTCTGTCATTTATCAATTTACTGAAGATGAACTTGCTGAAATTCGAGTAGTCAGTTCAAACGATGATTACTTTTATCAATCAATTTTACACTATATAAAATATGATCAAGCTAACGCACAATTAGTTAATAAATTACGTCGTTTTATTGAAGATATACATTTATATCAAGATTATGGGCAAACACATCCTGTGTATCAGTTAATTGATAAGTTCTATAATGATCATTATGTCATTCAATATTTTAGTGGACTGATTGGTGGTAAAGGCAGACGCGCTAATCTTTTTGGATTGTTTAATAAAGCAATAGAATTTGAAAATTCTACGTTTAGAGGACTTTATCAATTTATAAGATTTATCGATGAATTGATAGAGCGTAAAAAAGATTTTGGTGAAGAAAATGTGATAGGACCTAATGATAATGTAGTTCGAATGATGACAATTCATAGTAGTAAAGGTTTAGAGTTTCCATATGTTATTTATTCTGGTCTTTCTAAGAATTTTAATAAAGAAGATATTCGGAAACCTTTAGTATTAAATCAAAAATATGGTTTAGGAATGGAGTACTATGATTTAACAGACAATATTTCTTATCCATCACTTTCATCTGTAGTTGTTAAATCATTAACAGAAAAAGAATTGATTTCTGAAGAGATGCGTTTAATGTATGTGGCATTAACTCGTGCAAAAGAACAGCTCATTCTAATCGGAACGGTAGATAAAGAAGAAAAGTTAAGAAAGTATGAACGTTTGCCTATTTCAAATCAACTCATTGCACTTCATAAAAGATTATCAGTAGAACGACCTTTTAATCTGGTATATAGTATTTTAGCGAAACACTTATCTCAATCTATCACATCTGATTATCAATTTGAGACATCTATCAATCAATTAGATGACAGTTTGAAACCATATGTAGATTTGAAAATTATTCATTTCGATGAATTATCTTTAATAAGCGATTCAAATGAGACATTACATCGAACTATCAATGATATTGAAGAAGAGGCTCCGAATAATAAAGAAAACGAACAACAAATGATTCATCAATTAACGTTTAAGTATCCATTTATAAAAAATACTCAAAAGCCATCAAAACAATCTGTATCTGAATTAAAACGTCAATTAGAAACTAAAGAAGATGGAACAAGTTACGATAGAGTAAGACAATATCGCATTGGTGCTTATACTTATGAACGTCCTAAATTCTTAAGACAAGAAAGAAAACGTAAAGCTAATGAAATTGGTACATTGATGCATACCGTTATGCAGCATCTTCCATTTAGAGAACAACGATTAACTGAAACAGAGTTAGATGACTATATTCATATGTTAATTGATCAACACATTATTGAAGAAGACGCTAAAAAAGATATCCAATTTGAAAGAATTATGGAATTTATTCGTAGTGACTTATATATGAAAATTGCACAAGCTGATGAAGTATACAGAGAGTTACCATTTGTAGTTAACCAAGCACGTGTAGATGAAATACCAGATTTAGATGAAGATGTCTCCATTATCCAAGGTATGATTGATTTGATTTTTATTAAAGATAACCAATATTATTTTGTAGATTACAAAACAGACGCTTTTAATCGAAGAAGAGGGATGACGGATCAAGAAATTGGAATACAATTACGTGATAAGTATAAAATTCAAATGAAATATTACAAAAACACCTTAGAAACAATACTAAATAAAAGAGTGAACGGCTATTTATATTTCTTCCAATTCGGTGAAATGAGCATTGAAGATGGTTTATAATATCAATCTTATTTTATTTTAGAAAAGATGCGCCAAATTTCTAAAATTTCAGACATATATATTTGTTATTTATTAATAATTAAAGTTATAATATGAAATAAGATATAGATGAGGAGTTGATAATGAATGAAATTTTTATCATTCAAATACAATAACGCTGAATCATATGGCGTTAAAGTAAAGCGTGAAGACGCTGTATGGGATTTAAAACAAATTTTTGCTGAATTTGGTGAAGGAGACTTCCATCCACAAACGTTACTTGAAGGTTTACAACAAAATCAAACACTCGATTTCCAAGAACAAGTACGTAAAGCAGTAGTAGCTGTTGAAAATAGTGGAAAAGCAGATCAGTATAAATTCTCATTTAATGATATTGAATTTTTACCTCCTGTAACACCACCGAACAATGTTATTGCTTTTGGCCGTAACTATAAAGATCATGCTTCTGAGTTAAATCATGAAGTGCAACGTTTATATGTGTTCACTAAAGCAGCTTCTTCTTTAACTGGTGATAACGCAACAATTCCAAATCATAAAGATATTACAGATCAGTTAGATTACGAAGGTGAATTAGGTATTGTTATCGGTAAACATGGCGAAAAGATTCCTAAAGGCTTAGCACTAGATTATGTTTATGGCTATACCATTATTAACGATATTACAGACCGCACTGCTCAAAATGCACAAGATCAAGCATTCTTATCTAAAAGTTTAACAGGTGGTTGCCCAATGGGACCATATATTGTTACTAAAGATGAATTACCTACTCCAGAAAATGTTAATATTGTCACTAAAGTAAATAATGAAATTCGCCAAGATGGAAATACTAGTCAAATGATTAATAAAATTGATGACTTAATTCAAGAAATTTCTAAATATGTTGCTTTACATCCAGGCGATATCATTGCAACCGGTACCCCAGCGGGTGTAGGAGCTGGATTACAACCACCAAAATTCTTACAACCAGGTGATGAAGTTAAAGTCACTATTGATAACATTGGTACTTTGACAACTTATATTGCCAAACAATAATGCTAGTTATGTTTAAAGCGAGAGAAGCTAAGGCTTCTCTTCTTTTTTAATTTTAATACTTAAAAAGTGAAAATGTGTTATGATAATTGAAAGAAAATGATTATAAATATTGGAGGGAATCAAGTTTTGTTACATATGCATATTGTAAGTTGGGTTTTAACCATTGTGTTATACATTATTGCATTTTTACACATTTCAAAATCACAAGGACCAACACCAACTTTTAAATCATTACATATGGGGCTTAGAGTCTTTATGCTCCTTACATTATTCTCAGGATTCTGGGAATTAATTGAAGAGTTTATGGCAGCGAGTCATGGTGAGGGTGGCAACCACATGCTTCTTACTTTAAAAATGTTATGTGGCTTAGGTGTTGTTGCTTTAATGGAAGTATCATTAGCTAAAAGAAAAAAACATGCACCTAGTCATGGCTTATTTTGGGCAACAATTATTTTAATTATTATTACTATGGCTCTTGGAATTATCTTACCATGGGGCCCATTATCTAAAATGTTCGGTTTAAGTTAAGTAAAAAGAATCGTTTGAGTGTCTACTCAAACGATTCTTTTTTATATATTGCGTGCTTTGTAACCAATCATATTGATTAAATCTTTAGGATGACTATAAGGAGGCGCATAGGCAACTTCAAATTCAACCAATTCATCTACTGTAAGTTGATTCATCATAGCCATTGATAAAATATCAATGCGTTTATCGGCGCCTTGTTTTCCAACTGCTGCGGCGCGTAATAATCGTCTATTGTCTTTATTAAAATAGACACGTAAGTGTAGAGGTGTATTACCTGGGTAATATTCTGCGTGTGCACCAGACTTAATCTCAACCATCTCATAATTAAATAGACTTAATTCTTCAGGTTTTATTCCTACGCTCGCAAAAGTGTAGTCAAAAAATTTTACAATATTTGAACCAAGAAAACCTTTAAATGTAATATTTTTATTACCTGAGAGTTGTTCTGCTATAATATTTGCTGCACGATGAGCGCCCCAAGCTAAAGGTACTTGAGCATTCATATTTACATGGCGATAATGTGAGGTGATGACATCACCTAGAGCATAAATATCAGGTATATTTGTTTTAAAGCAATCATCAACAGGAATAAACCCTTTTTTATCTATATGAATATTTGATGAACGTAAAAATGATGAATTAGGATGAGTTCCTATTCCTTCAATAATAATATCAAAATCTTCACGTATACCAGATTTAAAATAAACAGTATGCGCTTGAATTGATTCAATTTCTTCATTTAATCTATATGAAATGTTTCTTTGATCAATTTCGCTAAAAATGGCTACATTCATATCTTGGTCCATTAATTTATTGACTTTATCTGAACGATGAATCCATGTCACATCAAGACCACGTTGATAAAGATTTTCTAATACTTCTAATGAAATGTAACCAGCACCGACAACTAATGCTCGTTTAGCTTTATGACGAGTAATATATTGATCAATTTGGTCCATATCTTCTGCATTTCTTAGAGTGAAAGTAAAGTCATTGGTAAATCCAAGAGTATTCGCACTAGCACCAGGACTTAAAATTAATTTGTCATAAGTTTCATCGAATGTTTCGCCTGTTTGATGATTCAATACACGTACAACATGTTGTTGATCGTTGACTCCAATTACTTCATGATGTGTTTTAACTACAATATTTTTCTTCTCTTTAAAAACGTCTGGTGTAATAGGCAATATTTGATGACGATCAGAAACGAGATGTCCAATATAGTAAGGTAAACCACAATTAGCAAAACTCATATCTCGATCTTTTTCAAAAATGATAATGTCACTTTCTTTATCTAAGCGACGAATTTGACTTGCACATGTTGCGCCCCCAGCAACAGCACCAACTATAATAATTTTAGTCATACATATCCTCCATAACTAAGAAGTAAACAAGTGAGATACAATTATAATCTTTAGAATCTTACTTTAAGTACTCTCATTTTTATTATTGATAAGGTATTTCTAGTTTGAAAAATTCATTTAGGTAACGCCCAATTCCATCTTCGTTATTAGAATAAGTAATATGATTAGCGATATGTTTTAAATCATCTAAACCATTGTCCATAGCAATTCCGTATTGAGCATATTTAATCATTTCTAAATCATTATCTTCATCTCCAAATGCAATAATATTAGAAGAATCTATATTTAAATATGATTTAACATAGTCAATGCCACGAGCTTTACTAATACCTCGTTTTACGATTTCAATAACAGGAAAGGGTGCACCCCAACGACGATGTTCAATATTTTCAGCATAAAAACGAGTTAACATTTGTTTAATACGTGTGATATTCACTTCTTCAGCTTCCACTAATATGGAAGTTGGAGATTCATCAAGTTTTTCTAATAAATTGCCTGTTTGAATTTTAGGATTACCCATTGAAAAACCTTCAAATAATCGAGGATCATGATTATTGATAAAGACACTGTCTCTAACTTCAGCAATAATATTTGTAACATTAGCTTTTTGAAGTGCCTCTATAATACTTCTAGCGATATCTACATCTAATACCTCATGTTTGGTTTCAAAGTCATCTGCTTTTGGATGATGAACGTAGGCACCATTAAAATTAACAATAGGTGTATTCATATTAAGTTCATGATAATATATTTGGCTTGCACGATAAGGACGTCCAGTTGCAATCATTAAGTAATGACCTTGTTTTTGTAAAGAAGTTAAAACTTTTTTTGTATAATCACTAATTTCTTTATTATCATTTAATAATGTTCCATCTAAATCTAAACAAATTAAATAAGGTTTCATAAATATCTCCTTGCATTACGGTTCATAAATATTAGTTTATTTGTATCATAGCATTTTATTGGCGTTTTGTCGGATATTTGATATATTAGTGTAAAGATAATTATGGAGAGGTGATACTAATGGAAGAAGCATTAAAAGATAGTATCCTTGGCGCTTTGGAAATGGTAATTGACCCTGAATTAGGTATAGACATTGTTAATTTAGGTTTAGTATATAAAGTAAACGTTGATGATGAAGGATTATGTACTGTAGAAATGACACTTACATCTATGGGCTGTCCACTTGGACCACAAATCATCGATCAAATTAAGACAGTATTAGCCGAAATTCCAGAGATTCAAGATACAGAAGTTAATATTGTTTGGAATCCGCCATGGAATAAAGATATGATGTCTAGATATGCAAAAATCGCATTAGGCGTTGGATAAATTTAAGCGAGCTCGATAGCATTAATGTATGAAGCTATTTATTATGAAGCGCTAGATACAATATTTAATAGAGAGTAGGGGATGAATTTTTCTTCTACTCTCTTTTTTAATATATAAGAATGTGACAATTTTATTTTTAAATGAGTAAAAAAGAAATGACACAATTGTAATATAAATTGAATTTACTTCTAGGTTATACTACAATACATAAGACTTATATCTTAGGAAAAGTATAATTTTCAACAATTAAGAATTAATCAATGAAAATGAATTTATATTTTATTTAATTGTATATCAAGTTTTCAGTCAACTTAGTATAAAACACAGAATCATATTATACAGTGTATTAAATTCATAGACTATAGAATGACCAATCATACATATAAACTTCTATAATTAACTTTATTGTTATTCTGATTTTAGTGCTTTTATATCTAATGAATTTATTGAAAATTTATTATTTAATAGGGAAAGAATGTGAACAATGAAACAAAATTTAGAAAAGGGCGTGCATGATAAAACAAAAATGCGCTATATGCCTGGTTTAGATGGTCTAAGAGCAATTGCCGTATTAGGCATCGTTATATATCATTTGAATAGAAAGTGGCTAACTGGAGGTTTTATTGGTGTAGATACTTTCTTCGTTATTTCAGGATATTTAATTACAAGTTTACTTT
Organism: Staphylococcus hominis subsp. hominis; assembly: GCF_002901845.1. Taxonomy (GTDB): domain Bacteria; phylum Bacillota; class Bacilli; order Staphylococcales; family Staphylococcaceae; genus Staphylococcus; species Staphylococcus hominis. Next base: position 270,114 of record NZ_PPQE01000025.1, read on the forward strand.
TGAGAGAGTATGAAGAAAAAGGAATTATTAATCTTAAACAATTTTGGATTAGACGCATAAAACGTCTACTGCCAGCGGTGATAGCTTTATTAATAACAGTAGGTATTGCAACCTTATTATTTGAACCTCAACAAATTATTAGAGTTAAACATGATATTATTGCAGCGCTATTTTATGTTTCAAATTGGTGGTATATCGCTAAAGACGTTAACTATTTTGAACAATTTTCATTCATGCCTCTTAAACATTTATGGTCTCTTGCTATCGAAGAACAATTTTATTTATTTTTCCCATTCATTTTAGTGATATTATTACTTACGATTAAAAAATATCGTAATGTGACACTTATATTTTGGATAGTATCATTGGCCTCTTTATTAGAAATGGTCATTATATCACAACCAAATGTGGGATATTCGCGTGTTTATTTTGGTACAGATACTCGTTTACAAACATTATTATTAGGCGTCATATTGGCGTTTGTTTGGCCACCATTTAAATTAAAAGCTAATCCACCACAACGATTACGTCGTGCAATAGATGGAATTGGTATAGGTAGCCTACTTATCTTAATTATTTTATTCTTTACTGTTAACGACGATAGTGATTGGATATACAATGGTGGGTTTTATTTGATATCTTTAGTGACATTATTTGTTATTGCAAGTGTCGTTCACCCATCTACAATGATTGCTAAATTTCTAGGACATCCTTTGTTAGTGTATATCGGAAAACGTTCATATAGTTTATACTTATGGCATTTCGCCGTCATTAGTTTTCTACATATACATTTTGTTGATGGTCAATTACCAATATATGTATATATCTTAGATATACTATTAACTGTGGTGTTTGCGGAATTATCTTATCGTTATATTGAAACACCATTTAGACGTGAAGGGTTAAGCGCATTTTCTTTTGACCGATTACGTAGACCTAAATTTATAAGAACAATAGTTACTATCATAGCTGTGATTCCATTGCTATTAATATTTATGGGTGCATTTGATCGATTTGGAAAAGATGAAATTGCAAATAAAGCAAACAGTTTTAATACAAGTACTGCTGATAAATATTTAGTTAAAATGATGCCCGGTGAAAATATTAAGTTAAATGGACAAACAAGTAAGAGTGAGAATAAAGATAAATTTTACACTAATATCAGCCCATTACTTATTGGCGATTCAGTTATGGTAGATATTGGTGAAGAATTTAAGTCTCAAGTTCCTAAAGCAACTATAGATGGTAAAGTAGGTCGCCATTTACAAGAAGCTTTGATAGTTGCAAATAATTATACTAATTATAATAAACCATCAAATCAAGTTGTATTAGAACTTGGTACAAATGGAGATTTTACTCAAGATGAGCTTGACCAACTTATTAGTAAATTTGGTAAAGCCAAAATATATTTAGTTAATACAAGGGTACCGAGAAGCTGGCAAGATAATGTAAATAAACAACTTTCAGACGCAGCTAAACGACATAAAAATGTTGTTTTAGTAGACTGGTATAAACGTTCTGCCGGTCATACTGAATATTTTGCATCTGATGGTGTGCACTTAGAACATAGTGGGGTACAAGCATTGTCGGACGAAATACTAAAAAATATGACTAAAAAATAAATAATTAAAAAGGATTAACTAGTTGAGGATGCTCACAAAGTTAATCCTTTTTTAATATTTATGAAAAAATTAAGGTAACAATGTTTAAATAGTAAGGTGATATGATAAATAATGAGTGAAACGTAAATAAATTGCTTGATATGATAGGATTTATTGAATTGTTAAAAAGATGAGTAAAAGTGTTGATTAATTAGCAAAGAAGGTCTATAATGTAATTAAGGTCAAAGAAAGTCAAAGTCAAACAAAGAAGTATTTGACCATACTCTTATACAAAAAGTAGGGGTGAATAAATTTGGATATCAATCAAATGACTTATAAAGTACAAGAAGCTTTGCAAAAAGCAATTGAATTAAGTAAAGAAAATGAATTACAAAATATTGAAATTGAAGCAATACTAAAAGGAACTTTAGAAGAAGACGAAAGCTTGTTTAAAAGTATTTTAGAACGTGCAAATATAGACACTGATCAATTAAATCAAGCGTATAGTGAAAAATTGAAACACTATCCATCAGTACAAGGAGATAATGTGCAATATGGACAATATATTGGCTCAAAAGCAAACGAATTATTAAATAAAGCTGAGTCATATATGAAAGAATATGAAGATGATTATATCTCAATGGAACATATTTTACGTGCTGCTATGGATATTGATGAAACAACACAACAATTTGTAGGAAATAAAGAAGAAGTAGTCAAAGAAATTATTACTAAAGTTAGAGGGGGAAATCATGTGACTTCACAAAATCCAGAAGTAAATTATGAAGCTTTAGAGAAATATGGTAGAGATTTAGTAGAAGAAGTTCGCCAAGGCAAAATGGATCCAGTTATTGGTAGAGATGAAGAAATCCGTAATACCATTCGAATTTTAAGCCGTAAAACTAAAAATAACCCAGTATTAATTGGAGAGCCTGGTGTAGGTAAAACTGCAATTGTAGAAGGATTAGCACAACGTATTGTGCGTAAAGATGTGCCAGAATCATTGCTAGATAAAACTATTTTCGAATTAGATTTAAGTGCATTAGTTGCAGGTGCAAAATTTAGAGGTGAATTTGAAGAACGTCTTAAAGCAGTACTTAAAGAAGTGAAAGAATCAGATGGACGTATTATCCTATTTATTGATGAAATTCACATGTTAGTTGGTGCTGGTAAAACAGATGGTGCAATGGATGCTGGTAATATGTTAAAACCAATGTTAGCTCGTGGTGAATTGCATTGTATTGGTGCTACAACATTGAATGAATATCGAGAATATATTGAAAAAGATTCAGCCTTAGAACGTCGATTCCAAAAAGTAGGTGTAAGTGAACCTGACGTAGAAGATACAATTTCAATCTTACGTGGTTTAAAAGAACGCTATGAAGTTTATCATGGTGTGCGTATTCAAGACCGTGCTTTAGTAGCAGCAGCAGAATTATCAGATCGTTATATTACTGATCGATTCTTACCAGATAAAGCAATTGATTTAGTCGACCAAGCATGTGCCACTATCCGAACAGAAATGGGATCAAATCCAACTGAATTAGACCAAGTTAATCGCCGTGTTATGCAATTAGAAATTGAAGAAAGTGCATTGAAAAATGAATCAGATAATGCAAGTAAACATCGATTAGAAGAATTACAAGAAGAACTTTCAAATGAAAAAGAAAAACAAACGTCATTACAATCTCGTGTAGAACAAGAAAAAGAAAAAATCGCGAAAGTTCAAGAAAAACGTGCTGAATTAGATCGTAGTCGTCAAGCTTTAGAAGATGCGCAAACAGAAAGTAATTATGAAAAAGCGGCAGAATTACAATATGGTACGATTCCACAATTAGAAAAAGAATTAAAAGAATACGAAGAAGCTTTCCATGATGAACAAGGCGATAATGAACGCATGATTCGCGAAGTTGTTTCTGATGAGGAAATTGGAGATATTGTAAGCCAATGGACAGGTATTCCAGTTTCTAAATTAGTCGAAACAGAAAGAGAAAAATTATTAAACTTAAGTGATATCTTACATGAACGTGTCGTAGGGCAAGATAAAGCGGTAGATCTTGTGTCAGATGCTGTAGTGAGAGCACGTGCAGGTATAAAAGATCCTAATCGTCCAATAGGTAGTTTCTTATTCTTAGGTCCAACTGGTGTAGGTAAAACAGAATTAGCTAAATCACTCGCTTCATCACTATTCGATTCTGAAAAACATATGATTCGTATTGACATGAGTGAATATATGGAAAAACATTCTGTTTCTAGATTAATTGGTGCGCCTCCTGGTTATGTAGGCCATGATGAAGGTGGTCAATTAACTGAAGCGGTAAGACGTAACCCATATTCAGTTATTCTACTCGACGAAGTTGAAAAAGCGCATAGTGATGTATTCAACGTGTTACTTCAAATTTTAGATGAAGGGCGTTTAACTGATTCTAAAGGTCGTAGCGTAGATTTCAAAAATACAATTATTATCATGACAAGTAATATCGGTTCACAAATATTATTAGAAAATGTTAAAGATTCTGGTGAAATTACTGAAAGCACTGAAAAAGCAGTTATGGATAGTTTACATGCATTCTTTAAACCAGAAATCTTAAACCGTATGGATGATATTGTATTATTTAAACCATTATCTATAAATGATATGAGTATGATTGTAGATAAAATTTTAACTCAATTAAATATTCGATTAATGGATCAACGTATTTCAATTGAAGTATCAGACGAAGCTAAAAAATGGTTAGGTGAAGAAGCATACGAACCACAATTTGGTGCTAGACCACTTAAACGTTTTGTACAACGTCAAATTGAAACACCACTCGCTCGTATGATGATTAAAGAAAATATGCCAGAAGGTACAAAAGTAAATGTTGATCTTAACGATAGTCAAGAATTAACATTTGATGTACAAAAACCTTTAGCTGAATAGTATATAAAAAGGCATTGGAAAGCAAAGCTTTCCAATGCCTTTTCTTATTATTAAACTTGTTAAGAGCATTATATTACTCCAAACACGTAATGCAATACCATTTAGACGTCTCTATTCCCTTTACGAGCGAAATCATTAGGTTTAATCATAGCACTTAAAATGGCAATAGCAATGGTAATGATGATTGCAATAATAATTGGTTTAATCACATCTAAACTACCGCCACCATTTAAACTATTAAGTACAAAGTTAACCATTTGTGTTAAGATTAACGCCCAAATAAAAGTTACGAGGTATTTCATATATATGACCTCCAATTTATATATATTATCATTTTAAAGTAAAGTGAATTATTTGTATAGTATTAGTAGAGAATGTATAAAAATTTGTACAATTTTTATATGAGTTATTGACTCGTGACTGTTTAACAAAATCGTTTAATAAAGTTTAACTACTTGAGTTAGATTTAAAAAGTATGTTAAATTAATACCTGGTATTAAAAAATGAAGTGAGAAGGTGTACGTTCATGAACGTAGGTATAAAAGGTTTTGGTGCTTATGCGCCTGAGAGAGTAGTCGATAACGCCTATTTTGAAGGTTTTTTAGATACGTCTGATGAATGGATTTCAAAAATGACTGGTATTAAAGAAAGACGTTGGTCTCGTGACGATCAAGATACGTCAGACTTAGCATATGAAGCAAGTAAGAAAGCAATTGAAGATGCTGGTATTAAACCGAATGATATAGATATGATTATTGTAGCTACAGCAACTGGAGATATGCCATTTCCATCTGTAGCTAATATACTACAAGAAAAATTAGGTACTGGTAAAGTGCCTACTATGGATCAACTTGCTGCATGCTCAGGTTTCATGTATTCAATGATTACTGCAAAACAATATGTTCAATCTGGAGACTATAAAAATATTCTAGTAGTGGGTGCGGATAAATTATCCAAAATCACTGACTTAACTGATCGTTCAACCGCTGTATTATTTGGAGACGGTGCAGGTGCAGTAGTAATTGGTGAAGTCTCAGAAGGACGAGGTATTATTAGCTATGAAATGGGCTCAGATGGGTCAGGTGGAAAATACTTATATTTAAATAAAGAGACTGGTAAACTAGTAATGAATGGACGCGAAGTTTTTAAATTCGCTGTAAGAATTATGGGCGAAGCGTCTACACGTGTAGTTGAAAAAGCTGGTTTAGAATCTGATAATATTGATATGTTTATACCACATCAAGCAAATATCAGAATTATGGAATCAGCACGTGAAAGATTGGGTATTGAAAGAGAAAAAATGAGTGTTTCAGTTAACCGTTTTGGAAACACGTCAGCTGCTTCGATTCCTTTAAGTATTCAACAAGAGTTAGAAAATGGAAGAATTAAAGATGATGACACTTTAGTACTCGTAGGTTTCGGTGGCGGCCTAACATGGGGCGCTATGGTAATCAAATGGGGTAAATAGGAGGATTTAATGTATGACTGAAAACAAAAGAGTGGTAATTACAGGCATGGGTGCATTATCACCTATTGGAAACGATGCCCAAACAAATTGGGAAAATGCCTTAAAAGGTGTCAATGGAATTGATACAATTACACGCGTTGATACTGAAGAATATAACGTTCACTTAGCAGGTGAATTAAAAGACTTTAATATTGAAGATCATATTTCGAAAAAAGATGCGCGTCGCATGGATCGTTTTACACAATATGCAGTAGTAGCGGCAAGACAAGCTGTAGAAGATGCTAATTTAACTATCAATGACGATAATGCTAATCGTATCGGTGTATGGATTGGTTCAGGTATTGGTGGAATGGAAACATTTGAAGTTGCACATACAATACTGAAGAATAAGGGACCAAGAAGAGTTAGTCCTTTCTTTGTTCCAATGCTTATTCCTGACATGGCTACTGGCCAAGTTTCAATTGATTTAGGTGCAAAAGGACCTAATGGTTCAACTGTTACTGCTTGCGCCACAGGTACAAATTCTATCGGTGAAGCATTTAAAATCATTCAAAGAGGTGCTGCTGATGCTATGATTACTGGGGGTACTGAAGCACCTATTACGCATATGGCACTTGCAGGATTCAGTGCAAGTCGTGCATTATCAACAAACGATGATAAAGAAACAGCTTGTCGTCCTTTCCAAGAAGGACGTGATGGATTTATCATGGGTGAAGGCGCTGGTATCTTAGTCATTGAATCATTAGAATCAGCACAAACACGTGGCGCACAAATTTACGCTGAAATTGTAGGATATGGTTCAACTGGAGATGCTTATCACATTACTGCACCAGCACCTGAAGGCGAAGGTGGTTCTCGTGCAATGCAAGCGGCTTTAGATGATGCAGGTATTGAAGCTAAAGATATTCAATACTTAAATGCACATGGTACAAGTACGCCAGTAGGTGACTTGTATGAAATTAAAGCGATTAAAAATACATTTGGAGATGCAGCTAAAAACTTAAAAATTAGTTCAACTAAATCGATGACAGGACATTTATTAGGTGCTACTGGGGGAATTGAAGCAATTTTCTCTGCATTATCTATTCGTGACTCTAAAGTTGCACCGACGATTCATGCAGATTCACCAGATCCAGAATGTGACTTAGATATTGTTCCTAATGAAGCACAAGATTTAGAAATTGAATATGCAATGAGTAATAGTCTAGGTTTCGGTGGACATAACGCAGTATTAGTATTTAAAAAGTTTAAAGATTAAAAATTAAGTTAAGAGTAGAAAACCATGCAATAATATGCATGGTTTTTTTATGTTTATAGAAAAATTGAAATAAGAATAGTCAAAATGAAGTAAAATGCACATAGTATTAGAGCAGGTAGTAACCATATTGAAATGGTATAATGCTCTTTTTTTACTTGTTTTGGATTGAAAAAGTCATCGTTCTCTAAAGTTTTTTTCTTAGAGCGAGAAGCGAGTTGATAACGCATGCGTCTAAAACCAAAACTTGTAGCATCAAATATACCTTCTTGTACAAGGAGAAGTAAAAATAGCAATATAAATAATACAAGTGATATATAAAATAAGATATCAACAAATGAGATAAAGGAATGTTGAGTTACGAACATCCAAAGTAAAAAAGTAGATATGAGTGGCAAAAAGAGCCATATAAACCAAGTTTTAATATTGTTCATGTATACCTCCAACCTTCTTATCTATATAGTCTAATTTACTGTAAACTTACTATAAATAAAATCTAAAATATATATTCTTTTAAATAATATATATAAAAATTACACTTATATTAAGAAAATGTAAAATTATATTGCAATTTTATGTAAAAAGTATATATAATGTGTATAAATATTTCTGAAAATTTTGAAGGGAATGTTAATTTTGAATATTTAGTAAAGGGGGACTATATGATGACGCGATATATATTAAAACGTTTGGGATATATGGTTTTATCGTTATTTATTATCATCACAATTACATTTTTCTTAATGAAAATGATGCCTGGATCACCATTTAATGATGCTAAATTAAGCGCTGAGCAAAAAGCAATTTTAAACGAAAAATATGGATTAAACGATCCAGTAGCAGTGCAATATCTTCATTATTTAAAAAATGTAGTAACTGGGGATTTTGGCTATTCGTTCCAATATCATAATCAACCAGTTTGGTCATTAATTAGACCGAGATTGATTCCTTCTATGGAAATGGGTATTACTGCAATGATTATTGGAGTGATTTTAGGTTTAATTTTAGGCGTAGCAGCTGCTACGAAACAAAACACTTGGGTAGACTATACAACTACTGTTATTTCAGTTATAGCAGTATCAGTACCTTCATTCGTCTTAGCAGTACTATTACAATACGTTTTTGCAGTACGTTTAAGATGGTTTCCAGTGGCAGGATGGGAAGGATTTTCAACTGCAGTGTTGCCTTCCTTAGCATTATCAGCAAGTGTAATGGCCACAGTAGCTCGTTACATTCGAGCTGAAATGATAGAGGTACTAAGTTCTGATTACATATTATTAGCAAGAGCTAAAGGTAACTCGCCGATAAGAGTCCTTTTTGGGCATGCATTAAGAAATGCATTAATTCCTATTATTACAATTATTGTTCCAATGTTAGCCGGTATTTTAACAGGGACTTTGACTATTGAAAATATCTTTGGTGTACCCGGTTTAGGGGACCAATTCGTTAGATCGATTACAACAAATGATTTCTCAGTTATTATGGCTACTACAATTTTATTTAGTACATTATTTATCGTTTCAATTTTTATCGTAGATATTCTTTATGGTGTAATTGATCCAAGAATCCGTGTACAAGGAGGTAAAAAATAATGCCTGAAAATTTTAATAAACCATTTGATGACCATTCAAATGCAGCGATGTCACATACCTCTGAGGGAGCGGTTGGGACGGATTTTGTTATTAGAGAACTCGATTTAAATAAAGAACCAGAAATACAACGTGAAAGTAAAAACTTCTGGCAAGATGCTTGGACACAGTTGAAAAGAAATAAACTAGCTATTGTCGGTTTGATTGGACTCATTTTAATTGTCATTCTTGCATTTGTAGGACCAGCATTTAGTAAACATGATTATGCCGAACAAGATGTTACTAGACGAAATTTACCTGCTAAAATTCCAGTACTAGATCAAGTACACTTTTTACCTTTTGATGGAACAGGAGCAGATGGTAAGAGCGCTTATAAAGAAGCGGGCGTGAAAGAAAACTTTTGGTTTGGTACAGATCAATTAGGTCGTGATCTTTGGACTAGAACATGGAAAGGTGCTCAAATTTCATTATTTATTGGCATTGTAGCTGCTGCACTAGATATCTTTATAGGGGTCGTTTATGGCGCTATTTCAGGTTTTTTTGGGGGACGTGTTGACAATGTGATGCAACGTATTTTAGAAATTATAGCATCTATTCCTAATCTTATTATTGTTATTTTATTTGTATTGATATTTGAACCATCTATTTGGACGATTATTTTAGCTATGTCTATCACCGGATGGTTAGGTATGAGTAGAGTAGTGCGTGGTGAATTTTTAAAACTAAAAAGTCAAGAATTTGTAATGGCTTCAAGAACATTGGGAGCTTCAAAATTTAAATTAATTTTTAAACATATTTTACCAAATACACTAGGTGCCATTGTAGTAACATCTATGTTTACTGTACCAAGTGCAATTTTCTTCGAAGCATTTTTAAGCTTTATTGGTATAGGGGTACCTGCACCGAAAACATCACTTGGTTCACTCGTAAATGATGGACGAGCAATGTTGTTAATACACCCACATGAATTATTTATTCCAGCTACAGTATTAAGTTTATTAATCTTATTCTTTTACTTATTTAGTGACGGATTACGCGATGCATTTGATCCAAAAATGCGTAAATAACAAAGGAGGCAAAATCTATGTCAGAAAGAGTGTTAGAAGTGAACAACTTGCATGTTTCCTTTGATATTACTGCCGGGGAAGTGCAAGCGGTTAGAGGAGTAGATTTCTTTTTAAATAAAGGGGAAACATTAGCGATTGTCGGAGAATCAGGTTCTGGCAAATCTGTAACAACAAAAGCAATTACAAAATTGTTCCAGGGTGATACAGGGAGAATTAAAAAAGGAACAATTAATTTTTTAGGGGAAGATTTAGCAATTAAATCTGAAAAAGAATTAAACAAACTTCGTGGTAAAGATATTTCTATGATATTTCAAGACCCTATGACGTCATTAAATCCTACGATGCAAATTGGTAAGCAAGTCATGGAACCTTTAATAAAACATCGTCATTATAGTAAATCTGAAGCAAAGAAACGTGCACTTGAAATTTTAAATTTAGTAGGACTGCCTAATGCAGAAAAAAGATTTAAAGCATATCCCCATCAATTCTCTGGGGGACAACGTCAAAGAATTGTTATTGCAACTGCCTTGGCATGCGAACCTAAAATTTTAATTGCAGATGAACCAACGACAGCACTTGATGTAACAATGCAAGCACAGATTTTAGATTTAATGAAAGAATTACAACAAAAAATTGAAACATCTATTATTTTTATTACACATGACTTAGGGGTAGTAGCAAATGTGGCTGATAGAGTGGCTGTTATGTATGGTGGGCAAATGATTGAGACTGGACATGTCGATGAAATCTTCTATGATCCAAAACATCCATATACATGGGGATTATTATCTTCAATGCCTGATTTAACGACAAGTAACGAGACAGAGTTAATTGCAATTCCAGGTACCCCGCCTGATTTATTACATCCACCAAAAGGTGATGCATTTGCAAGACGTAGTCAATATGCACTAGACATTGACTTTAAGGAAGCACCACCATGGTTTAAAGTATCGCCTACTCATTATGTGAAATCATGGTTGTTAGACGAACGCGCCCCAAAAGTTGAACCACTGGAAATGGTGAAAAAGAGACAACGTCAAATGCCTAATAATTACGACAAACCACGTCGAGTAGAAAGGGTGTCGTTCAATGGAGAAGAGTAAAAAAGTATTATTAGAAATAAAAAATTTGAAGCAGTATTTTAATGAAGGCAAACGTAATGAAGTTAGAGCAATAGAAAATATTTCATTTAATATTTATAAGGGAGAAACATTGGGATTAGTAGGAGAATCTGGATGTGGGAAATCTACAACTGGAAAAGCAATTATTAAACTAAATGATATTACAGATGGTGAAATTCTTTACGAAGGACAGGACATCCAGAAGATTACTAAAAGAAAAGAGTTATTAAATTTCAATAAGAAAATTCAAATGATTTTTCAAGATCCATATGCATCTTTAAACCCACGTCTAAAGGTCATGGATATTGTAGCAGAAGGTATTGATATTCATAAGTTAGCAAGTAATAAAAAAGATCGTAAACGTCGTGTATATGATTTGCTAGAAACAGTAGGTTTAAGTAAGGAACATGCGAATCGTTATCCTCACGAGTTCTCTGGTGGACAACGTCAACGTATAGGAATTGCTCGTGCGTTAGCTGTAGAGCCTGAGTTTATTATTGCAGATGAGCCTATTTCTGCATTGGATGTGTCTATTCAAGCTCAAGTAGTGAATTTAATGCTGAAATTGCAAAAAGAACGAGGTATTACTTTCCTATTTATTGCCCATGATTTATCAATGGTTAAATATATTTCTGATCGTATAGCAGTAATGCATTTTGGAAAAATTGTAGAATTAGGAACGTCTGACGAAATTTATTATCATCCTTTACATGATTATACTAAATCACTGTTATCTGCTATCCCTCAACCTGATCCTGATAGTGAAAGAACAAGAAAACGAATTGTGTATGAAGAAGATGAATCTAAAAATGCAGAACGTAGACTGCAAGAAATTAGACCTAATCATTACGTTTTTGTAACAGATGAAGAAGCAGTACGTTTAAAAGAACAAGATCAAACTCATCTTCAACATAATTAAGTCTGAGGAAGGGAGGACAACATTAAGATGAAAAAGATAAATTTTAAAGTGATTTTAGGATTAATCGTGACAACTTTGCTACTTAGTGCATGTGGGAAAAGTGGCGGATTATATGATGATAGCGGTCAGACTTATCGAGTAGCAACGTCATCAGATATGAATACTCTGGATACCGTTTTGGCAACTGATACCGTTTCTTTTACAATTTATAATCAAGTTTTCGAAGGATTATATACATTAAATGGAAAAGATGAAGCAATTCCAGGAATAGCTAAAGGTGATCCAAAAGAATCTAATAATGGAAAAACATTAACGATTAAATTACGTAAAAATGCAAAATGGTCAAATGGAGATCCAGTTACGGCACATGATTTTGTATTTGCTTGGAGAAAAGCTGTAGATCCAAAAACGGCTTCAGAATATGCATACATAATGTATGATATTAAAAATGCAGAAGATATTAATTTAGGTAAACATGGAAAAAAACCAAAGGATTTAGGTATTAAAGCCTTAGATGATTACACATTAAAAATTGATCTTACTAAACCTATTCCATATTTTAAACAAATGCTAGCATTTGGTACATTTATGCCACAAAATGAAAAAGCAGTTAAAAAATACGGTGATAAATATGGAACAACTGCTGAAAAAGTAGTATATAATGGTCCGTTTAAAGTGAGTAAATGGGCAGTAGAAGATAAAATTGTGCTGACCAAAAATGATAACTATTGGGATAAAAAGTCTGTTAAATTAGATAGAGTAAATTATAAAATTTTGAAAGATACTCAGGCTGGGGCATCACTATATGATACTAATTCGGTAGATAGTGCAGGTATCACGTCTGAACAAGTCGATAAATATAAAGATAATCCAGGTCTATTCAAACGTTTAATAGCATCTACTTTCTTCTTGAAAATGAATGAAAAACAGCAACCAGAGTTCAAAAATAAAGATATGCGTTTAGCAATCGCACAATCTGTAAATAAAAAAGATTATGTTAATGAAGTTCTAGGAACAGGTGCTAAACCTTTTGATGGTTTCACTGCACGAGATACTGTTAAAACACCTGAAGGAAAAGATTATGCAAGTACTGTTAAATCACCTTTAAAATTTAATCCTAAAGAAGCCAAACAACATCTGAATAAGGCGAAAAAAGCTTTAGGAAAAGATAAATTCACTTTTACTTTAAATACTGAAGATACACCAGATTCAAAAATTTCTGCAGAATTTATTAAATCTCAAATTGAATCTAATTTACCAGGTGTAACAGTTAAAATTAAACAATTACCATTCAAACAAAGAGTAGAAGCAGAATTATCAATGAATTATTCAATGTCATTATCAGGTTGGGGTCCTGACTATCCAGATCCAACTACATTTTTAGATACAATGACTACTGGCAATGCTCAAAATAATACTGGATGGGGAAGTAAAGAGTACGATAATTTATTAGAAAAAGCGAATGGAGAATTATTGCAAAAACCTAAAGAACGTTTTGCGACGATGAGACAAGCTGAAGAGCTATTTTTAAACGATGCACCCGTAGCTCCAATTTATCAAAAAGGAACAGCTACATTAAGAAATCCACAAGTAAAAGGTATAGAATATCATCAAATAGGTGGAGATTATTCACTTAAACATGTATATATCGATAAATCAATTGATCGTGAAACAGGAAAAAAGAAAGATAACTAAAATAAGACCACGAGTAATTTACTTATACTCGTGGTCTTTTTTATAATGATTTATCTCTTACGTCCTAAGCCCATTGCACGTTCCATTTTTTTCAATGTTTTAAAAGAAGCTTTTTGAGCTTTGTCACGTCCCTGATCTAAGATGTCATCTAATTTATCTGAATTATAAAATTCGCTATATTTTTCTTGGAAATGTACTAAAAAGTCTTTAACAACTTCTGATAAATCCGTTTTGAACTTTCCATATCCTTCATTCTCATACTGTGTTTCAAGATCTTTAATTGATTTATCAGTTAAACTTGAATAAATAGTCAATAAATTAGAAATTCCTGGTTTATTGTCTTTATCAAATTTGATAATACCATCTGAATCAGTTACAGCACTTTTAATTTTTTTCGCTGCAACATTTGGTTCGTCTAGTAATGAGATAAAGTTTTTTTGATTATCATCACTTTTACTCATTTTCTTTGTTGGGTCCTGTAAACTCATTACACGTCCACCAACTTTTGGCATGCGAATTTCTGGTTTAACTAATATATCGTTATAACGACTATTAAAACGTTCTACTAAATTTCTAGTAAGTTCCATATGTTGTTTTTGGTCTTCACCTACGGGCACAATATTTGTATTATAAATAACAATATCAGCTGCCATTAAAGGTGGATAAGTTAATAAACCAGCTGGAATACCATCTGTACGTTTTTGTGCTTTATCTTTATATTGCGTCATACGTTCAAGCTCACCAACACTTGAAATAGTCGTTAACATCCAACCGGCTTGAACATGTGCTGGAACTTCTGATTGAATAAATAATGTTGATTTATCTGGATCAATACCTGAAGCTAAATAAATTGCTGCTAACTGACGAATTTGTTTACGTAATTTGATTTTATCTTGTGGGACGGTAATCGCATGTTGGTCTACAATACAAAAGTAACAGTTGTAATCGTTTTGTACTTCTGCAAATTGTTTTAATGCACCAATATAGTTACCTAATGTAGGTATCCCACTTGGCTGTATTCCTGAAAATAATGTCTCCATATAGATGCCTACTTTCTTTAAAAATAATTCATTTTAACTAGATTATAACAGTATTTTTTTAAATTGTAAGTTATGTTATAATAGAGGTATATATGAGAGATTAGATTTTGTATAGGAATTTTTAGAAAATTTGAAATTTCTCAGAAAAATTAGGATTTTCTCATTTAATTTTAATGTTAACATATTATACTTATAATATAAGCTTAAGACAAATTAGTATAATTATTAATATAATGAATAATATTTATTCAATAGGAGAGTGAGATGTATGGTAACATTATTTACATCACCAAGTTGCACATCTTGCCGTAAAGCGAAAGCATGGTTACAAGAACATGATATTCCGTATACGGAGCGTAACATTTTTTCTGAACATTTAACAATTGATGAAATTAAACAAATTTTAAAAATGACTGAAGATGGAACAGATGAAATTATTTCAACTCGTTCTAAAACTTATCAAAAATTAAACGTAGATATTGATTCTTTACCACTACAAGATTTATATATGATTATTCAAGATAATCCTGGACTATTACGTCGTCCAATTATTTTAGACGAAAAACGCTTGCAAGTTGGATATAACGAAGATGAAATCAGACGTTTCTTACCTAGAAAGGTTCGTACTTTCCAATTACAAGAAGCGCAACGTTTAGTCGACTAATATTTAAAATTTAAAAACCTATTATTTAACAGCACTGGCTTAGCTATAGTGCTGTTTTTTATAATAAAAAAAGGGAATATAATATGATATAGTGTCCTATTTAAAATAGTGAAATTTAATCAAACAAATAAATTGTAATTTAACTTACGTTCTAATACAATATGGTTACTATTCATCGACTGTAAGGAGTGAGATGATATGAGAATAGAACGCGTTGACGACACAACTGTGAAATTATTTATCACTTATGGTGATATTGAAGCAAGAGGATTTAGTCGTGAAGATTTATGGACAAATCGTAAGCGTGGTGAAGAATTCTTTTGGTCAATGATGGACGAGATTAATGAAGAAGAAGATTTTGTGGTTGAAGGACCTCTTTGGATTCAAGTACATGCATTTGAAAAAGGTGTGGAAGTCACAATCTCTAAATCTAAAAATGAAGAAGCAATGAACATGTCAGATGATCATGCAAATGAGCAATTTGAGGAACAAGTGAATGAATTGCTAGCTAACACATTAGAACAAGAAGAAAGTATTGAAGATTTATTTGAACAACGTGCACAACAAAAACAAGCACATAAATCTAAACGTAAACCATCACAACAACGTTCTAGTTTAAGAACAATTATTGTGAAATTCGAAGACTTAGAAGAAGTCATTCATTACGCTTATCATCATAATCTATCTACAGATGAGTTTGAAGATTTATTGTATATGAGTGATTCACATTACTACTATGCAATTCACTTCGATAGTACTGTTAGCCAAGAGACAATTAATGATAGCTATAGTCAATTACTTGAATTCGCTTATCCTAGTGATAAAACAGAAGTGTATTTAAATGATTACGCTAAAATTATTATGAGTCATAATGTTACTTCACAAGTACGTCGTTATTTTACTGATTCAGTAGAATAATATATAACGATTAATCGAGAGTAGAGAAGAAATTTAAAATAAATTTCTTTTCTACTCTCTTTTTTAAAAGTAAATGGATCATCTTAAACGTTTAATAGTATGAGGTGAATGCATGTTAGTAGCGATTAATCGTAATAATGAAACCGTATATGCTCATCAAGCCATCATTACTGAAGAATACCGATGTCCATATTGCAAAGAAAAACTTCTTTTAAAAAAAGGGTTAAAAAAGATTCCGCATTTTGCCCATGTCTCTCAAATTAAAAAAAGATGCATGAAAAATGAAACAGAAAAACATTACTACGTTAAATTTTTTATTGCTCAACGTTTAAAACAATATCACTTTAATGTTGAAATAGAACCTTATTTTTCTAAAATTATGCAGTATCCTGATATTCTTGTGGATGCTAAAGTAGCTATAGAAGTTCAATTTTCAAGAATAAGTATAAAAGAGGTTAAATCTCGATCAAGAGGATTTGAACAAATTGGAGTTGCAGTTATTTGGCTTATCGAACAATTACAATATCGTAAGGGTTATTTATACTTGAACACGTTTCAAGCTTATTTCATTAATCCGATTGATAGAACGTTATATAGTTGGGAGCATGAAAAACAACTGATAGTAAAGTATGTCAATATACAACATATTGGTGGCCGAAAATTTATTGCGCATAGACGAATTATTCAAATTTCTGAATTATTATCATTCAATGAAAAAAAGAATGAGTCATATTGTTATAAATTGTCAAATAGACATATCAGTCGTTATATTTTTAATTGTAGAAAAAAACGTTCGGTGCTAGAACCGTCTTTAAGTGCTATGTATCAATTACAAATAACTGACGATGAGGTATGTAGAGATACAGGTTATATTTTTTCGTATCAAATTTTTATTGAAAATCATCCAGTACAATGGCAACTCAAGCTTAAGTTGTTGTTAAAACATAACCTTCCCAAGCATTATTTAATGTCGTATTTGAAATTCAGACAATTTTATCTACAGGATATTAATAAAGAAGAAATTACTTTAAAGTTAATAGATGATTATATTCAACAAGTAAGTGGGAGTTTAAACGTGCAAAATAAATAAAATAATGAGAAAATTATAACATTAATTCATTTAGGAGGTACATGTATGAGTCAACAACTTACTAGAGAAGAGCAAGAACGAAAATATCCAAATGAAACTTGGGATTTAACAACTATTTTTGAAAGCGATGAAGCTTTTGAAAAAGCATTAAAAGAGGTAGAAAGTTACCTAGGTAAAGAAGAACAATTTAAAGGACATCTAGGAGATAGTGCTAAAACTTTATATAATGCTTTAGCTTTAGAAGATGAGATTGGAACACAATTAGAAAAGGTGTATGTTTATGCACATTTAAAACAAGACCAAGATACATCTAACGATAAATATACTGGTTTTGAATCTCGTGCGCATCAACTCATCATAAAAATTAGCTCAGCATGGAGTTTCTTAGTTCCAGAGATTTTGCAAATTGATGAAGAGAAATTAGAATCTTTTATTAAGAGTAACGATGATTTAAAACGTTATGCATTTGACTTGAAATTAATTAATGAAAAACGTCCACATATTTTAGATGCTGATAAAGAAAAATTATTAACCCAAGCGCAAGATGCATTATCAACTCCAGAAAATGTCTATGGCATGTTTAGTAATGCTGATTTAGAATTTAAAGATGCAGTAGATAAAGATGGAAAAAAACATCCTTTAACACAAGGTACATTTATTAAATATTTAGAATCAGATGATCGTGAATTACGTCAGTCAGCTTATAACAACTTATATGAAGCGTATGGTGCATATAACAATACATTAGGCTCAACTTTAGCTGGTGAAGTTAAGAAAAATATTTTCAATGCTCGTGCGCATAACTATAAAACGGCACGTGAACGCGCTTTAAGTAATAACCATATTCCTGAAGAAGTATATGATAATTTAGTTGCAACAGTTCATAAATATCTTCCATTGTTGCATAAATACACTCAATTGAGAAAAGAACTTTTAGGTATTGATGATTTGAAAATGTATGACATTTATACTCCATTAGTTAAAGATGTTAAATTTGAAATGCCATATGACAAAGCTAAAGAATGGATGCTAAAAGCGCTAGAACCAATGGGAAAAGAATATTTAGATGTAGTTAAAGAAGGTTTAAATCATCGTTGGGTAGATGTTTATGAGAATAAAGGAAAACGCTCAGGTGGTTATTCTTCAGGCGCACATTTAACTAATCCATTTATTTTATTAAATTGGTCTGATACAATCTCTGATTTATATACACTTGTGCATGAATTTGGACATTCTGCACATAGTTACTTTAGTCGTAAAAATCAACCATCAAACTCTAGTGATTATTCTATCTTTGTAGCTGAAGTTGCTTCAACATGTAATGAAGCTCTACTAAGTGATTATATGGATAAACATTTAGATGATGATCGACGTCTATTATTACTAAACCAAGAACTTGAGCGTTTCAGAGCAACATTATTCCGTCAAACTATGTTTGCTGAATTTGAACATAAAATTCATCAAATTGAGGAAGCGGGAGAGCCATTAACATCAACTCGTATGAATGAAGAGTACGCTAAATTAAATAGACAATACTTTGGTGATGTGGTAGAAACAGATGATCATATTAGTAAAGAGTGGTCTCGTATTCCACACTTCTATATGAATTATTATGTGTACCAATATGCAACTGGATACAGTGCAGCTCAAAGTTTAAGTCATCAAATTTTAACAGAAGGACAACCTGCTGTTGAAAGATATATAAATGAATTCTTGAAAAAAGGTAGTTCTAATTACCCAATTGAGATTCTTAAGAATGCAGGTGTAGATATGACTACACCAGAACCTATAGAGCAAGCGTGTGAAGTTTTTGAACAAAAATTAGAAGCATTTGAAAAATTAATGAAGCACTAAAAATAGTGTATTCGTTCTCAATGTGTCTAATTTGTGACATTTTGGATGGAAATGTAGTTTAATATTGAAACGGCGTTTTGAGCGTGTTATATTATATACATGAAATTAATCACATAACAAACATACCCCTTTGTTTGAAGTGAAAAATTTCTCCCATCCCCTTTGTTTAGCGTCGTGTAATCAGACACGGCGTTTTTTTTATGCTTAATTATTAAATCAATTTAATATAAAAAGAGCGATACACTTCATATAAGTGATCGCTCTTTGTTATTTCTTAGGCATTTTAGATTGCCAAAATTCGCCGTCAGGATAATTTAGTTTTTCAACTTTTTGTTGTAAAGCTAATTTTTTTAATTCTTTTACGAGTAACTTTTCCGGCCACTCATAAATAGTAAGCAGTTCTTCCATCGTTACTAATTGTTTGGATTGAATATAAGTTTCGAGATTTGGAGGTAATTCTTTTTCGATAGGGCATCCCATTAATTCATTAATAATATAAGTATAAATATGGTAAGGATAAAGACCTTCGACTTTCAAACCTTCTTCATGCACATCTTCACTAAAAAATACAAGTGAAGGCGCTTGTTCAATTTCCATTTCTCTTGCAATATGCAAATCTATTTTTAAACTTTCGGTAAGTTTATTTTTTTGTAAGTCTTCTTTGAAAACATCATAATCTAAACCAGCATTTTTAATACAATTACAAATCATTTCTTCAGTGATAATATCGTTTTTTGGTATAATTTCGTTCTGCATTAAATGAATAAAACGTTCCGCTCTTAATCTACCTTGTAATTCAGCAGCTTTATATGCTAAAGCAATATTATCAAAATCTGAAGTACTTTGAGCTTGACATTTAGTCAAAACCTTTAATGAAGGATTCAAAATATGTCTGATTCGAATATATTGATTATACTCAATTCTTAATTTAGAAATAATTGCGGATAATTTAAAACAATCTTTATTAAAGGGATCAAAGAATGAATAAATTTCTATTTTATTTACAGGTGACAGATTAGTGCTTTCACGACTCGCATTATCTACAATTTTAAGTTCTTCAGCCATGTTAAACTCACCTTCAATTATATTTAGGAATTCACCATATGGTTAGCAGTTAAACACAATCTTTCATACAAGTATTCGCCAACTCCTGTTGGAAATTGAGCTTTATTGATTGCTTTATACATATTTTCTAACCATGCATCTCTTTCATAAGTAGTAATTCTAAATGCCATATGTCTCTTTTTTAACATTGGGTGACCATGTTCTTGAGTGTATAAATCAGGACCTCCTAGAAATTGTGTTAAAAATTGCTTTTGCTTTCTACTTGTTTCTTTAAAATCTCCAGGAAATAAATGGTTGATTCTTTGATCATTCTCTACAAGAAAGTAGAAATAATCAATCATATCATACAAAGCTTTTTCTCCTATTACATCATAAGGTGTTGTAGTCATAGTATCACCCATTTCTATTAATATATTTCTAATATAACATGAATTTTTACATTTAAAAGTAATTTGACTTTTCACAAGTTTATCTCACATCTATTATAATTGAGCTTGATATTCAAAAAATCGTTGAACTTTATTTTTAGGTGGCTCGTGAACTAAGTTAAATTGTTTTAATAAATTTTGAAATTTTTCAAAGCCTATTTGATAATCATTGACTTCAAATTCTAATTCATAGTCTGTTTTATCAAAGTATTGACTTTTATCTAATACTAATAGTTCATTTTGAAATTCAACTTCTAGTCTTTCAGTTGTCAATGCACCTAAAACACTTAATTCGTTTTCTCCAATATCAAATTCAGTAAGAATGTTTTGAATATCATTAGGTAATGTTGATTTGACAATTGTTTGTCCAATATGAGGCTTCATATCGATTAGATGATTATATTCTATCAAGCCAACTTTAGCTGGTACTTTTAGTGTGATTTCAAATCTGTTTTGTTTAACACGTATTCTTAAAGCAGAACGATGATCACGTAGTTTAAAACTAGGTGTTTCAATATAATAATTGATTTGAGTGAATGGTGTGAGTTGTTTAAAATAAGAAGCTTTAATCGCGTTATATGTATTGAAATCAATTAATTGCTTAAATTCAATTTCATTATTAGTACTCATAATTACACCTCATTAGAAAATCTTTAGTATATTATTGTAGTTCATTATGACGGACATTTGTAAAAAATTAAAGTAATAACAATACTAAAAATAAAATATATAGAGCTAAATATTTAATCGTTTAGAGCATACTTGAACTATGGTACTCTAATGTGTGTTTGAAAGTTAAATTATGTTAAACTAATAAGGAATAATAAGGAGGAACAAGCATGCGTATATATGTAAATGAAATTAAAATCAAAGATGATAGCATTTATTGCTACTCAGAAGATCCAACTGATGGATTAGATGAAGTAGGACAAATGCTTGTAGATAGTGATAATTTTAGTTTTGCTTATTTATTAGATGATGGCTCGTCGTATTCATATTTGATTTTTGTACAAGAGACGTGGTCAATGTTACATAATAATAGAGATAAAAAAGTAATTATTAATGATGAATTAGAATTAGAACATTTTCAAGATGAGTTAAGTTATATCCTAGAAAATGTTGAAGGAAATAATAACTATGGTAAGGAGTTTGTTTCAGCAGTTGAAGAAACTTTCGAACTAAAGTGAAACGGAGTGGAACCATATGAATCAATGGGAGCAATTTTTAACACCATATAAACAAGCTGTCGATGAATTAAAGGTGAAATTAAAAGGCTTACGTAAGCAATATGAAGTTGGAGAAAACGCCTCACCCATTGAATTTGTAACTGGTCGTGTAAAGCCTATTACAAGTATCATTGATAAAGCGAATAAAAGGGGAATTCCTTTTGATCGATTACGTGAAGAAATGTACGACATAGCTGGTTTAAGGATGATGTGTCAATTCGTTGATGATATTGATGTAGTTGTTAATATGCTTAGACAACGTCAAGATTTTAAAGTTGTCGAAGAAAGAGATTATATTAACAATACAAAACAAAGTGGTTATCGTTCATATCATGTAATTATCGAGTATCCAATTGAAACATTAAGTGGTCAAAAAATGATATTAGCTGAAATTCAAATTCGCACATTAGCAATGAATTTTTGGGCTACAATCGAACATACATTAAGATACAAATATGATGGAGATTATCCTGCTGAGATACAACATCGTCTAGAAAGAGCAGCTGAAGCGGCTTACTTATTAGATGAAGAGATGTCTGAAATTAAAGAGGAAATACAAGAAGCTCAAAAATATTATACTCAAAAACGTGCAAAAAAACATGACTGATGAGGTGTCAATACATGCGTTATACGATTTTATCTAAAGGTGACTCTAAATCAAACACGCTTAAACATAAAATGATGAATCAAATGAATTCTTTTCATATGATAGAGGATACAGAAAATCCAGAAATAGTGATATCTGTCGGTGGAGATGGAACACTTTTGCAAGCATTTCATCAGTATAGTCATATGTTATCAAATGTGGCATTCGTTGGAGTACATACTGGTCATTTAGGTTTTTACGCAGACTGGTTACCTCATGAAGTTGAAAAATTGATTGATGAAATTCATCATTCTGAATTTCAAGTGATTGAATATCCATTACTTGAAATTATTGTTAAATATAACAACACTAAGAATGAAACACACTATCTAGCACTCAATGAAGCAACTATGAAAACTGAAAATGGATCAACATTAGTAGCAGATGTCGCAATTAGAGGTAAACATTTTGAACGATTTAGAGGAGATGGTCTATGTATTTCCACACCTTCTGGGTCGACGGCTTATAATAAAGCGCTAGGCGGTGCACTGATTCACCCTTCTCTTGAAGCCATACAAATTACTGAAATTGCATCTATTAATAATAGAGTATTTAGAACGGTAGGTTCACCCTTAGTATTACCTAAGCATCATACATGTTTGATTACACCTGTAAATCATAATACAATTAGAACAACAATTGATCATGTCAGTCTAAAACATAAAAATGTGAGCGACATTCAATTTAGAGTCGCAAATGAAAAAGTTCGTTTTGCTAGATTTAGACCATTTCCTTTTTGGAAAAGAGTTCATGATTCGTTTATTGAAAGTGAAGATGATTGATGAAATTTGTATACCATATTCATAGCGAAGAAATGCTTAAGACATTTTTACAACGTCATAATTATTCAAAGAAAACAATTAGCGCCATTAAACGTGATGGCGCTTTAATTATTAATAGGCAACCTGTGACAGTTAGATATATATTGAAAAAAGATGATCACCTTATTGTTAAACTGCCGGAAGAAGTTCCGAGTACATATCTTCGTCCTTCAAACAAACATATTGAAATATTATATGAAGATACATATTTAATTATCGTTTCAAAACCGGTCCATTTAAATTGTACACCTTCAAGAGAACATCCTCATGATAGTTTAATTGAGCGCGTGATGTATTATTTAAATCATTCTACAAATAAAGTACAATATGTAGTACCTCATATTGTTACAAGATTAGATCGTAATACGACGGGCATCGTTATCTTTACTAAACATGGTCATATTCATCATCTTATGTCGACATTTGAAATAGATAAACGATATATATGTGTGTGTTACGGTAAAACTAAAGAACAATCTATGATAGAGGCACCTATTGGTAGAAATAAAGATAGTATTATTACTCGGTGTATTACGCCATCCGGTAAATATGCAAAAACTGAATATAAAACGTTGAGTAGTCATCACAGTGCAAGTTTATGTGAAGTTAAATTACATACTGGACGAACACACCAAATTAGAGTTCATTTTAAGCACATTGGTCATCCACTTATTGGGGATGACTTATATGATGGTTTTCATCCTCGGATTCAAACACAATCTTTACAGTGTTATAAAGTAAAATTTATACATCCAATATATAATAAAGAAATCGAGATTATTATAGATTATAAAAACTTAGAAAAAATATATCAAAGTGTAAATTAAAATTAGGAGGTACACTTGATGTCATTAAATACAGAAACAACTGACATACAACATAATAAAGTATACAATCAAAAACTGTTAGATGACAGTTTAAACCGCAATGATATAGATCAATTCAGAAAAGAATTTCTAACTTTACATCAATATGAACAAAGTGAATATTTTGAAAATACAACGAATCAGAATAGACAAAGAATATTCGAATTTTTATCGCCTCAAGAAGTGAGTAGATTTTTTAATCAATTAGATATTGAAGGGAAAGAATATGAAATATTATTTGATTCAATGCATGCACATTATGCAAGTGAAGTATTAGAAAATATGTCTACAGATAACGCAGTTGATATTCTAAATGAATTATCTAACTCAAAAGTTGCCAGTTTATTAGCTTTGATGGACAACAGAGTCACAGATAAAATCAAAAAGTTATTACATTATGAAGAAGATACTGCTGGCGGTATCATGACTACTGAATATATTTCATTGGACATTGGTACATCTGTAAAAGAGGCACTCATGCTAGTTAAAAGTCAAGCACCTGACGCAGAAACGATATATGTGATTTATGTCGTTGATACTGCCGGTCAACTCGTAGGTGTTCTATCTTTGAAAGATTTAATTGTAGCAAATATTGATGCTCATGTTGAAGAAGTAATGATTCAACGTGTTGTAAGTGTAAATGTAGAAGAGGATCAAGAACGTGTTGCTCAAAAAATGAAAGATTATGACTTTATTGCCATGCCTGTTATCGACTATCAACATCATTTAGTAGGGATTATCACAATAGATGATATTTTAGATGTCGTAAATGAAGAAGCAGATGAAGATTATTCACGTTTAGCAGGGGTTTCTGATACTAAATCTACTGATCAATCAGTATTTAAGAAAGCATTGAAGAGATTACCGTGGCTGATTATTTTAACATTTTTAGGTATGATAACAGCAACGATTCTGGGTGGTTTTGAAGATACATTGTCGCAAGTTGCATTATTAGCAGCATTTATCCCTATTATAAGTGGGATGTCAGGAAATTCAGGAACGCAATCATTAGCAGTGTCTGTTCGTAATATTTCTAATGGTGATATTAAAGAAAAAAGTAAACTTAAAATAGCTTTAAAAGAAGCAGGCAGTGGGTTAATCACTGGTTTTGTGTGTGCAGTGATTTTATTCTTAATTATTGTCATTATTTATCGTCAACCCTTCTTGGCACTGATTGTAGGTGCAAGTTTAACTATTGCCATGACAGTAGGTACGTTAGTAGGCTCAATGATTCCAATCTTAATGAATAAAATTCATATCGATCCTGCTGTCGCAAGCGGACCATTTATTACAACTATCAATGATATTGTAAGTATGTTAATTTATTTTGGCCTTGCAACAACATTTATGTCATATCTAACATAGGGGGATGAAATGGGATTTTTTTCTTTGGTCATAGTCGTCGTCGCAGCATTTCTTACACCGATTATTGTTAATCGATTAAACGTCACTTTTTTACCTGTTGTCGTAGCTGAAATATTAATGGGAATTATTATAGGAAACTCATTTTTAGGACTTGTCCACAAAGATGAAATGTTAAACATTCTTTCAACATTAGGTTTTATCTTTTTAATGTTTTTAAGTGGACTGGAAATTGATTTTAGCGCATTTAAAAAAGACACAAGAAAGAGACAGGGTATTAATAAAAATGAAAAGAATTTACCCAGTCATTTACAATTAGCACTTACAGTTTTTTCGTTAATAATGGTGCTTTCAATCATTTTAGCATTTGCATTTAAATGGTTAGGCTTTGTAGATGATGTATTATTAATGGTCATTATTATTTCAACCATTTCATTGGGTGTAGTCGTGCCAACACTTAAAGAAATGAATATCATGCGTACAACAATAGGACAATTTATATTATTAGTAGCAGTATTAGCAGATTTATTTACGATGGTTTTATTAACTATTTATGGTGGAATCAATGGTGAAGGCGGAGGGTCAATTTGGCTATCTGCAATTTTAATCGTGTTTACTGCAATATTTTATTTATTAGGTTCTGTATTTAAACGGTTAAATTTTATGCAACGCTTAATGGGTGGTACAACACAAATTGGCATACGGGCCATTTTTGCATTAATCATTTTACTCGTTGCTCTTGCTGAGGGGGTTGGTGCTGAATATATATTAGGTGCTTTTTTAGCTGGTGTAGTTGTATCACTGTTAAAACCTGATGAAGAAATCATTCATACTTTAGATTCATTTGGATACGGATTCTTTATACCGATATTCTTTATTATGGTCGGTGTAGATTTAGATATACCATCTTTAATTAAAGAACCTTCTTTACTTATTATAATTCCGATACTTATATTGTCCTTTATCGTTTCTAAGTTGATTCCTGTCTTATTTATTCGAAGATGGTTTGATACTAAAACAACCATTGCATCAGCATTTTTATTAACATCTACACTTTCGCTTGTTATTGCTGCAGCAAAAATTGCTGAAGAATTAAAAGCAATTACTTCTGAAATGTCAGGGATATTAATATTAAGTGCAATTATTACATGTGTATTTGTACCTGTTGTATTTAAAAAATTATTCCCAATTCCAGATGAAGTGAACCGAAAAATTGATATTGCGTTAATTGGTAAAAATCAATTGACTATTCCAATTGTTCAAAATCTGACTTCACAGTTATATAATATAACGTTGTTTTACCGTAAAGATTTAAGTGATAAGCGAAATTTACCTGACAACGTGACTGTCATTGAAATTAGTGAATATGAAGAAAGTTTATTAGAGAGACTTGGCTTGTTTAATCAAGATATTGTCGTGTGTTCTGCTAATGATGATGGTTTAAATAAAAGGATAGCAAAATTAGCTAAATCTCATGGTGTAAACAGAGTTATTTGTCGACTAGAAAATAGTGGTGATGATGAAGAATTAAAAACAGATGGTATTGAAGTATTTAGTAACTTTATTAGTAATAAAATTTTCTTAAAAGGTTTAATTGAAACACCAAATATGCTAAATATTTTAAGTAACGTTGAAACGTCACTATATGAAATTGAAATGTTGAATTATAAATATGAAAATATTCTATTACGTCATTTCCCATTTGGTGGGGATATCATATTTGTACGTATTGTTAGAAATAATGAATCCATTGTACCACATGGAGATACGCAACTTAGATATAAAGACCGTTTAATTGTAACAGGTTCTAAAGAATATGTAGATGAACTCAAATCTGAATTAGAATTTTATTATTAATCCATTTAAAAGAGAGGACAAAATAAAGGGTATCTTTGAAAAATAACATAAAAAGATACATTACTTTGTGTACCTCTCTTTTTATTGAGATGATTTGAAAATTTATTATTACTTTATTAAATATTATTAACAATGGTAAAATATGTATGTTAAAAACGTTTATAATGAACGGATTAATATAAAGTAATATAAGGAGATAATTTATATGATTAATTTAGAAAATAAAACCTTTGTCATTATGGGTATCGCTAACAAACGTAGTATTGGTTTTGGCGTAGCTAAAGTATTAGACGAATTAGGCGCGCATCTCGTATTTACATATCGTAAAGAACGTAGTAAAAAAGAATTAGAAAAATTATTAGATCAATTAAATCAAAAAGAGCATCATCTTTATCAAATAGATGTTCAAAAAGATGAAGATGTCATTAATGGCTTTGCGAAAATCGGTGAAGAAGTTGGAAATATTGATGGCGTCTATCATTCAATTGCATTTGCTAATATGGAAGATTTACGTGGTCGTTTTTCTGAAACATCTCGTGAAGGATTCCTACTTGCACAAGATATTAGTTCATATTCATTAACAATTGTAGCTCATGAAGCGAAAAAAATTATGCCGAATGGTGGTAGTATTGTAGCTACAACTTATTTAGGCGGAGAATTTGCAATTCAAAACTATAATGTGATGGGTGTAGCAAAAGCAAGTCTTGAAGCAAATGTTAAATATTTAGCATATGATTTAGGCCCAGATAATATTCGAGTCAATGCAATTTCTGCTGGACCAATTCGTACATTAAGTGCTAAAGGTGTAGGTGGATTGAATTTAATTCTTAAAGAAGTTGAAGAACGTGCACCGTTAAGACGTAATGTAGATCAAGAAGAAGTGGGTAAAACTGCTGCTTATTTATTAAGTGATTTTTCAAGTGGTGTAACTGGAGAAAATATCCACGTAGATAGTGGTTTCCACGCAATTAAATAAGTTTAAATTGAAAAATAGTTATAAGATATATGATAAATCTAAGAGTCTGAGACAATGAGTTGTCTTAGACTTTTTTTATAAATCGACAGTTGATGACTGAATTGAAAATGCATTTGTATCAAGCTTTATTCAATTTCAGTTCCAAGGCTAGAACATAGAAACTTTCAATAAGAACATCTACGTTCAACGCAAATTGGGGAGGCATTGATGATGTGGAACAGCGACTTAAAAATGAATTTTATCCCTCTTCTAGCTTTATATTATTCAATGTGATATGACATAAAAAAAACTGCGAATAGAATATGTTCTATCCGCAATAAGTAATTAAAAAGCATTAATAATTAATTTAATCTTTAACATCGCTATTTGCTTTATCAATGATACGTTGACGATACTTAAATACATTTCTTGCTATTGTTTTTAATACTGCATAAAGTGGAACAGCAATTAAAATAAGTGTGAATCCTCCTAAATCACCCGCTGCTAAGATAACAACAATGATTGTAAGTGGATGAATACTTAGTGATTTACCCATGACGTTAGGTGTGATGACATTACCTTCAAGTTGTTGTGCAATTAATGTAACAACACAGACCCAAATAAATGTTGATGGACCATCGATAATCCCTAATATTGCAGCAGGCGCAAATGATAACCAAGGTCCTAAAAATGGGATTAAGTTTGCTACACCAGCGAATAATACAAGCAATGGTGTATAAGGTAACCCAATAAGGCTATAACCAATATAAAGAATAACACCTAAGATGAAACTAACAGTAACTTGACCTTGAATATACGATTTTAAGGTATAATTTAAATCTTTAAGTAAATCAACAACAAAAACTTTACGTTCTCCTTTGAAAAATTTACCAATTGCTGGAATAAATTTTTCATGATCTTTTAACATATAAATCAAGAAGAACGGTACCATAATCAATAAGAAAATGGTTGAAATAAGAGATGTGATATAAGTGATTGAATTTGCTAATATACCAGTTAAACTATCACTGATTGATTTCATTGCTGAATTAATTTTCGCTGTTACATCACTTGGTAATTTATCCATTTGATTTAATGAGAAATTAACCACTTGTTCTGCATCACGTTGTAAAGTTGGTGTTGCTTTGATTAAATTATTAACATTAGAAATAATAATAGGAGCAATGAAAGCTACTACGATAGCGATAATAGCGATTAATACGATAAAGATAGTTAAAATACTTGCCCAACGTGGGAAACCCCATTTTTCCAAAAGTGTTTGAAAAGGTAAGCAGATATAAAATAAAAATCCACTTAATAAGAATGGAAGAAACACTGAACCTATAATAGTTGCTATAGGTGTAAATACACTATGCACTTCCATAAATAACTTTATAAGTACGAACAGGATGATTAAGAAAATTCCAGTTCGAAACCATACTTTATTAAGCATAGACTTACTTCCTCCTAAAGTAATCAATTCATTAGTAATAAGTATATCTTAAATAAGAGATGTTAAAAAGGAAAAATTTATTAACTAAAAAATAATTATATTATAATATTTAATTGTATAAAAATATATGAGCTTAATTAAACAATTCCTAATTCTCTTAAAAAAGTATATAGAATCTAAAATAAAAAAGCTTATTATAAACGTTTATATCACTGTCACTAATAAATAAAATTGATACAATATGAATATATATGAAGGAGAGAGGATAATATGGAAGAATTTAAAGCTGGAAAAATTAATAAATATATTTTAAATAGTAAAATTCTAGAAAGAGATATCACATTGTCGATTTATCTTCCAGAAGATTTTACTGAATTATTTAAGTCTCAGGTGATTATTTGTTTTGATGGATTGGACTTTTTCCGATTTGGAAGGATTCAGCGTGAATATGAACGTCTAAAAAAAGAAGAACGTATTGAACGTGCTATTATTGTTGGATTTCATTATGAAGATGTTGAGAAACGTAGAGAAGAGTTTCATCCTCAAGGTAGTCGTAGTGAAAAGACGATTCAGTCAGTAGTTAAAGAACTTTTACCTTTCATTGATCAAACGTTTCCTACATATAAAGTGGGAAATTCTAGATTATTAATAGGAGATAGTTTAGCTGGAAGTATTGCCTTTCTTACTTCATTGACTTATCCTTCAATATTTAGTCAAATAGCTATGTTTAGTCCGCACTCAGATCATACTGTTCTTGAAAAATTTGAGACATGTAAGCAACGTAATCGATTAACAATTTGGCATGCGATTGGTAGAGATGAAGTCGATTTTAAATTACCAACGACTGGTGAGCAAGCTGATTTTTTAACTCCAAATAGAAAGCTATCAAACCTTATTGAACAAGATGAGTGTGTCACTTACGTCTACAATGAATTTAATGGTAGTCATAATTGGAAATCATGGAAACCTATGATCGGAGATATTCTCTATTATTTTTTAAATAATAATCATAGTACATATGAATAGTCTACATATCTTTTTTGAAAGCCTTTTCAAAAAACGTTGTATCTAATAACGTATTAAATAGAATTTTGATATAATAGAAGTATGTTAAACAAAGGAGGAATTTCAATGAAGATAGGATTAGCACTTATTCCGGCACAATCATTTCAAAATGAAGTAGATGGCTATCGTAAGCGTTATGATACGGAGTATGCACGTATTATGCCACATATTACGATTAAACCTCACTTTGAACTTAAAGAAACAGAATTAGATTCATTTAAAGACGAAGTTAAACAAAAATTAGATGGATTTAAACCTGTAGAGGTCCACGTGACAAAAGCTTCAAGCTTTAAACCGACAAATAATGTTATTTATTTTAAAGTTGAAAAAACAGAAGAATTAGAAAATTTATTTAATACATTTAATACTGAATCATTTTATGGTAAAGCTGAACATCCATTCGTTCCTCATTTTACGATTGCTCAAGGTTTAACGAGTCAAGAATTTGAAGATATATTTGGTCAAGTGAAGCTTGCAGGAGTAGATCATAGAGAAACCATCGATGAACTTTCATTGTTACATTACAATGAAGATGAAGATAGATGGAACATTGTTGATAGTTTTAAACTAGCATGATATGTATATAAAAAAGAAGTCAAAACTAAAATGTTTTGACTTCTTTTTTTAAGAATATTTTTGATGCTTTTTACTTTTGATAAAATAAATGCCATAAAAAATAGCGAGTAATAGAAAAATGAAAGCTGAGACATAGAATGTATTATTTAATCCATTTGAGAATTGAGCGATAAGGCCTCCGAAAAGAGGACCAATCATTGAACCAAAGCCTTGGACACTATTAAATACACCCCAAGTTTCTTCTTGTTCAGACGGATCGATATGTCCAGCCATAAAAGTATTCCAAGCAGGTAATAAAATGCCATACATTAAACCTATAAAGGCGGCAACTATCCATACAACAATAATATTGTTAACTAGTGAGAGACCAAAAATAAATAGCGTAAACAATATGAATCCTACAAAAATAACGGCATACATAAAGCCAGTGCTATTTTTATCGATTATTTTAGATAAAAATAACATTGATATTGCACAACCAATACCACCAATAGCGATAGCAACAGTATATTCAATAGTTGTTACCCCCACAACTTTTGTAGCATACGTCGGCAATATTGGAAGCAAAGCTGATATTGAAGCACCTTGCAACAAAATACCTGGGAATAAAATCATATGACGCTTCATTACTTCTACGATTTGACCTAATTGTTCTTTTACAGGTTTAGTATCGTAATTTGTGAGTTTTACATCTACAAAATAATAAAGTATCCATGCAATAATGACGACAAGAGACATCGTGAATGCAAAACGCGTTGGATGTATTTTGACTAGAACATTCATAAACGCCCAGCCTACAAGCAAACCTAATAACCATGCAAAATATACATAACCCATTTGTTTGCCACGTTGACTTTCTTCCACACTAGATAACATGATTACCCATATTGGACTGACTGCAATTCCTAGCATAATTGCACTAATAATGATAATGATAGGATTAGCTGGAAAGAAAATAATTAGAAACAAGCTTAAAAAAGCTAATAAAAAACCTAAATTAAGGACAATTTTAGTTCCAAATTTCTTTAATAAAAAACCAATCACAAAGTTTGTAGCTGCATCTGAAATAAAATGAATAGATAACGCTGCTGAAGTCACAGCTACAGCGATAGAGGTTACAGTAGGTAAATAGTTAACATAACTTAATACATACATTCCCCTAGCAAATTCCATTAAAAATAAAATAACGAGCATTATTTTAAAGTTTTTACTTATGCTTTTATTGTTTGACAAAGAACTTAGCATATAATGGCACCTTTCCATAAATTTCTTGCTGTTGAGATGAATGATTGAGCATATTCAATAAATCGATACAAAGTCGATGAGTTGAATAATCTACTCTATCCTGACGCATTGTATTTATCATTAAAGTTAATTTGTTCGAATCATGTGTTAATTCAGAGACAATATCAATTGCATCTTCAGGAGTATTAGCAATTCTACCATACCCTTTTTCTTGGAAATAATACGCATTTTCTAGTTCTTGTCCTGGAGCAGGATTTAAGAAAATCATTGGGATACTTCTTGTCAAACCTTCGGATATCGTAATCCCACCTGGTTTAGTAATCATTAATTGACTTGAAGCCATCCATTCATTCATATGTTTTGTATATCCTAAAATGAGAACGTTGTCGTAAGATTTAAATCTGGCTTCCAAATTACGTTTAAGTCCTTTACTTCTACCACAAATCATAACGACTTGAGAATGAGGACTTTTTTCTAAGATACGTTCTATCATATGTTCAAAACCTTTTGATACTCCAAAAGCACCTGCAGACATAAGGATAGTATTTTTTTTAGGATCTAAATGATATTTTTTTAGCCAAGCCTGTTGATCAATATCCGCTTCAAATTTATCAGAAATAGGGATACCCGTGACTTTAATTAAAGATGCCGGTACACCAACGTTTACGAAGTCTTCTTTTGTATCTTTAGTAGCTACATAATATCTATGAGAATTTGGAGTAATCCAGTTTTTTTGTAGACGATAATCCGTCATGACTGTTGCAATAGGGATACGCATGTTAAATTGTTCAGTTAATACTGACATCACGGGCGTTGGAAAAGTCATTAAAATCAAGTCAGGCTTTTCTTTTAAAAGTAGGTTAATCAGTTTATTTAAACCATAGTATTTATAAAAACATTTATCTAATTCATCTGGTCGACTATAATAAAAGTTTTTATACATATTTCTAAAATATTTAAAGCTATTGATATACCATTTTTTACAAATAGACGTAAGGATGGGATGTGCTTCCATAAATAAATCATGCTCAATAACAGAAATATGAGGTAGATTCATGTCATTCAATTGATTGACAATACTTTGTGTCACTTGTAAATGACCGTTTCCAAATGATCCAGTGATAATCAATATCTTTTTATTTTGAGTAACCATTAATAGTCACCCTCCAATAATTTAAGTTTAATCCATCGAATGATGTATTACAGTAAAAAATACATACTAGTATAAAGAATATGTATTTCATTCAAGGAAGTCATAAAATTCATTTATAGTGAATTATAGCATATTCGAACAATGATTACTTTAACTTTATACCCTTATCCTAGCACTAATAAAGTGAAATGTAGGAGGCTTACACTAAGATAAGAAAAAATTTATAAATAATTAACTTAGAATTAATATTAATAATACAGAACATACAAAAGTTATTTGATTTTAAGTAGTTCAGAATTTACTTTTTTAGGTGAGAATAAATTTATCAACAACTTTAAAATGTGTATAATAGAGATATTGAAAAAAAGGAGCGATACATTTTGAATGCGAATGAGTTGTTCAATAAAATAAGAGTTAAACAAGTTATAGGAACTTTAGATATAGATATCACTGATATTACTACAGATTCACGAACTGCTAGTGGAGAAAGTATCTTTGTAGCTTCCAAAGGATATACCGTAGATAGTCATAGATTTTGTCAAAATGTCATTGACCAAGGAACTAAAATTATAGTTGTAAACCGTAAGCAAGAAGTTAAAGGAGAAGTAACACAAGTTATTGTACCTGATACTTTAAGAGTAGCCAGTATATTAGCGCATACATTATTTGATTATCCAAGTCAACAACTCACTACCTTTGGGGTCACTGGTACAAATGGTAAAACTTCAATCGCGACGATGATTCACTTAATTTACAGGGGATTAGACAAAAATAGTGCATATTTAGGTACGAATGGATTTCAAATTAATGAAGAAAAAACAAAGGGGGCAAATACTACTCCTGAAACTGTATTGCTTACTAAGAAAATTAAGCAAGCTGTAGACAGTAAAGCTGAAGCAATGACTATGGAAGTCTCAAGTCACGGATTAGCTCTAGGACGATTAAGAGGGGTAGAATTTGATGTAGCTATTTTTTCAAATTTAACCCAAGATCATTTAGACTTTCATGGCACAATGGAAGCTTATGGACATGCAAAATCGTTACTATTTAGTCAATTAGGTGAAGATTTATCAAAAGAAAAGTATGTGGTATTAAATAATGATGATGATTTCTCTAAATATTTAGAAACGGTAACACCATTTGAAATATTGACATATGGTATAGACAATGAAGCACAGTTTATGGCTCAAAATATCAAAGAATCTTTACAAGGTGTACAATTTGATTTTGCTACTCCATTTGGCACGTATCATGTTTCATCACCATATGTAGGTAAATTTAATATCTCAAATCTTATGGCAGCTATGATAGCAGTTTGGAGTAAAGGAGTCGGTTTCAAAGATATTGTAGAAGTGGTGAAATCTTTAGAACCTGTTGAAGGGCGTCTAGAGGTTTTAGACCCATCACTTCCAATCGATTTAATTATTGATTATGCACATACTGCTGATGGTATGAATAAACTGATTGATGCAGTGCAACCTTTTGTTAAACAAAAGCTCATCTTTTTAGTAGGCATGGCTGGCGAACGTGATTTAACAAAAACGCCTGAAATGGGGGCTGTTGCATGTCGAGCAGACTATGTGATTTTTACACCTGACAATCCAGCAGATGACGATCCTAAAATGTTGACTGCAGAACTTGCTAAAGGTGCAACGCATAATAACTATATAGAATTTGAAGATCGAGCTGAAGGTATTAAACATGCTATCGAAGTCGCGAATCCAGGTGATACAGTTGTACTTGCTTCTAAAGGTAGAGAACCTTATCAAATTATGCCAGGACACGTGAAAGTGCCACATCGTGACGATTTAATTGGTTTAGAAGCTGCGTATAAAAAGTTTGGAAAATCCAACTATGATCATTAAGCAACTTTCTGAACAAAATGAAATAATCAATGTCTATCTATATGAACACGTGCATCATTCTTATTATATGATAGCTATTCCAGATATGTTTTGGTCTGTAGAATTAAATGCACAACTCAATGAACAGGAAATAAATGAAGAGTTAATAATGCAATTATTTACATTTAAAGAAGAAAGTGAAGCATTGCGTATAGCTTCTCAGTTATCTAAGTGGATAATAAAGGATTTAAAGGAGAATAATGAATGAGTTTAAAAGAAGAAATAGAATCAAGAAAAACGTTTGCTATTATTTCACACCCGGATGCTGGTAAAACGACGCTAACTGAAAAATTATTATATTTTAGTGGTGCTATTCGTGAAGCGGGTACTGTAAAAGGAAAAAAAACAGGGAAATTTGCAACCAGTGACTGGATGAAAGTAGAACAAGAACGTGGTATTTCTGTAACCAGTTCAGTCATGCAGTTTGATTATGATGATTATAAAATTAATATTCTAGATACACCAGGACACGAAGATTTTTCTGAAGATACATACCGAACATTAATGGCGGTTGACAGTGCAGTAATGGTTATCGATTGTGCAAAAGGGATCGAACCCCAAACATTAAAATTATTTAAAGTATGTAAAATGAGAGGCATTCCTATCTTTACTTTTATCAACAAATTAGACCGTGTAGGTAAAGAGCCATTTGAACTATTAGAAGAAATAGAAGAAACGTTAAATATTGACACATACCCAATGAATTGGCCAATAGGAATGGGACAAAACTTTTTTGGTATTATTGATCGTGAGACTAAAACTATTGAACCTTTTAGAGATGAAGAGAACATATTACATTTAAATGATGAGTATGAACTTGAAGAAGAACACACCATTGGCAATGATAGTGCTTTCGAACAAGCGATTGAAGAATTTATGTTAGTTGAAGAAGCTGGCGAAAAATTTGACAATGGAGCATTATTAAATGGCGATTTAACTCCTGTATTTTTTGGCTCAGCATTGGCTAATTTCGGGGTTCAGAATTTCTTGAATGCATATGTAGATTATGCGCCTATGCCTAATGCTCGTCAGACGAATGAAGAAGTTGAAGTTAGCCCGTTTGATGACGAGTTCTCGGGTTTTATATTTAAAATTCAAGCGAATATGGATCCAAAACATAGAGATAGAATTGCTTTTATGAGAGTAGTCAGTGGCGCGTTTGAAAGAGGTATGGATGTGACCTTGCAACGTACCAATAAAAAACAAAAAATCACACGCTCTACCTCTTTTATGGCAGATGATAAAGAAACCGTCAATCACGCTGTAGCTGGAGATATTATTGGATTATACGATACAGGTAACTACCAAATTGGTGATACATTAGTTGGAGGTAAACAAAAATTTAACTTCCAAGATTTACCACAATTTACACCTGAAATTTTCATGAAAGTCTCTGCTAAAAATGTTATGAAACAAAAACATTTCCATAAGGGAATTGAACAGCTTGTGCAAGAAGGTGCGATTCAATATTATAAAACACTTCATACGAATCAAATTATTCTCGGTGCAGTGGGTCAATTACAATTTGAAGTATTCGAGCACAGAATGAAAAATGAATACAATGTAGATGTCGTCATGGAACCTGTAGGTAGAAAAATTGCACGTTGGATTGAAAATGAAGAGGATATTCAAGATAAGATGAACACGTCACGTTCTATTTTAGTGAAAGACAGATATGATAAGTTTGTTTTCTTATTTGAAAATGAATTTGCTACACGTTGGTTTGAAGAAAAATTCCCAGATATTAAACTATATAGTTTATTATAAAAAATGACAATATAAGGTTTAATTTAAAATAATAATAAAGAGATACAATATTTTTAGCTTTAACATTGTTTATATATACCAAATCTGGTTATAATACTCTTAACAAATAAATACCTATGACTTAATGTCAGAGGGGAGTAACTTGAGAATTTGAGGGGCTATATTACTAACATCTTAAATTCAGCATTTTATCGTCATTACGAAGTTGATACTTCCGGTAAAATGAGCAAATTTGCTAAGTGAGACCTTTGCTATGAATTAGCATAGGTCTTTTTATTTGTAAAAAATAAATAAAGGAGCTGTCTTTTCATGGATCCAAGCTTAATTTTACCTTATTTGTGGGTAATATTAGTGTTAGTATTTTTAGAAGGATTACTAGCAGCAGATAACGCGGTTGTAATGGCAGTAATGGTTAAGCATTTACCACCAGCACAGCGTAAAAAAGCATTATTCTATGGTTTACTAGGAGCATTTATTTTCCGTTTTATTGCTTTATTTTTAATTAGTATTATTGTGAATTTCTGGTTTATTCAAGCGATTGGTGCTGCATACTTAATTTTCATGTCTATTAGAAATCTTTGGAATTTCTTCCATAAGAAAGATGAAGAGGAACAAGTTGGGGATGAACATCATTATGATGAAACTGGCGCTGAAAAGAAAGTAAGTGCTGGAAAATTTTGGGCTACCGTATTTAAAGTAGAGTTTGCTGACATTGCCTTTGCAATTGATTCTATGTTAGCAGCAATGGCTATTGCAGTGACACTTCCTAAGATGGGTATTCATTTTGGCGGTATGGATTTAGGTCAATTTGGAGTCATGTTCATCGGGGGTATGATTGGTGTTATTTTAATGCGTTTTGCAGCAACATGGTTTGTTGATTTATTAAATAAATATCCAGGTTTAGAAGGTGCCGCTTTCGCAATTGTTGGCTGGGTAGGTATTAAATTAGTAGTTATCGTATTAGCTCATCCAGATATTGGCGTATTATCAGAAGATTTCCCACATAGTACGTTATGGCAAGCAATCTTCTGGACTGTAATGATTTTATTAGTTGTGATTGGATGGTTAACATCAGTACGAAAAAATAAAAAGAATGCTAAGCATTAGATATAATCGATACCTTTTGAAGTTTTTTATAAGAGACTTCAAAAGGTTTTTTCAATTAATAAATATTTGTATAATATTTTTAGAAAATATTTGACAATCGTTTGCTTATTAACACTAATGATATTAAAATTTAAGTAATATATAAATTAATTCAGATAGATATATAACCACATAAAAGTAAATCATTTTTTTAGTGATATATATTGTGATTTCAAGGTTAGGAGTGGGCATCTTTGGATAATGATAAAAAACAAGTGATACCGCGTAGTAAATATGGGCGTAAACGTCACGAATACTTTCATAATGAAGAACGCGAGGAACGTATTGAACGTGAAAGACAAAAGCGTGAACATTTAGCGGAAAAAGAACAGCATCAAGCAAAAGTAAATGAAGAACGTGTCAAAGATAATTTAAGAAAAGCTAGAATTGAGAAATTAACACAAGAAGAAATTCAACAACAACAACATTTAGCTAAGTTAAGATCAAAAAGAGATGCATCAAAAACAGCTAAGAAAAATAATAGGCATCATTTAACTCTGCCTGAAGAACAACATCTTAAACAAGAAGACATACATAATGAGAAATTGAAACAGCAAAAACCAATTTCGAGTAATGGCTCAAAAAGTGAAAATGAAACGAATAAATCTATAGAACCAACTTATAGTAGATTGAATAAAAATAATGAATCTCGTCAAAAGTCTAAAAAAGAAAAAGACAATCAGCATAATGATACAATTAAAACACAATCTAAACATCCAACAATAACTGAAGAATCATACACTTCAACTAAGGATAAAGAATCAATCGATACTGAGAAAGAACAAATGTCAACTCAGCAACATTCAACTCAAGTAGAACATACTAAGAGTGAACAATCAAAGCACATATCTAATTCTGATAAGAATACGACAGAAAATATATCGGATCAACAACCTCATGAATCACATGAACAATCAGCAAATGATACACAAAATAAGATCGTTGACTTTTTAAAAGAACATTGGATTAAAATTTTAATCGCAATTGCTTTAATATTAATCTTAGTTTTAGTAAAAGCTATTTTTACTGAACCTTCTCAAGAGCAACATTCAAATCAAACACATACACAAGATAAGAAGTACACAACAACTATGAAAAACGCTAATAATACTGTCAGATCAGTGGTAACAGTAGAAAGTGACGCACCTAAGAATATTTCAGTTCAAACAACAAATTCAAAATCAGATAATGAACTTGGCTCAGGTGTCGTCTACAAAACTGTAGGCGATACTTTTTTTGTATTAACAAATACGCATATTGTTGGTGAAGCGGATAAAGTTAAGATTACATATGGAGAGAATAAAAGTATAAAAGGTGACGTTGTCGGAAAAGATAAATGGTCAGATATTGCAGTAGTAAAAGCAAAAATCAATAATAAAAATATTAAACCTATCCATATTGGAAATTCAAATAAATTAGTTTTAGGGGAATCGATATTAATTGTAGGTAATCCTCTAGGAGAAGAGTTTAGAAATACGGTATCTAAAGGGATTATTTCAGGGTTAAATCGATTGGTTCCTGTTGATTTTGATAAAGATAATAAAAATGATGAATTGATGCAAACGTTTCAAATTGATGCTTCCGTTAATCCAGGACATTCAGGTGGAGCTGTAGTTAATAAAGATGGGGAGCTTATTGGTATCGTCTCATTAAAAATTAATATGCCAAGTATAGAAGGAATGGGTTTTGCTATTCCCATTAATGAAGCTAAATCAATTGCTAAAGAGCTTGAAAAAAATGGGAAAGTAAATTATCCCAATACTGGAATAGCTTTAGAAAATGTGAATGACTTAAATCATTATGAACGCTCACTTTTAAAATTACCTAATGATATAAATGATGGGATTTTAGTGAAAAAATTAAAAGATGGCGGTTTAGGTAAAAAATCAGGTTTAAAAATTGGTGATGTCATTGTAAAATTAGAAGGTAAAACATTAAAAGATAATTTGCAGTATAGACACATCCTGTTTAACCATCGACAAGATTTAAAAACGTTATCGGCTAAAATTTACAGAGATGGAAATATTCAAGATATAGAAATTAATTTGAAATGACATTGAGGTGACAAACTAATGTCTATTTTCAGTAAATTATTCAAAAAATCAACGCCTCAACAAGGTATTGTTTTATATTATTTAATTGCAATTGTCGTTGCATTTTTATTACTCAATTTACCTTTTGTACATAAACCTGGCGTGAAGGTAAGTCCTATAGATACGTTGTTTGTAGCTGTATCTGGAATTAGTGTGACCGGTTTAACGCCAGTCAGTATTATTGATACCTATTCATCATTTGGCCAACTTATCATTTTAATTATCTTAAACATCGGTGGCATAGGCGTAATGGCGATAGGTACAGTGTTGTGGGTAGTACTTGGTAAACACATTGGTATGCGCGAACGTCAACTTATTATGCTTGATAATAATAAAGACACAATGAGTGGGACAGTTAAGCTTATTATTGAAATTGTTAAAACAATCATGACTATCGAAATTGTAGGTGCACTCTTGCTTGCATTTTATTTTTACAGAGACAATCCTGATTTGAAAAATGCTTTAATGCAAGGTTTGTTTGTATCTATTTCAGCTACTACAAATGGTGGGTTAGATATTACTGGTCAATCGCTAGTTCCATATGCCAAGGATTACTTTGTACAAACTATTGTAATGTTTTTAATTATTCTTGGATCAATTGGTTTTCCAGTATTACTTGAAATCAGAGCTTATATACGAAATAGAGTAAGTCATTTTAGATTTTCTTTATTTACTAAAATTACAACAACTACTTACTTTTTCTTATTTATATCTGGATTTTTATCTATTTTAGCACTTGAGTACAATCATGCATTCAAAGGATATAATTGGCATCAATCTTTATTCTATGCATTATTTCAATCTGCAACTACACGTAGTGCTGGATTACAAACCATTGATGTGACATACTTTAGTGATGCAACAAATGTCATTATGAGTATTCTCATGTTTATTGGATCTTCTCCGAGTTCAGTAGGAGGAGGTATTCGAACAACGACATTTGCGATACTTATTTTATTTGTGATTAATTTTAATAACAATACAGAAAAATCATCGATTAAAGTATTTAATAGAGAAATTCATACCATCGATATACAGCGTTCTTTTGCTGTGTTTATAATGGCGACAGTACTTACTTTTGTAAGTATCATTATTATATTAGCAGCAGAAGCCAATAATTTATCATTCTTACAGGTATTTTTTGAAGTCATGTCTGCATTTGGAACATGTGGCCTATCACTTGGGGTGACAGATAATATTAGCAGTATTACTAAGGTAGTCTTAATGCTTCTTATGTTTATAGGACGTGTCGGTTTAATATCATTTATTATTATGATATCTGGGCGTAAAGAACCTGATAAATTTAGTTATCCAAAAGAAAGAATTCAAATTGGATAAACAGAGAAAGGAAAGTGGGATACATTCATTTTGAATTCGTTATCCCACTCTTTTTTGTATATAGATAGTTATGTTTTAAATGAAAAAGTAATATCGTTATTGAAATGAATCGTGATACCAATCAAAAAACCTTTTCTTAGTTTTAGCAACTAAGAAAAGGTTTTTATCCATGAAAAATAAGTAATAAAATGATGGCAACAATTTGACCTAAAGACGATGTAACAATACGTCTTGTATACTGATAACTCAATGATAATATGACTTGAGCTATAAAGATAAAAATAACAATCCACCATTTATCAAGATAGATAAATAAAGAACTAGAACATAATGCAGGTATTAAAATTGTTATCCAGCGAGGTAGTCTGAATTTATTTAACTCTTTTTGTAAGACAGCACGCATGTATAACTCATGACAAGGAATGACAAATAAGATAGTAATTAACATTTGCCATTTAAAATATACACCCGTTCTTGATAATTCTTTAATTAATTCGGTATAAGTAATTTGTGACGATATAAGTGAAAATATAAGTTGTATTATCACTAATACAACACCTGTGATTACTCCCACACCAATAGAGGTTAATAGACGTTTTGATGTGATATCCCGTTGATAAAATACATAACTAATGCCAGCAATTAACATTATACCAGTATATAAATACCAATATTCTTGATGTTCTCCCCACATTATAAATAAGATGAGATGAAATACAATAAAACTTGCAACAAACCAAATTAAGGGTTTAGATGTATTTTTCATTTAATATTAACCTTCTTATTCAACGATTTTATATCGTTTGTGATTAATAACTGTTTTTTCAGGTAAATCTAGTTCATTAAAATTTTCCATAATTGTCAAATCAACAATAACTGAATTATCATTAATTTTTTCAACACGGCCTCTTAAACCGTCATAAAATTCTACAATATTTCCAACTTCTGCAACAGTCATTTCGAGTCCTCCTCAAATCATAGCTAGACTATATTGTACTAAAATTTACACTACAAATAAACAAATATATACTAAAATTAGAAAATATTATATTATTTTTGAAAATAATGCCATAATTAAGTTAAACAATCGATAATGGATGATGTATTGCATTATTAAATTTTAAAAGAAAGAGAAAGGTGAGTACTATGAAATTTGTAAGTAATAATAATATTACTGACCCTACAATTAACCTAGCTATGGAAGAATATGTACTTAAACATTTACCTGCAGATGATAGTTACTTTTTATTTTATGTTAATGAACCCTCAATCATTGTAGGTAAAAATCAAAATACAATTGAAGAAGTTAATAAACAGTATATAGATGATCATCATATTCATGTTGTACGACGAATTTCTGGAGGAGGAGCTGTGTATCATGATAAAGGAAATTTGAATTTTAGCTTTGTAACGAGTGATGATGGTAACAGTTTTCATAACTTTAAGAAATTCACTGAGCCTATTGTTCAAGCTTTACAATCTATGGGTGTAGATGCAGAAATGACAGGCCGTAATGACATTCAAGTAGGCGCAGCTAAAATTTCCGGAAATGCTATGGTTAAGGTTAAAAATCGTATGTTTAGTCATGGTACATTAATGCTAAATAGCGATTTAGAAGAAGTACAAAACGCTTTAAAAGTGAACCCTAAAAAAATTCAATCTAAAGGTGTGAAGTCTGTACGTAAACGCGTAGCAAATATTGAAGAATTTTTAGATGACTCTATTACAATTGATCAATTTAAGCAAATTATTTTAAAAACCATCTTTGGTGAGCATGAAGTAGAGGAATATCATTTAACGAAAGAAGATTGGAACAATATTAAGCAATTAAGCAATGAAAAATATCGTACTTGGGATTGGAATTATGGTAAAAATCCTAAATATAATTTTGAACGGGACGAGAAGTTTGAAAAAGGATTCATTCAAGTTAAATTTGATGTCAAAAAAGGAAAAATTGAACATGCTAAAATCTTTGGCGATTTCTTTGGAGAAGGAAATGTCAATGAATTAGAAGATGCTTTAGTAGGAACATTACACG
The DNA here is from genome assembly GCF_002901845.1 of Staphylococcus hominis subsp. hominis. Taxonomy (GTDB): domain Bacteria; phylum Bacillota; class Bacilli; order Staphylococcales; family Staphylococcaceae; genus Staphylococcus; species Staphylococcus hominis. The sequence continues at coordinate 314,322 of NZ_PPQE01000025.1, forward strand.
ATTATACTCATATAAAAGAAGTAATGGAAGACTATGACTTTTATCATTACTTTGGTGATATTGATAAAGACAGTATATTGAAATTAATGGCGTATTAGTTTCAATATAAAAGAGGAGTCAAATTGTAGAAACAATGGCTCTTTTTTTATATAAAAAAACTCTTTACTTAAAAAGTAAAGAGTTAAATGACGGAAACGGAGGGAATGTCTGTTGCCTTTAAATAGGCGTTTTTAAGCACTTCGTTGTCGACTTGTTGTCGGTTTAAGATACCTTAGAAAAAAGAGAGTTTTGAATCTAACATTTCATCTTCTTGTAACTTCATTTCATCTAGTAAATGACTATACACTCGCCATGTAATTTCTATGTTGGCATGGCCAAGTCTTTTACTAACATATTGTATACTAAACCCATGGCCTAATAACATGGAAGCGTGAGTATGTCGTAATGAGTGAAGTCCATAGTCACTTTTTAATTCATGTTTGGCCAGAATATTTCTCATTGCAGTTGTCACTGCTTTATTAGTGATGAGTGAAACACCAGTATTAAATATATATCCATCTTTATGAAGTGGTCTAGAATTGATTACTTCTATTATGTGTTTCATATCTTTAGAAGTAATTGTCACATAACGATCAGCTGATTTTGTTTTAGTTCCTCTTAAATGAATAGTATTCTTACTCTTATTAATATCCATTCTTTTGAGTTTCTGAACTTCTCCAAATCTTGCGCCAGTCGCAATTAGAATATAAATTGCTAGGTATGATAAATGTGATTTAGTTGAAGCGGTCTGTTTTAACAGTTGATAATCTTTTAAAGATAAATACTTTTGTTTTTCACTCATTGCTGCTTTTTTCTCATATATTGGCGCATTCCAAGTTGGATCTTTATAAATAAGTCTTTCATTTAATGCGTCTTTAAAAGCTTGAGAGAAACAATTATTAAGTTTTTTTACGCTTTCTTTTGTTCTACCTTCTTTTCGACCACCAATAAATTGACCTTCAGCATATTCTTTAAGCATTTCTCTATAACCTAATTGGCTAACATCTTTGATAAGAATAGAGCCGAATTTTTCTTCAAAGACATTTAAAGCACTATAATATCTATTTAGCGTAGACTGAGACACTCTATCTACTTTATTAACTTTTATCCATCTTTCAAAGTATTCTATAAAAGTAATATCATCTGCTAATTGGCCACCTCTACTCAAATCAATATATAATTCTTTTTCAGCTTGTGAAGCATCTCTTTTAGTTCTAAAACCTCTTTTTCTGTATCTCTTACCATTATATTGAAAGTCATAAGTCCAAGTGCTATTGATTTTTTTTACAGACATAATTTTCCTTCCTTTCTAAAATGATGATTGTATTAAAAACTCACCTCCTTAAAGAACGTATGTTCGTTATTTTAGTTAAAAAATAATAAGGGTAGGTGGACTACCCTAAAAATTATTCAACATCATGCGGAACTGCATCTTCCATAGGTAATCCTGTATCAGGGTCTAATTGATCATCAGAATAATACTTGTCAGGAGTAGGAACTCCTCCAACATCACCGTTAGGAATACCTGTATACCCATTTTCTTTAGCTACTTTAGCGTTTGCTTCCATTTCTTTATTTAGTCGCTCATTTTCTTCAATCATTTCAGGTGTCCAATCATCATCAGTTGAAACCGGATGACTAGCATTGTATTCATCACTGTGTTTAGTACTATCGTATTCGCTATTTTGTTGAGCTTGTTGTCGCTCTTGAGTTGCAGCTCGTTGTGTTTGCTGTGTCTGTTGTTGAGATTGAACTTGTTCATTTGTAGCAGTTTCTTGTGTGTTTTGTTCTTCGGTAGAGTTGTTTTCTTGTGTAGACTTGCTATCTTCATTTTCTTGAGATTTCTTTTCTTCTTTAGACTTTTTATCCTCTTTGGATTTATTATCTTTTTTATCTTCTGATTTCTTTTCAGTTTTACTTTCCGATTTAGTATCAGAATCATTATTAGAAGTGTCGTTGTTGCCACAAGCACCTAAGATTAAAGCGCTACTAAAAATTAAAGCTAAAAACCTTTTCATTATATATCTCCTTTGATTTATTTTTAATAATAAGATTTTATACAAATATCAATTTCTTATTTGAAAACAATTTTATCTTCATCATAAGCATCAACTGAATAACCTACATATGCATGTGTTTTTAATATTAAATGTTTTGGTTCGCTTTTAAATTCATATTCATAAATATTAAATTTGAATTCTTCTGTTATTGTATGGTGTTCTTTTAATTCAACATTTGTGTGTAATGTAAATGTTTGTAATTCATTTTCTAAAACAGGAAATTGACTCTTTTTATCAGGATTTTCATATCTTTCTACTAAAGTTAATGAAATTTTGTTAATAGTTTGAGAAGAATTACCACCCTCTATTCTTACAATTCCTTCCAAAGTATCATTACTATGAATACTTTTATTTTTTACTAAAGTTTCAACCTTCACAGAGTTTATTCCAATAGAAGCAAGAAGATTTTCAAACATAGAACCAAATCCTTTCTGATTAAATATTTTAATTAAACAATTACCATAACACTAATCAATTTTATGCAACTTATAAACCCTCAACGGCTCAAACTGAATAACGTATTTGCCACAACGAGTTGAGTGGCCGAATTTCTGTTTATAATGTTCAATACTTTGTAGTACAAAACTCTCTGTAACTTCAAAAAAATTAGCAAGTTCATATAAGTTATGTATGCCTTGCAAGAATGCTTTTACAATATCTTTAAGAGGGACTAACTTTTCATAGGCTAACCTACGTGCATAACCTTCAAATTTTCTATGATTAAAACTACTTTGATCAACTATATTTCCATATGTAAGTTCGTTATGAGCAAGTTCCTCTGCAAGTGTTTCAAGTTTGGAAGTAATAGGCAAGTTACGATTAATTAAAATCATATCTCCAAGCCACAAGCCAGATAACCTTTTAGGTAAGTTATCACATTCAATGACTTCAATATAGTCATGTTCAATTAACATATCCTCATATTTCCCCACATAAAACACCCTTTATTTTCTTTTACTTCTTATGTATTCAGCGTAATCAAGAATTTCTTGCCATTCTTCCTCTGTTAAATCACCATCAAGATGTGCTGCTAAATGATTAGGCTTTTCTTCAACCACTAATTCCTCACGGCCACTTAATTCATCTAAAGACACTCCAAAGAAATCAGATAAAGCACTAGCGTGTTCCATAGAAGGACTTGTTGTTCCTTTTTCCCATCTATCAATTGATGCTTTTGAAAACTTAACGTTGTACTTTGAATTTAATCTGTCACTTAATTCTTTTAGAGAATAATTATTAGCTTTTCTAAGGTTAGAAAGGTTATCCGAAAATTTTGTCATTGTTTTTTTCTCCTTGATTTGTAATTTACAAACTTATTATATAAGTTTGTTCCCAAAAATGCAACGTATTTTACAAATTTATTTCTCAAAAATGAAATTTATTTGTTGACACTAAAAATATAAGCGTGTATAGTTCTTAGTGTAATCTCATAAATGAGACGAAAGAGGTGAGAAAAATTGAAGACTAAGCGTTATCAAAAACTCAGAAACTTTATTGATGAAAGTAAATATTCTCATAAGGAAGTAGCGTGTATGATTGGAATGACGCCTGCAAGATTTAGTCAAAAAATCAATAAAAACAAGAGCAATTTTACGATTGATGAAGCTAGTGCTATTTGTGATGTTTTAGATATTAGTATGGATGATTATTTTTTTAATCCTAATGTCTCAAAATTGAGACGAAAAGAAAAAGTAACAAGCTAAAAACAAGGAGGAAATAAAAAATGAATGAATTACAAACTTTTAATTTTGAAGAATTACCAGTAAGAACAATAAATATTGACGGTGAACCATATTTTGTAGGAAAAGATGTAGCAGATATTTTAGGCTATTCAAATTCTAGAAAAGCTTTATTAGATCATGTCGATGAAGAAGATAAGCTAACGTCACGAATCGTTACGGCAGGTCAAAATAGAAATCAAACTATCATCAACGAAAGTGGTCTTTATAGCTTAATCTTCTCAAGCAAGTTAGAAAGTGCGAAACGTTTCAAACGTTGGGTAACATCAGAAGTTTTACCAGCTATTCGTAAACATGGTATCTACGCGACAGACAATGTAATTGAACAAACACTACGTGATCCAGACTACATTATCAACGTACTCACAGAATATAAGAAAGAAAAAGAGTATAACTTACTACTGCAACAACAAGTGGGAGAGTTAAAACCAAAAGCAGATTACTATGATCAAATCTTAAAAAGTAAAAAGCTCATTACTGTAAATGCGATTGCAAAAGACTATGGAATGTCAGCGCAAGCTTTAAATAAGATACTTCATGATTTAAAGGTGCAATTTAAACAATCAGGACAATGGTTATTATATGCAAAATATCATGACAAAGGTTACACGTCTTCAGAACCTCATAAATACACTAAAAAAGACGGAACAGAAGATTTTAAATTGCATACGAAATGGACACAAAAAGGTCGTATTTTCTTATACAACTTACTGAAAGATAACGATATTTTACCAACAATCGAACAAGTAAATTAAGGAGGACTTGTAATGTTCAAACGCAAAAAGAAAAACAGAATTGAATTAAAAGTCAACATAACAAACCGCAATGAACTAGATGAATTGCTGGAGACAATTCAAAAAGACATTGCAGTTTTAAAAGATGATTTTGATAAATTAGATCAATTTAAACTTACTTTCGATTTAGAGTAATTTCGACCCCACACTTCGGACAATTAGCTTTATAATTTCTGAATTTGAATGTCACTTTTTTATCACATGCTGGACATTTCATTTTCTTATCAAATTTAGCTAATTGTTTATCCAAAGCTTTTCGAAAATCTTTATCAAATTGTTTTTTATCAAAATCAATAGAAACATTTGACTTTTTAGCCATAGATAACACCTCCCTTCGATAAGGGATAACTACATTATACAGAAAGAGGAATAACAATGAACTTTTTATACAAAGTAGCATTAGTTTTTGTAACAGCAACTATATTATGGAAAATTTCAAAAATAGAAAAATATTCAAAACCTATTCAAACAGAATTTTCAGGTGTTTCTAGCGATTTAAGAGCAAGCAAATTTAGAGAATGGAAACAAGCAGAAAAATAAATAGTGTTTAAAAACATAAGTAAAGGAGGCATAACAATGAACGAAGGAATAAAAAAAACTCAAAATACTCATGGCAGTGAGAAGAATGAGGCTCAAGATTTGAAAACAATCGAACTAGCTGTTGATAAAAACGGAAGTCGCATTATTTCACATGGAGAATACATTTTTAAATTAAACAAGTAAAGGAGGTATAACCATGCTAAAAAAACTAAAAATAGCACTCCTAATCGTCATCTTGGTGGAGGAGATTAGAAGTGCTAGAAATTATAAAAAAGCTATAGGAAAACCTTTTTCAATACACTAGAAACAGCAGTGGATAAACGCTTTACCAAAAGCAGTTATTTCTATCATTCCTTTATCGAATTCAATACAAGCTGGTTTTAGAAAGTTATAAATTTTTTCAGTAGATACATTTCTACGACTAGCTAATGCATCGACACCAAAAAGATTAATTAAATATAAGATATTTCTGTAATCATCATGTTTATTTTTTTCATATTGCTTCGTAAATTTATCGATAAATTCATAACTAAAAAAATCATTATAATGCCTTTTATCAGTGTAATAGTTAGTCCCAATGTCAATTTTTAATAAACCAATTCTTTCAAGGTTATTCAATGCAATCTCTGTATCAGCAATAGTTAATGGAGAATTATTTATTACAACATCTGATAAAAATTTCATTCCTAAATTATTACCTTGTACTGCTTTATACCTAACAGCAGGAATTGCATCTCGATTACAAAGGGATTTGAATAAAACGGCATCTTTAGGAGACATTTGTTTTATTAATTCAACGAATGAATGATGTATTTCATTTGTTTTACTATCATCCATAGCAGCAGCAATTAAATTAGAAAAAAGTTCTCTAATATTTTCTTCACTAATGTAGAATTTTGAACTCTCTATTGCTGGACCAATTATTGAAAGTTCAGGTTCTTTTAAGTTATCTCTAGGTATATTTTTTACTTTGGCTTCAATATTAGCTTTAAAGTTTTCTAAATCTTGTTGACGCTTATATTGTTTTTTAGCCACCCAATTATGATAGCCACCAAATATTAAATCCCATGTAGTATTTAAGGTTTTAATAGGGCCATCAGCAGCACCTTCAATAATTTTGTCTAAACCTTTACCAATTATAGGATCCATTATTACTACACCCCCTTTTGTCGCAATAGCGATAACTAAATTATACATGAAAGGAGCATTCAAAATGAACCAAATACTAACAGTGGAAATACCAGCTACACATGTACTGATACCTAAAGTAGAACTTGAAAAGTTAATTAGTAAAACACTGCCTGTTACTTGGACAATGGAAGATCTCATTCAAGAATCTAAATTGAGTAGATATCTAATATTTAAAAGAATATTAGAAGTGCCTAGATTCAATAAATATTTAAAAGAAAATGATATTTGGTTTGAAGGGCAAGGTGGAAGTTCATCACATTATTTTGATGCTGAATTAATGCGGAAGTTCTTGAAAGATTTTAAAAAAGAAATTTATAACGGTTAATCAAAAATAAAATCACTAAAAGGAGGTGATATAGATGTCGTGTTCAGAAGCAGCCTTTATCGTTGCAATTCTAATATTCACATTAGTTTCAATCATACTAATGACTGCGCAATTCTACATCATGCATGCCCTAGGTATTTCATTATTTGCAGCAGTAACAACGTTTCTCTATTTCGATAAAGAATTCGAGAAATTAAAAAAAGACTGAATGCTACTACCAATAGCAAACAGTCGAAGAAAAGTCATTAAACAATTAATTTCATCTTACAACGGGAGGCGTAAATGTGCAAGAACCATATGTAAGTATTCCACAAAGTGAACTACGTAATCTTTTATTAAAGTCATCTAAAGTAGAAAATTTAACTGTTCAACTCGAACATGCAAACAACCAATTAGAAAATGCTTTGGAATATATATCAGAATTACACAGACAAAATGATAATAAATCGAAAATCATAGCAGATTTAGAAGTTAATTATAAAACGTTAGAAACAAATTACAACGAAGTTATTAGCTATAAAGCTAACTAAGTTAAGGAGAGATTTATTTGATTAATAGAGCAACGTTAGTAGGAAGGCTAACAAAAGATCCTGAATATCGTGTAACACCTTCAGGGGTAGCAGTAGCGACATTTACTTTAGCTATTAACAGAACGTTCACTAATGCAAATGGAGAAAGAGAAGCGGATTTTATTAACTGTGTAGTATTTAGAAGACAGGCAGAGAACGTTAACAAGTTTTTGTTTAAAGGTAACTTAGCTGGCATTGATGGACGCTTGCAATCAAGAAGTTATGAAAATCAAGAAGGACGTAGAGTATTTGTAACCGAAGTGGTGGCAGATAATGTTCATTTCTTAGAGCCAAAAAATAGCAAGAGTGGCCAATCATCTAAAGGCAATGATCAACCAGTAGGTAATAATCCATTCCAAAATGCAAATGGGCCGATTGATATTGGTGATGAAGATTTACCGTTCTAAGGCAATAAACTATGTCAAAAATTATAGGTTATCAAAGAAACGATAACGGAACGATAACTGCAGTTATTAATGATGTTCAACTAACACAAGATGAACTGCAGCTTATAGATAACGGAATAGCATTACCTATTGAAGTAAGAAGTATTGATACAAAGAAGATTACTGATAAGCAAAGAAAGAAAATATTTGCATTATGTAACGATATAGAGATTGATATTGGTCAACCTAGAGATTACATGCGCTATATGTTCCAAGAATATATCAGAGTGTTGTATGGATATGAAAAAGAGATTTCTTTATCGAATTGTACTAAAAAACAAGCATCACAAATCATTGAAGCCATTATTGACTGGATGTTTTTCAACAACATTACATTCACAATTAAAACGAGTAGTTTGCTTAAAGGTGATAAAGCTATGCTCTATTGGGCTACAGTCAATCGTCAGTGTGTGATTTGTGGTAAGCGAGCAGAACTAGCACATTATCAAGCAGTTGGTCGTGGACGTAACAGACGGAAGATAGAACACACAAGTAATAAAGTTTTAGCTTTATGTCCAATACATCACAGAGAACAGCATACTATGGGCATTCATAGTTTTAATAAAAAATATTCACTTACTAATAGTTGGGTGGATGTAGATCAAAGACTGAATCGTTTACTTAAAGGCAAAAAATTAAATCAATCATGAAAGGAGCATTGAAATGGCTACGTTTAGAGTTTTTAAAGAGAGTGGAGAGTTTGTAACTGTTCACAAAGCATTTATTCATGATGCATCACTAAGTTGGAAAGCGAAAGGCATACTTCTTTATTTACTAAGTCGTCCAGACGATTGGCAAATTTATGAAACAGAATTAATAAAACATACGAGTGATAAACTAAGCAGCTTGAAGAGTGGATTAAAACAATTAGAAGAAGCGGGTTATATCAAACGTAAAAGAAAACGTGATGATAAAGGACGAATGCAAGGATATGAATACGAAGTATATGAACAACCTACCCACATTCGAAAATCAAATGTGGATGAAAAAGAATCTATCCACATGCGAAAATCCAACGTTGGAAAATCCAACGACGGAAAAACCGACGTCGGAAAATCCAACGACGGAAAATCGCACACTACTAATAATAATAGAACTAATAATGATAGTACTAAAAATAAAAATACTAATAATAACAGCAGTAGTAGCACAAGTGCTACTCAACCACCACAGCCACCTTCAGTGTTTAATTTTTATCAGGAAAACGGCTTTGGCATTTTGAGACCAGTCATTGTAGATCAAGTTAATGCATGGATAAATGACTTCGGAGCTAATGGTGAAGACATTGTAATTAGAGCATTAAAAGAAGCTGCTGAAAACAATGTTTATAAATGGAACTATGTAAATCAAATACTAAAAAACTGGTATGAAAACAATATTAAATCCATTGAAGATGTTGAAGCACGTAAGAAAGAACGAATAAAAAATAACAATCAAGCTATAGAGAAAGATTATGATAACTCTCAATATAGTGATTTGTTTTAAGGAGGTTGGCCATGAAAGGTTTTAATGAATTGAACTTCAATATCAAAACTAAAAGTAAAATCATTGAACAAGAGAATGACATACGTTGTCCTCACTGTGGCAATCTTTACGACTATGTAAAGTTCGATAATGGCCAAGAAGAAAAAATAGGATGCGATTGCAAAATTAAACAAATGGCCAAAGAACAAACTAATAGATATAAAAACAAAATTAAACGTCTCGAGATAGAAAAGGTTTTTAAAAACTCAATCATACCTGAAGACTTATTGTCCGCTTCTTTCGAGAATTATGAACCTAGAAATGAAAGTCAAGAGAAACTACTAAAACATGCGAAGCGGTATGCAGATAACTTTAGTTTAGATAATAAACAGTCATTACTGCTGCAAGGAACTTATGGACTAGGTAAATCACATATCGCTATGTCAATTGTTAAAGAAGTTAAAGACAAAGGTTTTACTGCACTGTTTATGGATGTGCCACAACTGATTACAGCTTATAGAGATACATTCAATAAAGATAGCAACCTTAATGAAAGACAACTTGATCAAATTATTAAAAATGTGGATTTATTAGCACTTGATGATTATGGTACGACGGTTAGTCAATTCGGAAATCAGAAACTCTTTGATGTGATGAATATGAGACAAGGCAAACATAATATTCTCACAACAAATAATAGTGCAGAAGAACTTTCAAAAAATAAAGACTTTGGAAAGAACTTTAGTCGAGCTTTAAAGAACACAACAATTATTAAAGTTTATGGTGATGACTACCGAATGAAAGGAGTTAAAACCCTATGATTACTGTTGAAGATATACAGAAGTATTTAGAAGTATCACCAACATATGCACAAAAGCTGATTGATGATGCTAATGGTGATGAAGATAAAGCATATAAAACATTCATTAGAAAGTTGAATGAAAAAAACACAAGACCTGCAGTTATGGAGGTTATGTAATGGGTGTTATAGAAGGCGTTAAACATAAATATATTCTCTATGCCAGTGATGGTTGGGAAATGTGCAGCGTCATTCCTTTAAATGATGATTTGTATAACCTAGGAAATTTAGCAGGTATGTATTATCGAAATATCTTTAAAGGTAATGTAAGCAAAAAAGAATTAGAAAAACTTAAAAGAAAGCACAAGTTATACAGAAAAGAAGAACTGAACACTCAACTCAAACTATTTTAGGTGGAGTGATGCAAATGATAGTTAAAGTGTTTAGCAACGATAAGTCGATTGAAATTGGCAAAGATAATGTTTCGATTATCGAATTCTTAAAGCATGTGAGTGGAAACATTGATATTTATCGTCTTACTAACAAAGATGGCCAAACAATTGGATGGGAAGGTTTCTTTGTTGGCCAATACAAAGTAATTAAGAAAGTCGAAGCGGAACAATTAAATATATTCAATATACTGGAGGCTAAATAAATTTGAAAGTAGAAGGTTTAAAAGTAGGTCAGAAGATTAGATTTGCTGCATCTGAATACAGTCTCAGTTATCCAGGCATTGTTGAAGAATTCACGAGTACGACTGAAGCTCAAAACTACTTATATCAAGATCGTAGTGTGATTGCTCGTAAATGTAATAAGCGTTTAGAAGAAGATGGCTTAACTTATATATGGGCTAAAGATTATGAGGTGATGACATGTTGCTAAGTGACACAATTAAACAAAATTATAAATATCCATGTAAAGGTAAAACACCTACACAAGTTGAAAAAGAATTAGCTGCAATGGGTGTAGAAGGTTTTGTTATTCACATGACAAATGTACATGTAACAATGCGAGTGCCTAAAGAAAATAAAATTATAAATAGGAAGTGTTTAAAGGATGGAAGTAGTAGAAAATAAGTTTCTATCTAATAAGAACTTCATTAGACATCAAAGACTTTATGATGGAATGCAATATCTATTTAAAGAAGATGATACAGATAATTATTTCAGTGTAGTGAAACATCAATTTTCTTATGGATATACAGAAGACTTATATGAACTTGCAAAATGTAAACAAATCAATGGAATAAATCATCTTATAAGTGAACCAATCGGATATCTTTCAGTAGAACAAGTATTAGAAATTATTAATGGAGGACAAATAAATGACTAACACATTAGATCAATTAGTAAAACAAGTTGAAACATGGAGCGTAGATAAAAACTTACACAATGGTAATCCAGATAGACAAGCACTTAAATTCTATGAAGAAGCGGGCGAAGTAGCTGCTGCATTATCTCGTGGACAAATGGACGCATTAACAGACGGTATAGGTGATACAGTCGTTACATTAATTATATTGGCACAACAACATGATATGACGTTAGAGGAGTGTTTGCAGTATGCATATGACGAGATAAAAGATAGAAAAGGTGAAATGCGTAATGGCACATTCGTCAAAGAAGCAGACCTTAAAGAGTAAGGACATTTTAGAGAAGGTTAGGGAAGTATTAGGAAAATAAAATGAGGGCATTAAAGCCCTCTAATATTTTAATAGAATTCAGCTTATGCTTTCTTAATACCTGAATGGCTTGGAACATTACTTTGAGTGATAGAAACAATACTTTTTGTATCAATAGTAAAAATCTTATTGTTATCCATTATTATACAAAAATCATCATTTATTTCACTGTAGTTATCGATTTTGTATTTTTCACCATCAACTGTAGCTATTCTTGTTACGTAACCATCTTGTAAAGATTTAACAATAGCGTCTTTAACTGCATTTCCTGTCATTAAATGTCACCTCACTTTCTATAAAAAGTAATTTAAGTATATCAAAATACATTGAAAGGAAACGATATATTATGAACAAATACATTGAAACATTCTTAACTGCAATAGCAGCAATCGTTATATATAACTCACTTATTAAAATGTATGAATATATTAAATACAAACCTGATGAAGTTGATACTGCGCTAAATGATTATGCATTAGAAACTGATCAATTCGATTTAAACAGAATTAAAGCAGAGGTGAGTGAGTAGTGCTTTTAGTATATTGGCTACCTGTAATCATTTTATTTCTTATGTGGGCATACACATTATACAAATGGATAAAGACTGAAAGAGAATTAAATCAATCTAGAGAAGAAATTCAACGTTATCAAGAAGAGGAATTAAAAAAAGATGAAAATAATTTATTAAATAATTTAAAACTTGAAGGACCAATAACTCAAGAACTATCAATAGATAAAACAAAACGTAAGTTTGGCGAAAGACATAAAATAGACGCATCTAGTTGGTTAGATAAACAAAAAGAAAACGGATCAATACCAATCAAACAATCATTTGTACTAAAAGGTAAAAGTGGTAGATACTTCCAAGACATACTAACAGTATTTTCGGAACATGCATTATCAGAAAAAGTAATGGAAACTACTGACGATATTTTAAAAGCAAAGAAATATAGTACACATAAAGAAGCTAACGACGAAGCAATTAAATATGATTTTAAAGTTATGGCACTTAATACTTATGTAAAGGAGTTATAGCATATGTGGATAGCATTAACTATTATACTCGGCGTACTGCTACTCATTGCGATAGGTAACAATACAGTGTTACGTCAGGAATTAGATGCACAGAGATATACGAATGTGTATCTGTTTACTAAGTACGTGAGAGATTGTGATATAGAAGATGTGGAGTTTGAAATACAAAGAGCAAAGAAACAGTTTAAGTAATGGAGGTAGCGTAATGGATAATATATTTAATATGGACGGTAGTAAAAAAGAAGATGTTAATATTAAAAACCAAATATATGAATTGAAATCGACTTTCCCTTTAATACTTGAAGTGGCCAGATTGAAATCTGAATATCAACGTGAGAGGTTAACAAGTTTAAGACAACAAGGTTTTACGGAAGAACAAGCTTTAGAAATTATCAAAGTGGAACGTACACCTTACGACCAACAATAAATAATGGAGGTAATCACTTGTACACACGAGATGAAGTAAAAGGAATGATCAATGATTATAAGTGGATGCGTAATATTATAGAGTCGCAAGTCTATGACGCAGACAGTACATCTATTGCACAATATGGTATCGAGTCTGTAATGCCTAAAGCTAAAGGTGGCGTAGGTGATAAGGTATTAGTTAAAGTACTTAATAGAAATAGAGAGTATCGACGTAATGTAAAGATACTTAATAAGATAGAGTTCATTGATAAGTATGAAGAATATATAACAGATGATAGAAACTATCACATATTACAAATGCTTAAATTAAACATGCAGCACAAGACTATCAAAGACTTAATGGAAATCAATAGTGACTCTAAGTTCTATGCATGTATCAATGAGATAGTTAATGTGTACATGGATGCACAACAAGGACACTACGATAAAGAGAAGACATCGAAGAGATAGAAGACATCGAAAGTAATGTGCATTAATGATATATATAACTTTATAATATAGCTATACGAATTGAATAAATACTCGAAGGCACATCACATAGGTGGTGTGTCTTTTTGTTTGGAGTTAATGAAGATGAGTAAAGCATATGCAGATTATATAGAACAACGTACAAAGAATAAAGGTTTCTACTCTAATGCAAAGTGGCGTAAAACAAGACTGAAGGTATTAGCACGCGATCATTTTGAATGTGTCATGTGTAATGCAGAAGGTAGATTGACGATTAATCAGAAACAATCACTAGAAGTTGACCATATTAAAGAGTTAGAAATAAGACCAGATTTAGCATATGAACTTTCTAATCTAAGAACGTTATGTAAATTCCATCACAACAAACGTCATGGAAGATTTGAACATAATCCGAATAACCGTAAAAACAAATTCAATGATGAACAATGGTAAATCCCCCCGTCTGAATAAATCGCTTGATGAAAGGCTTCGCGGAAACCGGCGCTTGGGTCAACTCCGCGGATTTATCTTTCAAAAAGACACGTAAGGGGGCTTGACAAATTAAAAAAACAAATAAATAAAAAATATGTAAAGGGGGGAGGGGGTTGAAAAAAGATAAATATCTTAAAGACAAATTAACTTCTAACCAAATTAAGCGAATCAATGCTTCTGAAGATTACTTATTGCAGCAGATAGATGCAGATAATGACATAGAAGTAGAAAAAGTAGAACGATATATTAACTTATTAAAGTTATTTTATGCTTTGGACATTTATATTGAACAATCTGGACCTATAACAGTAGTTAAAAATGCATCGCAAGAATATGTTAAACCTAACCCAGCTATTGCAGAAAAGAATAAAGTGAATGGATCGTTGCTAGCACTTGAGAAATCATTCCACTTAGAAAGAAAAGCCGAAGAAAGACGCAAGCAAGAACAAGCGAAAGGACCTGATTTAACATGAAGATACCTAAGTATGTTACAGACTATATAGAAAAATACAAATCAGGCAACGTTATTTTTAATAAAGAGCGCGTTAGACTTGTTTCTTTTTTAGAAGATAATATCTTGCAACGTGATGACCTTTATTTTGATGATCAAAAAATAGAAGATTACATCAAGTTTAGTGAGAAATGGTTTTTTAAACTACAAGACTTTCAAAAATTTATTTCATGTTTTGTATTCTTATATGAGAAAGATACCAAAACGCCTTATTTCTCAGAATTCTTTATATCGATGGCTCGTGGCGGTGGTAAAAATGGCTACATTAGTACGTTAGCAGCGTTCTTTATGACACCATTACATGGTATTCCTAAATACAATATGTCAGTAGTAGCTAATAGTGAGAAACAAGCACGAGTAAGCTTCAGAGAAATCTATGAAATGATAGAAAGTAACAACTTATATATTACAGGTGAACGACCTAATAACCCTTTTTATTTAAGTAAGGTTTATGTAGAAGGAACAAGCACTAAATCTCAATTTTTATTCGATACATCTAATGAGAAAACAAAAGATGGCGCTCGTGAAGGTTGTATTTTCTTTGACGAAGTCCATGCTTACGTAAAAGATACAATCATTAACATCAAACGAAGTGGACTAGGTAAGGTTGCACATCCACGTACTTTCTACATCGGTACTGACGGATATGTAAGAGAAGGTTTCTTAGATAGATTAAAAGAAAGAGCAGACAACGTATTAAAAGGTATAAATCCTGAAGATAGATTATTCCCTTTCATCTGTAAAATTGATGATAAAGAAGAAATAGATAAACCAGATTTATGGGAAAAAGCAAATCCTATGTTCGAAAATCCAAAAAGTAAATATGGCGCTCAATTATTCAAAGAAGTACATCAACAGTATTTAGGACTTCAATTTAATCCATCTAATCGACCAGAATTTATGACTAAACGAATGAACATGCCTGAAACCGATACTCAAAGTGTTGTAGCACCGTGGGATGACATAATGGCTACAAATCGACCTATACCTCCACTTGAAAATAATGAATGTATTGGTGGACTTGACTATGCAAGTTTAAAAGATTTTGCAGCAGTCGGTTTATTATTTAGATCTGGTGATGATTATATTTGGAAAACTCACTCATTCGTTAGAAAAGAGTTCCTTGATAAATACAAATTAAAGCCACCTATTCATGAATGGGAGAAAAAAGGTTTACTCACAATTGTAGACGAACCAACGATAAACCCTAAGCATATTATTGATTGGTTTATTGAAGCGCAAAAGAATTATGGACTACAAAAAGTCGTAGCTGATAACTTCCGAATGGATTTACTTAGACCATTATTTGAAGATGCAGGAATTGAATATGAAGTAATAAAAAACACTCGTGCAATTCAATCATTACTTGCACCAAGAGTTGAAGATATGTTCGCACAACATCATCTTATCTTTGGTGATAACCCTCTAATGCGTTGGTACACACAAAATGTAGCCGTTAAGATACGCAAGGACGGCAATAAAGAATACGAAAAGAAAGAGCCAATAAGACGTAAAACTGATGGTTTCCAAGCCCTTATACATGCATTGTATAGAGCAGATGATTTAAAAGATTCTAATTTAGAAGAAGAAATCAATCTGTTAAGGGGCTTGAGATTTTAAAGGAAGGAGGGAGTAAGTTATGGGGCTATTTGATAAGATATTTCAAAAAAATAAAGAAATTTCATGGATGTATGACTTAGAACTTCTACAAGAAACAAGTTCAAAAGCCTATATCAAAAGAATGGCTTTAAATGTAGTCGTTGAATATGTAGCAAGGACAATCGCTCAGTCTGAATTTAGAGTGAAAGAAAGTGATCATGTCACTAAAGATGATATGTACTATTTATTAAATGTTCGACCTAATCCTAATCAAAATGCTACACAGTTTTGGCAAAAATTTATTTATAAACTTCTTGCCGACAACGAAGCTTTAATTATTAAATCAGATGATGATTATTTATATGTGGCAGATGACTTTGAACATGAAACAGAGTTAGGACTATTACCACATCGCTTTAATTCAGTTATGGTTAACGACTATAAATATAATCGCTACTTTTCAATGGATGATGTTATTTATTTAGAATATGCCAATGAAAAGTTAGATAAATTTTCATTAGGACTATTTGAAGATTATGGGGAAGTATTTGGTCGTATGTTGAATATGCAACTCAAGAAAAATCAAATACGAGGTATTCTAAACGTTGGATCAACACAACTAAATACGAAAGGTATTCAAGATTATATTGATATGATTTTTAATACTTTTGAGAAAAATCAAGTTGCAGTTGTACCTTTAACTAAAGGTTTAGAATACGAAGAACATTCAACAAATAATTCTAGTGCGAATGGCTCAGATTTCAAAGAGTTAAGGCAAGCAATAGAAGATATTCTCATCTATATTGCACGTATTGTTGGTGTATCATCCTCTCTAATTCTAGGAGAAAATGCAGATTTAGAAAAAGCGATTGAAGCAACTAACAAATTCTGTTTCAAACCGTTAACCAAGAAATTAGAGCGTGAGTTAAATGCTAAGCTATTCTTTAAAGATGAGTACCTAAGAGAAAACAAACGTATTGAAATTGTCGGTATAGATAAGAAAAATCCAATCGAATTAGCAGAAGCAATTGATAAGCTACGTTCTTCTGGCACTTATACTGGCAATCAAATTCGTGTCATGCTTGGCGATGAACCAGGAGATGATGAACACCTAGATGAATACGTATTAACTAAAAACTACGAATCAGTTTCATCAATAGAAGGGGGTGAGACTAATAATGGGTAATCCGATTGTAAGGAATGTCACGCCAGTTTTTAGAAACGAAACTAAGAATAACAAACACATTTTAACGTTGTCAGGTACTATTGCTAACTTATCTTTTCTTGATGATACTATCAGCGCTAAAGCTGTGAAAGATTCGCTTGATAATGTTAAAGAAGATATTGTTATTCGTTTAAATTCTGGCGGTGGTGATGTATTTGAAGGGATAGAAATTTATAATTACTTAAAGTCCTTATCCAATCACATCACAATTGAAGTCACTGCATTAGCTGCAAGTGCTGCATCATTAGTTGCAATGGCAGGAGATAAGATTATCATCCGAACAGGTGCAAATATGATGGTACACGAGGCTTCTACAATGGCTTTTGGTAATAAATCAGATATTCAGAAAACATTGAATGCTTTAACTGCAATTGATACATCTATTGTTGATATATATCACGATAGAACAGGTTTAGATCGTGATGAGATTGTTAATCTAATCACTAATGAAACGTGGTTAACTGCAGATGAAGCAATCAATAAAGGTTTTGCAGATGAGAAATCATCTCGTAAATCTGTTGAGAAGCAGAAAGAAGGTGTAAGTAATTTGAAAGATTCTAAGTATATCGCAAGACTTAAAGAGCAACAAAAAATTATCAATGCAATGATTGATGAAGCAGAAGAGGGAACACCAAATGAACCTTCAAGTGATGATTCAAACGAACAACGCATTGCGGATTTAGAAAACAAAATTAAAAACATTGAATCACACCTTGATAAATTAGAAAAAGGCGACGAAGGTGAAAGTCAAAGCGGGGGTACTAATCCACCGCCAAAAAAAAATAAATTTTCGAGATTTGCATTTTAAGTAGCTATTAACAATTGATGTTAATGGCTATTTTTTATGCATAAATTTAAGGAGGAATATTATGGCTATTAAAGTCGGAGAAAAATTAAAGAACTATCAAGACCATAAAGCGCATTTTGCTGAATTAGTTCGCAATGGTGCAAGTGATGAAGAACAATCAAAAGCATTTGGAGAAATGTTTGATGCATTATCAAATGATTTACAAGAAGAAATTTCAGCAGAAGTTAATAATCGTGTAGTAGATAACGGTATCTTAGCAAAACGCTCACAAGATCCATTAACTTCAGAAGAACGTAAATTCTTTAATGAAATCAATACAGAAGTAGGATATAAAGAAGAAAAATTATTACCTGAAACAGTCATTGAACGTGTGTTTGATGATTTGCAATCAGAACATCCATTACTTTCAAAAATCAATATTCAAAACGCAGGTTTAGTAACACGTATCATTAAAGCAGAACCAACTGGTCAAGCAGTTTGGGGTAAAATCTTTGGTGAAATCAAAGGTCAATTAGATGCAGCGTTTGATGAAGAAGAATTCAAACAATCTAAATTAACTTGTTTCGTAGTTATCCCTGATGATTTAAAAATGTTTGGGCCTAACTGGGTAGAACGTTTTGTTCGTACTCAAATTGAAGAAGCTATTTCAGTTGCTTTAGAAGCTGCTTTCTTAACTGGTGAAGGTGCATCTAAAGACCAACCAGTAGGTTTAATGAAAGATATTCAAGAAAACGGCGGTGTAGTTGATAAAACTTCTTCTGGTACTTTAACTTTTGCTGATGCAGATACAACTGTGAATGAATTAAAAGATGTATTAAAAGGCTTATCTGTTAAAGAAAACGGTAAAGAGGTAAACATTGACGGTAAAGTTGTATTAGTAGTTAATCCACAAGATTCATGGGATGTACAAGCGCGTTACACTTACTTAACTGCTAATGGTGGTTTTGTAACAGTATTACCTTATAACGTACAAATCGTATCTTCTGAATTTGTTCCAACGAATAAATTAGTTGCTTTTGTAACTGATCGTTATGATGCAGTACGTGGTGGCGGATTAACAGTTAAAAAATTCGACCAAACTTTAGCGTTAGAAGATTGTATTTTATACACAGCTAAAACATTCGCTTATGGTCAACCAGCCGATAACAATGCCTCACGCGTATATGACTTAGAATTATCTACTGCAGTTCGTACTTCAACTCCTGCAGGTGGAACAACAGATAGTACTGCACAAGCCTAAGAAAGTAGTTGATACTAATGCCAAGCGTTAAGATATCAGATGAAATTTTAGATGAATTTAAAGAATACACTAAGATTTCTCATGATACGGAAGATGAACACTTATTACGTGTTTTAAATATGTCTTATGAGAACTTAGAAACACGTTTTGGCGTATTTGATATTAATAGTAATTTAAACGGTAAAAACTTAGTTTTTGCACGCGCTCGATATGATTACGAAGATTTATTAGAATTCTTTAACGACAATTATCAAGATGATTTGTTACACTTTGGCTTTTTGACATTAAGAGAGCGTGATGTAAATGAAAAGTAAATTTAAAAAACCGTTTATCACAACTAAAAAATTAAATACGCGTGTTCATTTTTATGAGTATCAAGAGAATGAAGGGCCAGAAGCAGGCGTAAAACGTAAAAGAGTTTTATATCATTGTTGGGCATATGTTCCACAGTGGAAAATGACTGAATTACAACAAGCGATTGCAAATGGTACAGAACATGATGTGAAGATATTTATACGTGAAACTCACGGACAATATATACCAAATGAAAAGCATTACGTTGCAATAGATTCGCCATATATTCATCAAGATTTGAATATTAAATTAGTACAACCCGATGTAGAGAACGAACAATTTTTAATGTTAACTGCTGGGGTGGTATCTAATGGCGAGTAATAATTTTAGTGGTATTCGTGCAGAAGGTTTAAACCAATTACAAAAAGATTTGGAAAAAAGATTCAGTCGGCAAAGAATGAACAAAATTGTAGATATGGCATTGATTAAGGCGGGCAACATTGTATTAGACGCTATCAAAAATAATATACGTTACTTTAGAGATACTGGCGCAGAATATGAAGAAGCTAAATTATCACAACCTTATTGGGATAAAGGCGTTCGTTCTGTTCGAGTATATTGGGAAGGACCACATCACAGATATTCTATTGTTCATTTAAACGAGAAAGGCTTTCACGCTAGAAATGGTAAGTTTATTCGGCCTAAAGGTTTCGGGGCGATAGACAAAGCATTACGTACAGCTGAGAAAGAGTTTTATAAAACGGTACAGGAAGAAGTGGAGAAGTTACTATGATTGATATATTAAATAAAATACACAGTGTCCTAAAAGATGACGAAAAACTAATGAAAATACTAGATATCAAGAATGTAAAGTTCAATGACTATCCTGACGTTAAAGACATCACAAAACCTTATGTCGTATTAGATGACTTTGATGATCCTATTCCCGAAGTACATTATGACGGAGAACGTGCAGCGTATAGTTATATTGTTCAAATAGATGTATTTGTGAAAGCTAATGCAGATTACAATGCACGATTAAGAAGAAACGAAATATCACAACGTATTAGTGATTTGCTCTGGAAAGAATTGAAAGCAGGGCAAGTAAGTAATTTAGGAAATGAATATAACAAAGAATTTGCTTTGTATCGCTCAACAAGACGATATGAAGCAATTTTTTATGAGGAGGAAAATTAAATGGTTAAATATGCTAAAACACCAAAATCATTTATCAACATTAAAGATTTAGGTTTTGCTTTATTAGAAACAGATGAATTAGACGGCACTATTAAATATTCAAATGTAACTCAAACTCGTGGTTTACAAGAAATTTCAGTAGAAACTGGTGGAGAAATTGTTAATGCTTACGCTGACGGTTCAATCATTGAATCAGGTACTACTGATGGTGAAGGTAAAATTTCAATGACAATGCATGCATTTCCACAAGAAATTCGTGAATTAATCTTCAATGAAATTTATAACGAAACTGGAGTATATTCGGAAGAACGTGGTAAACAAAACAACTATGTAGCAGTATGGTTTAAACGTGAACGACGTGACGATTCTTACCAACAAGTTGGTTTAACTAAAGTTATGTTTGCTGATCCAAATTTAGAAGGTAAAACTGCCGAAGAAGATTGGGAATTCAGTTCAGAAGAATCAGAAGGTACTGCAATGCACCGTATCGCTGACGGTAAACGTAAAATTTTATTCGATAGTTCTCGTGAAGGTGCTGATGTTGATTCATTCTTCCAAGAATTATTAAATGGTGCTTATGACAGTAAAACAGAAGTAGACACTGCTTCTGCATAAGGAGTGTTAATTCATGGTTCAATATAAAGTTTTAAAAGATGCTAACGACCTTAAAACTGGTAAGGAATACCGTAAAGATGAGGTTGTGGAAGAAAAAGTAAAAGTAGTCGACGACTTTGAAAAACGTTTGAAGAAAAAAGGTTATGAGTTACCATTCTTCGAACGTGTTGAAGATAAATAAATTAATCTTTAGGACTGCTAAATGCAGTCCTTTTATTTCGAAATAAAAAGGAGTTTTTTAAACATGTCAAACAAATTAAAACGTAACTACATTCGTTTAGTAGAAAACCCAGAAGCAGAAGAAATTAAACTTGAAACATACTTAACACCACATTTTATTCCATTAGATGTTTTATATGAATCAGTGGATATTATGGCTGAATTAGAGAAAGCAGAAAATGGAGAAGTTGAATTATCATTCAAAGAACAATTAGATAAATTAATTGATGTAGTAGTTAAAATTTATGGTAAACAATTTACTGCAAAAGATATTAGAAATCGTCTACATGCGCCTGACGCACTTGAAACATTACAAAAACAAGTACAATTCATTGCTAATGGCCAACAAGACGAGGAAACAAAAAAGTTTATTCAGAGCATCAGCTAAACAAATTAAAAAAAGAAGATTTAACTTACAATGGCATGTTGAAGAATTTGGATAAAGTCGTAAAAGATATGGTGGAAAATGGAACACCAGCAAACCAAGTTCTTGAAATGCCGTTTTATTATATACTTCAAATTTTAGATGAACGTCATCTAAATACTGTTGATACTGATGAAAAAGCCGATGCGCTATTCTCTGCATTGTAGCCTTAGTCATTGGTACTAAGGCTATTTTTTTATATCTAAATAAGGAAGGAGGGACAGTAAGTGGCTGAATCAAGATTTAAAGGTTTATCAATCTTAATGAATATGCGTGATGTTGGTATTGAACGTACAATGAAACAAATACGAGCGCAATTCAAAACGTTAGATTCAGAAATGCGTAGATCTAATGCTAATTTCAAGCACTCAGAGAAAAACATGCAGTCTTATGCAACAAGAACGAAAGAGTTAACTAAAGCCATTGATGTAACTGAAAATTCTATGAAAGATATTTCTAATCAGTTAAAGAAAATGACTTTAGAAGAACAACGTTCTAGTGTTGAAGCCGAAAAGTTACGTCAAGAATACAGTAAGCAACATAGAGCATTACAAATGTATCAACGACAATTGAATTCAACTGAACAAGAGATGAAACAATTCGGTACAACTACTAAACAAACGATTTTCTCGATGAAAAAGATTAATGATGTTCTAGGTACAATGAAACGTCAACTTAACATTGCGAATATGGCATTTCAAAGTACGGAAAAGTCTACAAGTAGTTATAAGAATTATTTAAATCAATTAAATACAGTTATTCAAAAGCACCAAAATACGATTAAAGTATTAGAAGGTCGTTATCAGAAAGTAGCGAGAGAACAAGGTGTTATGAGTAAAGAAGCATTAGAGTTAAAAGAGAAAATCTTACAAGAAAAAGCGACTTTAGGACAACTAGACAATCAATACAAGAAAACAACTATGGAAGCTAAACGATTTGCTTTTGAACAAAAAACGTTAACATCTTCAATGTCTGAAATTCGTCAAAAAATGACACAAGTATCACAATCGTTAACGATCAGTGCAAATAAATTTAAATTGAGTGGTCAAACTGCTCAAGCATATAAAGCACGCATTTCTGAATTGAATAACGGAATGAAACAACAGCAACTTATTGTTCAAAATTTATCTAGACAGTATGACTTTGCTAAAAAACAATATGGTGCTACAAGTCAAGAAGCACAACATCTTAATGTAAAATTATCTGAAGAACGTTTGAAATTAAAAGAGTTAAATACTCAATTAAATCAAACAACGCAAGCACATAATCGTCTAGAAATGGAACAAAAACAAGGCATCTCTTCTATGGCTCAAATTAGAGCGAAGATGTCGCAATTTAACGATACTCTATATCTATCAAGAAGTAATCTTTCGCGTGCAGGAGAGAGTGTAAAAGCCTATGGTAATCATTTAAATGTACTTAAAACGAATATGTCTGAACAACGTGTCGTATTAAGAGAATTAATCGCACAATACAATCATGTGGCTAATGCACAAGGGCGCGATAGTCAAGAAGCAAGAGAACTATCTAGCGCAATCACTCAACAAAAAATTAAGATGAACGAACTTGAGAGTGAGTTAGACCAAACAACGCAAAGTTATAAACAATTAGAAACAGAACAACGAAACGCGCAACGTTTATCTTCTACTGGCTTTGGTAGAAGTATCCAAAGTGTCAATAAATATAAAGATTCTATTAGAAATGTTGGCTCTACTATGAGAAGTGTTGGATCTACTTCAATGCTTTATATGACTATGCCAGCAGTTGCAGGTATGGGAACAGCTATTAAATCATCAATTGAATGGGAACAAGCTTTAGCGGGTGTTGCTAAAACAACAAATATGAGTGGTAGCGAATTAAATAAAATGGGCAATGAAATTACTAAAATGAGTAATACAATGCCATTCGCTGCAACAGAAATAGCAGGTGTAGCAGAAGCTGCAGGACAACTAGGTATCAAGAAACAAGATATTACTTCATTCACTAGAACAATGATGAACTTAGGTGTTGCTACAAATCTCACTGCAGATGAAGCAGCAACAGAGTTTGCAAGATTTGCTAATGCTGCAAACATGCCAATAAAAGATGTAGATAGATTGGGTTCAACCGTTGTTGCTTTAGGTAACAGTACAGCCACAACTGAAAAAGAAATTGTTGAAATGGCACAACGTTTAGCTGGTGCAGGCGCGCAAGCAGGTTTTAGTTCTGATGAAATTATGTCGGTCAGTGCAGCGATGTCATCAGTAGGAATCGAGGCAGAAGCAGGCGGTACTGCCATGACACAGATTTGGAATAAGATGACAAAAGCTGTTGCTGAAGGTGGCGACACTTTAGATAGCTTTGCTAAAACT
Organism: Staphylococcus hominis subsp. hominis; assembly: GCF_002901845.1. GTDB lineage: Bacteria > Bacillota > Bacilli > Staphylococcales > Staphylococcaceae > Staphylococcus > Staphylococcus hominis. The sequence continues at coordinate 338,855 of NZ_PPQE01000025.1, forward strand.
GCAGGCGTTAGTGGTAAAGAATTTGCACAAATTTGGGAGAATAACCCTAGTAAAGCATTATCAATGTTTGTTAAAGGTTTAGGCGAAACTGAAGGTGGAGCAAAAGGTGTATTAAAAGCCTTAGATGATGTCGGTATCAAAGGGATAAGAGAAGCCGATACTATTAGACGTATGGCTAACAATCATCAAGTTCTAGATAAAGCACTTAAAATAGGTTCAGAAGGTTGGAAAGAAAATAGTGCTTTAACTAATGAAGCTAACATCCGTTATGAAACAATGGGTAGTAAGTTGAAAATGTTAAAAAATACTTTCATCAACTTTGCTAGAACAATTGGAGATGCAGTTGCACCTATCGTTTCATTCTTAGCAGATAAGTTGACTGGACTATTCGAACACTTACAAGGGACAAGTAATGCTACTAAGATAGCAATCGCAGCATTTACGTTATTAAGCGTTGCTATACCTCCGCTTATTGTCGCAACTGGTGTATTAGCACATAGCATCGTAGGTATTTCGGAGGCTATGACATTGTTAAATGCTACTAAAGGTGGCGCTAAATTCTTTAGTTTATTCAATGGCGGTATTAAAGGTCTTTTACCTAAGATAGGACAGTTATTAACTAAAATACCTCTACTTGGAAGTGCGTTTACTTTATTAACAGGTCCAGTAGGAATAGTCATAGGAGTAATTGCTGCTTTAACTGCAGGAATTGTTTACCTGTGGAAAACAAACGATACATTTCGCAATTTTGTTATAAATGCTTGGAACGCAATAAAAAATAGTGCAATAGCAGTATTTGGCTTTATCAAACCATATATTATTAATATTTGGAATGGAATAAAAAATTCATCAATTGCGATTTGGAATATGATGAAGAACAATGCACAAATAACATGGAACGCAATTAAGTTTGCTGTTCAGCATCCTATTCAAGCGTTAAAAAATATTATTTCAGGTATTTGGAACTTCATTAAAGCAAATAGTTTAAACACTTGGAATTTAATTAAAACTGGCATTCTTAACATTGCTAAAAGTTTAGCTAGCTTAGTACGAGCTAGTTTTAATGGTTTGAAAGCATTCTTCACTATGCTATGGAACTTCATTAAAAATAATTCAATTAAAGCATGGTTAGCTATTAAAAATAGTGTACTTGCGATTATTCGAAATTTCGTTACATTATCTAAACATAACTTCGTAGTGCTAAAAAGTTTCCTATCTACATTGTGGACAAGTATCAAAAATACTGCTATTAAATTATGGACTGCCTTAAAAATTGGAGTGCTAGCCATTATTCGAACATTGGTCAGCACAGCTAGAAATATCCTTAATACATTGAAAAACTTCATTACTCGTCTATGGCAAAGTATTAAAGCAATATCTATCAAAACTTGGAATGCTATTAAAAACGGTATTATTAATGCTATTAAAGGCATGTATAACGGTGTCCGAAAAATACTAGCTAATTTAAAAGCGTTTATCACAAGAACTTGGACAGCTATCAAAAACACAACAATAAAATTAGCTAAAGGTTTAAGTAATGGCGTTAAAAATGCATTTAATAGTTTATCTAAAGTAACGCGCAATATCTTTAATAAGCTAAAAAAATTCATGTCTAATGTATGGCGTAATATCAAAAATACTACTGTTAAGTTCGCTAAAAGCCTTTGGTCTGGTGTAAAGAACACATGGAATAGTTTATCAAGAGGCACCCGAAGTATTTTCAATAAAGTTAAAAACTTTATGAGCAATATATGGCGAAATATTAAAAACACAACTGTTCGCTATGCTAAATCATTATGGACAGGCGTCCGTAACACATTTAACAATCTTCATAGAGGCACACGTAATATCTTTAACCGTGTTAAAGGTTTTATGTCAAACACTTGGCGTAGTATCAAAAATACAACAGTCAACATGGCTAAAGGCTTATGGAATAGTGTTCGAAGAACATTCAATAATATGAATGGTGGACTTAAAAATATTATTGGAAAAATCAAAGGCCATATTACTGGAATGGTTACAGCAGTTAAAAAAGGTTTGAATAAACTAATAGGTGGAGTGAACTGGGTAGCTGGAAAATTAGATATGCCTAAGTTACCTACAATAAAATTTTCTACTGGTACTGAAAGCACCCATACTCAAAGTTATATTACGAAAGGTAAACTTAATCGAAACACTTTAGCTACCGTTGGAGATAAAGGTCCAGGCAATGGTCCAGGTGGTTTTAGACATGAAACAGTCATTCCACCTAGCGGTAAAGCTTTCATCACACCAGCTACAGATACAACAATTCCACTTGCCAAAGGAACTCGTATTTTAAATGGCGCACAAACGCATAGTTTACTTAATAGACCACAATTTAACAGCGGTACAATACCTAAATTCAGTATAGGTACAGCTATTGGCAATTTATTAGGCGGAGGCAAAAAGCCGAAAAAACATAAAAAAGATGACAATTTAGCGGGCGACGTAGCTCAAAAAACTAAAGACGGCGTCAAAGCTATGACTGGTAAGGTTGTAGAAGGTGGAAAAGCAGTCGTTGGTAGTGCATTGAACACTGCTAAAAAGGGCAAAGATTGGTTATCCGATAAAATTGGCGATGTACTAGATTGGATAGAAAAACCAAAAAAATTATTAGAAAAAGTATTTGAAGGCTTTGGTATTAATATGGCTTCATTTGGCATACCTAAAGGCGCTGAATTACCATTTAACCTTATGAAGGGCATGTTCAAGAAACTAAAAGAGGGAGCCGTTAATAAAGTTAAAGAATGGTTTGAAGAAGCTGGCGGTGGCGACGGAGGTTATATTGACCTTTCAAAAGGTGTTAACTTCGGCTTTGCGCCAACAACAGCAGCAGCAAGAGCAGCAGGTTATCCATTCGCACGTCCGCACTTTGGACTAGACATAAATTATAAACACGATAAAGTTTATTCTACTATGTCAGGTACAGCTAAAACATTTAACGGTTGGAGTGGTGGTTTTGGTAGACATGTCGAAATCACTAACGGTAATTTGAAATCGATTTACGGCCACTTACACAAATTAGCGTTCAATGGTACTAAAAAAGTAAGACCGGGTACATTTTTGGGTATATCCGGTGGCGATCCTAGAGAGGACGGACAAAACGCTGGTAGTTCAACAGGACTTCATTTACATTATGAAATGCAAAGAAACGGTAGAGCGTTCGACCCTACTAAATGGCTAAAAACACATAACGGTGGCGGTAAATCAGGTGGCAAACAAGCACCAAGCAAATGGCGTTCAACCATTGTAAAAGCAGCACGAAAAATGAAAGTAAACCCTACAAATGCACAAATTAATGGCATTATCGCACAAATCCAACGCGAAAGTGGTGGGGACAGTGGCATCATTCAAAGTGCTTCATTGCATGATGGAAATGAAGGTCCAAACAGAGCAAGAGGTTTACTACAATACGTGCCTAGTACGTTCAGAGCTTACGCGGTAAAAGGTCACAACAACATCAATAGTGGTTACGATCAATTATTAGCTTTCTTCAACAACTCTAATTGGAAAAATGACATTCAATATGGTCGTAGTGGTTGGGGACCACGTGGTTCAAGACGTTTCGCCACAGGTGGCTTAATCAAAAATGCAGGTTGGTACAACATTGCAGAAGGTGGTTATCCTGAATGGATAATTCCGACTGATCCAGCTAGACGTAGCGATGCTATGAAAATGCTAGCACTCGCTGCACAAGATATTGATAAAAAAAGTAGTACAAGAGGTAATAAACGACCTAATTCATTGTCTAAACCAAGTGGAAATAATGACAATGATGTGTTGTTGCAAATGCTACAAGCACAACAACAACAAATCGCTTTATTAACTCAAATTGTAACAAGTAATCAAACAATTGCTGATAAAGACTTTAATCCAACGATTGATAAATATACACATGAACAACAAGTTTTCAATTCTATTGATAAATACAATAGACAAAAACAAAGAAAATCAAGATTTAAACCAGGGGAGGTCACATAATTGATTGATACTATAAAAGTTAATAATAAAACACTTCCATGGTTAGTGGTTGAAAGAGGGTTTAAAATACCCTCTTTTAATTTTGGTATTGAAACTGAAGAAGTATTAGGTAGAAGTGGAAGTGTAGTTAAACAAAGAGAACTTAAAGAATATAAATTCGAACTTCCATTAATCATCAGAAATGATTATCTTTCATCAGGTGGCGAAAAAACGCATGATGAAGTGTTAAATGAGTTAGTTAAGCTGTTTGATTATGACCATGCTGTACCTTTACAGTTTAAATCACAAGATTGGTACTGGAATGCTTACTTTGAAGGACCGATTGAGTTAGATAAATACAGTAAAACGTTTTGGCAATTCAGTATTAATGTAGTTTTAGCTGATCCATACAAATACGCAGTAGAAGGTACTAAAAATACAGCTATTTCTGACCAAGTATCAGTAGTAAGTACAGGAACAGCCGACAGTCCTATCATTGTGCAAGCAACAGCGTTAAAGAATGCGAGTTACTTCTCTATCACGAAGAACGATGAAGATTATTTCATGATTGGCGATGATGATTTAGATAAGAAAGTTGAAGATTATACACCGATTTTATTTAATGACGAAATGCGTTCTTTCTTCGGATGGACTAAAGTCACTAACGGTACTATTAACGATAATGTAACTGGTGGAACAGTTGGTGGTGCTATGGCAATGAGTTCTTCAAAAGACGCTTTTATGCTTGATGAAAGTAGCATTACAGGTACAAGTGGATGGAATGGTGCAGAATATAAGCACTCATTCGGTAAAAGTACTCAAGATTTTAGTTCGACAGTTAAAATACACGTTAATCAAGGTAAAAAAGGTGCTACACATGCAACTCAATATATATATGACACAGATAACCGTGTGATAGCTTCAATTGGTTATAGTAACCCTAGAGCAACACAAAACATCGGAACAATCTATGTAACGCTATTCGACCAAAACGGTAATCAAAAGAAGATATACAGTTATACAAACGCACCTAAGTTTTACACATGGAAACATATAGTAATTTATATGCGTTTAAAACGTATTGGAGATAAGTTTTATATAAAAACATGGAAATATGATGAAGTAGAATATCCTAAGCGAATTACTCCAGTAGATGTGACTGAAAAAGTATTTATTGATAGTGGCAACTTCTATCAACGACCTATATCGGCAGTGAGTATCTACATTGCTAAAAATGGTAGTAACTATCATATGCCTACAACAATTTTAGGTAGTTATAATCATGAAATATTACCTAAACCACCTAAAGCAAGAGATTTAATTATTAAAAAAGGTGACTTAATTAATATCAATATGGAAGAAAAAACAGTAACGATTAACGAAGAACCTGCACTTGATTTAAAAACATTTGGTAGTGACTTCTTCAACATAAATAAAGGTATGAATGAATGTATGATTTATCCTGAAAACACGTACGATACGACAGTTTATTGGCAAGATAGATTCTTATAGATTGGAGGTTAGATAGTGAAGAATGTAGGAATACATGTACTTGACTTTAATGACAATATTATTGATTTCATTAGTCAAAGCGATGGTGCATTGATTAATGCTGAAATGAGTATGAATGTAGAAGAAAAAACAGAAACCTTTGATTTTACGATTGAAAATACTCGAGCAGAGAAATTAAGAGAGCGTAATCGTATTATTGCTCAAGACAATAACGGTACGTTCAGAGAGTTCGTCATCATCCACATCACAGATAATTTTGATGGTACAACTGAAATCGAATGTAACGCTAGTTACTTAGAAGATTTGAAAACAGCAAAGCCTATTAAGCCTGGTAAGTTTGAAGCACATACAACAACACAAGCGCTACTCAAAACACTTGCTGATACAGGTTGGGAAGTGTCTGACGATACTGAATACGGTGGAAATAGAACAACGTCATGGACTTCTCATACTAATCCGTTTGATTTAATTTATATGCTTTGTACTACTTATAACATGGTCCCTAGTTTTTATATCGAACTAGGCGCACATACTGTCGAACATCGTTATGTTTCAATTACTAAACCTAAAAACTTATTCAAAGGTAAAGAAATTACTAAAGGTAAAGACTTAACAGGTATGACAAGAACGATTGATCTATCTGAAGTTAAAACAGCTTTGTTTGCAGTAGGTCCTGAAAAAGAAGATGGCTCAAGAATTGAAACTGTTGTAGTAGATGATGAAGCACAAGAGATTTTCGGACTTCCTAATCGTTATATTTGGGATGTATATGAGCCTGAAAGTAACGACGAGAATATGACACTTAAACGTTTAACCACACTTGCTAAAACAGAACTCAACAAACGTAATCAAGCAGCAATCAGCTATGAAGTATCTTCAATCGATATTCATAAATATTATAACGATGTAACAGTACATCTAAGAGATATTGTCAGAGTTAAAGATAGAGATTTCAGACCACCTTTATATATAGAGGCAGAAGTTATAGGTATTAAGTACAATTGGTTAGCAGATGAAAGTGAATTTACCTTTGGCAATGTCATTGAGTACGAAGAAACTAAACTAAGAGAGTTCTTTACTAGAAAACTTGATGAAATTACTAAAAAACTGAATGACAATATTTCTAATGTAAACACAATCGTGAGCGATGTTGTCGCTGGAGAGTTAGAATATTACGAACGTAAGATATTCAAAGGTTCAGAACCACCAGAAAACCCACAAAACGATACATTATGGTATGACACGTCTAATCCTGATGTTGCAGTGTTACGTAGATATTGGAACGGAGAATGGATAACTCAAACAGCTGATGATGTAGAAAAAATCGGTGGACTTAGACGTGAGCAAGTAATGTATCGAGATTTAAATAATAGTTTCATCAATTTAACTATTCAACATAGCAAGTTACAAAATGATGTGTACGATGTGTTAAATAATGAGTATCTTGTTGATGATGATTTGAAATCAAACTTAAACCAAGCATTGTCAGATGTAGATAGTGTGTATCAAAATATCAAGACTAATTTAGATAGCATGGATGAAGATACAGCTACAATAGGTAAGTTGGTTGACACTCAAACTTTATTTACAGTGTATCGAGAAAAATTACAAACATTATATAAATATGTTACTGAGGCAAAAATTTCTATTGATAAACGGTTGAAGTTACTCCAATCACAGTACACTGACCGTAAATTTAACGATGCTATGGATAAAATCGCCGAAACGTTGCCTAATGGTCGTTGGGATAGTGAAAACCAACAATTGTATGCTGATATACCTAATCGTAATGAAGTAGAAAATCTTAAAACTACATTACAAGATTATACAGACGGTCAAATAAGCAATTTAAACAGCGTTTTAGGTAAGGAAATAGACAGTAAGATAAACACTACTAAATCTGAAATAAGTGCAAGTATAAGTAGTGTAGAACGTAAAATAGACGGTATTGAAGTTGGCGGAAGAAATTTATTAAGATATTCAACACAAAATTATTTAAGAAATGACTTAGTTTATTCTACTGGTATAGTCGAAGAAGAAGGTAAACGAGCAATCGTTTATAATAATTCCAATGATATTATTTATTTAGACGGTAGAGAATACTTAATCGAAGAAGGCGAAATATACACATTTTCTTTTTATGCTAAAGCTAGCGAAGAATTAAAATTTATGCGTGGTGTATATATAAATGGTAACAATAACGGTTTTATTGTAGATACAACAATAACAACAGAATGGAAACGTTACTCATTTACATTTACTGGAAAAGGTAACGCACCTACTAGAGTTCATATGTACCCAGCAATTAAAAACGCTGACGGAACGTATAAAAGTTTTTATATTACTGATTGGCAGTTAGAAAAAGGGACGGTAGCAACAGATGTCACACCAGCGCCAGAAGATTTGCAAAACGAAATAGTAGTTAAATCACAAGAGATTTCTAAAGCACAAGCTGACGCAGCAGAAACAAGAGCGCAAGCATACGCCGATAGCAAAATAACAAACGAAGAACAAGCGCGCATTAGACAAGCTGACGCAAACTTAGAGTTACTACAACAACAACAACAATCATTAAAAAATGAAATGGCAACCTATACTGATAATTTAATCAACGAAGAAGAACGCGCGCGCATGGAAGCAGACAAAGCAAAAGAAGAAGCGCTACAAGCTAAAATAAATTTAGCGCAAACACAAGCTAACGCCTACGCTGATGATAAGATTACAGCCGAAGAAGAACGCGCAATCGCTGACGCAATCGCGAAACGTGATGAAGCAAAATTATATGCAGATCAAAAAGCACAAGAGGCTCAAGAAGTAGCAAATCAAAATGTAATTAATAAACTAGAGCCTATAACAACACGCGTCACAACTAACGAGTCAAATATAACAGAATTAGATACTCAAATTAGTTTCATGGCTAAAAGTGAGGACGTAGCGCAAGAATTAAATAATGTTTATGGTCGTCTTACACCTTTAGAAACAACAGTCGAAAGTAATAAAGCAACGCTTGATATTTTACCTACGCAAATTGAAAGTAAAGTATCTAAACAAGATTACATTTTAGATAAAAACGAAATAGTTCAAAGATTAGATAATGCAGATAGTCAAAGACGACAACTTTCAAACGAAATTACTGATAAAGTAACAATAACTAAATTTGAAAGTGGTATGACAGAAGCTAAAAATTATACTGATAACATCAAAGAACAAGCTACAATATATACTGATAATAAATTTAATAATTTAAACGTTGGCGGAAGAAATTTATTAAGATATTCAACGCAAAAATATTTACAAATACCTAATTCTTATTGTACAGGGATAGTTGAAGAAGAAGGTAAACGAGCGTTATTATTCGATAGTTCTAACGACATTTTATATTTAGGTGACAAAGAATACTTAATCGAAGAAGGCGAAATATACACATTTTCTTTTTATGCTAAAGCTAGCGAAGAATTAAAATTTATGCGTGGTGTATATATCAATAGTGATAATAATTACTTTAATAAAGGCGAAACTATCACAACAAATTGGAAACGTTACTCATTTACATTTACTGGAAAAGGTAATGCGCCAGTTACAATTTATATGTACCCAGCAATTAAAAACGCTGACGGAACGTATAAAAGTTTTTATATTACTGATTGGCAATTAGAAAAAGGGACGGTAGCAACAGATGTTACACCAGCGCCAGAAGATGTTGAAACGTTAGTAAAAAAAACACAACAAGACGCAGAAAAAGCGACTAAAGCTTATGCAGACGCACAAGACAACTTAAAAGAAACAAAAATAAAGACTTATGCAGACGATATAGTAAACGCAGAGGAACATCGCGCTATACAAGACGCTGAAAGCAAACTAGAAACTGCTAAACAAGACGCGCAAAACAAAGCTAATGTAGCACAACAAGCAGCAGAAGATTATGCAGTTATTAAAGCAAACGATGCCGAAACAAACGCTAAAAATTACACAGATGCTTATAAACAAAGTAATGATATAGCCATGACTAAACTAGAAACATCAATATCTCAAAATGGTGATAAAATAGCGTTAAAAGTTGATGAACAAAAGTTCAATGCTAGTCGTAAAACATTATCTCAAGTGATTTCAGAAATATCAGCCACAACTAAAGGAATAAATTTAAGTTACGATGAAAACGGTAATATCCAATCATACACAATGGATAAAAATGGTATTCAACTTAGAGGCGATAAAGTAGATATTACAGTCAATAAAGATTTTAATGTCATGGCAAGTAGAGTTGATGATAAAGTTGGCAAGAATGAAATTATCAACCGTTTAAATTTAAGTTCTGAAGGTTTAGATATTAATATGAATAACATTGGTATTCGTGGTGGGGATAGTGTTGATTATATAGATATTAGAAATAATTCTATCCTTTCTTATGGTTCTTTCACACGTACTTGGGCAAACGAAACTGATACCGCTAATTTAAGATTAGGTATTCAAGGTGGTACTGTAAAAGTACAAAATAGAACAACTGGTTATAACTTATATTTAACCGAAAAAGGTTTATCAACAATGCTTGCTGGTGCTGGTGATGAAACAGCAGGTACATTAGAATTTCATTCTACAAAATATAATGATACTTCTCGTGGTGTACGACTTCACTCAACCTATGGTGCAGTAGCATTAGAAAGTGATTACAGTCGTATTATTCTAAATGCAAACTTAACTGTAAATATTGAAAGTAACTATGGCATTTATTTCAGACCGTATCGTGATAACCGAACTGGAAACAACGAATTTGCTATGTATGTAAAACAAAACGATAGTGGTGCATACACAGACGGTGTTCTTAAATACGGTAATGTTTCAAGTGATACGTCACAATATGGTTCAGGAATAAGATTTAGTAAAAGTTCGGTTAATAGTACAATCTATGCAACAAACAAAGACGGTGATATCGGTACTGGCCACTTCTTTGGAGATAAATTATATGGAGATTTAACCGCTAAAGGAAGTAATGGTTATATTTTAGTAGACGATGCATTACGTATAACCGATAAAAAAGGTTACAACAATGGCGATGTGAGATACAAAGACTTGCAATGTTTAGATGTACAAGCGAACTCTATAAGAGTTAATACTGCTAAAGATTTCTATATAGGTGTGTCTACTGGAGAATTACGAGTGACAAATAACTTACGGTATAACGGTGGAGATACAGGATATAAAGACATTCGCTTTGCTAACTGGCACGCTATGTCGTCTGAAAAATTCAAATATGATATTAAAGAATGGAATTATAGTGTATTAGATGCATTCAGAAATGACTTGAGATTGTATTCATACAAGTTAAATTCAGAAAAAGAAACAAACTATGCACGTAATCATCACGGTATTATCATCGAACGTGAAATACCTATTGAATGGCGACATGGAGATGGTTTTGATGGAAACGAAGTCATGTTTTGGAACACTAAAGCTATCCAAGAATTAATTAAAAAAGTAGATAAATTGGAGGAAAAATTAAATGAACAATCAATTACAAGCTAATCCAAGTTATGTTATCGAGGAGTTAGTTACTCAAAACGCTAAACTTTCACAAGAAAATGCAATGTTAAGAGCAGTAATTAGAGAACAAGAAGAACAACAAAATAAAGATACTGTAAGTGCTGAAGGAGAGTAACCTTTAGCACTCTTTTTATACCAAATTTTAGGAGGAATTTATCATGGCAAACGAAATCGTAAAAAACACAGAAAGTTATATCTTAGTACAAGTGAATGAAAAAGGAGAAGAAGCTGTTTTAGATAATGACTTCAGAGGTCAATTCTATCCAACTAGTAATGTGAATATCGCAACTAAATTCGATAATTTAAATAAAGTTAAAGTACTTGCTGAACGTTTAAATAGCTTAAACGAATTAAACTACGAGTTCGGTATTATTGCTGAAAAATTGACAGTCAAACCAGTAAAGCTAACAACTTTATTAGAGTACGTGGAAGAAACAACTGAAACTAACGCAGAATAGAGGTGCAAGAATGGAGGATAGTCAAGGACGCGATTATGAAACAAGAATAAAACGGTTAGAAGATAATGATGAAAAGATATTCGCTTCTTTGGAGCAAATAAAAGACGGGCAACATAACCAAGAATTGATCAATCAAAAAATGAACTTTACCTTAGATAGTATTAATCGGGAACGAGAAATTGATAAAGAAAGTAAAAGAGAAAATCGTAAAAACATCAAAGAGATGAAACGTTTAATGTTAGGTATGGTTTTTTCAGTGGCAGGTTCTATTATTTTTGCTGTTATCAGAATGGTATTCGGCATATAAGGAGGTGATTAATATGTTTAAATTATTTGCAAAAGCTGATTTCTGGTCTTGTTTCTGGTTTGGAAATTGTAAATAGAAATTATTTTAAGTCGGCACTTTTAGTGTCGGCTTTTTATTTTGAATAAGGAGTGAGAAGAAATGGAAAAAGATAAAATTAAGCAATATATTTCTCAATTTGGTGGAATGCTTGCACTTTTATACTTAGCATTACAAGCAAGTGGAATTGAAGTAGAGTTTTTAAATCCTGACCATGTGCAACCATGGATAAACTTCTTAATGGTATTTATTCCATCGTTAGTTGGTATCTATGGCGTGTACAAAAACACATACATCTTACGTAAAAAATCACGAGAACAAGAAAAAGTTTTAAAAGACAATAACTTAAAATAGGAGTGATTGAATGTTAACTGCAATTGATTATTTAACACAAAAGGGTTGGAAAATTAGTTCTGATCCACGTCGATATGACAATTATCCTAATGATTATGGATTTAGAAATTATATTGAAAATGGTATTAATTATGATGAATTCTGCGGTGGTTATCATAGAGCATTTGATTTATATAATAATGCAACTAATGATATTCCAGCAGTCACAAGTGGTACAGTTATCACTTGCGAAACACATGGTAATTTTGGCGGAACAATTGAGATTAGAGACGCTAACGGAAACGATTGGATTTATGGTCACTTACAAAGACAATCACTCAAATATAGTGAAGGTGACAAAGTTAATCAAGGCGATATTATCGGTTTGCAGGGTTCAAGTAACTACTATGATAATCCAATGAACGCACATTTACACCTTCAGTTACGTCCTAAAGGTACTAACTTGAAAGATGAAAAGGCAGAAGTATGTAGTGGTATTCCTATTGAAAAATACGATATTTCAAAACTAAATCAAAAACTAGAAAAAGGGAGTAATGTTAAAATGAAAGATATTTATTCATCTCATATCAATGGTTCTAAAATCACTAATCGTAAAGCAAGTATAGCAGGAGTGGTGTAAGAAAATAATTCTCAAATATATGGTATAATACACCTATAATGATTATGGCAGGTGTATTATAGTATGGAAGAAATTTGGAAAGATATACCCGGTTACGAAAATTTTTATCAAGCGTCTAATTTAGGTAAAATACGTTCAAAAGACAGATATATTTATTTACCACAAAATAAGAGTGAAATACTAAAAAAAGGACGTATCTTAAAAACCAATAAAGTAGCATTCGATTATTTACAAGTAACATTATATAAAGATAAAAAGCGACGTTCTTTATATGTATCTAATCTAGTAATGTTAACTTTTGTTGGTCCAAAACCTAAAGGTTATGAGGTTAACCATAAAAATGAGAACAAAAATGATAACAGTCTAGAAAATTTAGAGTACATTACATCAAAAGAAAATAATAATTATGGAACAAGAAAATCTCGAATGATTTCAAAAAATACTAATGGTAAAAAATCAAAATCAGTAAAAGCAACTTCTTTAAAAACTGGTGAAGTTTTTTATTTTCCTTCTCAAGCCGAAGCTGAAAGAAAGGGTTATGGAAGTCAAAGACACATTTCGTCTGTTTGCTTAGGAAAAAGAAAACAATGTAACGGGTATAAATGGGAATTTATTTAGCACTGCATATATCGCGAGGTATATGTACTTAAAACATAAATTGCTTTGAAAAACCTAAGAGCCTTCACACTACAATACAACCGAAAGGATTGTATGAGAGTTTAACAAGTTGAAGGATTGGTTAGTTTAGCAGCACTACCCCTAAGTCAATAGATATGGGGAATGTTCAACGACTACGGGATTGCCTCCCGGTAGGACTCAAGCGAGTTCGAAAGAAGAACTATCTCACGTAGATAGAAAGAAATAGTCTGCTCACGTCTTGTAATGAGAGTGCATGTGAATCGACACAGATTTATAGAGTAGCGTCTATAAGTAAACAAAAGGATACACAACGACTATGGCAGTATGACACCAAGTCAGTATTTACCATGGTTATATGCAAGAGAACAAAACGGTACACATGTAAATGGTTTTGCTAGTGTATATGTTAATCGCAATGAGCGTTTATGGTATCATCCAACTAACTTTGTAGAATGGCACTGTGCTAACTTTTGGGCAAACAACAACTTAATTGGATTTGAAGTGTGTGAAAGTTATCCTGGACGTATTTCTGATAAGTTATTCTTAGAGAATGAAGAAGCAACATTAAAAACTGCAGCTGAAGTAATGTTATCTTACAACTTACCTATTAATAGAGATACAGTACACTTACACAACGAATACTCTCAAACATCTTGTCCACATAGATCATGGGAAATTCACATCGGTAAAGGTCAACCTTACACAAGAAGAAACCAATTGAAGTTAATCGATTACTTCATTAGTCGTATTAAGTTCTATGCTAATGGTGGTAAGTTAGATACATCTAATGCCAAAGAAGTTACTGAAAAGCATATCGAACAAGCAGTAAAAAAAGAAAAAGCTAAACAAGAAGTATTACCTACTGGTTGGAAGAAAAATAAACATAAAACTTACTACAAAGCACAAAAAGGCTCATTCATTAATGGTAATCAACCTATTCAAGCACGTTACGTTGGTCCATTCAGATTGAGAAATAACGCAGCAGGTGATTTACCACCTAACACTAAAATTGAGTATGATGAAATTATGTTACAAGATAAGCATGTATGGGTAGGATATGACAGCTTTGAAGGTGAAAGAATTTATTTACCAGTAGGAACATGGAATGGTAAAAAACCACCTAAAAACAAAATGAAACAAGTATGGGGAACTTTAAAATAATATGCTATAATCAACTTGGGATAATATCCTATACGTTTACAAATTTCATTATGTTTTATGGAGGGACAAGTTTAGTGCTTGTCCCTCTTTTTTATGTTATGATATAGGCACCTCAAAATTTATGATAATTTTAGTTTTATTATTTGTGTTTTAAATGAGTGTAAATCGTTCAAGCCACGTTCTTATGAGCGTGGTGTTTTTTTATGCATAAAAATATGGAAATACACACGCTATATATTAACTATTGCTGCCGTTTGCCTTGTTTTTTGAAAAAAACAAACGTAAGAATTACACTCTATGTATCATAAATAATAGTTTTGTATTATAATAGTTTAAATCCATATAATATAAATCGACAAATTGAGATTAAAAGAGAAAAAGGTGAAGTATCATGAACTATAAAACATTGAAATCTATATTTCATATGAGTGGAGATCAAATTATGGAAAATGAGTATCAGTTAAGATTAAATCATTTTTCGACATATGATACTGGCATTGAAATTAACCCGATCAGAAATCAAGTTCAAATAAGAAGCACTAAGTATCCTTTGTTTTTCTGTCCGACTAAAGATTTGTTTATAAAATCGGAAAAAATTTTAATGAATTCAAGTAAAATTAATAAATTAATGAATAGTCAACCTAGTGTTGCTACATCTTCATATCTTAAAAGATTACTAATAAATGAATTACAAAGTACAAATGAAAAAGAAAATGTCAAAAGTACTAAAAAAGAATTAGCAGCAGTTTTAAACAAAACTAATACGAAAAGCAATAAAAGATTTAAAGGGTTAGTTAAGCTATATGCTCTATTATTAAGTAATGAAGAAATTAAATTCAATGAAGTGTCTGATTTTAGAAAGGCTTATGACTTATTATTATCGAAAGATATAGAAGAGGAAGATCGTCCAGACGGATTAATGTTTAGAAATCAAGGAGTAGGTGTTAGAGATGTTGCTAGAGAAAAATGGCTGCATAGAAATGAGTATTCGGAATATGAAATAATTGAATTTTTAAATAAACTCATTACATTTATTAATTATTATGAAGCTCCAAAATTATTAAAAATATTAGCAAGTCACTTTATGTTTGAATACTTACATCCGTTTTATGATGGCAATGGGAGACTAGGTAGATATATAGTAGCAAAATTACTTAATGAACATTTAGAACACGTTACTGCATTAACATTTTCTTATACAATAAATCGTAATAAAAACAAATATGATAAAGCATTCGAGGCAACATCTGAGTTTTTAAATAAAGGAGAACTTACTTCTTTTATAAATGTAATGTTAGATCTAATAATTGAAGGGCAATCAAGTGCTATTGAACAATTTGAAGAAAATATTGAAATGATTGAAAAATTATATGAAGGTTTAAAAAATCTAAATCTAAATGAAAATGATAGTAATGTTTTATTTGTACTATTACAAGATAAGGTCTTTGGTAGTGAATATACAAGACTTAGTCTTCAAGAATTAGTTGAATATTTACCTTTCAAAAGAGGTAAATTGGATAATATTATAAAAAAACATAAGGATAAGCTAACAAAAATTAAAGAAAGACCAAAAGTATATGAAATTAAAGATGAATTCGTAAATAATTTAATGTCGGTCTAATTTAGAAAAATTAATTAAATAAAGAAAACTATAAAGAACTGTCGATTAGGATGGTTCTTTTTTTGTTCGCTGTTATGTTCTGTCTATACACAATATAATAAATTAATTATTATTAAGTATTGAAAGGAGGTAAAATATGTCACAAAATGAAAATAAGTGGTATGAAAAAATTATGACTATACTTTTATATATTCTTATTGCGATTTTATTTATTGGAGTACAGGTTCTTATATATTGGGGATATCTTAGTATTGCATCTGTAGTGCTCCCACGATTCGAGAGTGTATCGTATAAGTATGATATTGATGAGTTTGAAGGAACTATGTGGTTTTCTATATTATTTATAGCAATATGGTATGCCATAAACATTATTGTTACTTTAGTTCTTTCAATTTTTGCAAATAAATTCTTTAATATTAATGTACTATTCCCTATACTAACTTGGTTTACCGGTTTAATTTCGACAGGATTTACATTATATTCTAATTTAATGAAATCAATTAGTAACGGAGTTACAGATAAAATATTAAAAGATAATTTTGCAGATCATTTGGTAAATGTAGATATGCATATTTTTATAGCTATATCTATCTTTGTTTTAACAGGTTTTACGACTACACTTTATAAATCGTATATAGATTTAAAAGATAAGAAAAAAATTAATTCGTAAAAGTGTCAAGCGTGTGCCAAAAATGTTCTAATTCATTCTATTTAGTTCTAAAGTTTATTCTTAAATAAGCCATTTTTTTACATATCACAATGTACAAAAATGGCCTTACTCAGATAATAACCCCATCAATTTATTCATTGATGGGGTTTAATATTGATAAAAAATCAATAAGTAGTCATTACAATTAAAGCTTAGAGCAGCAAGGAGTATAGAGAGTAGGTCGACAACATAACCGACAACTTTTAATATAAAATAGTAAGTTGTCGACCACATTGTCGGCTTGATATGAAAACTATTTAAAAGTATAAAAATAAAACCCCGTAAAAACGGGGTTTTCAAAGGTATTTTAACCTATTTAAGTATAACAGACGGAAACGGAGGGATTCGAACCCTCGCGCCGCTCTCGCGACCTACACCCTTAGCAGGGGCGCCTCTTCAGCCAACTTGAGTACGTTTCCATATGGCTCCGCAGGTAGGATTCGAACCTACGACCGATCGGTTAACAGCCGATAGCTCTACCACTGAGCTACTGCGGAATAATATAAAGTGTTCTTTAATCAACACAAATACAATTATATCAATAATATTAAAATTTGCAAGAGATAATCTTTAAAAAATATACGGAACATTTACACTAAATTAATATAATCGTTCCGTATATTTTAAAAATAAACATACAGCTATTTATCTTCTAATAAAGAATAGTGTGAAAGGGCCTCAAAAATATTTAAAGATGTTTTTTCATAATCGATTGGCATATCTGGATTATTAGACTTCATTCTTGCTTGTTTATCAATCATATAGTAATAGAAAATAGAATTAGAATATTGATGCCATAAACTATGAAAAGATACATTTAATGTTAGTGCTTCTTGGTTTGCAAAGATAATTTTACTCTTTCTGTTCTTTAATGGCTTAATATCAGAAATATAATGCATATTAATCCATATATTTTCTTCTAAACGGTCTGAATGTGTTGGGAAAAAGTAAGTTGGAAACAATGGTGTGAGAAGGATGGGAGGTTTACTAGTTATTCCAGCGATGCGTTGAGTTTCAGCTTTCTTGCTTAAGTAGTTATTGCCATAAAATCTACATGATCGTTCAATAATTTTTTGAGTTTTAAAAGGGCTTATTTCTCGTGAGGTATCGAATTTGAGGATTTCTGAGCCGTTCGGTTGTTGATGATTGTCAAATGTAGGTCTAATCACCATATCACCTTTACGTATGACATAAATCGTATTAGGTGGTTTATTGAACTGAGTCATAAGATCAGCTCCTTATTTAATTATTTATTATTAAAAACGAAGAGTGATTAATAATATAAAATTATTATATAAAAAAAGTATATGTTGTCAAGTTATTATTTAAAAATAAAATTACACTATTTTATTTAGAAAAGTCTGAATATTCATTGATTTCAAAATAAAAAGCTTGTATACTATTTTTAAATTAATAGAAAGGTAGTGAATTTTATGTATTACAATACAAATGTTAAACATACCACACTAGAAGAATTTGTAACGACGATGAATGATTTAGGTGTAGAACTTGTGATTGACGAAGCTTTACGTTTAGAAAGAAAGAAACAACTTGTAACATTAATTGATGAAGCCTTGGTTAATAGAAATGAAGATGATTTTAATCAATATACTACTGAATTAAAACATTTGGAGGCATTTCTCAATGAGTAAATCCGGTTCCAATGAGTCATTATAAAAAGGTCTATTCTCTAAAATAAAGTGAATAGACCTTTTTAAATTATTTTCTTTTTGAATTTCCTTCTATTTTATTTTTAATCCATTTTAATACATATCCTGTAATAATTGTTCTCACAATACGTTTAATAAAGTTTTTCATAGTCACATTCTCCTTTTTAAAACTATTATTAATTTATACCCCATTTTCTTTAATTTAAAGAAGAAAGTTTAAATACTTTTGGTTGTTTTTTATCTGGGTATAAAAATATATCCATTATTATCAGCTGTAGTAGTGAAGATAATGATTATGCCATGAATAATCGAAATAATTGTTGGAATAAGTGTCCAAAAAAAGACCAAATGTAATACGCCTTGTCCAACTTTATCCGCATAGAACTTGTGAATCCCAACACCACCTAAGAACAATGCACATAATACATACAATGTTTTGTTTACTCTCATATTATGGATGCCTCCTTATTTTCATATTGTAAGTAATTTATGACTAAAATCAAGAACGGCACTTATAAAAGAATCAGTTTATACTTACTATAATATTTAATTTCTTGTAATAATATGAGTATGATGTAGATGGAGGGATAAATATGATTAGAAAAGCGACACCGAGTGATAATAAGCAAATTGCAAAACTTTATTATTTAATATGGAAAGATATGGAACTTGACATTGTAAAGGAAATTTCTAAAAAACGTATGATCAATTTGCTTGAACTTAGTATAGTTAATGTACATTATCGTACCTATTATAAAAATATATGGGTATATGAAAAGAATAATGAAGTGGCCGGTTGTATTATCGCTTATGATGGTTCAAAAGAAATGGAGTACGAAGAACAATGGAACCAACTGCCTCTTGAAGAAGATATCAGATTAGTTGGAACACCTTTACCTATAAAAGAAGCTAAAAATGATGAGTGGTATATTGAAGCAGTGGTCACATCGCCTGATTATAGAGGACAAGGTATTGCGACACAATTGTTGGAACATTTGATCACCACAAGTTCTAATAAAAAATGGAGTTTAAATTGTGATTATAATAATGAGAAAGCACTTAAACTTTATAAACAACTAGGTTTCAAATGGGTTGAAGATATTAATTTATATGGCCATGATTATCTACATATGATATATATATAATAATAAAAAAACTAGCATTGTTAAAAAACAATGCTAGTTAAAATAAATTAGATTCCACCTAAAAGTGCGCTGATATAAATACCCAAAGCGTACAAAATACCAAAGACTGTATTCGTTTTGCCAGTCGCTGCCATCGCTGGCATCATGCTTGCTGGTGTATCATTTTTATTAAAACGACGAATTGCTTTGATTGGCATTGGGAATGAGAATAATACTAACAAGTAGAATAATGAGCCGCCTGATTTGAATAAAGCAGTAAATATTACGATTAAGTAAGCTAAGATATACATTGCTGCCATAAACGTAATAGAAGCTTTTTTACCTAATAAAATAGGTAAGGTTTTACGACCACTTGCTTTATCTTTAATACGGTCACGAATGTTATTAGCCATATTAATTAACCCGATTGTAATAACAATAGGTAAGCTAATCCAAACAACAAAACCATTGACATTACCTGTTTGAATAAAGAATGCAAGTAAAATGATAATCATACCCATAAATAATCCGGAGAATAATTCACCAAATGGCGTCCATGAAATAGGAATAGGTCCACCAGTATATAAATAACCAATTGCCATACATACAATACCAACTGGAATAATCCAAAATGAACTATTAGCAGCTAGATATATACCAAGTAAAGCGGCAATAATATAAAAAGCAATTGCTAGATTCATGACAAGTTTTGGACTCATACCATTTCGAACAATCGCGCCACCGATACCTACAGATGTATGATCGTCTAATCCTTTTTTAAAATCATAATATTCATTAAACATATTAGTCGCTGCTTGAATTAAAAGACATGCGATTAACATTGCTAAAAATAGGCTGAATTTAATATGATCTTGACTGCCCAGTAAGAAAAGTTTAGCTGTCGCTGTTCCTACTAATACAGGGACAATAGACGCGGTTAAAGTATGAGGTCTCATTAAATGCCAATATTTTCTAACAGTTGAATATTGTTGATATTGATCTGCCATAATATAATCTACCTCTTATAATATAAAGTTTTAACATATGTATTTTAAAGGAATAGGTAAGAAAGGTCAATCAACGTGAAATATTTCTCTAAATTGATTAAGCAATTATAATACGATGAATAACGAAAAATGTTACAATATTTTAATGAGTAAAAAAAAGATAATGAAAGAAGTGAAATGAATGGCTGCTAACCTAATGGAAGACAAAATTTTGGAATCTATATATGAAAGCAATAAAAACTGGGTTTCTGTTGAAGTCGTGTTAAATAAATCTTTAACACCAAGTGAATTATTTAATTTAACTGAAAAACAAGCTGGAGATCGATTTTATTTGCGATTAAACGATAATATGTCTTCATTTTTCGGCTATCATGCAATTCAAAGGTTTAAGAATAACTTTGAAAATAAACAATCTATCTTTCGGGAATGGGAAAAATTTAAAAATGATGTAGAACTAATTCATGTTAATACGCAAAAGCATCACCTTAAAATAGTAGGGGGATTCCAATTTTCAAATCATAAATCTGATGATGAGTGGCGTGAATTTGGGATTAATCATTTTGTGGTACCTGAAGTACTTATTTCTTCAGTTAACAATCAAACCATTTTGACATATACAGTTGAAAAAGCCCAATTTGAAATGGAAAAATTAAATCAAATGATTAATTATTTCGAAAATGCTCAAGTTGATACGACAGAACGAGAGACAGCTTTAGGCAATGTAACACGCATGGAAGATATTTATGTTGATGAATGGAAAGATCTTGTAAGTCATACGATTGAACAACTTGATAAAGATAAAAAAGTAGTACTTGCGAGACGTCGCTTAATTAAGTTTGATAAGCCAATTAGTATTCCTTATGTACTTAATCGTGCGTTAAACAATGAGAAAAATAGTTACTTATTTATCCTAGAGTCTAACCAATCTGTATTCTTTTCTCAAACACCAGAACAATTATTAAAAGTTGAGGACGGTATATTATCTACGAAGGCTGTAGCAGGAACAATTCCTCGAACACAAGATGCTGAAAAAGATGAAAAAAATATTCAAGCATTTTTACAAGACAGTAAAAATCTAGGTGAACATCAATTTGTCGTTAGCAGCATTTTAAATGATATTAAGCCTTATGTAGAAAATGTAGAGTACAATCAAAAACCTAATATTTTAAAAAACGATCATATGTATCATTTGTATACTGAAATAAAAGGAACATTATTGAATCATTCGTATATTAGTTTAATTGATGAGTTGCATCCTACACCTGCCTTAGGGGGTTATCCTAAGAAAGAAGCAGTTGACTATATTGAAAAAAATGAATTTGGTACACGAGGATTATATGGGTCTCCAGTTGGATATATTGACGTAGATGATGATTGTGAATTTATTGTGGCTATTCGTTCTATGTTAATTAAACAAAATCAAACTACTTTGTTTGCAGGTTGTGGTATTGTAAAAGATTCTAATGCTGAAAGTGAAGTTGAAGAAACGTCGGTGAAATTTTCACCAATGATGAATGCTTTAGGAGTAGTGAATAAGAATGAATCATAAAGAAGCTTTAACTAAACAAGTTTATACATTTGCATCAGAGTTATATGCCTATGGTGTGCGAGAAGTCGTTATTAGTCCGGGCTCACGTTCGACTCCTTTAGCGATTGCATTTGAAGCGCATCCAAATATTAAAACTTGGATACATCCTGATGAACGTAGCGCAGCTTTTTTTGCCTTAGGATTAATTAAAGGGAGCGAACGCCCAGTTGCGATTTTATGTACTTCTGGAACAGCGGCTGCTAATTACACGCCAGCTATAGCTGAAAGTCAAATCAGCCGTATACCGCTTATAGTATTGACTAGCGATCGTCCACATGAACTTAGAAGTGTAGGTGCACCACAAGCGATTAACCAAGTCAATATGTTTGCAAATTATATTAACTTCCAATTTGATATGCCTGTAGCTGATGGCAGTCAAGAAATGCTCAATACTATCAATTATCAAATGCAAATTGCAAGTCAATATTTATATGGCCCACACCGTGGTCCAATACATTTTAATTTGCCATTTAGAGAACCGTTAACACCAGATCTTGAAATGACTGAGAATTTAAAATCTGAACATAAAATATTGCCTCATTATCAAAAAAATATAGATATACAAGATATAAAAAATATATTAAAAGATAAGAAAGGCCTGATTATTGTAGGGGACATGCAGCACCAAGCAGTCGATCAAATTTTAACTTACGCTACAATTCATGACTTACCAATTCTTGCAGATCCACTTAGTCAATTACGTAAGTATAATCATCCTAATGTCATTACAACATATGATTTATTATACCGTTCTCATTTAAATATTGATGCTGATTTTATTATACGTGTAGGTAAACCAGTTATTTCTAAAAAATTAAATCAATGGCTTACACGCACAAATGCATTTCAAATATTAGTTCAAAATAATGATAAAATTGATGTATTTCCAACACCACCACACATCTCATATGAAATATCAGCAAATGATTTCTTCAGAAGTTTAGTGAATGAACCAACAGTAAACCGTAAGGATTGGATTGAACGTTGGCAGTCAATAGAAGCACAATCTCGTAAAGCAATCACTCAACATATGTCTCAAGCGACAGATGAATCAGCATTTGTAAGTACACTGATTCAAAAACTCACTAAAGATGATGCATTATTTGTAAGTAATAGTATGCCTATTCGTGATGTAGATAATTTATTATTTGATAGTGAAGTAGAAGTGTATGCTAATCGAGGTGCAAATGGTATTGATGGCGTTATTTCTACTGCTTTAGGTATGGCAGTACATAAAAAAGTGACATTACTGATTGGAGATTTAGCTTTTTATCATGATATGAATGGATTATTAATGGCTAAATTAAACGATATTCATATTAATGTTGTTATACTTAACAACGATGGTGGAGGGATATTTTCTTATTTGCCTCAAAAAACAGCAGCAGAGCAATACTTTGAACGTCTATTTGGTACACCAACTGGACTAAATTTTGAGTACACTGCCATGTTATATGACTTTTCATTTAAACGTTTAAATAATATTACCGATTTTTCTCAAGTATCTTTTTCAACTATGAATTCATATATATACGAAATTCTTACAAATCGTGAAGATAACTTAGAACAACATCAACTTTTATATAAGAAATTGAGTGAGATTTTAAATGTTACATTATAATTTTTATAAGTCTGAGCATCCAAGCAATCAATTATTAATTTTACTTCATGGTTTTATTAGTGACAGTCAAACTTATATGAATCATATAGAGGCGTTTCTTACTCAATGTAATGTTTTAACTATTGATTTACCTGGACATGGCAAAGATGACTCACCTACAGATCAAATATGGGACTTTCCGTATATAACGGAACAAATAAATCGAGTTTTATCTCAATTTGAGAAATATAAATTCAGTTTATTAGGGTATTCAATGGGTGGGCGTGTAGCACTCTACTATGCAATACATGGTCAATATGAAATCAAACAATTAATATTAGAAAGTACATCACCAGGCATTGCTAACGAAGCTTTACGTAAAGAACGACAGGCTATCGATCAAGCACGTGGACGTGTATTAGAAATAGCTGGAATTGAAGTATTTGTAAATGATTGGGAAAAACTCCCTTTATTTCAAACACAATATCTATTAGATGATAATAAAAAAAAGGCAATGCGTCGTATGCGACTTGCGCAGAATCCCAATAAGTTAGCGAAAGCTTTAAGAGATTATGGGACTGGACATATGCCTAATTTATGGGGAGATATTAAGCGTATAAAAAGTGATTGTCTTATTTTAGCAGGAGAATTAGATGAAAAATTCGTTAATACTGCTAAAAAAATGGCACAAGAAATTAAAAACTATCAAATCCATATTTTTAAAAATGTAGGTCACACAATTCATGTGGAAGATGAAGCGGAATTTGATACAATAGTATTAGGTTTTTTAAAGGAGGAGCAAAATGACTAGACAGTGGGAAACACTAAAAGAATATGATGAAATTAAATATGAATTCTTCGAAGGAATTGCAAAAGTAACAATTAACCGTCCAGAAGTACGTAATGCATTTACACCTAAAACAGTAGCTGAAATGATTGATGCATTTACTAGAGCACGTGATGATCAAAATGTTTCTGTTATTATCTTAACAGGTGAAGGCGATAAAGCGTTTTGTTCAGGCGGAGATCAAAAGAAACGTGGACATGGCGGTTATGTTGGTGAAGACCAAATTCCTCGTTTAAATGTATTGGATTTACAACGTTTAATTCGTGTTATTCCTAAACCAGTTATTGCAATGGTTAGAGGTTATGCAATTGGTGGAGGTAACGTATTAAATGTAGTATGTGACTTAACAATTGCTGCAGATAATGCAATCTTTGGTCAAACTGGACCTAAAGTAGGGTCATTTGATGCTGGTTATGGTTCAGGATACTTAGCTCGTATCGTAGGCCACAAAAAGGCACGTGAAATTTGGTACTTATGTCGTCAATATAATGCTCAAGAGGCATTAGAAATGGGCTTAGTTAATACTGTAGTACCTTTAGATAAAGTAGAAGATGAAACAGTTGCTTGGTGTAAAGATATTATGAAACATTCACCAACAGCATTACGTTTCTTAAAAGCTGCAATGAATGCAGATACAGATGGTTTAGCTGGTTTACAACAAATGGCTGGAGATGCTACATTACTGTATTACACTACTGATGAAGCAAAAGAAGGTCGTGACGCATTTAAAGAAAAACGCGATCCTGATTTTGATCAATTCCCTAAATTCCCATAAACAATAGTAATAAAAAAACGCAAAATTGACTTAGTCAATCTTGCGTTTTTTTAATTATCTAACACATTAGGATAGTGTTCTTTTAAATATAATTCTAAACGGCGCATACCTTCTTTTAAGACGTTCATTTCATAAGCATAAGAAATACGAATATAGCCTTTTCCTATATCTGTAAAAGAAGATCCTGGTACCATCGCAACATGTGCCTCTTCCAGTACATTGACACAAAAGTCAAAATCATTATTAGTAAATCGTTTAATACTTGGGAAAATATAAAATGCACCTTCAGGTTGAGCTTCAAGTTCGAATCCTAGCGATAACAATTTAGCTTTTAAATAATCACGTCGTTCAATATAAGCTTCGTTCATATATTTTGGTGCTTCTAAGCCCTCATTTAATGCAGTGATACAAGCAATTTGAGCAGGAACATTAGCACAAATACAGTTATATGCATGCATGAAAGTTAATTTTTCAATTAAATATTCAGGACCGATTAAAAAACCGATACGGATGCCTGTAGCTGAATGCGATTTACTTAAGCCACCAATGAGTAATAGTTGATCACGTATCTCTTCATATTCTGCAAAAGAAGTATGTGTTCCTGTAAACGTATTTTCAGCGTAGATTTCATCACTGATAATAAATATTTCTTTAGTTTTTAAATAATGTACAAGGGCTTCAACTTCTGAGCGCTCTAATATAACACCAGTTGGATTAGTAGGATAATTTAATAAAATTGCTTTAGTTTGATCAGTAAAGTAAGCTTCAATTAGCTCAGGTGTTACCTTAAAGTCAGAATGTGTGGTATCAATATAAATAGGTTTACCACCTAAAGTTTCAACTAATGGGATATATCCAGCATAAATAGGACCAGGGATTAAAATTTCATCTCCAGGTTCGATTATACTTCTTAGCGATGTATCTAACGCTTCACTTGCACCGTTTGTAACAATAATTTCTTCTTCGCTATAAAGAAATCCATATCTACGTTTAAAATATTGACTAATCGCTTGACGCGTTTCAGTAAGGCCTTTGTTATGTGAATAACTTGTTTTATCTTCGCTTATTGCATTAATATATGCTTGCTTAACCACATCAGGCATTGGAAAATCAGGTTGGCCAATAGTTAAATTAACGCAGTCGTCAATATTTTTTATTCGACTTGAAAACTGTCGGATACTTGGCGCTCTTAAAAACTTAGAATTTGAATTTAAAGTTAATTTCATATTTACACCTCTAAATATAATCATTCAAAGTATTATGACCTCATTACTTTGAAATAGAATATAATTATCATATCATATTTTTATTTATAATATTTAATTAATAAAATCTCACTTTCTCTTAATTTAAATAGAAAAATTAGAAATCGTGTATAATGAATAGATAATACCATATTATTAAAATGAATTTAGTCAATTTATTGAATAGTATTGTCTAATTATAAAATTAACTTTATAATATAAACAATTACTAGAGTGGAGTAGAACAGCTATGTATAATCAACTAGAAAAACTTATTACCCTAACAAATAATGATCTTAATTTAGTAAATAGACGCTTTGGCCAACGGACTGATATAACAAATGACCAACTGGAATTATTAAGAATTCTTTATAACTATGATCGATTATCACAATATGATTTAACAATGAAAATTAGTAGAGAGCAATCCATTGTATCTCGTTGGATAAAGAAATTAGTTCATAAAGGTTATATTACAAGTCAACAGTCACATGAAGATTTACGTTGTAAGGATTTATGTTTAACAACTGAAGCTAGAGATTTAATTAAACAAATCAATATAGCAAGATGTGAATTAATCGAAGCGAGATGTCAATGTTTAACAGAAGAGGAAATCAATAATTTGAATCATCTTTTAAATAAACTTAATAGTCGTCATCTTTATATCTAACATAGCACCCATCTTATTGTTCTTTATAACATAGCACAATAAGATGGGTGTTTGTATTAAATATAAAATTTAGAGCAAAAAAGAATCTGAGACAGAAATAAGTGTCTCAGATTCTTTTACATATGGGCAGGCGATAACTGAATTGAAACTGAATTCAGTCTAACTCCCAAGTATTATTATTGATTAAATACTGGTATTTCAAAATATTTACCAACTGAATTAATTTGATCATATAAGTATTTTAAACTTTTAGCATTCAAATTTGCCCAATTAATATCAGTAGCATATTGATGTGTACCAGGTTGATCAGGGTTCCAACGCATTTTATAAAGTGTATTTTGACCAGATTTAATATAATCTTGAGCAATAAATTTAGCTCCATCAATAATAGCTTTAGAAATACTATTCCAGCCAGATTGTTTTGCGTAATTAATTCCATTTACAAGTGGTGCATAATCATAAGCTCCAATACCATATACATTATAATATTTAATAGGGGAATTAGAAACGACTTGATTATTAACCAAATTTGCACCTTTAGCAAGTTTAGATTGGCCATTACCCGTTTCAAGTAAGGCATGAGCAATTAAGTAAATTTCATTAACACCTGTCAATTTTGCAGCATTAGCAAATGCTTGACCTTGGTTTTCTAACATTCCCTTACCTTTAAGTAGTCGATTTAAACGATCTACAGATAATAATTGTGGACGATCTAAACGTAAAAATTGATATTTTAAAGCTGGATTTTTTGCAAGTGTTTTCGCGTTCATCGCATTTTTAATTTCACTATACGTTGCATTTGACCAACCGCTATTATTACGTTGAACTTGTGGTGGTGCACCGTAAACATTTTGTTGAATTTTAGTGACCTCATCAAGTGTTCTATAGTTTTTAGATAGTTTAACTAATTGTTGTTGTAAATCGCTTTTCTTAATCCATACTGATTTACCATTACTTAATTTACCATAATACCAAGTGATACCATTTACTACTTTTCGTTTTGTAATTTGAAAAATTTGTTCATTAAATGGCTTGAGTGAGTACGCTTTAGCTGAAGTAGGGTCGTCATAGTAAAAACTATTACCATTAGTTATAACTAAATCATCGTTATAGTCTTCTGCTGTATCGAAAGATGAAGCGTTTGTTAAATCTTTTAATGCAATCCAACCTGTTTGATTATTAACTGTACCGTATAAATACGTTTTACCATCAACAATTGTCGATTTAGAAGCCTTGAAAGTTTGATTAGCAATGTTGTTTTTATCTAATCGTTGTTGATTAGTGCCCCAAGCAATCGTATATAAGCCATTATTATTTTGGTTGACAGTATAAGTACCTTTCACTTTTTGTTCTTCATCTAAATTTTTAATATTTAAGTCTTTAACATTATACCAACCTAATGGAGTATTTCCAGAAGTACTAGATAATAAAACATATGTATGATCATCTAATTTTTTTTCTTTAGTTACAACATATGTTTTGTTAGCATATTGTTTTGCATGCTTACCACTTGCATCGTAAATACTTGAACGTATACCATCATTGGTTGAATTTACTTGAGCAATTTTTGAAACAGTTTGAACACTACTTGTTTTTTGACTCGTTTTTACAGTTTGAACATCGTCTGATAAAATCCAGCCCCAAACATTATTAATAACACCGTGAAGATACGTATTTGAGCCTACTTTTAAAGCGTCTATCGATTTTAGAACATCTCCCTTTGAAGGAACTGTTGCTTTAATTTGAGACGAACTGCCCCAAGGTGTTTCATATATATTACTATTCCCTTTGATATTGTATTTTTTAATACCATCATTTATAGGTGTTGTAGTTTGAATATTAATTTCTGATGAAGGAATCCAACCGTGTGATTGATTACCATTAAAGTCAGAAATCAAATAAAAGTTTTTGTTATTTAATGTCGCTTTTTTAGTTACACGATAAGTATTACCGTTAATAGAAGGATTTATTTTTCCAGATGAGTCATATACTGTTGTGTAAGCACCATTATTTTTTTTAGCTACTTGTCCTAAAGTGTTATTTAATTGAGAAACATTAAGTATATTAGTTGTATCCGCTTTGTTTTGAATATCATTTAAATAATATTTACTTACCCAACCAGTTAAACCATTTACTGAACCATATACATATGTTGATTTACCTACTTGTTGTGATGCACTCGCTTTAAATGGAGATTGATTTGATTTAGATACTGTTCCAGCAATTTGATTATAATTACCCCATGGAACAGTGTATAGTGTCGTTCCAGGTTTAATAGTATAAGATTTATTTACTTTCGCTTTAGGAGTAATAGTATTATAAATCGTTTCATTTTGTTTAACCCATCCATATAATTTTCCACTATTATAATCGGATACTAGGTAATATTTGTCTTTATCAAGCTGTGCAGATTTTGTAACTGCTAAAGTATTATGAACCTGATTCGTCGTTTTCCCCTTAGAATCATATACAGTAGTATAAAGACCGCTATTATCTGATTTAATTTGAGCTAAGCCATTATTAGATGTTACTGTTAATTTTTTATTATTTATACTTGGTTTAGTAGTAGGAGTTGAATTATTTGTAGATGTTGTACCCCATGGTGCAACTTTGCCCATTTTAATTAAATATTTTTCGTTAATTAAATCATATAATTCATCATAACTATAATTATGATTACTCAAGTAGGCATGTGGATCAGCGTGATCTGTACCTCCAAGATAACGACTAATAGCATAATGAGTCCATACTGTTCCTTTAGCATCATATTCAGCACTATCTGGTTTTAATCCATAATATTGTAATTGTGTAGCAGCGTAATCTGCATAGTTATTCATTGAACGTGCAAATGAAGCATAATCATGTGTATGAACTATTTCAACATTAATAAAACGATTATTCCCATATGGTCCAGCTCCCCAAGATAAATAATCAGTAGGAGCAGTTTCAATAATACGGTTTCCATCTACAAATGCATGTACAAACGCATTTGTATAATTATTTCTCATATAATTAATTTCGCCTTCAATCGTTGAATTGTCATTTGCAGTATCATGCACGACGATGCCTTCAGGTTTTCCTACTCCATTTCGATATCCATATTTAGGGAAGTAAGATGTATAATGTTCTTCAATCGAAGGAGCTTTCAAATTATTTGAGCGAATATAATTATTAATTGAAGATTTAACTTGCGGTACATATTTTGGTAGTGAAGACGTAGTTGAATATGTACTTACTGTAGCTGGACCACCTTTTCCACCAATACCTTTATGAACTGATGATGTAGAGTCAGAAACAGATGCATCATTTGATTGAGTTGAAGTTGTAGCTTTATTATTAACATGAGTGTTATTTAAAGCTGTACTGTATGCACGTACTTTTAAAGTATTATGCATTGGTGAAGTTTGAGTATTATTCTTTTTAAGCGTAGTATCTTCATTGTTAACTGTAGTGTTATCTGATGTATTTGATAAATTTTTAGACGTACTGTCACTTTCTGTAGTAGAAGATAATGATACTTTATTATTGTCATTATTTGTCGTTGTAGCATTATTATCTACTTTTTGTTGTTTATTATTAACGACAGTAGTGCTTGATTGCGCTTTTGATATGCTATTGTTTTGATTTTCTACGTTATTTAATGTTGTTTTAGGCTCATCTGTATTTAACTTATGTGTATTTGAAACTTGAGCGCTTTCATTATGAGTTGATGGTGTTTCAGTAGTTATACGATTTGAATTTAATTTATGATTAGAATCTTCTGATGTAACTAATTTAGTTGAATCAGTTGAAGTAGTAGAGGTAGTAGCTACTTCATTATTATTATGTTTTGTATTATCAGATTGATCATTTGATATTGTATCACTGTTTTTAACTGTATCATTAGTATTAGAACGCGTTGAGTTATTTTGAGATGACGCTGATTGATTTAAGTTATCTAATTTGGCATCATATGTGTATGTATTATATGTATTATTAGTAGTATTTGATTTTACTAATGTAGGGTCTTGGTAAGTTTGCACTCCAGAAATATTTTGTGCTGCATTACTGACTTGATGTTTAGCTACATTGGCATTTTCAATATTTTGTTGATCATCGATTACATTATTAGCAGCGTTTTGTTTGTTTTCAGAGGCTTCAGCATGATGTGTAGTAAATGCTGCACCAAATAAAGTAAGGGCGATCATTGATGGGAATTTAAAGCTAAATTTTTTCGACATAATAGTTGCTCCTTTTTTAATTTACTTTTTTATTATAACGTCAAGAAAAGTAAGAGTAATTATTTTTAACTCATTTGTAAACTAAATTTAATTTTGTTCTTATAAATATCTAGCTGTTGTCATTGAAATTCAAGTATCGAAAAATATCATTTAAATTATTTTATACATTTTAATATGAGCAATATTTTCTTCTTGAAAAGGAAGACCAATACTAATATAACCTAGTTTTTCATAGAATGGTTTAGCTTGTAGTTGTGCGTTTAAAATAAGTTTATGATGATGTTTTTGTTTTCCAATACTTTCAATCGTGTTCATTAATGTTTTACCAAACCCTTTATTGCGATAAGGTTTTAAAATTGCTACACGTTCTACTTTTATACCATCTTCATATGGACGAAATCGTGCACAAGCAAATGGATGATCGTTGTAATATCCAATAATATGAGTAGAAGTATTTTCAAATATATCTAATTCGCTTTCTAATGGAACCCCTTGCTCTTCTACAAAAACTGACTTTCTAATTTCAAAACAATCAGAAAGCATAGATTGATTAATTACTTCTTTAAACATGTGACATTTACCTACTTTCTTAAATTAAATAAATTCAATCATTTTATATTATTTAGATATAGAAAAAGAAAAACTCCTTTTACTAAAAAGTAAAAAGGAGTAATAAATTATAATGCTTCTTGGCGAACAATTGCGCAATATTGCCAAAAGATCCTTAATTGTGCGATGTTCCAGTTATTCATCCCCATAGTGAAACCTGAAGGTCTAAAAAGATTAACGTCTGTAACCTCTAAAGCGGCTGCAATTAAATATTGCAAAGGAATACTAATGCTTTGCATTGTTTCCGTAATTCCATTTTCATCATATACCCAAGAAAAGGGTAAATCAGATTCAAATACATCTACTTTATTAAAAATTTCAGGTAAAGCAACAATGTAACAAGCGCCATTTACAATTGGATTCACTGAATTCTCACCATAGTATACTAATAATGCCTCATAGTTTTCACGATGTTCATGATTAACATAAAAGAATTCACTTCTGAATAAAGCCATGTCTTGACTATGAATAATTTGTTGTTCTAATACGTTAAACATGCCGTTAATATTAGCAATTTTTTCATATGTTTTGCGTGACATTCTACGTACTCCTCTCAAATTAATATAATTGATTTATTTCATTTTGATTGTTGAAGTCGTTTGAGTTGTCTGAATTGTTGCTATTGACTTGATTACTCATTTGATTTTGTTGATCCATAGTACTATCAGATGGATTTTGTTCTGATTGTGATTGCGTAGAAGGGTTAGTACCATTACTCTGAATAGAGTTTTCATCTGTTGTGGTATCTTTTTGATTATTTTCTAAAAGAAACGAATCAATAGGTGTTAACGGTACTAGATTGCCATAATAATTAATGACTCTTTCATCCAATAAATCATTCTTATCTGTTATTTTAGATAGTCCTAAATCAGAACGCAATAAATTTGAATATTTTAATATACTCTTAATGCTAGGGTTATAATAGTAGATACCATTTAAATAATCATTGTCACCTTTAAGTTGAGACTTTTTAAAGTCTATATTATCAGATAAATAAATTGAAGCTATAGATTTAATTTCTTCTGTTGTTAGGTTATGTTTAGCATTTTTACCTACTATTTGAACGAGTTCATCTAGTCTGTCATATGAATCTAAATTTTTTGCTTTCTGAAATAAAATTTTGATTAAATCCATTTGTCTCTCGCCACGTTTTAAATCTGAATCGTGATGACGCGTGCGTGCTACAGCCAAAGCTTCATCACCATTTAATTTGTGATACCCTTTTTTAACCTTGATTCTTCCAGTATCATCTGTGTTAGGTTCATCTAAATCATAAGGTACATCGTAATAAATACCACCTAATTTATCTACCGCTTGAACAAAGGCATCCATATTAATTCGAACATAATAGTCGACAGGGATATTAAGTGTGGCTTCAACAGTATCCATAGCAGCAATAGGACCTCCATAGGCATGTGCGTGTGTGATTTTATCGTAATAACCTACTTTAGGAATATAACTGATTGTATCACGAGGAATACTTAATAAACGGATTTGCTGTTTATTGGGATTAAGTGTTGCTAAAATCATTGAATCAGTTCTTGAATGTTCAGTTGTTTGACCATTTTTACGTCTACCTTCATTATCGTCTATCCCAAGAAACAATATTGAGATAGCGTTTTTAGAAGGATTCATTTTGCTATTTCTTAAAGTAGAATGACGTTTTGCATCAGATTTATTATATGAAGATTGCAAAGCATTCTCAGAATGATGATATAAATTGACAATAAAAATGACAGGAACAACAATAAGTAATAATGTTAATAGCATCATAAAATATTTTAAACAACGATTCATAATTATGTGCTCCTATACGTATTTATTAAAAAAATAAGTTAATAATTTAATCATACCATTTTAATATAAAAGAATAATAATTATTACTCCCATAGCCATAAATTGTATTACTAATTGGCTAAAATTACAACTCAATTTTAATATAAAAAGATAATGTTTAAAAACTTTTATTTACGGTGAAACAGGCTTGAAAAACTTACTTTATCGGCCTAAGGAATGATGAAAAAAATAGTTGGAGTAAGATATATTAAAGATGATACTTTAGTAAAAATAATATATAATATAATTTATTGAAAGAATAATAATTTAATAAAATAACGTAGAGTTAATCGTTTTTATTAAATTGTAATGAGGCAGCGAATGAAAAAAAGAATAGAAATAATAACATTAACCATAGTTTTAATCATCTTAGTAACATTATTCATCATATTCTTAATGAAAGTATATAAAACAAATCATAAAGATACAGAATATAACAAAGTAAATGATAATAAAACGTATTTACAAAAAAGAGATTATCGTGTATCGAAAGTGCCACATTTAAAGACAATTGAAGTCGAAGAACCACATATCAAAAATATTGATGAATATTTAAAAGCAATTCATTTTAATGGGGCAGTTACAGTTCTTGAAAATGGTAAATTAAAGTTGAATAAAGGATACGGTTATCAAAATTTTCAGCATAAAACTAAAAACTCACCAAATACGATGTATTTAATTGGTTCCGCACAGAAATTTACAACTGGATTAATTCTAAAAAAATTAGAAAATGAAAATAAAGTGAATATAAATGATCCTGTCACTAAATATTTACCTTGGTTTAAAACGACAAAAAATATAACTTTAAAAGATCTAATGTTACATAGAAGTGGACTATATAAATTTGAAGCTTCTCCTAAAACTAAAAGTCTTGATGGTGCAGTACATGCAATACAAGCAAGGGGAATTGATGAAAAATTTTATCATAAACACTTATATAATGATGCTAATTACTTAGTGCTTGCTCAAGTAATAGAAGTAGTTACACATAAATCCTATGCTGCAAATTATTATGATGATTTAGCACAACCATTTAGTTTACAACATAGTGCTTTCTTTAATGAAAAACCATATAAAAAACATATGGCTACTGGATATAAAATGATTGACGGTAAATTAACTGCTATGAAACCAAATATATTAGATCAATATTATGGAGCGGGTAATTTATATATGACAACATATGATATGGCTCATTTAGTAAATAATTTTAAAAATAATAATATTTTTAGTGAATCAGTGTCAATACCACTGACTCAGCAATTAGGAACAACAGCATATCCTGAATCTTATCGATACGGATTTTATGTTACACCGCAGTATAACAGAATTAATGGTGTGTTTTATGGACAAATATTTACTGTTTACTTCAATCAACATTATGTCATCGTACTTGCTTCAAATATAGGTGATAATTCTAAAGTAACAAATGAAAAGCGAATCTCATATATTTATCATAAAATACTAAATCAACACTCTTATTATCAATAAGAGTAAAATTAAAGGTCGGAACATTAATTGTTTCGACCTTTAATTTTTTAAAGTATTTAAAAATATTGTTTTATAATGTTCATTTATGCTTGATACGACTACGGAACAATTAGGATAGGAAGATTCAAAATCAACTACAGTAGCACCACGAGTCAGTGCCCCTTGTAATTCAATTTGTACATCTGCTTCTTTAATTTCGTAACTCTTAGGATCAAGTAAATAAAGAATCGTAAATGCATCATATAATTTTATTCCTTCTTTAAAATCTTCACCACGGTAGTGTTGGAAAATATGATACAACATTTGTGTCGTTTTGTTTTCATCCGTAAGAGTGTCTAAATAAGAATGAGTAAATAATGATTGGCGCGCTAAATCTAATCCAATCATCGTTAGAGGCAAACCAGCATTAAAAACGATATGGGCTGCTTCAGGATCACAATAAATATTAAACTCAGCAAGGGGAGTAACATTACCTCTTCCAGTACTACCACCCATCATAATAATTTCTTTAACATAGTTTTTGCATTCAGGATACGTATTAAAAAGTAGTGCTATATTTGTTAAAGGGCCTAAAGTTACAAGAGTAATAGGTTCATTAGAATGACTTAATATCTCATTCATAGCTTCTATAGCATGAGAAGATGCTAAATCTGAAGTAGAAATTGTAGGGAATTGATAGCCATCCATACCACTTTCTCCATGAATATGACTAGCATCTTGTATTTCACTTATTAATGGTTGAGAAGCTCCTCTATGTATAGGGACCTCACTATTGAAAAAGGCTTTTAATTTTAAAGCATTCGCTGTGGTTTTCTCAACACCTACATTTCCATTTACAGTAGAAATCATTTTGACATCAAATTTTGTATGAGATAATGCAAGAGCGATTGCTGCTGCATCATCTATACCTGGATCAGTATCAATAATAATAGGTAATGACATGAATACCCCTCCAAAGATTTTTACTTTTTCTTATATCTATCATACACAAAGAAGTCATTAATATAAACAAAACAAAAAGCCTGTACAAGTTAAAAAACTCGTACAGGCTTTTTAAGTAAGGTAGAAATTGAATTATAAGTGACTAGAATGGCCACCTTGCATAACCCAATAAGTACCAATAACTGTGATTAAAGTAATAATAATCGCAAAGATAACTTTGGCAGATTGTAAACGTCCATCTTTACCTTCAGTTAAGTGCATGAACATTAATAATTGTAATGCAGCTTGGATGAAAGCAAAACCAAAGATAATTGTTGTTTTAGCATGGAATGTCATGTTTGTGTATAGAGTTACAAAAACTGCTAATAACGTTAAAACGATTGAAGCAATAAAGCCAACTGTATGTTTTACGATTGTATTCATCCGCTATACACCATCCCTATCATATATACGGCAGTAAAGATGAAGATCCATACAACATCTAAGAAGTGCCAGTATAAACTTACTATAAATAATTTTGGAGCATTAAATTTATTTAATCCACGTGTTGCAACTTGGATTAATAAACAAATAATCCAAACGATACCTAACGAAACATGGGCACCATGTGTACCTAATAAGATGAAGAAACTTGACCAATAAGAGCCAACTTTAGGTGTTACACCTTCAGAAGCATAATGTGCAAATTCATAAATTTCGAATCCGACAAATATTAAGCCAAGGATTACTGTTAAAATCATCCAAAACATCATTTTGCCTTTTTCTTCTTTACGTAAGTAGTAAATTGCAATACCACAAGTATAAGAACTGATTAATAAGGCAAATGTCATAATTAGGACAAGTGGTAATTCAAACAATTCAGTTGTCATTTTACCACCGTAACTGCCCCCATGTTGCAACGTTAATAACGTTGCAAATAGGGTACCGAATAATGCAAATTCGGCTGTAAGGAAAATCCAGAAGCCAAGCTTATTCAATTGACCTTCATGCGTACGTGAATCAATAGTGTTTGTATCATGACTCATGACCTACAGCCTCCCTTTCTTTAATACGTGCTTCTCTTAAACGTGCTTCGTTTTCAGCAACTTCAGAAGCTGGAATATGATAACCGTGATCTTGTACAAAACTTTGATAAATCATAGTTCCGAAGATACCAGCTACACAAATTAGGAATGGAATGATAGATTGGAAGATTAAGAAGAAACCACCAACTAACATGAATATACCCATAAATACACCAGTATGCGTGTTATTAGGCATATGAATGTCTTTGTAGTTATGGTTGTCTAAGAAATGACGACCATGTTCTTTCATATCAACAAATGTATCATAGTCATTCCAATCTGGAGTGATTGCGAAGTTGTATTTAGGTGGAATAGCTGAAGCTGTTGACCACTCTAAAGTACGACCTAAACCATCCCAGTTATCTCCAGTTGCTTCACGTGGAGATTTAATGTGGCTGTAGATAATGCTTACTACTAAGAATAGGAAGCCGACTGCCATCATTAATGCACCGATAGTTGAAATGAAGTTTAATAACCACCAACCATCAGATGGCATATAAGTGTATAAACGACGTGGCATACCGTCTAATCCAAGAATGAATTGTGGTAAGAAACATACATTAAATCCAATCATGAATAACCAGAATGCCCATTTATTTAATTTTTCATTTAATTTATAACCCATCATCTTAGGATACCAGAAGATTAAACCAGCTAGGCAGGCAAATACTACACCGGTAACCAATGTATAGTGGAAATGAGCTATTAAGAAATAAGTGTTGTGATATTGATAGTCAGCTGATGCCATTGCTAACATTACACCAGTAACCCCACCTAATAAGAAGTTAGGGATAAAGGCTAATGAGAATAACATTGGTGATTCAAAAGTAATACGTCCTTTATATAATGTTAATAACCAGTTAAATAATTTAACTCCGGTAGGTACACCGATTAACATCGTTGAGATTGAGAAGAATGAGTTAATTAAAGCACCATTACCCATTGTGAAGAAATGGTGAACCCAAACTAAGAAACTTAAGAACGCGATACCAGCAGTTGCCCACACCATACTTTGGTGACCGAATAAACGTTTACGAGCAAATGTTGGAATAATTTCTGAATAAATACCAAATGCAGGCAAGATAACAATATAAACTTCAGGGTGCCCCCATACCCAGAAGAAGTTTGCCCATAACATTGGCATACCGCCATCTGCTACTGTAAAGAAATGAGTTCCGAATACTCTATCAGCTGTCATTAAAGCAAGAACAACTGTGAATACTGGGAATGCTAAAATTATGATTAATGTCGTAATAAAAGTAGTTACAGTAAACATAGGCATTTGCATAAATTTCATAGTAGGCGTTTTACATCTAAGTATTGTTACAAAGAAGTTAATACCTGTCATTAAAGTACCGATACCTGAAATTTGAATTGCTACTAAGTAGTAGTTAACTCCTGGACCAGGACTAAATTCTCCTGCTAGTGGAGCATAGTTTGTCCAACCAGCTGCTGGTGATCCACCTACGATAAATGATAGGTTAAATAAAATCATACCAACAAAGAATAACCAGAAACTGATGTTGTTCATTACAGGGAATGCCACATCACGAGCCCCAATTTGTAATGGAACAACAACATTCCATAATCCAAAAATGAATGGCATAGCCATAAAGATAATCATAATAACGCCGTGCGTACTAAAAATTTCATTATAGTGATTTGATTCCAAGAAAGTATTATCAGGAATAGCTAATTGAGTACGAAGTAATAACGCATCAATACCACCACGAACGAACATTAATACTGCACTAATTAAGTACATTAAACCGATTTTTTTATGGTCTACGGATGTGAACCATTCTTTGTATAGATATTTCCATAACTTGAAATAAGTAATTACCGCAATTAAACCAATAATTAGGAATGGCGCGCCGATTTGTGCCATTGTAATCATCCAGTTACTTTTAACGAGTAATTGATCCCATGGAAAATTCATTAATGTTCACCTCCATGATCATTATCTGCTTTAGACGCATTCTCGTCTTTAGCTCCTTTATTGATTTTTTCCATTTCCTTAGCGTTGTGAGTTTCTTCATCTTTAAACTCACTATCGTAAGGGTCATTGTTGCCTAAAATCATTGGCTTCATACCATGACGAGGATAGTTGACATTAGTAACTGTTACCTTACGAGCTGGTTTTTGAGGTTTATCTGTTACATCTTTATAAAGATCTTTTTCAGCAACGAAGTTAGGATCTTTTTGAGTATAGTTGTAACGTTTATATGCATAGAAGATATACTCTGGATCAGCTGCAGGATCGACGAATGCCATGTGAGTACCATTAAATGTTAATTCTTTATTTGGAGTACTTGGTAAGAGTTGTTTATCAAACTCATCTTGGCTAATAGTTTTTTTACTTTTAGCATCTTTAACCCAAGCATCGAAATCTTTTTGGTCTACAGAGTGAACTTTAAATGTTTGGCGAGAGAAACCTTCACCATTAAAGTTAGAGTTACGTCCTCTGAATGTACCAGTTTGATCGGCTTTTAAAGTCCAATTCATTGTCATGCCAGTCATGGCATATTTTTGACCACCTAATTGAGGAATCCAGAAACTAGTCATTGTATCCATAGATTGTAATTTAAATACAACTGGACGGTTTTTAGGAATAGTTAATGTATTCACTGTTTCAACCTTTTGTTCTGGATAAGCAAAGAACCATTTATATCCGGCACTAACTGCATAGACAACTAGTGGGTCTTCTTTACTTTCAGGTGGTTTCTCGTAATCGTATAATGTTTTAACTGTTGGAATAGCTAAAGCAATTACGATTAAGATTGGTACCACAAACCAAATTGTTTCAATTAAAGAATTGTGGTGCATCTTACCAGATTCGTCATTTTTATTGTAACTATACTTGAAAATAAAAACAGCGAACATAGTAAGTACAACAGCAACAATAACAAGCATGAAGATGATTGAGTAAATAATCAAGAACTTCTGACTACTTGCTACTGGCCCTTTTGCATTAAACACTTCTAAGTTTGAACAACCACTAAGTAAAATTAGTGTGCCAAACATAAGAAGCAACGACTTAAATTTTGACACTTTTTTGACCTCCTAATACTACAAATGTAGGGCTTACCATTAATTTTAGTTTATTACGCGATATTTACAAGACCTTATTAGAAAAAAATTACAATAATAAATAGGAAAAAACTAGTAACAATAGGAATGACGGGGAATGGAAGGTTTGTTAAAATTATGTGTCTATTCTGTGAAAAATGTCAAAAATAGAAAATCAGTCGTTACATTTGAGAAACATTATCAATTCTAGCGTTTACAATAGAAATTAAATAAAAAAGACAAGATGTTTATCTCGTCTTTTTCAGAAAATTGACACATTTATTTAACTTTTATGTAACGTGTTGATGATTCTTCGGCTCCCTCTGAGTCGATGACATTATATCTTACTTCATATGTACCTACTTTTGACGTATCTAAGTGACCATCAACTGTAATTTTATGTGTTAAATCGCCATCTTCTTTATCGTAGGCGCTAATTCCATTTAATACATTATAATCTTGACCTTTTTCAATAACAATATCATTTACTCCTTTAAGCTGTGGAGTATGATTTGTAGTAGCTTCTGCACTTAAATTTGGGGTCACAAGAGTAGCAGAGACACCGAGAGCTGAAAGAGATTGTATGAGTTTATTCATTACGTTAACCTCCGAATATAATAAGTCATTTGAATAATTTAACTATACTTTAATTTCTGATTTTTAACATCATACTATAGTCTTAATATAGCTTATTCAAGATTAAATTTAAATGAACTTAAGATAAATAAATATTAAATTTATGTAAAATGAAAGTTCTGTGAATTTAAAAAAACTATATTACATTATAATAAGTATCGTACTAAAATATATTTGTGGGAAATAACTATATTTTACACATATTATTTTAAGTAGGAGTGGATTTGCATGTTAACAGAACAAGAAAAAGGAATTGTAAAAGAAACTGTTCCAGTATTACAAGAAAGAGGAACAGAGATTACGTCTTATTTTTACAATAGAATGTTCCAACAACATCCAGAGTTAAAAAATATGTTTAACCAAACTAACCAACAAAAAGGATTCCAATCTACTGCTTTAGCTCAAAGTGTATTAGCAGCTGCAGTTAATATTGAGCATTTAGAAAATATTTTGCCAGTTGTTAAAGAAATTGCATATAAACATTGTGCGTTACAAGTACCACCAGCTGGATACGATATCGTAGGTGAAAACTTAATTGAAGCAATTAAAGCCGTTTTAGGATTAGAAGATAGTCATCCTATTATTCAAACTTGGAAAAAAGCATATCAAGAAATTGCTGATGTATTTATTCAAGTTGAAAAAGATATTTATAGTAAAATGTTATGGGAAGGTTTCCAACCATTTAAAATTGAAAAAATTGAACAACTTTCATCTGATATTAAAGCCTTTACGGTAGTATCAGATCAATATGATTTAAGTCAATTTACACCAGGAGAATATATTACAGTTGATGTAAGCAGTGAAAAAATGCCTTATCGTGCAAAACGTCACTATTCAATTGTTAGTGGTGATAACAATCATTTAACTTTTGCTGTCAAACGTGATGTATCTACAGACCATGAAGGTGAAGTTTCAACTATTTTACATGATGAATTAAAAGAAGGAAATGATATTAACTTATCAGCTCCAGTAGGTCCATTTGGTGTGGTTAATCAAGAACAACCACAATTGTTTATTGGTGCGGGTATTGGTGTCACACCACTTGTTTCAATGTTTGATGAAGTAGCTGAAAATGGAAGTCATGCACAGTTTATTCAAGTAACTGGAGACGTTAATGATACACCATTCACTTCTCATTTAAGAGATATTTCAAAACGCTACGACAAAGCGAAATATGAGTTATATGATAGACAAGCTAAAGGTTATTTAACTAAAGAAACGCTTGAAAATTATGTGAATAATGATAGTGAAGTATATGTTTGTGGAAGTGCTAAATTTATTCAATCAGTGATTGAAGTATTAAAAGAAATAGGCATAAGCCAAGAACATATTCATTATGAAACATTTGTTCCAAAATTAAGTGTGTCAGTATAAATGTAATATATTATTAAAAAAAGAGCGGCATAATTAATGTAAAATTATGTCGCTCACTTTTTTTATAATAAACGCTTGAATTTAAATTATTCAATGCCTCTACGCATTTTTTCAGCTAATAATGTATTATTTAAAACCATAGTAATGGTTAAAGGACCTACACCGCCTGGTACTGGAGTAATAGCACCCGCAATTTCTTTTACTTCTTCAAATTCCACATCACCTTTTAGTTTACCATTTTCATCAGGAGTATTACCTACATCTACAATTACTGCGCCTTCTTTTACATCGTCTTTAGTAACTAATCCAGGTTTACCTACTGCACTGACGATTACATCTGCATTTTTTAAATGACTATGCATATCTTTAGTACGTGAATGTAAGATCGTTACTGTCGCATTTGCTTGTAATAATAACTTAGATACGGGTTGACCCACAATATGACTTCGACCAATTACGACAGCATTTTTACCTTCTAGATCAATATCTGCATGTTTTAAAATTTCCATAATTCCTAATGGCGTACAAGGGACAAACGTCTGTTCATCAATGTATAATTTACCAATGTTTGATGGATGGAAACCATCAACGTCTTTTTCTGGATTAATTGCCTCTAAAATTTTTTGTTCGCTAACCTGTTTAGGTAGAGGTACTTGGACTAAAATGCCACTTACCGAATCATCATTATTTAAACGATCTAGTTCTTTTAATACATCTTCTTCAGAAGTGTCTTCAGCTAAATGGATAATTTCAGATATCATCCCTATTTTTTCAGCAGCTTTCTTTTTAGAATTAACATAGCTTTGACTTGCGCCATCATTCCCAACTAAAATAACGGATAATTTTGGTGTATATCCCTTTGCTTTTAAAGTTTGAACTTGGTCTTGCAACCCTTGTCTATAATCTTTTGCAATATGTTTCCCATCTAAAATTTTTGCAACCACAAAAAATTCCTCCTTGTTTATTAAATATCTGTCTATAGATTAACTTTAAAGGTATAAAAACGTCAAATTTTAACTAGAAAACGTAAATTAAGTTAAAAAACACGAATAAAGTTCGATTTTTGATTGA
Organism: Staphylococcus hominis subsp. hominis; assembly: GCF_002901845.1. Classification (GTDB taxonomy): domain Bacteria; phylum Bacillota; class Bacilli; order Staphylococcales; family Staphylococcaceae; genus Staphylococcus; species Staphylococcus hominis. The sequence continues at coordinate 382,627 of NZ_PPQE01000025.1, forward strand.
AATTAAATTTTATACTTGGTATGCTATACGTGTAATATACAACTAATAAGATTTATATTTTAAACTTTGAAAGGGTGTACAAAGTGAAAGTAGCAGTCATTATGGGTAGTTCCTCAGACTGGAAGATTATGCAAGAAAGTTGTGCAATGTTAGAACAATTTGAAATACCATATGAAAAGAAAGTAGTGTCAGCACATCGTACGCCAAAATTAATGTTTGATTTTGCAAGTGAAGCACGTACAAATGGTTATGACGTTATTATTGCTGGCGCTGGTGGTGCAGCACATTTACCTGGAATGGTTGCTTCAATGACAACGTTACCTGTTATCGGTGTACCTATTGAATCTAAAAGTTTAAAAGGACTAGATTCACTATTATCTATTGTTCAAATGCCCGGTGGAATTCCTGTTGCTACAACGGCAATCGGTAAATCTGGAGCTAAAAATGCTGGTATTTTAGCAGCGAGAATTTTAAGTATTGGAAATGACTCAGTTCGTAAACATCTTGAACAATATGAACAATCTTTAGTAGATAAGGTAGGCGAAATGCAAGATGAACTTCAATAGATTAAAGTTCGGAGCAACGATTGGTATTATTGGTGGAGGGCAATTAGGTAAGATGATGGCACAATCTGCCCAAAAAATGGGTTTTAATGTAGCGTGTTTAGATCCTAATCCAGATAGTCCATGTAAATCAGTAGCAGATGTTTTTATCACAGCAGAGTATGATGATGAAGAAGCCTTAAATAAATTGGGTCAACAATCAGATGTGATTACTTATGAATTTGAAAATATATCTGCTCAACAGCTTAAGCAACTAACTCAACAATTTAACATTCCCCAAAGTTATCAAGCAATTGAATTATTACAAGATCGTTTAACTGAAAAACAAACATTAGAATCTGCAGGTACAAAAATTGTTCCTTATGTATCTTTAAAAGATGAAAAAGATTTGAATCAAGCAATTGAAACATTAAGTTATCCATTTATCGTAAAAACACGTTTTGGTGGATATGATGGTAAAGGGCAAATTTTAGTGAAAAATGATTCCAATATTGAAGAAGCTAAAGCGCTTGTTTCAAAACATGAATGTGTGGCAGAAAAATTTTTAGATCTCGATCGAGAAGTATCTTTAACTGTAACGATTGGTAATCAAAATCAAATTGCTTATTTCCCACTCCAAGAAAATGAGCATCGTAATCAAATACTATTTAAAACTATTATTCCAGCTAGATGCGATAAAGAACAAGAAGCGAGAAAAGAAGTAAATAAAATAATTGAAAAAGTTCACTTTGTTGGTACTTTTACCGTGGAATTCTTTATTGATAAATCAAATCACTTATATGTAAATGAGATTGCACCGAGACCACATAACTCTGGACATTATACGATTGAAGCATGTGATTATTCTCAATTTGATACACACATTTTAGCAGTAACTGGTCAAGATTTACCTCAAGAGATAGAAATTTTAAAACCAGCAGTGATGATGAATTTATTAGGACGCGATTTAGACTTATTAGAAGATAAATTTGGAGATCATCCTGAATGGCATGTCCACATCTATGGAAAAACAGAACGAAAACCAGATAGAAAAATGGGACATATGACCATTCTTACAAATAATGTTAATGAAACTGAAAATGAAATGTTGAAACAATTTAAAGGGAGAGAATAATCAATGTCATTACGTTATGAAGGTAAAGCGAAAAGAGTATTTTCAACAGAAACAGTACATCAGTTGAGAGTTGAATACAAAGATGAAGTCACAGCAGGTAACGGCGCTAAAAAGGATAAGATGCAAGGGAAGGGACGTTTAAATAATCGAATTACTTCAATTATTTTTGAATATTTAAATAAACATGGTATTGAAAGTCATTTTATTAAACAGCTTTCTGAAACTGAGCAATTAGTTAAAGAAGTAAAGATTATACCATTAGAAGTAGTTGTAAGAAATCTCGCAACAGGTTCTATTACGAAACGTTTAGGTTTTGAAAAAGGCCACGTATTTGATGAACCACTTGTAGAGTTCTTTTATAAAAATGACGATTTAAATGATCCTTTGATTACTGATGATCATGTCAAATTACTTCATATTGCTAATGATGAGGAAATTAAAACATTAAAAGATATGGCTAAAAATATTAATAAAGTATTAATTCAATTAATGAATGAAATGGATTTAAGATTAGTAGATTTTAAAGTTGAATTTGGAAAAACAGAAAATGGTGATATTTTATTAGCGGATGAAATTTCACCAGATACTTGTCGTATTTGGGATAAATACTCAGATACGAATTTCGATAAAGATGTATATAGAAACGATACTGGTTCTTTAATAGATACGTATCAAACATTTTTGGATAAATTGGAGGAACTAAAATAATGAAAACAATTGAACTTCACATTACATTACAACCACAGGTATTAGATACACAAGGTCAAGCATTAAATCGCGCTGTGCATGACTTAGGTTATAAACAAGTTAATGACATTAGAGTAGGTAAAGTATTATATATGACTGTTGATGAAGCTACAGATGAAGCAGTAAATAATATTATTACGACATTAAGCGAAAAGTTATTTGCTAATACGGTTATTGAAGAATATAGTTATAAAATTGTTGATGAAAAGGAGAATGCATAATATGAAATTTGCAGTTCTCGTTTTTCCAGGATCTAACTGTGATAGAGATATGTATAATGCAGCTATTAAAACAGGTGCAGAAGCTGAATATGTAGATTATCGTGAAACATCTTTAAATGGTTTTGACGGGGTATTAATTCCAGGTGGTTTTTCATTTGGTGACTATTTACGTTCGGGGGCTATGGCAAGTGTCGCTCCAATTATTAGCGAAGTGAAACGTTTTGCCAGTGAAGGTAAGCCCGTTTTAGGTGTATGTAATGGATTCCAGATTTTAACTGAGATAGGACTATTACCCGGCGCCTTATTACATAATGATTCACATCTATTTATTAGTAGAAATGAAAAACTGAAAGTTGTTAATAATCAAACTCCTTTTACTAATTTATATGGAGAAAATGAAATTGTTGTTTATCCTGTAGCACATGGAGAAGGACATTATTATTGTACAGATGATATGTACAATGAATTAGTTGAAAATAATCAAATTATTTTAACATATGAAGATAACCCGAATGGGTCTCATGAACATATTGCAGGTATTGTAAATAAAGCAGGCAATGTATGTGGAATGATGCCTCATCCTGAAAGAGCACTTGAAACACTTCTTGGTACAGACAGTGGTGTCAAATTATTCGAAGCAATGGTAAATAGTTGGAGGGAACAAAATGTCTAAGTTTATCGAACCTAGTATTGAAGAAATTAAACTTGAAAAACTATATCAAGACATGGGTTTAAGTGATGAAGAATATAATAAGGTACGTGAAATTTTAGGAAGAGAGCCTAACTTTACAGAAGTAGGTATTTTCTCAGTCATGTGGAGTGAACATTGCTCTTATAAACATTCTAAACCTTTCTTAAAGCAATTCCCGACAACTGGTGAGCATGTTCTTATGGGACCAGGCGAAGGTGCTGGAGTTGTAGATATTGGTGATAATCAAGCGGTGGTTTTCAAAGTAGAATCTCACAATCATCCTTCAGCAATCGAACCTTATCAAGGTGCAGCTACTGGTGTAGGAGGTATCATCAGAGATATTGTATCGATTGGAGCAAGACCCATTAACCTACTAAATAGTTTGCGATTCGGTGAATTATCAGTAAGACAAAATCAACGTTTATTAAAAGGCGTTGTCCGTGGTATTGGTGGTTACGGTAATTGTATTGGTATACCAACTACAGCAGGAGAAATCGAATTCGATGAACGTTACGATGGAAATCCACTTGTCAATGCAATGTGTGTAGGTGTTATCGATCATGATATGGTACAAAAAGGTACTGCTAAAGGTGAAGGAAATTCAGTCATTTATGTAGGCCTTAAAACTGGACGCGATGGTATTCATGGTGCCACATTTGCATCTGAAGAATTAACTGAAGAAAGTGAAAGTAAACGACCTTCAGTACAAATTGGTGACCCTTTTGTAGGTAAAAAATTAATGGAAGCCACACTTGAAGCAATCACTTTTGATGAACTTGTAGGTATCCAAGATATGGGAGCAGCAGGTCTTACCTCTTCTTCATCAGAAATGGCTGCTAAAGGCGGTAGTGGATTAGTACTGCACTTAGATCAAGTCCCAACACGTGAACCAGGAATCTCACCATATGAAATGATGTTATCTGAAACCCAAGAAAGAATGTTACTTGTTGTTGAAAAGGGAACAGAACAAAAATTCTTGGACTTATTTGATAAACATGAACTTGATAGTGCAGTAATTGGTGAAGTAACGAATACTGACCGCTTCGTTCTTAAATACGAAGATGAAGTATATGCAGATATTCCTGTTGATGCACTAGCTGATGAAGCACCTGTCTATATTTTAGAAGGTGAAGAAAAAGAATATAATACCTCAAAAAATGATTATAGTGAGATCAATGTACAAGATGTATTTAAGAAATTATTAAAGCATCCAACAATTGCTTCAAAACATTATTTATATGAGCAATACGATCAACAAGTAGGTGCTAATACCATTATTAAACCTGGACTACAATCATCTGTAGTAAGAGTTGAAGGAACAAATAAAGCTATTGCTTCAACCATTGATGGTGAAGCTCGATATGTATTTAATCAACCTTACGAAGGTGGAAAAATGGTTGTGGCAGAAGCTTATAGAAATTTAATTGCTGTAGGCGCAACACCATTAGCTATGACAGACTGTTTAAATTATGGTTCTCCAGAAAAGAAAGACATTTATCAACAATTGATTGATTCTACAAAAGGGATGGCAGAAGCTTGTGAAGTATTAAAAACACCAGTAGTATCAGGAAACGTTTCTTTATATAACGAAACTAGAGGAACTTCTATTTTCCCTACACCAGTAGTAGGAATGGTAGGACTCATTGAAGATATTCAATATTTAAATGATTTTCATCCAGAAACAGGACATACATTATATCTTGTAGGGGAAACAAGAAATGACTTTGGTGGAAGTCAAATTGAAAAACTTTTATATAGTAAAGTCAATCATGAGTATGAAGAAATTGATTTAGGTGATGAAGTGGCAAAAGGCGAAGCAATAAAAACATCTATTAGAAATGGAATTGCTTCTCATGTACAAACTGTAGGTAAAGGCGGTTTACTTATTACGCTTGCTAAAATAAGTGCTTATTATAATTTAGGATTAGAAGCAAAAGTAGAACTCTCTGATGCACAATTATTTAGTGAAACACAAGGACGTTATGTCGTTGCAGTCAAAGAAGGACAAACACTTGATGTCGATGGAGCTATTAAAATTGGTGAATTAACAGATGTTGATGAATTTAAAGTATCTAATACTACATCTACAATTACAGAAAAAGTCTCAGATATTAAAGCAATTTGGGAAGGAGCTATTTCAGAATGTTTAACTACAGTGGATTAAACGAAGAATGCGGTGTCTTTGGCATTTGGAATCATTCAGAAGCAGCTCAGTTAACTTATATGGGATTGCATAGTTTACAACATAGAGGGCAAGAAGGTGCAGGGATTGTAGTTTCTGATGAAGATACTCTAAAGGGTGAACGTGGTTTAGGCTTACTTACTGAAGCCATTAAAGAACCACAACTTAATAAACTAAAAGATGGCAACCATGCTATTGGACATGTTCGTTATGCGACATCAGGAAATAAAGGTATCGAAAACATTCAACCATTTTTATATCATTTCTACGATATGAGTGTCGCAATTTGTCATAATGGTAATTTAATTAATGCACAAACTTTAAGACAATACCTTGAAAAACATGGCGCCATTTTTCACTCATCTTCTGATACTGAAGTGATTATGCATTTAATTCGTCGTAGTAAAGCTCCTACATTTGAAGAGGCGCTAAAAGAAAGCTTACGACAAATTAAAGGCGGATTTACTTTTGCAATATTGACTAAAGACGCTTTGTATGGTGCTGTTGATCCAAATGCGATTCGTCCTCTAGTAGTTGGTAAGATGCAAGATGGAACATACATTTTGGCTAGTGAAACATGTGCCATAGATGTGCTAGGAGCAGAATATGTTCAAGATATTCATGCTGGAGAGTATGTTGTCATTAATCATAATGGTATTGAAGTAAAATCATATACAAGTCATACTAACACAGCGATTTCAGCAATGGAATATATTTACTTTGCGCGTCCAGATTCAACCATTGCTGGAAAAAATGTGCATGCAGTTCGTAAAGTTTCTGGTAAAAAATTAGCTCAAGAAAGTCCGGCTCAAGCAGATATGGTTATCGGTGTTCCAAATTCATCATTATCTGCAGCTAGTGGCTATGCTGAAGAGATTCAATTACCTTATGAAATGGGGCTTGTAAAAAACCAATATGTCGCACGAACTTTTATTCAACCTACACAAGAATTACGTGAACAAGGGGTGCGAGTTAAGCTATCGGCAGTGAAAGATATTGTAGAAGGTAAAGACATTATTTTAGTTGATGATTCTATTGTAAGAGGAACAACAAGTAAACGTATTGTCAGAATGCTTAAAGATGCTGGAGCAAATAAAATACATGTACGTATAGCTTCTCCAGAATTTATGTTCCCTAGCTTTTATGGAATTGATGTGTCTACGACTGCTGAATTGATTTCTGCTAATAAATCTCCAGAAGAAATTTGTGAGTATATTGGCGCAGATTCTCTTGCATATTTAAGTGTTGAGGGTCTTATAGAATCAATTGGATTAGATTTTGATGCACCCTATAGTGGGTTATGTGTAGAAAGTTTTACAGGAGATTATCCAGCAGGTCTATTTGACTATGAAGAAAACTATTTAAATAATTTAAGTACACGTCAAAAAGAATATATTGATAATCATAAACATTATTTTGATAGAGAGGGAAATATACATGTCTAAAGCTTATGAACAATCAGGTGTTGATATTCATGCAGGTTATGAAGCGGTAGAAAGAATGTCTAGTCATGTTCAACGTACAATGCGTAAAGAAGTACTTGGTGGATTAGGTGGATTTGGTGCGACTTTTGATTTATCCCAGCTTAATATGAAAACACCAGTATTAGTCTCTGGTACAGATGGCGTAGGAACAAAATTAAAGCTTGCCATTGATCATAATAAGCATGACACGATTGGTATTGATGCAGTTGCCATGTGTGTAAATGATATTCTTACAACGGGCGCAGAACCACTATATTTTTTAGATTATATAGCAACAAATAAAGTTGTTCCGGAAGTGATAGAGCAAATTGTAAAAGGTGTGAGTGATGGTTGTGAAGCTACTCATACTGCTCTTATTGGTGGGGAAACAGCCGAAATGGGTGAAATGTATCACGAAGGAGAATATGACTTAGCAGGTTTTGCTGTAGGAGCAGTCGAAAAAGATGAATATATTGATGGATCTGAAGTAGAAGAAGGACAAATTATCATTGGTTTAGCTTCTAATGGTATTCATTCTAATGGATATAGTTTAGTGAGAAAGTTAATTGAAGAATCTGGAATTAATTTGAATGATTCATTTGATGGAAGTACTTATCTTGATATATTTTTAGCTCCGACTCAATTGTATGTGAAACCTATTTTAACTTTAAAAGAAAAAGTTAAAATCAAAGGCATGAATCATATTACTGGTGGTGGATTTTATGAAAATATACCTAGAGGCTTACCTAAAGGCTTAGCAGCTAAAATTGATACACAATCCTTCCCAACACCAAAAGTATTTGAATGGTTACAACAACAAGCTGACATTGAAACGAGTGAAATGTATAACGTTTTTAATATGGGCATAGGCTATACTGTCATTGTAAATAAAGAAGATGTATATAAAACACTTGATGTCTTAAAAGAACAAGATATTGCTGCATATCAAATAGGGGAAATTGTTAAAAGTAATGATGCACCGATTTATCTTGAGGGGGTATAGATATGACTAAGGTGGCTATATTTGCCTCTGGATCAGGAAGTAACTTCGAAAATATTGTATCTAAAGTTGATAAGGGGCAGCTTAATAATATAGAAATTACTTCTTTGTATACAGATCATCACGATGCTTATTGCATTGAGCGTGCAAAACAGTTGAAAGTGATGGTTCATATTAATGAACCTAAAGACTTTGAAAACAAAGGAGAATATGAACAAAAATTAATTCAACTTCTTCATAGTGAAGAAGTGGAGTGGATTATCTTAGCAGGTTATATGAGATTAGTGGGACCAGACTTATTAAATGCTTATGAAGGTAAAATATTGAATATTCATCCTTCATTATTACCAAAGTACAAGGGGAAAGATGCAATTGGTCAAGCATTTAATAGTGGCGATAAGGAAACAGGTTCAACAGTTCACTATGTAGATAGTGGAATGGATACGGGAGAAATAATTGAACAACGAAAATGTGATATAAACCCGGACGATACAAAAGAAACGTTAGAAGAACGTGTGAAACAATTAGAATATGAACTTTATCCAAGTGTAATAGCTAAAGTTATTAAATAAGGAGCATAGTTAATCATGAAAAAAGCAATTATTAGTGTTTCAAATAAAAGTGGAATTGTGGAATTTGCTAAATCATTAACGCAATTAGATTATGAATTGTATTCAACAGGCGGTACAAAACGTGCTTTAGAAGAAGCAAATGTAACTGTTAAATCTGTATCAGAGTTGACGCAATTCCCTGAAATTATGGATGGTCGCGTAAAAACGTTACATCCAGCAGTACACGGTGGTATTTTAGCAGATCGTAATAAACCTGAACATTTAGAACAATTATCAGAACAACACATTGATTTAATTGATATGGTTGTGGTCAACTTATATCCTTTCCAACAAACTGTAGCTAATCCAGATGTAACTGAAGATGATGCAATTGAAAATATCGATATTGGTGGTCCAACCATGTTACGTGCTGCAGCCAAAAATTTTAAACATGTAACAACTATTGTCCATCCATCTGATTATAATGAAGTCATTCAACGAATTAAGGAACATCGACTCGATGAATCATACCGTAAGTCATTAATGATTAAAGTATTTGAACATACAAATGAATATGATCATGCAATTGTAAGTTTCTTCAAAGGAGATAGTGAAGAATTAAGATATGGTGAGAATCCTCAACAATCAGCACGTTTTGTTCGTACTTCTAATAGTAAACATACTATTGCTGGTGCTAAACAACTGCATGGTAAGGCATTGAGTTTTAATAATATTAAAGATGCAGATTCAGCATTAGCATTAGTGAAAAAATTTAAAGAACCAGCTGCCGTTGCAGTTAAACATATGAATCCATGTGGTGTAGGTATTGGCACTGATATTGAAATCGCATTTAAAAATGCGTATGATGCAGATAATCAGTCTATCTTTGGGGGGATTATTGCACTAAATAGAACTGTTACCAAAGATTTAGCCGAAACGTTACACTCTATTTTCTTAGAAGTTGTCATTGCACCAAAATTTGATAAAGAAGCTTTAGATATTTTAACTCAAAAGAAAAATATTCGCTTATTAGAAATTGATATGACAATTGATAATCGTGAAGAAGAATTTGTTTCAGTCTCAGGTGGATATTTGGTTCAAGATAAAGATAATTATGAAGTGTCTAAAGAGGAAATGAAAGTTGTTACAGACGTTGAACCTACCGATGCTCAGTGGGAGGCAATGCTTCTAGGATGGAAAGTTATTCCATCAGTGAAAAGTAATGCGATCATTTTAAGTAATAATAAACAGACAGTTGGAATTGGTGCAGGACAAATGAATAGAGTAGGTGCAGCTAAGATTGCTTTAGAGCGCGCAATTGAAATAAATGACAATGTAGTAATGATTTCTGATGGATTCTTCCCAATGGATGATACTGTTGAACTTGCTGCAAAACATGGTATTAAAGCTATTATTCAACCAGGCGGTTCAATTAAAGACCAAGATTCGATTGATATGGCTAACAAACATGGTATTGCTATGGTTACTACTGGTATGCGTCATTTTAAACACTAATTTAAAATAATTGAGAGAATAGAGGGAGAAAAGAAATGAATGTTTTAGTTATAGGTGCAGGCGGTCGTGAACATGCATTAGTATCAAAATTACATCAGTCGCCACTTATTGAAAAACTTTATGCTATTCCTGGAAATGATGCAATGACTCATTTAGCCGAAGTACACACTGAAATTGCTGAAACTGATCATGAGGCTATTTTACAATTTGTCCAACAACATCACATAGAATGGGTGATTATTGGTCCAGAACAACCATTGATAGATGGTTTATCTAATAAATTGAGAGACAATCATGTTAAAGTTTTTGGTCCTAACAAAGAAGCAGCCCAAATTGAAGGTTCTAAATCTTTTGCTAAAAGGTTAATGGAAAAATATGATATTCCAACTGCTGATTATAAAGAAATAGACAATAAAACTGAGGCACTTAATTATGTAAATGAATGCGAATTACCTATTGTAGTCAAAAAGGATGGGCTAGCTGCTGGTAAAGGCGTAATTATTGCTAATACACGAGATGAAGCAATTGAAGCGGTAGAAGTGCTATATCCACAAGAAGATGGAAAAGTTGTCTTTGAACAATTTCTTGAAGGAGAAGAATTTTCATTAATGACATTCATTAATGGGGATTATGCAGTTCCTTTTGACTGTATTGCTCAAGATCATAAACGTGCCTATGATAATGATGAAGGTCCTAATACTGGTGGGATGGGCGCTTATTGTCCTGTTCCCCATATTTCAAATGACGTTTTAGAGCGTACAAACAAAGATATTGCTCAACCAATTGCTAGAGCGTTAAAAGAAGAGGGTTATGACTATTTTGGTTTACTTTATATAGGTGCAATTTTAACTAAAGAAGGTCCTAAAGTTATTGAATTTAATGCACGATTTGGTGATCCAGAAGCGCAAGTATTGTTAAGTCGTCTAGAAAGTGACTTGATGGCACAAATCGTAGCTCTAGACCGTAAAGAACCTATTCGTTTTCAATGGATTGACGATTATGTGGTAGGGGTAATGCTTGCTTCGAAAGGCTATCCTGGGTCATATGAGAAAGGTGCAGAGGTTTCAGGCTTTGAAGTAAATAACCATTATTTCGTTAGTGGTTTGAAAAAAGAAAATGATACATTTCTTACATCTGGCGGACGAGTTGTATTAGCCATTGGAAAAGGAAAAACTATTCAACAAGCACAAAAAGATGCTTATGGAAATGTAGAAAAAATTAAGAGTGATCAACTATTTTATCGTAAAGATATTGGAAATAAAGCGCTCAAATAAACTAAAAATAATAGCCCATAGATGACATTCATCTATGGGTATTTTATAATGCTAGGGCTTAATATACTAGCAAGATGAATTTACTGTGTTTTTGAAACTGCTTTTATCTTTGAACTCAATCTTTACTTTAGTTTGTCTTATGTTATATATTACTCTAACATTTCTGAAACACGAGCATCTTTAATACCAGTGATTGGAAAATATTGAGATAAATAAAAAGCAATAATAAGTAAAGCAATTGTCATACCAATAAAAAGAATATCTTTGTATGAGAAAGGTGCTTTATAATAATAGGTACGTGGGCCATCTTTAAATCCTTTTGATTCCATAGCTACTGATAATTGATGTGCACGACGTATGTTTTGGCTTAAGACTGGAATAAGTAAGTGTTTTATACGTTTAAATCCACGATAATTGGAAGCATCAATCATTTGGTAACGCATTTTTAAAGAACGTCTTAATTGGATAAATGATGTGAAAATAAGTGGTACCATACGAATAGCAGCCATAAATGCATAAGCGATTTTAGGTTTTACTTTTAAATGTTGCATTAAACTATAGAAAATCATTACAATTTGTGATGTTAATGCAATCAACACACCAAACATTGAAACTGTAATTGTTCTTAAAGATAAGTGAAGACCTCTTACAATGCTCTCAGTACTAATATGAATAATTCCCCATTCAAATAACATATGTGTACCATCACCATATAAAATCATGAATAATGATGATAGCAAGGCAAAGAGAATGGTTGCTGATAAAAATGCAGCAATGACTTTAAAAGCTGTACCATTAAAAGATAATAAAAATATAAACATCAATAAAGTAATATAAATCATATAATCAAAATTATGCACAAAAATGATAAAAATAAATAATAAAACTCCAAGAATTAATTTCGTAATAATGTTTACATCATCTACAAGTGTATGACGCTTTTTCCAACGTTCAAACATTTGATTCACCTGCCATTTCTAAAAGCTTATGATTTTCTACGACAAGTCGACGTGTTGGATAACGATGAATAATTTCAGGGTCATGCGTCACCATTACGATAGTTTGTCCTTGTTTTACACGTTCTTCAAACAGCTTAATCAATTGAAATGTATTATGACTATCAAGTCCAAATGTTGGCTCATCTAATAAAACAATTTCAGCTTTTGAACTTAAAGCAGTTGCTACGCTCAATCGGCGTTTCTGACCTGTAGATATTTCAAAAGGATGATGATGTTTAACTTTTTCTAAATGTAAAAGTTTCAAAAGATGTTCAGTTTCTTCTTTCGATTTTGCTTTATCAAGATGATTATAATGAATATTAATTTCGTCATAAACTGAATTAGTAATAAACTGAAGTTCCGGATTTTGGTATACAAGATACATATTTTGAGCAGCATCTTTAATTTTCTTCAGTAATCGGTTCTCATAAAACATTGTACCGTTGTATTTCACTAATTGCATCATAGATTCAAGTAAAGTAGTTTTGCCAGCTCCATTTTTTCCAGTAATTGTAATCCATTCTCCAGGATGAATATTTAGTTCTGAAACTTCAAATAGTGTATTTTTACTGCGAATTATTTGTCCGTTTTGAAATTTAAAAAGTGTTTTAGAAGTCTGTGGTGTTAAATCTGTTCGTATAGGTGCATAATCCCATGCATGAGGGTGCCATACGCCAAATTCAGTAAGTAACGATTCACAATGTTTGAGTATGTATTCAGGTGTATTATCAGCTATAATTTCTCCATCATAGTTCATTAATATGACTCGATCTACATGATGCCAAATATGTTCCACTTTATGTTCTACAATTAATACCGTTTGATCAGTCCATAATTGAATGAGTCGTTGCCATAAGTCAGCAGTTGCTTGTACATCTAACATAGCTGTAGGTTCATCTAAAAAGAGTGTATCAGCTTTCTGTAAAATGGTTTCGACGATAGCAAGTTTTTGTTTCATGCCACCACTTAAATTATTTACGAAAGTTGAATTATCTACATCTAAATCTACTGACGCAAGTGCTTTTTTAATTTGTTCATCCATGTCTTCTCTTGGCACTTGTTGATTTTCTAAGACGAAAGCTAATTCTTCGTAAACTTTTGGCATACAAAATTGTGTATCTGGGTCTTGAAAAATAACCCCTGAATTAGGGTCAATGTCTAGTTCATCATATTTCATCGGTAATTCTATAAGATTAGGAACAATACCACTCAGTACATTAAGTAATGTGCTTTTACCAGATCCTGAAGGACCTAGTAAAAGCACTTTTTCTTTATCTTTAATTTCTATATTTAGATTATCGAAAATTTTTCGATCACCATTTGGATATTTTAGACGTAAATTTTTGACTTTTAACACAATCATTTCCCCTTATAAGTTGTCGTAATCTTTTTGAGAGGCAGGACGGAATAATTTAGTTACTCCAGTTTGATCTAAGGCTTTTACAATTAAATAAGAGAGTATACCAGACAGTACAATACCACTAATAGCACGGAAAATGATGAAAAGTAGTAAGTTCCAACCCGCAACTTCGTTTAGATAGCCATAAAAATAATCTACAGGGAAAGATACTAATGCTGTTACTAAACCAGCTAACATTGCTACCATTAAAGAACGTGATTTGTATTTAAAGATAGCAAACACAACTTCACATGCTAGACCTTGTAAAATTGCATATACTATAGTAGGAATATCAAATTTCCCCATAACAATAGTTTCACCTGCACCAGCAGCAAATTCAGCAATTAATGCAATACCTGGTTTAGGAATAATTAAGTAAGCTACAATAGCAGCCATAAACCAAATACCGTATGTAAGTTGTTCTAGATGTATACCAGCTACTTGAGCTAAATTATATGGCAACCACCATAAGTTATAAATGATTGCAAAAATAACAGCAATCAGCACAGTAACTAGAATTTCTGAAAGCTTTAAACCTTTAGACATAAAATAGTTCCTCCTAAAAAAACGCACAACCCTTCGTAGAAAAGTTGTGCGTAAATTTAAATAAAAATGCTATTGATTATTAAAAACATGATTTATTTAAGTTAACACTTTCCTACGCTAGTATTTAACTAGATCAGGTTCAAAGGGTTTGAGGTTAAGCCTCATCTCAGTGCTATACACCCCTAGTGCATTTATATTTTATTTATTTTAAATGTATGACTTTTAATAGTAGATGTCAAGATGCTTTTAATCTATATTTAATTAAAAATAAATTATAATTAAACAGTTTACATATTTAATAAGTGAAATGTAATTAGTTCTAACAATAATTGAATAAAAGTAGGACAGATTTATTTCCAACTCAGCCATCGATAGCCAATATATTAAAAATACCTGAGACAACTTGTATGTCTCAGGCTTATTCATTAATTACTATTAATGATGACATAAATAAGAAAATTAGTCTAATGTATTTTGAACGTCTTGTTTAGTTTGTTCAATATCATCAGTTTTTTCTTCTTTTTGTTCTTTTAATTTTTCTTCATATTCTTTTGCTTTTTTTGCATCTTCATGTGTCATAGGACAACTCTCCTTTTTCATAAATTACTTTACAAAATTAATATACCCAATTAATAAAAGGATAAACTTAATTTCAGTCTAGAGAAGTATTTTATTTTTTATTAAAGACAAGAATAGAAAGTTCATATATAATTAATTTTGAGGTGAACTGTATGTCTTTTCTTAAGAAACACGCCGAGATTATCTATAGTTACTTGATCGGTATCGTTTCACTCTTCACAGGTCTCATTATCTTGATCAATTTGCCTTTAATTCATAAACTAAAAAATAAAGATAAAATTGACTTAAAAATACATAATATATGGGACTTTCTTAATGCATTTTTTAGTGAAATAATTAGAGTGATGAGTAGATTCATAGGCAACTTTCCAGTTGTAAGTGCAGTCATAATTATTCTATTTGGTATTCTAGTCATATTGATTGGATATACGTTATTTAGAACAACCAAATACGATTACGACATCTCAATTTTCTTTTTAGTCATTGGTATTTTATACTTCCTCATTACAATTACATTGATGACTCAAGTATATGGTTTTTGGGCAATTATATTCGTTATTCCATTTGTGATTCATACAGGATATATCGTTTATAAAGATGAATTGTATCAAGAAAATAGAAAAGTTCATTATTTATGGATTATTATTTCATATGGAATAAGTTACTTGATTACTCAAATGTCATTGTATGGCAAAATCGATGCAAATGAGATTGAGCCTATTGATATTTTAAGTGTAAATACATTCTTCATCATTATGTGGTTATTAGCTCAAGCGGCAATTTGGAATTTCTTATTCTTACGCCGTGCGTTACCTTTAACAAAAGAAGAATTAGGGGAAGAAGAGCCTGAATTATCAAGAACTCAAAAAGGAAACGTTTCGACTCAATCAAAAGTTCATTTTAAACAACTTCAAGATAAAACATCAGAATATGCACATAAGACAAGAAGAAGTGTAGATTTAGATAAAATTAGATCTAAACGCGATAAATTTAAAAGTAAATTTAAAAATATTGTAGATATAGAAGAAGATGATATTCCTAAGTGGATGAGACGTCCTAAATGGATTAAACCAGCATATGTGGAAATTTTCTGTGGGTTTATCTTATTCTTATTTACATTTATAGAATTTAATAACAGAAATGCTCTATTTGTATCTGGAGAATGGGAATTATCACAAACTCAATACGTGATTGAATGGATTACATTGTTAATATTACTCTTTATTATTATCATTTACATTGCTACGACATTTACTCATTTTTTAAGAGGCAAATTTTACTATTTACAGTTGTTTATGATTAGTATTCTATTTTTCAAATTGCTTACTGAATTTATTAATATAATGATTCATGGTCTATTACTTTCAATATTTATAACACCTACATTAATTATTATGTTAATACCTGTAATTATAGCATTTTCGTTGCAATTAAAAGAAAAACCATAATCTGAGTAAGGGAGTGGAATAGAATTCATTTTTGAATTCATTGTTCCACTTCTTTTTTTAATTTAATATTTAGGTGAAGAATTTTAAATTTGTTAAAATAGTAGAGTAAATCACAACAGATTCGTTAAAAAAATTAAAATAGGAGAAATTAAAATGAAAATAGCAACTTTAAATAAAGGCAAAGAAACTAAATATTTAAATCAATATCCTTTAGTTGAAGAAGAAGATATTTTTCAACATGATCATTTAAAAGAAGGTGACTTGTTTAATATAGTTACTGAAAATAACCAATACATAGCAACAGCTTATGTAGGACGTCAACATAAAGGCTTAGGATGGGTAATCACATATAGCCAAGAAGAAGATATCAATATTACTTTCTTTGAAAATTTATTTAAAAAAGCGCTAGAAGAAAGAGAGTATTACTACAATATAGAAGGAACTAATGCTTTTAGACTATTTAATGCTGAGGGAGATGGCGTTGGAGGCTTAACTATTGATAATTATAATGGACATTTACTTATTCAATGGTATTCAAAAGGAATTTACAAGTTTCGTTATATAATTATTGAAGCAATAAAAAAAGTATTTAAATTTGAATCTGTTTTTGAAAAAATGCGCTTTAAAGATACGGAGTATACAGGGGGACATGTACTTGGAAAAACTCCAGAATTTCCAATAGTTATTGAAGAAAATTTTACATTTTACAATGTTGATTTAAACGATGGATTGATGACAGGAATATTTTTAGATCAAAAAGAAGTTCGTAAAAAATTACGTGATTATTTTGCCGAAAATAGAAGTGTTTTAAATCTATTTAGTTATACGGGCGCGTTTTCAGTAGTAGCATCTAAAAATGCTAAAGTTACAACAAGTGTAGATTTAGCTAATCGTTCTCGTACATTAACCGAAGAAAATTTTGGGTTAAATGGTGTAGATCCTAAAAGTCAATATATCTATGTTATGGATACATTTGATTTTTATAATTATGCAGCACGTCATGGAAAACAATATGACACAATAGTTATTGATCCGCCTAGTTTTGCGCGTAATAAAAAGAAAACTTTTTCAGTACAAAAAAATTATGATGATTTAATTAATGGTGCTTTAGATGTTTTAGCACCAAATGGTACATTGTTGCTATGTACAAATTCAAGTGCTTTTTCTTTAAAAGCATTTAAAAATGTAATCAAGAAAACATTGGAACAAGCTAACGTAGAATATGAAATAGAAGAAGTCATGGGATTACCAAAAGACTTTAAAACACATCCACATTATAAACCTTCTAAATATTTAAAAGCTGTATTCATAAATATTAAGCATTAAAGTACTGAAATAGGGTATCGAATGTATGTTGAAAATATTATGAAAAACGAAAGGTGAGTCAGTAAATGGGTATTATTCATAAAATTACAAATGGAGTTACTGATAAAGTAGGTAAAAAAGTCTTAGATATAGAAGAAATTAATGAAAAAGATATCTTACCTAAAAATGAAGAAGAAATTGCACAACGCAGAGAAAAAGCTAAAGCAGTCGTTAAGAAAAAATCTTTATTATCTTCAGGAATGAGTGTTGTGCCAATTCCAGGATTAGATTTTGGTATAGATATCAAATTGATGAAAGATATTATTGAAGATATTAATAAAATTTACGGCCTTGATCAAAAACAAGTCAATTCTCTTGGTGAAGATGTTAAAGAACGTATTTTATCAGCAGCAGCAATTCAAGGTAGTTCAATGATTGGTGAAAAAGTGACTAGTGGTGCTTTGAAATTAATCATTAGAGATGTTGCTAAGCGTACTGCAGCGAAACAAACAAAATGGTTCCCAGTAGTGGGACAAGCTGTTTCAGCTTCAATTAGTTACTACTTTATGAATAAATTAGGTCAAGATCATATAGAAAAATGTGAAAAAGTTTTACGTGATATTATTTAATTTTTTAAAAGTGTAGTATAATAAAAGCGAAGAAATTATATATAATATTAGAAAATTGACTAACATAAAGCTATACCTATTATAAGTAATCAAACCTTGTTTGATTACTTATATAATGACTGCTACTTTATTAACATAAGTGTATTTTTCTATAATAATTCAATTATATAAGAATTGAATTTAGTTATATATTTTGGTAGTGTTAGGGTATAAATTTTTATGTTAGATAATAATAAAATTAATTTTCTAACTTATGGAGGAGAAATAGATTATGGAACAAAAATCATATGTAATTGTTGACGAAACTGGAATTCATGCACGTCCGGCTACAATGTTAGTGCAAACAGCATCTAAATTTGATTCAGATATTCAATTAGAATATAACGGTAAAAAAGTAAATTTAAAATCAATTATGGGCGTTATGAGTTTAGGTGTAGGTAAAGATGCTGAAATCACTATCTATGCTGATGGAAGCGATGAACAAGACGCAATTCAAGCGATCAGTGAAGTTTTATCAAAAGAAGGTTTAACAGAGTAATTATGTCTAAATTAATTAAAGGTATTGCAGCTTCTGATGGAGTTGCAATTGCCAAAGCATATTTACTGGTAGAACCTGATTTATCATTTACGAATGAGAAAATTACTGATACTGATGCTGAAATTAAAAAGTTCAGAAATGCTTTAGAAGCTTCCAAAATTGAATTAACAAAAATTAGAAATAATGCTGAAAAATCATTAGGTGCAGATAAAGCTGCTATTTTTGATGCACATTTACTTGTACTTGATGACCCAGAATTAATTCAGCCAATTGAAGATAAAATTGAGAATGAGAAAGTAAATGCTCCAGAAGCATTAAATGAAGTTACGACTCAATTTATTACTATTTTTGAATCTATGGATAATGAATATATGAGAGAACGTGCAGCAGATATTCGTGACGTTTCTAAGCGTGTACTTGCTCATCTTTTAGGTGTGGAGTTACCAAATCCTAGTATGATTGATGAAAGTGTAGTTATTATAGGAAACGATTTAACACCATCTGATACTGCACAATTAAACAAAGAGTTTGTTCAAGGTTTTGTTACAAATATTGGTGGCCGTACAAGTCATTCTGCAATTATGAGCCGTTCATTAGAAATTGCAGCCGTGGTGGGTACTAAATCGATTACTCATGAAGTAAAACAAGGAGATATGGTTATTGTTGACGGTATTACTGGTGACGTTATCATAGATCCAACTGAAGATGAATTCATTGCTTATCAAAATAAACGTGAGCGTTTCTTTGAAGATAAAAAAGAATTACAAAAACTTCGTGATGCTGAAACTGTAACTGTTGACGGTGAACATGCAGAATTAGCTGCTAATATTGGTACACCTGATGATTTATATGGTGTTATGGAAAATGGCGCTGAAGGAATTGGTCTTTATAGAACAGAATTTTTATATATGGGTAGAGATCAAATGCCAACTGAAGACGAACAATTTGAAGCGTATAAAAAAGTTTTAGAAACTATGAAAGATAAACGCGTTGTTGTACGTACTTTAGATATTGGTGGAGATAAAGAATTACCATATTTAAATTTACCTAATGAAATGAATCCGTTCTTAGGTTATCGTGCAATTCGTTTGTGCTTAGATCAACAAGACATCTTCAGAACACAATTACGTGCGTTATTACGCGCATCTGCTTATGGTAAATTAAATATTATGTTCCCAATGGTAGCTACTATTAAAGAGTTTAGAGATGCTAAAGCTATTCTTTTAGAAGAAAAAGATAAATTAACTAGCGAAGGACAAGAAGTTGCTGATGATATCGAAGTAGGTATCATGGTAGAGATTCCTTCTACTGCTGCGTTAGCTGATATCTTTGCTAAAGAAGTAGATTTCTTTAGTATAGGAACTAATGACTTAATTCAATATACTATGGCAGCTGATCGTATGTCTGAACGTGTTTCATATTTATATCAACCATATAATCCAGCAATTTTACGTTTAGTTAAACAGGTTATTGAAGCTTCTCATAAAGAAGGTAAATGGACTGGTATGTGTGGTGAAATGGCTGGCGATGAAACAGCAATTCCATTATTATTAGGTTTAGGATTAGATGAATTCTCTATGAGTGCAACTTCTATTCTTAAAGCTAGAAGACAAATTAATGGTTTAAGTAAAAACGAAATGACGGAATTAGCAAATCGTGCCATTAATTGTGCAACACAAGATGAAGTTAAAGAACTTGTTCATCACATTTCTAAATAATATTAAAAATACCTGAGACAACTTATGATGTCTCAGGTTCTTTTTTTATATACTACATTTGGATATCAAATATTTTGTTAATTTTTTCTAAATCTACCTGATACATAGGCTCCTCATTTAATAAGATAAATGGTGTAGAGAATGCATCATATTCTAACATTTCCTTACGATAAGAAGGATACTTAATATTTTTTTCAATAAAATTAATATGATGTTCCGTTAAATAATTTTTTAAAAAATTACAAGGTGGACAATCATCTTGTGTATAGATAATTATTTTAGACATAAAGCATATTCTCCTTTTAATTATACTTTTCTTACTATATATAAGGTAATTAAAAAATGCAAATTGTGAATTTTATGTGAATTCCATTTAAATTCTCTATTAAAAAGTAAACAAAAAAATTTTAGTTACTAATGTTTAGGTATATAATTTAAATCTATAGGCTTTAATTTTAAATTATAGAAAAGGTGGTTAAGTATGAATTCTGTCGAAATTAGTCGTTTTTTGACAGGGATGACATTAGGCGTTCATATTATTTTTGCTACTATTGGAGTAGGAATGCCATTAATGTTTGCAATCGCAGAGTTTTTAGGGATCAAAAAGAAAGATCCTAAATATATAGCATTAGCAAAACGTTGGTCAAAAGGGTATACGATTACAGTTGCAGTTGGAGTTGTAACTGGAACAATTATTGGATTACAACTTTCACTTGTTTGGCCTACGTTTATGAAAATGGGTGGCCATGTTATCGCGCTTCCTCTTTTTATGGAAACATTTGCTTTCTTCTTTGAAGCAATCTTTTTAAGTATTTATCTATATACATGGAATCGTTTTAAAAATCAATGGATACATTTTTTAATTAGTTTACCTGTTATTATTGGTGGTTCATTCTCAGCGTTCTTTATTACTTCAGTGAACTCATTTATGAATACTCCAGCAGGTTTTGAAATGAAAAAAGGCAAAATGGTTAATGTTCAACCATTTGAAGCAATGTTCAATTCTTCATTTTTAGTTAGAGCATTTCATGTTGTTGCAACAGCTGGTATGACGATGGCGTTTATTTTGGCAGCAATCGCTGCATTTAAATTATTGAAAAATAAATATAGTGAAGATGCGCCATATCATAAAAAAGCGTTAAAAATGACTATGATTCTTGGATTTATTCAAACATTATTATCAATGTTAGCTGGAGATTTGTCTGCTAAGTTTCTTCATAAAGTACAACCAGAAAAATTAGCCGCCTACGAGTGGCATTTTGATACACATTCTAAAGCAGATTTAGTATTTTTTGGTGTCTTAAATGAAAAAACACAAGAAGTTTCAGGAGCCATAAAAATTCCTGGATTACTGAGCTTTTTAGCTGATAATAATATTAATACTAAAGTAAAAGGTTTAAATGAATTTCCTAAAAATGATTTACCTCCATTAATCGTTCATTATTTCTTTGATTTAATGGTATCGATGGGAATCTTTTGTTTTATCGTATCAGGCATTTTCATATTAGCATTAATGATAAAAAAACTACGTCCTATTATAACTAAAAAAGTAATGCTTTATGCAGTACTTTTAACAGGACCTGCTTCAATGCTTGCTATAGAGTTTGGTTGGTTCTTAACTGAAATGGGACGTCAACCATGGATTGTTAGAGGTTACATGCGTGTTAGCCAAGCTGCTACACAGGCAGGAGGAATTACGTTAGTAACAATTCTATTCGGTTTACTTTATTTTGTACTTCTCTTTACATCTGCCTATGTATTATTGAGAATGTTTAGAAATAAACCAGCTCGCGAGGATATTGATAAAGTGATTGGAGGTCAAGAATAATGGATTATACTGGCATAGGTATTACAGTATTATGGACTTTCCTATTTTTTTATATTATCGTAGCGTCTATTGATTTTGGTGCTGGATTTTTAACTTTGCATACAAAATTAACGGGAGAAGAAAAAAAGATTAATCATCTTATAGAAAGATATTTAAATCCTGTATGGGAAGTAACAAATGTATTTTTTGTATTTTTCTTTGTAGGTTTTGTAGGATTTTTCCCAGATTCAGCTCTTTATTTAGGGACAGTGTTATTAGTTCCTGGTTCAATCGCTTTAATTCTTATTTCTATTAGAAGTAGTTTTTATGCTTTTGAACATTATGGACAAGATAATAAACTGCCCTGGATATTTTTATATGGTATTACTGGACTTTTAATACCCGCAGCACTCGCAACTGTATTGACTATCTCAGAAGGTGGATACATTAATGAACAAGGCAATCATTTTGATTTGGATTGGGTACAGTTACTATTAAGTCCTTTCGCATGGTCAGTTGTATTTTTAGCAATTGTAAGTGTATTATATATATCATCAGGATTTTTAACATATTATGCTTCTAAAGCAAAAGATAAAGTAGCTTATAAATTTATGCGTCAATGGTTTATGTTCTGGGGTCCACCGATGATTATTATTTCATTATTTGTATTCTTATCATTAAGAATACAAAACTCTAATCACTTTTATAATGCAATTACGCATTATTGGTGGATGTTTGCAATTAGTTTTATTTTCTTCTTAATTGCAGGAATTTTAAATATGATTAAAAAGTATCATGGTTTAGCATTTATTATGGTAATTTTACAAATGGCTTTCGCTTTTTACGGATACGGTATGAGTAAGTTACCTTATATTCTTTATCCATATATTAAAATTTCAGATTCAGGTGTAAACTCATCAATGGGCTTAGCATTAACAATCGTCTTTATTTTAGGTTTACTTTTATTACTTCCATCGTTAATATTGTTATTGAGATTATTCGTTTTCGATAAACAATATGTGGAAGGTAAAAAGTAATTTAAATTAAGAGAGGAGCTAAAATGAGAGTAATTTATATTTATAGAACTTTGAATAAGTTTCTAGTATATAAATGAACTTATCATTTTAGCTCTTATTTTTTAGATAGGAGTTCCAGAAGTCATGGAGAAAGAGTATGTAGTGATAGGATTAGGTCGTTTTGGAGGAAGTATTGTAAGAGAGCTAAATGCTTTAGATATGGATGTTATGGCTATTGATAGAGATGAAGCTCGAGTAAATGAATATAGTGAAATTGCGACACATGCTGTTGTAGCTGACACTACAGATGAAGCGGTAATGAAAAGTTTAGGTATACGAAATTTTGACCATGTCATTGTGGCAATAGGTGAGAATATTCAATCTAGTACATTAACAACTTTAATATTGAAAGAATTAGGTGTTAAAAAAGTTACGGCCAAAGCACAAAACGATTATCATGCAAAGATTTTGAATAAAATTGGTGCTGATACTGTGGTACATCCAGAAAGAGATATGGGTCGTCGTATTGCACATAATGTAGCAAGTGCAAGTGTACTAGACTACCTTGAACTCGCAGATGAGCATTCATTAGTAGAGTTAAAAGTAAGTGAAAAATTGACTGGTCAAACAATCAGAGATTTAGATATTCGAGCACAATTCGGTATTAATATTATTGCAATAAAAAGAGGACGAGAAATCATTGTGTCACCAGATCCAAACATGAATATTGAAATTGGAGATATTATGATAATGATCGGCCACGATAATGATTTAAATCGTTTTGAGAAAAAAATAGTAAGATAGTAAAACACACGGTATTTCTTAAGAAATACCGTGTGTGTTTATTCTTCATTTACTTTCATAATTACTGGTAAAATCATTGGACGACGAGCTGTTTTTTCATATAAATACGGCTGTAACGTTTCAATGATTGAAGATTTAATTTGATGCCATTGAATATCATCATTTGAATTTAGTTTTGAAATAACATCCGTTTTAATTTTTCGTTGTGCATCATAAATTAATTGGCCAGATTCACGCATGTAAACAAAACCACGTGAAATAATATCTGGACCTGAAAGAAGTTTATTTGTATTAAAATCAATACTTACTACAACAATAACCAATCCTTCTTCAGATAATAATTTACGATCCCGAATGACAACATTACCAATATCACCGATGCCACTTCCATCAACTAATACATTACCAGATGGAATTCGACCAGCTTTACGCGCAGAATCGTGTGTTAAAGCTAACACATCACCAATATCAAAAATAAAGACATTTTCTTCTTTAACACCACAATCAATACCTGTTTGACCATGAGCTTTTAGCATACGATATTCACCATGAATAGGTAAGAAGTATTTAGGTTGAATTAAACGAAGCATTAACTGCTGGTCGCCTTGGGAACCATGTCCTGATGTATGAATGTTAGAAATCTTACTGTGAATAACATCAGCACCAGCTTTATATAATGCGTTAATTGTACGATTGATACTTTTAGTATTCCCTGGAATAGGAGAAGAACTGAATACTACAGTATCATCAGGTATAATTTTAATTTGTTTGTGTGTACCATTAGCGATACGTGAAAGTGCAGCCATTGGTTCACCTTGAGAGCCAGTGCATAAAATAAGTAACTCGTGTTTAGGAATATTATTAATTTTGTTAGGCTCAACAAATGTTTCTGGGGGTGCTTTGATATAACCCAGCTCCATACCAATCTTAATATTATTTTCCATTGAACGGCCAAAAGTTACAATTTTACGATTATATTTAATTGCTGCTTCCACCGCTTGTTGGACACGATAGATGTTTGATGCAAAGGTTGCGAAAATAATACGACCTTTACAGTTACGGAAAATTTTATCGACATTTTGTCCAACTTCACGTTCACTTAATGTGAAATCAGGAACTAGCGCATTCGTAGAGTCAGATAACAAGCATAATACGCCTTCTTTACCAAGCTCTGCCATTTTGGCGATATTAGCAGGCGCACCAACAGGTGTAAAATCAAATTTGAAGTCACCAGTATGGACAATTTTACCTTCAGGTGTGTCAACAACAACACCATATGCTTCTGGGATACTATGCGTAGTTAAGTAAAAAGAAATTTCAAAATGTTTAGATTTTATAACACTATCTTCTGTAATTTCATTTAAACTAGCATTACGCAGTAAATTGTGTTCTTCTAATTTATTGCGTATTAAACCTAAAGCTAAAGGGCCACCATAAATAGGCACATTAATTTGCTTTAATAGGTAGGGCACACCACCTATATGGTCTTCATGTCCATGAGTAATAAATAAACCAACAATTTTATCTTGATTTTGTTCTAAGTAGGTATAATCAGGAATAACGTAGTCTATACCTAATAAATTATCATCAGGGAACTTAATTCCAGCATCGATGATAACAATTTCATCTTTATACTCCACAGCATAAGTGTTTTTACCAACCTCACCTAAGCCGCCTAGAGCATATACACCTACTTCATTAGAATGTAATTGTTTCATTATTGAGCGTTCTCCACATTAAAGTGATCAGAATGTTCTTTTTCATATTCTAAATGTGCGCCCTCTAATTTAGTAATAAATTCGATATTATAATTGCGATCTTTTAAATAACGTCTTACTTGTTCTTCAGTTTCACCTTCAACATAAATTGTATTTGTGTTCTCACGAACAATTACTTCGTCTTTATTATGTTGAAAAAATACTTTAAATACTGCCATGATATATATTTCCTCCTAAATAAATGTTTATTTATTGTCTTATGAGCACAAGTAGAAAATAAATAAAATATACATGTTTATTTATTTTCACATCTAACGTGAATGCTACATAACAGGCATTTTAAATTTTTAATATAAAATAATATTTATTTTACTGTGCTTAAAGGCAAATCATACATGTCGTTCATTTTTTGAAAGATAGTAATTTACTATGATTTCAGTTAATTTTTATTTTACCTTATGTATCAGAATAAATAAAGCAGTTTATATGTAGTAAAAGTAGGAGGAAATTGAATAAAAAAAGAAAAACCTAACACATTTATTACAATAATGTAAAAATGCATTAGGCTTGAATATTAAACTTCAACTGAGTCTGGTAATGGAGTAAGAGGATGATCTTTATCGATATAATCGTAGAACATAATACCATTTAAATGATCAATTTCATGTTGAAATACAATTGCTGGATAACCTTTTAAACGTAATTTAACTTCATTACCATCAATATCATAAGCTTTAATTGTTGTTCTATAATGACGATGAACTAAACCAGGTATATTTTCATCTACACTTAAACAACCCTCACCAGTAGGTAAATAAGCGTGTTGAACACTATGACTAATTACTTTAGGATTGACCAACATATAGTCGTAAGATTTACCTTCCCCATCGTCAGGTAAATACACAGCTATCATTTTTTTTGAAATATTAATTTGTGGTGCAGCTAAACCTACTCCAGAGCGTAGACCATATTTTTTAGCAATTTCATCATCTTGACTATTAATTAAAAATTCACGCATATCACGCAAAGTATTTTTGTCTTCTTCAGAAAGAGGTAAATTCACGTCTTTTGCTTTTTCGCGTAACGTAGGATGTCCATCTCTAATAATATCTTTCATTGTTAACATGTTATACACCTTCCTTATATAATATAAAATATAACAGATAATATACATTTACGTACATTATATAGTTTCATTTGATTTATAAACTATCTTTATATAATATTACAATCGAAACACTATGAGGAGGAATGACATTAATGAAATTACGTAAAACCATAGTTGTTGCAGCTGCCTCTACACTTTTATTAGCTGGTTGTACAACTGATAAAAAAGAGGTAAAAGCTTATGACAATAATGTTCAAAAAGCATTTGATAAAGAACAATCTATAAATGAGGTTAGTAAAAAACTAAATTCACTTGAAGAAAAGAAACAAGGTTTGTATAAAAAAGCAAATAGTAATGACAGTAATACACGTAGTAAAGCAGCTGACGATGTACTTGATAATATTGATAAACGAGAAAAAACCTTTGATAAGGAAGTTTCAATTTTAAAAAATTCCGAAAAGCAATTTAAAAAAGGCGATTCTCATATTAACGATATTAAAAATGATAATAAAAGAAAAGAAGTTAAACAACTTGATGATGCTATAAAAAACAAATATAAAACACATGACGACTATGCTAAGGCTTATAGAAATGTATTAAGTAAAGAAAAAGATTTATTTGAATTAGTCAAACAAGATGGAGTAACGCAATCTCAAGTAGACGAAAAAAACAATGCGCTTAATAAAGCTCAAGAAAACTTTAAGAAAAAATTCCAGGCTTATGCTAAGGCAATGAATACAGTTAATAAAGAAAAACAAGACGTCGATCATTTAATCTCTTAACATCACTAATACAGTGTTAATTGTTACATTGATACAGTTTCTCAGACTGTATCTTTTTTTAGTAATACAGAACTTTATGAAAATGTTTAACAGTCTAAAATAATTGTGGTACACTATGAGTGGATAAAATGAATTTCTATTATATGGGAAAGGTATGGTGAATTGAATGGCTCCTAAGTTACAAGCCCAATTCGATGCAGTAAAAGTATTAAATGATACTCAGTCGAAATTTGAAATGGTTCAAATTTTGGACGTAGATGGTAATGTCGTAAATGAAGACTTAGTACCTGATTTAACTGATGAACAATTAGTAGAATTAATGGAAAGAATGGTGTGGACACGTATTCTTGACCAACGTTCTATTTCTTTAAATAGACAAGGTCGTTTAGGTTTCTATGCTCCAACAGCAGGACAAGAAGCATCTCAATTAGCTTCTCAATATGCTTTAGAAAAAGAAGACTTCATTTTACCTGGTTACCGTGATGTACCACAACTTATTTGGCACGGTTTACCGTTAACTGATGCTTTCTTATTCTCAAGAGGTCACTTTAAAGGTAACCAATTCCCTGAAGGCGTAAACGCATTCAGTCCACAAATCATTATCGGTGCACAATATATCCAAACAGCTGGTGTGGCATTCGGTATTAAAAAACGTGGTAAAAAAGCAGTTGCTATCACTTACACTGGTGATGGTGGTTCTTCACAAGGTGATTTCTACGAAGGTATTAACTTTGCTTCTGCTTATAAAGCACCAGCAATCTTTGTTATCCAAAACAATAACTATGCTATTTCTACTCCACGTAGTAAACAAACAGCTGCTACTACATTAGCTCAAAAAGCAATTGCAGTAGGTATCCCTGGTATCCAAGTTGATGGTATGGATGCATTAGCTGTATATCAAGCTACTAAAGAAGCTCGTGATCGCGCAATTAATGGTGAAGGTCCAACATTAATCGAAACTATGACTTATCGTTATGGTCCACATACAATGGCTGGAGATGATCCAACTCGTTACAGAACTTCAGATGAAGATGCAGAGTGGGAGAAAAAAGACCCGTTAGTTCGTTTCAGAAAATTCTTAGAAAATAAAGGATTATGGAGCGAAGAGAAAGAAAACGAAGTTATTGAACGTGCTAAAGACGACATCAAGAAAGCAATTAAAGAGGCTGACAATACTCCAAAACAAACTGTTCTTGATTTAATGGATATCATGTATGAAGATATGCCTCAAAATTTAGCTGAACAATATGAAATTTACAAAGAGAAGGAGTCGAAATAAGCCATGGCACAAATGACAATGGTTCAAGCGATTAACAATGCGCTTAAAACTGAATTGCAAAATGACGAAAACGTTTTAATTTTCGGTGAAGACGTTGGTGTTAACGGCGGTGTATTCCGTGTTACTGAAGGTTTACAAAAAGAATTCGGTGAAGACCGTGTATTCGACACACCATTAGCTGAATCTGGTATTGGTGGTTTAGCTCTTGGTTTAACTGTAGAAGGTTTCCGTCCTGTAATGGAAATTCAATTCTTAGGATTCGTATTTGAAGTGTTTGATGAAGTTGCTGGTCAAATTGCTCGTACGCGTTTCCGTTCAGGTGGTTCTAAAACTGCTCCTGTAACAATTCGTACACCATTTGGTGGTGGGGTACACACTCCAGAATTACACGCAGATAACTTAGAAGGTATTTTAGCTCAATCACCAGGTATTAAAGTAGTTATTCCATCTGGTCCTTATGATGCTAAAGGTTTATTACTTTCATCAATCAGATCAAACGATCCAGTTGTATATTTAGAGCACATGAAATTATATCGTTCATTCCGTGAAGAAGTTCCTGAAGAAGAATATACAATTGAAATTGGTAAAGCAAATGTCAAAAAAGAAGGTAATGACATTACATTAATTGCATACGGTGCAATGGTACAAGAATCTGAAAAAGCTGCAGAAGAACTTGAAAAAGAAGGTTACTCTGTAGAAGTTATCGATTTACGTACAGTTCAACCAATCGATATTGATACATTAGTTGCATCAGTTGAAAAAACTGGTCGTGCAGTAGTTGTTCAAGAAGCTCAACGTCAAGCTGGTGTTGGTGCTACTGTAGCAGCTGAATTAGCTGAACGTGCTATTCTTTCATTAGAAGCTCCAATTGCACGTGTTGCTGCTGCTGATACTGTATATCCATTTACTCAAGCTGAAAACGTTTGGTTACCAAATAAAAATGATATTATTGAACAAGCTAAAGCTACTTTAGAATTCTAATAGTATATACAAAACAGTAAGCTATATATGAATCTATATATTTAAAATAAGTATTGTCTATTTATTTTATGTATATATAATTAATTGTAAACTAGAGACGTAGGACAAAATGATAAAGTGTTAACAGACACGACATATTATTCTGTCCTTCCTCTATGTTATAAATTTATTTAAATAATAAATATTTAAATCTTAGGAGGATAAGAACGTGGCATTTGAATTTAGACTACCCGACATTGGTGAAGGTATCCACGAAGGTGAAATCGTTAAGTGGTTTGTTTCAGCCGGAGATACAATTGAAGAGGATGACGTATTAGCAGAGGTTCAAAATGATAAATCTGTAGTAGAAATCCCATCTCCTGTAAGCGGTACAATTGAAGAAGTAGTAGTTGAAGAAGGCACTGTAGCAGTTGTAGGTGATGTCATTGTTAAAATTGACGCACCAGATGCAGAAGAAATGCAATTTAAAGGTCATGATGATGACGATGCTTCATCTAAAGAAGAAGAACCTGCAAAAGAAGAAGCTAAAACTGAAGAAACTCCAGCAGCTTCAACATCACAAGATGAAAAAGTAGACGAAAACAGACGAATTAAAGCAATGCCATCTGTACGTAAATATGCACGTGAAAAAGGCGTGAACATTAAAGCAGTTTCTGGTTCAGGTAAAAATGGACGTATTACTAAAGAAGACATCGATAACCACTTAAATGGTGGCGGTGCTCAAGCAGCAACAGCTTCAAATGAAAGTGCAGCTGCTTCAACATCAGAAGATACTTCTGCAGTTCAAACTCAATCAGTACCTGAAGGAGACTTCCCTGAAACTACAGAAAAAATCCCTGCTATGCGTAAAGCAATTGCTAAAGCAATGGTTAACTCAAAACACACTGCTCCACACGTAACATTAATGGATGAAATTGATGTTCAAGACTTATGGGATCACCGTAAAAAATTCAAAGAAGTTGCAGCTGAACAAGGTATTAAATTAACATTCTTACCATATGTTGTTAAAGCGCTTGTTTCTGCACTTAAAAAATACCCAGCACTGAATACGTCATTTAATGAAGAAGCTGGTGAAATTGTACACAAACATTACTGGAATATCGGTATCGCTGCAGATACTGAAAGAGGTTTATTAGTACCTGTAGTTAAAAATGCAGATCGTAAATCTATTTTCCAAATCTCAGATGAAATCAATGAATTAGCTGTTAAAGCTCGTGATGGTAAATTAACATCTCAAGAAATGAGCGGTGCTACATGTACAATTAGTAACATCGGTTCGGCTGGTGGACAATGGTTCACTCCAGTTATCAATCACCCAGAAGTAGCTATTTTAGGTATTGGACGTATTGCTCAAAAACCTATTGTTAAAGATGGTGAAATTGTAGCAGCTCCAGTATTAGCATTATCATTAAGCTTTGACCACAGACAAATTGATGGTGCAACTGGTCAAAATGCTATGAATCATATCAAACGCTTATTAAATAATCCAGAATTATTATTAATGGAGGGGTAAAACATGGTAGTTGGAGATTTCCCAATTGAAACAGATACTATTGTAATCGGAGCAGGTCCTGGTGGATATGTTGCTGCAATTCGTGCAGCTCAATTAGGACAAAAAGTTACTATTGTTGAAAAAGGTGACTTAGGTGGTGTGTGCTTAAACGTTGGATGTATTCCATCAAAAGCGTTATTACATGCTTCTCATCGTTTCGTAGAAGCTCAACACTCTGAAAATTTAGGGATTATTGCTGAAAGCGTATCACTTAAATTTGATAAAGTTCAAGAATTTAAACAATCAGTTGTTAATAAATTAACTGGCGGTGTTGAAGGTTTATTAAAAGGTAATAAAGTTGACATCGTTCGTGGTGAAGCTTATTTCGTAGATGAAAATAGTTTACGTGTTATGGATGAGAAAAGTGCTCAAACGTATAACTTCAAAAATGCTATTATTGCAACTGGTTCAAGACCAATTGAAATTCCTAATTTTGAATTTGGTAAACGCGTTATCGATTCAACAGGCGCTTTAAACTTACAAGAAGTTCCTGGTAAATTAGTAGTTGTCGGTGGCGGTTATATTGGTTCAGAACTTGGTACTGCCTTTGCTCACTTCGGTTCTGAAGTTACAATTTTAGAAGGTGCTAAAGAAATTCTTGGCGGTTTCGAAAAACAAATGGTTCAACCTGTTAAAAAAGGTATGAAAGAAAAAGGCGTTGAAATTATCACTGAAGCTATGGCTAAAAACGCTGAAGAAACTGAAAACGGTGTTAAAGTTACTTACGAAGCTAAAGGTGAAGAAAAAACAATTGAAGCTGATTATGTATTAGTAACTGTAGGTCGTCGTCCAAATACAGACGAATTAGGCTTAGAAGAATTAGGTCTTAAATTTGCTGATCGTGGATTATTAGAAGTAGACAAACAAAGTCGTACTTCTATTAAAAACATCTACGCAATTGGTGATATCGTACCTGGTTTACCACTTGCACACAAAGCAAGTTATGAAGGTAAAGTAGCTGCAGAAGTAATCTCAGGTCAAGCATCAGAAGTTGATTACATTGGTATGCCTGCTGTATGCTTCACTGAACCAGAATTAGCTCAAGTTGGCTATACTGAAGCTCAGGCTAAAGAAGAAGGTTTAGATTTCAAAGCATCTAAATTCCCTTATGCTGCTAACGGACGTGCTTTATCATTAGACGATACAACTGGTTTCGTTAAATTAATTACATTAAAAGAAGATGACACAGTTATTGGTGCTCAAGTAGCAGGTAATGGTGCTTCTGATATTATTTCTGAATTAGGTTTAGCTATCGAAGCAGGCATGAATGCTGAAGATATCGCATTAACTGTTCATGCTCACCCAACATTAGGTGAAATGACTATGGAAGTTGCTGAAAAAGCTATTGGATTACCAATCCATACTATGTAATTTCCTTTTGAAATAATTGAGAATTAAATCGACGTATTTAATTGAAATAATTGAAATAACCATTTACGGTGGGACTATGATTTTATAAGGAATCTAGTTCCACCTTTTTTTATAGAATTAAGTTTATATTTTGGAGGGTAATTATGGAATATCAATATCCACTCGATTTAGATTGGTCTAATGAGGAAATGGTTGATGTTATTAAATTTTTTAATCAAATTGAAAACTATTATGAAAAATCTATAATAGGTACTGAACTAATGAAACAATATAAAAAATTTAAACAAATTGTGCCAGGTAAAGCTGAAGAAAAACAAATTTTTAAAGAATTTGAAGAAAAAAGTGGCTATAATAGCTATAAAGTAATCCAAGAAGTTAAAAAACATCCTGATCAAGAAAATTTTAGTAAACATTAAGATCTCTAATTTAATCTCAATTTTTTAATATACCTATTGAATTTAAAGCTGTATTTTGTTATTTTTATTAAGCATTAAACAAAATGTTTGATAATAGTAAACAAGATACAGCTTTTTTTAGGTGGTTAGTTATGCAAATTGGATATAAATTAAAAAATTTAAGACGTCAAAAAAATCTTACTCAAGAAGAGTTAGCGGAACGAACTGATTTATCAAAAGGATATATATCACAAATTGAAAGTGAATATGCGTCTCCAAGTATGGAAACATTTTTAAGTATATTAGAAGTATTAGGTACTACACCAAGTGATTTTTTTAAGGAAAAAGCGAAAGAAAAAGTATTGTATAAAAAAAGTGAACGGACTATTTATGATGAATATGACAGAGGATATATTTTAAATTGGGTTGTACCCAGTTCAAATGAAAATGAAATGGAACCTCTTATAATAACAATTAAGCCTGGATCATCGTACAAATCTTTTGAACCTTCTGAATCTGATACCTTTATTTATTGTTTAGAGGGATGTGTAACACTTACGTTAGGTAAAGAGCGCTATCAAGCTTATGAGGGAGATGTATTTTATTTTAGAGCAAATGAATTACATCAATTACATAATAATTCAGAAAATGAAGTTAAAATTCTAATTGTAGCAACAGCATCATACTTATAAAGGAGGAAATGGATTGGAGTCACTATTATCTTTTAAAAAAGTTACTAAGAAATTTGATGATACAACAATATTAAATAATATGAACTTAGATATTGAATCGGGATATTTTTATACGTTGCTCGGTCCCTCAGGATGTGGTAAAACTACGATTTTAAAACTTATTGCAGGATTTGAACAACCTAATGAAGGTCAAATTATTTATAAAAATCAGTCTATCGAAAAATTACCTGCAAATAAACGTAGAGTAAATACAGTATTTCAAGATTATGCTTTATTTCCTCATTTAAATGTATATGAGAATATTGCTTTTGGTTTAAGACTAAAAAAGTTTTCTAAACAAGAGATTGATAAAGAAGTTAAAGAAGCATTAAAACTTGTTAAGTTAACAGGTTATGAACAACGTCATATTGATGAAATGAGTGGGGGACAAAAACAAAGAGTCGCTATTGCCAGAGCTATTGTAAATAAACCTGAAATTTTATTATTAGATGAATCTCTTTCGGCACTAGATTTAAAATTACGTACTGAAATGCAATATGAACTTCGTGAGTTACAAAAAAGATTAGGCATCACTTTTATTTTTGTTACTCATGATCAAGAAGAAGCATTGGCACTTAGTGATTATATTTTTGTGATGAAAGATGGTGAAATACAACAATTTGGTACACCAACAGATATTTATGATGAACCAGTGAATCGATTCGTGGCTGATTTTATTGGAGAATCTAATATTGTTGATGGCACAATGGTTAAAGATTTTGTAGTGAATATATATGGTCAGGATTTTGAATGTGTCGATGCTCGGATTCCATCTGGGAAAAAAATTGAAGTAGTGATTCGTCCAGAGGATATTTCTTTAGTTGAATCGACACAAGGTTTATTCACTGCAACTGTCGATTCAATGCTTTTTAGAGGTGTACATTACGAAATTTGTTGTATTGATGAAAAAGGATATGAATGGGTTATTCAATCTACTAAAAAGACAACAATAGGAAGTCAGGTAGGTTTGTTTTTTGAACCTGAAGCTATTCATATTATGGTTCCTGGAGAAACTGAAGAAGAATTTGATAAACGTATTGAAAGTTATGAGGATATTGAACATGCGTAATTTAAATAAATTTCTCATCATTCCATATTTATTATGGATGATTATTTTTATTATTATTCCTGTGCTATTACTTGTATATTTTTCATTTATCGATATAAATGGTCACTTTAGTTTTACAAATTATCGACAAGTCTTTTCAATGAAATATTTAAAAATGATGTGGGATTCTATTTTTTATGCGGCACTTATAACAATCATTACACTAATTATAAGTTATCCTGCAGCCTATTTTATTAGATCTTCAAAATTCCAAAATATTTGGTTACTTATATTAATCATACCCACATGGATTAATTTATTGTTAAAAACGTATGCTTTTATTGGAATTTTAAGTCACGAAGGTATGATTAATAAAATGTTAGGTATAATGCATATTGGTCCACTAAACTTGTTGTTTACATCAGGTGCGTTTTTACTTGTTGCAAGTTATATTTATATACCATTTATGATTTTGCCTATTTTTAATAGCATGAAATCAATTCCTAATAATTTATTACAAGCTTCAAGTGATTTAGGTGCAAATACATTTACTACTTTTCGTAAAGTCATACTTCCTTTAACTAAAGAAGGTGTGATGACAGGTGTTCAAGTTACATTTATACCAGCACTATCATTATTTATGATTACTAGATTGATAGCTGGAAATAAAGTGATTAATATTGGTACATCTATTGAGGAACAATTTTTAGTTATTCAAAACTACGGAATGGGTTCGACAATAGCTATCTTTTTAATTGTATTTATGGCCTTTATCTTAATTATTACTAAATCTAAAGAAACAA
Organism: Staphylococcus hominis subsp. hominis; assembly: GCF_002901845.1. Lineage (GTDB taxonomy): Bacteria > Bacillota > Bacilli > Staphylococcales > Staphylococcaceae > Staphylococcus > Staphylococcus hominis. The sequence continues at coordinate 418,503 of NZ_PPQE01000025.1, forward strand.
ATGGAAGAGGGTGAATTAAATGAAATGGTACGGGAAACTTTATATAGGAATATTACTTGTTATATTATACCTTCCTATTTTTTTCTTAATGTTTTATTCGTTTAATTCAGCTGGAAATATGGTACATTTTGAACATTTTACATTAGAACATTATCAAGCTTTATTTCAAGATGATCATTTAATGTCTGTAATATTCAATACAATAGCAGTTGCATTGCTATCCGCAGCAGTATCTACTATTATAGGAACATTTGGAGCAATATCAATTTATTATTTGCGAAATAAGAAGTTTAAATTGACATTACTTACATTAAATAATGTACTAATGGTTTCATCTGATGTTGTCATAGGTGCCTCATTTTTAATTATGTTCACTGCTTTAGGACATATATTTGGATTAGGGTTAGGATTTGGAACAGTATTAGCATCGCATATTGCATTCTGTATACCTATAGTAGTCATTCTTGTGCTACCACAGCTATATGAAATGAATCATAATATGTTAAATGCAGCTCGTGATTTAGGCGCTACAGAATATCAAGTACTCGGACGTATACTTTTACCAAACTTAATGCCTGCTATTATTGGTGGCTTTTTTATGGCACTTACCTATTCTCTAGATGATTTTACTGTAAGTTTTTTTGTGACAGGTAATGGATTTAGTGTCTTATCAGTAGAGGTGTATGCCATGGCTCGAAAAGGTATCAGTATGGAAATAAATGCTATTTCAACAATCTTATTTTTAGCTATTGTGCTAGGTATTATTGGATACCATGCACTTCAAAATATATTAAAACGTAGAAGTGCTAAAAGAGGTGCAATAGAATGAAACAATTTTTTCAGTTAATTATCGGTGCCATTGTAGTAGGATTGATATGTTTAGGAATAAGTCATTGGTTTAATTCTCAAGATCATACAAAAACTGGTAAAAAAGTTTATGTATATAACTGGGGGGAATACATTGATCCCGATTTAATAAAGAAATTTGAAAAAGAGACAGGTATACAAGTTGTTTATGAAACGTTTGATTCGAATGAAGCCATGGAAGCAAAAATTAAAAATGGTGGTACACATTATGATGTTGCATTTCCAAGTGAATATACTGTTCAAAAATTAAAAAGAGAACATTTATTAGAACCTTTAGATCATCAGAAAATACCTAATATTAAAAATTTGGATTCTGATTATATGAATATGGCTTATGATCCACATAATAACTATTCAATACCATATTTTTTTGGAACGGTAGGTATTCTATACAATAAAAAAGCGTATCCTAATGAACAATTTGATAGTTGGAACAATTTATATCAGTCTAAATACAAAAATGACATATTACTTGTTGACGGGGCTAGAGAAATTATAGGATTAGCTTTAAATAAATTGGGTTATAGTTTAAATGATTCCAATCCTGTTCATATTAAGCAAGCAGAACAAGACTTACAATCTCTTACCCCTCAAGTTAGAGGGGTAGTAGGTGATGAAATTACTATGATGCTTCAACAAAATGAAGGCCATATTGCTGTAGTATGGAGTGGTGTAGCAGCACCACTTGTTCAAGAGGGAGATACTTATGATTATGTGGTTCCTAAAGAAGGTTCGAATGTATGGTTTGATAATATGGTCATTCCTAAAACTGCTCAAAATAAAGAAGGCGCCTACCAATTTATTAACTTTTTATTAGATGCTAAAAATAATAAACAAAATACAGAATGGGTTGGGTATGCTACTCCGAATAAGGCAGCTAGAAATTTATTACCAAATAACATAAAAAACGATCATCGTTTTTATCCAACTCAAAAAGAACAAAAACGTTTAGAAGTTTATAAAGACTTAGGAGAGAAAACATTAGGAGAATATAATGAAAGCTTCTTGAATTTTAAAATGTCGTTAAAATAAGTGATAATTAGTAGTTATTTTCCTATAAATTAGATATAATAATTTGACAAGTCAATTAAGGAGTTGTAATAAATGTCAGGAGAACGATACACACAAATCAAACGACCTGTGAGCCGTTTAACTGAGAAACTTTTAGGTTGGATTAGTTGGATTTTCTTATTAATATTAACGGTTATTACAATGTTTATTGCACTCGTATCATTCAGTAATGATACATCAATTCAAAATCTTGAAAATTCCATGAATAATAATCAATTAATACAACAAATACTAGTTAACAATAGTCTAAATACGACTCAATTTGTTATATGGTTACAAAATGGAATTTGGGCAATTATCGTGTACTTTATCATTTGTTTATTAATTTCATTTTTAGCTTTGATTTCTATGAATATTAGAATTTTATCTGGAATATTGTTTTTAATTGCTTCCATTATTACTTTGCCTTTAGTGTTATTATTTATTACATTAATTATTCCAATCTTCTTCTTCATTACAGCGATTATGATGTTTGCAAGAAGAAGTAAAATAGAAACAGTTCCAGCATATGGTTCTACTTACGATTATCCCCCTTATTATAATCAAAGAGATGATTATGATGATAGATATTATTATGAAGAAGAACCTACTCAATATAATGATGAAGAAGAGTACATAGAACCACCTCGTAAGACTAAAAAATCAGAACGTCGTATTCGTCGTAAACCTTCAAGTGATTATAATGAAAGAGAACATGATTATGAAGATTATCATCATATTACTCAAAATAATGATGAGCAAGATTTTAATGAGGATATTGAGGAAGATAAATATAATCAATACCCTAAACGTGCTGTAACAAGTGAATATCAACAATCTTCAAATGAGGATGATACTTCTGGCGTGCTTTCAAGACAAAGAAAGTATAAATATAAATCAAAAAATAGTATGCCGAATGAAGTTAATGATGATGAAAATAATGTAGAAAAAGACTTATATATTGATAAGAAAGAACAAAAAGCACAACGTAAAAGAGAAAAAGCGGAATTACGTGCTAAGAAAAAAGAAAAACGTAAAGCTTATAATCAACGTATGAAAGAAAAAAGAAAGAATCAGCCAAGTGCTGTTAATCAACGTCGAATGAATTATGAAGAACGCAAACAAATTTTAAATAAAGAAGAAAACAAAGAGAAACACTCGGTTGATCAGGAATAATTGAAGGTTATTAGTTTTACGTGTAACTCCCAAGCAATTTGAATTGAATTGCTTGGGAGTTTATTTATCGTCAATAAAAATAAAATTGGATAAGTATGTAATAATAGAAAGATATAAATTAAAATAAAATGCATACATAATTGAAATGATATAATCGCAATAATTAGTTCTATTGGAGTATTTGTAAAACCTACATTAATTATTAAAAATTAAATCTATACTATTCATATTATGACATTGATATGAAAGTTTAATATAGTGTGGTTTGCAATGATATTATGGAAGTTATAATGAATTAAAAGAATACAGAGAAAAACTATTGTTAAGATATCATGTTCAATACCTTAACAATAGTTTTATTTTATGCAAAAAATTCTTTAAATGTTTCGATAATTAAATAAACATTAAGTAGGCTTAGAATAATAATTAAACTCCAAGAACAAAAGTTAATCCAGTTTTTATTATAAAAAGGGCCCATTAATTTTTTGTTGCTTGTTGCAAGTTGTAAAGGAATGAGTGAAAACGGTAAAGCGATACTTAAAAATACTTGAGAAAGTACTAAAAGTTGTTCCATTTTATTTTCATTACCTTTAAATACAATTAAACAAATTATAACAGGAATGACAGCTAAACCTCTAGTTATTAATCGTCTTAACCAATTTGGAATTGATAATCTTAAAAATCCTTCCATAACAATTTGACCTGAGAGTGTTCCAGTGATTGTAGAATTTTGTCCAGATGCAAGTAGTGCAATAGCGAATAATGTACTCATTATACTGCCAAGTACTGATCCTAGAAGCGGCTGAGTTTTAAGGGCATGATATAAATCATAAAATCCTCCTAATTTATCAGCATTAACACCATAAAATAGTGCAGCACCTAATATAAGTAACAAGCAATTTACTATAAAAGCGATGCTTAATTGTATATTAGAATCAATTGTTGCATATTTAATTGCTTGTGCCTTATCGTTCTCATTAGTTCTATCATATTTACGTGATTGTACAATCGAAGAATGTAAATAGAGATTGTGAGGCATAATTGTAGCACCAATAATCCCTAAAGCAATATACAGTACACTATGATTTGTAACGATATCCTTATGAGGAATAAACCCGTTAAGAATATTAATCACTTTAGGTGATGAAATAAATACTTCGAATAAGAAAATAATTAGAACAGTAAAAATTAATGTTCCGACAATCGCTTCGATTTTTCTGAAGCCAAATTTCATAATAAAGAGTAAAAGAAAAACATCTAAAACAGTTATAAGTGCACCTATAATTAAAGGAATATTAAACAATAAGTCTAGAGCTATTGCACTTCCGATAATTTCAGCAATATCTGTAGCGATAATAGCTAGTTCTGCTATTATCCAAAATATAATTGCTAACGGGCGATTTAAATAATGACGTGTCATTTGTGCTAAATCCATCTCTGTAGCAATACCTAATCTAACTGTCATACTTTGCAAAAGCATTGCAGCTAAACTAGAAACTAAAATAATAAAAAGAAGAATATAGCCAAATTGTGCTCCGCCTTGCATAGATGTAATCCAGTTACCTGGATCCATATATCCCACCGCTACTAATAATCCTGGACCTAAAAAAGCTAAAAATTTTTGGCTTGCACTTTTATTACTACTAAAGTCTACTGTATTATTAATTTCGTCTAAGCTACGTTGTTTTTTATTACTCATATGATTCATTCATAAACTCCTAAAATCTTTTTAATTATATTAACCTAAATATATTTTTAGGTCAACCTAAAAAAGTTGTAAAAAAGAATATTACTGAATTTAGATGGATCTTCAAGACAGTGAGTGATTACCAATAAAATAAAAAACACCTGAGATTTCTAGTAAAGTCCCAGGCCGAAGAATAGTATTTATTCATATAATTTTAAGAATTCATCAAATGTTTCTTTAATAAAAGCTAAAAATGTTTCATCTGATTTTAATTGTTCATCACTAGGAGCTAAAGTACGTGCTATAAAAAATTCTCCTTTTTTCACATTTTTAACACGATCAATAGCTTGATGTAAATCAGTATCACTTAAATCTTTGATATATTGTTTATCTTTTTTCATGTGATTTAAACTAATTTGATAATCATTTGGAAGTTGTTTTAATGCATTAAAATGTTTGTCAAAAACTTTAACACGTTCTTCTTTATTTTTTCCTTCATGCATTATTCCATACATGATAAATAATTGATCCCTAAAAAGGCCAATTTGGAAGTGGGGTAACATTTTATAACCACGTTTATTAGGTGCAAAAGCGACCCAGGTATCTATAGGAGGATTAACACTTCTACGCGCATGTTTAGCAACATGTGCATAAAATGTTTCTCCAGTTTGAGAAGTGAAATACTCACTAAAATAATCGCCTAACTGATGTAATTGAGGTCTAATATATTTATTTAAAGCTTCCATTCGTTCATCTAAACCCTCAACGTCAAATGCTTTAAAATCTTTAGGTGTAAATGTGTATTGTGTCATTGATCTTCCTCCTATTTTAATAGTATGTTGAGTTTATTGTAGCATATATTTCAAAGTTATAATGATAGAATAGTAATATACAATATAGATAGTTAATTTAAACTAAAAAGGTAGAGTCAGTACCTAGATGTTAGTCATTTAATTTTTAGGATTTTACCCCTCGTGGTTAGGAGAGTGTCATGAGATTAATAAAAGTAAAAGAAAAAAGACTATAATACAATACTAAAAGTTTGGAAATGTTGTTTATAGATCCTGAAGATTTTAATAAAAGTTACGGTACAATTATACTTCAGTCACTGATTCAAGAAGATAAAATCCAATATGTAGATGTTTAATAAAGATAACCAACATGTATTGAAATTTTATATTAAAAATGGTTTTAAAGCATAGAGTGGATCTCAAAAAGACAACCAAAGCAGAGATTATCCGATTTTACATTTAAAATTAGCATAATGACCTTTTACTTATTTGTATTCCATAATCATAAGATGAATGTACATGTTTATTCGTATATTTTAAATGTTTTCAGTCTTTTATATCATGGATTTGATAGGTTTCCTTTATTGGCGACCTATTTTTATGCTTATAAACTCTTCATAAGAGTTTCATATATAGTGATGAAGGTATAAAATGATGTATAACAATTATAAAATTGATTTGATGTATAATAGTAAGCAACAGGAGATGATAGTATGTCGCTATATGATTTTGCTAAAGGTTTAGTTTTAGAAGCAGGAAATAAAGTTAGAATAATGATGAAGGAAGAATTAAATATTGAAACAAAATCAAATCCGAATGACTTAGTTACCAATGTTGATAAAGCTACTGAAAATTATATATATGATGCAATTACCCATAGTTATCCAGAACATCGTGTTATTGGAGAAGAAGGACATGGTCATGATTTAACTCATGTTGAAGGTGTCGTATGGGTAGTGGATCCAATTGATGGCACATTAAACTTTGTACATCAAAAAGAAAATTTTGCTATCTCAATTGGTATCTACCGAAATGGTAAACCATACGCTGGCTTTGTATATGATGTAATGAAAGATGTTTTATATCATGCCAAGGTAGGTGAGGGTGCATTTGAAAATAAACATCCATTATCTACGATTGAATCTACCACCCTAAAGAAAAGCTTAATTGGTATCAATCCAAATTGGGTAACCAAACCTAAAATGGGCCCTATATTTCAAGATATAGTAAATGATGCAAGAAGTTGTAGAGCATATGGTAGTGCAGCTTTAGAAATTATAAGTGTAGCTAAAGGACAATTGGCTGCTTATATCACACCTAGATTACAGCCTTGGGACTTTGCTGGTGGTCTTATTGTATTAAATGAAGTTGGAGGCGTAGCTAGCAACTTATTAGGTGAACCATTAAATATTTCAAGTGCGAATTCAGTACTAGTAGGAAATTCAAATATTCATAAAGAAATATTAGAAAATTATCTAGCGCCTAATACGACTACTTTAATAGAATTACATCAACGCTTTAAAAAATAAAAAATCTGATTTCAATAAAAAAAGCTTGAGACAACAATATCTCAAGCTTTATATATCTTAATGGTTGATTATAGCCAATTGTTTTCACGATACTTTTTCTTAAGCGTAAATCCGGCGCCAAACGTTGCAATGAAAAGTATAAATGTTAAAATCATCATTGGAATACTTCCGGCACCCACGCTAAAACTAAAGAGCATTAAAAATATAACTGCTACAATAGAAAGTATCCAGAATATACCTTTAGATTTTGGTTTTTCCATCCCCATCCCCACCTTTTAGTTATCTTTTGTTAATATTATGATATAATAAAAAAGTTGCAATTAAAAGTGGGAATTTACTCAAGAAAGGATATTATAAAATGACTAATAGAAGAGAAGATGTTCGTAATATTGCAATTATTGCTCACGTCGACCATGGTAAAACAACACTAGTTGACGAATTACTTAAACAATCTGGAATCTTCAGAGAAAATGAGCATGTTGATGAAAGAGCAATGGACTCTAATGATTTAGAAAGAGAACGTGGTATTACAATTCTTGCTAAAAATACTGCGATAAATTATAAAGGTACAAGAATTAACATCTTAGATACACCAGGACATGCTGACTTTGGTGGTGAAGTTGAACGTATTATGAAAATGGTAGATGGTGTTGTACTTGTTGTAGATGCCTATGAAGGTACTATGCCACAAACACGTTTCGTACTAAAAAAAGCATTAGAACAAAATTTAAAACCTGTTGTAGTAGTTAATAAAATTGATAAACCTTCTGCTAGACCAGAAGCAGTAGTAGATGAAGTATTAGATTTATTTATTGAACTTGAAGCAAATGATGAACAACTTGATTTCCCAGTTGTTTATGCATCAGCTGTAAATGGAACAGCGAGTGTTGATTCTGAAAAACAAGATGAAAACATGCAGTCTTTATATGAAACAATTCTTGATTATGTGCCTGCTCCAATTGATAACAGTGATGAACCACTACAATTCCAAGTAGCATTATTAGACTATAATGATTACGTTGGTCGTATTGGTATTGGCCGTGTATTTAGAGGTAAAATGCGTGTTGGAGATAACGTATCGCTTATTAAATTAGATGGTACAGTGAAAAACTTCCGTGTAACAAAAATCTTTGGTTTCTTTGGTTTAAAACGTGAAGAAATTGAAGAAGCACAAGCGGGAGATTTAATTGCTGTATCAGGAATGGAAGATATCAACGTAGGTGAAACAGTTACACCACATGATCATCAAGAAGCGTTACCAGTATTGCGTATTGATGAACCTACACTTGAAATGACATTTAAAGTAAATAATTCACCATTTGCTGGTCGTGAAGGTGATTTTGTAACTGCTCGTCAAATCCAAGAACGTTTAGATCAACAGCTTGAAACAGATGTATCTTTAAAAGTTACACCAACAGAGTCTCCAGATACGTGGGTTGTAGCTGGCCGTGGAGAGTTGCACTTATCTATTTTAATTGAGAATATGAGACGTGAAGGATTTGAACTTCAAGTTTCTAAACCTCAAGTTATTTTACGCGAAATTGATGGTGTATTAAGTGAACCATTTGAACGTGTTCAATGTGAAGTTCCATCTGAAAATGCTGGAGCAGTGATTGAATCACTTGGTGCGCGTAAAGGTGAAATGTTAGACATGTTAACAACTGATAATGGATTAACACGTTTAATCTTTATGGTACCTGCACGTGGTATGATTGGATACACAACTGAATTTATGTCTATGACACGTGGTTATGGCATTATTAATCATACATTTGAAGAATTTAGACCTCGTGTTAAAGCACAAATTGGTGGCCGTCGTAATGGTGCATTAATTTCAATGGATCAAGGACAAGCAACAGCTTATGCCATCATTGGTCTAGAGGACAGAGGTGTAAACTTCATGGAACCAGGTACTGAAGTTTATGAAGGCATGATTGTAGGAGAACATAATCGTGAAAATGACTTAACAGTTAATATTACTAAAGCTAAACATCAAACTAACGTACGTTCAGCAACAAAAGACCAAACTCAAACAATGAATCGTCCAAGAATTTTAACGTTAGAAGAAGCATTAGAATATATTAATGATGATGAATTGGTTGAAGTAACGCCTCAAAGCATCCGTTTAAGAAAAAAAATATTAAATAAAGCTGCACGTGAAAAAGAAGCGAAACGTGTAAAACAAATGATGCAAGATCAATAAAACTAATAAAAAGACGCAACATCAAATTTGATGTTGCGTCTTTTTATTATTGAAAAGTATACTATAAGTTTTCATTTGGAAAATGGAGATTAAATTTACGATTTTCATTTGGTCGTTGTCTAGGTGTGTCTAATCGACTTTTACAGTCACTACACATGAATGTTTTGATTGGATTATTACGTAGACGTTTAGCTTCAACTGTACGTTCATCAATTAAGACCTTAGTATCACAAATAATACATTGTACTTCTCGCAACTTAAATCACCTCAATACGAGTTACATATTTAAAGTTATATGAATAGGCGTTCTCCTCGGGGTTATAAACAAAGCTATCTACTGAATTATCATCGTACAATCTCTTACCATCTTTAGCAAATTGGAAAAAAAGATAAGGTAATAATTCTAATGGGATTTCAATTGAAGATGTATCATTTGAAAGTTTAATTGTAGTTGCACTTTCTAAAGGCTCTGCATTTTTAAAAAATGGTGTCATATTTATTGCAAATGAATCTTCTAATACAGCACGTTTACGATACTTAATTTCAGAGTTTAAAGTAGGAGGATTGGTTTGTCCTTCTAAAATCGCTCTATTCCATTCGCGGTTATCTTCAAATTTAATAGGTTTAGTTCCTTCAAAAATACCGTTTTCAATATCCTCTATTTTTACTTTTCTATCATCAAAAATCCATGTTGTACTATCTAAAGTAATAGGAAATTTGACATCTCCTTTAATTTGAATCATCTTGCCCACTCCCTAGTTTCAATCTAACTATTATTTTATCATAGTTAGATTGAAGGGTTTATTGAATAAACTTGCTTTTTAAAAGGTAGTAGGATAAACTTCTGATATGAAGATATTTAATGATAGGGGGAGAATGTGATGCCGAAGCAAATGAACATAAATAGTGAAGCTTATGAGCAATTAAATCAAGATGCTGACCGAATCTTGCATTTAATTAAGGTTCAAATGGATAATTTAACTATGCCATCTTGCCCACTATATGAAGAGGTTCTCGACACACAAATGTTTGGTTTACAAAAAGAAGTAGACTTTGCTGTGAAACTTGGTTTAGTTAATAAAGAAGACGGTAAAAGTTTAATGCTTCGTTTAGAAAAAGAATTATCTAAATTGCATGAAGCATTCACAAACGTATAACTCTAAGTCTAATGCTTTTAATATGAAAGTGTTATAATGAGCAAGAATTAATATATGTAATAAATTTATGATAGTGACTGAAATGTTATGTAAATAATATTTTCAGTCCTTTTATTTTATTTTTTACATTTATGTTTGTTAATTAATAATTACAAAGTATATAATAGTTTAGACAGAATTTAATTTGATAAATCGTTTTAATGAGCATATATAGTTTAAATTTTTAGAATTGGATGATCTTTTTTATGAATAATTTAAAAAATATATTTCGATACATAGGTAGAACCTCTAAGTTTATCGATTATCCATTATTAATTTCATATGTTATTTTGTGTTTTATAGGTTTAGTGATGGTTTACAGTGCCAGTATGGTGGCAGCTACTAAAGGGACATTAACAGGTGGCGTTGAGGTTTCAGGTACATATTTTTATAACAGACAATTAATTTATGTTATCATGAGTTTTATTATTGTCTTTTTTATTTCATTTATGATGAATATAAAAGTTTTTAAACAATCAAAAATTCAACAGTGGATTATGATTATCATCTGTGTCCTTTTAATTTTAACATTATTGGTAGGTAAAAATATCAATGGTTCAAAAAGTTGGATAGACTTAGGATTTATGAATCTACAAGCTTCAGAGTTGCTAAAAATTGCTTTAATTCTTTATATTTCTTATGTATTAAGTAAAAAATTACCACAGTTAAGAGGTAATTTAAAAATTATCAAAGGACCAGTTATTTTAATTATCCTTTGTTTAGGTTTAGTACTTTTACAAGGAGATATTGGACAAACATTATTAACATTAATTATTATATTATCAATGTTTTTATTTGTAGGTATAGGTGTTAAGAAAATAGTAAAAGGACCTATATTATATATTATTCTTGGATTTATTCTTATTGCTGGGTTCTTTATTTTCACCGGAATGATGCCAGAATATTTAAAAGCACGTTTTAGTACAATTTACGATCCTTTTAGTTCTTCTTCAGGAACTGGGTATCATTTATCCAATTCATTAATGGCAATCGGAAATGGAGGATTATTTGGTCGAGGATTAGGTAACGGTATCATGAAACTGGGCTATCTTCCAGAAGCGCATACAGATTTTATTTTCGCAGTAATTTGTGAAGAATTGGGACTGGTCGGTGCCTTATTAGTAATTGGATTATTATTTTTTATTGTATTCCGTGCATTTGTATTAGCCACTAAAACATCTTCATATTTTTATAAATTAATATGTGTTGGTGTAGCGAGTTATATTGGTAGTCAAACGTTCGTAAATTTAGGGGGTATATCAGCCACGATTCCTCTTACAGGGGTGCCTCTTCCATTTATAAGTTTTGGTGGTTCGTCTATGATCAGTTTAAGTATTGCTATGGGATTATTATTGTTAGTAGCAAGACAAATTAAAGTTGAAGAAAAAAGAACGATAAAAAATAAAAAATCCAAAGTGGATATTCCTAGACAATATTAAAATCACTTAATTATAGGTGTAAATATGTAACTAACATTATTGAGAGTGGAAGCGAGTATTAAAAAATTTGCTTCCACTCTTTTTACATTTATGTGACAAGTTAAAGGATTACTGGTCTAGAGTAGCGTCTTCAAATTATAAATGATAATATAAAGTTATTAAGTATAATAAATATTAATGATTACATTTTAAAATAGTGATTAAGCTAACCTATTTACTATATTTTCATTTTATAAATTGTATGTAAAAAAGTAATAGCTTTCTCATTTATTTTAAGATAAAATTTTATTATCTAATTAGTTAGAATATTCAAATTATAAAGGGGTGTTTCTTCTTTGAATCATATAAAAAAATTATTAGTAGCCAATCGTGGTGAAATTGCAATTAGAATTTTTAGAGCAGCAACGGAATTAAATATTCAAACAGTAGCAATTTATTCAAATGAAGACAAAAATTCATTACATAGATATAAAGCCGATGAATCATATTTAGTGGGAAAAGATTTAGGACCTGCCGAAAGTTATTTAAATATTGAACGCATTATTGAAGTAGCAAAACGTGCGAATGTAGATGCAATACATCCAGGTTATGGCTTTTTAAGTGAAAATGAAGAATTTGCAAGACGTTGTAATGAAGAAGGCATAACATTTATTGGCCCGCACCTAGACCATTTAGATATGTTTGGTGATAAAGTAAAAGCAAGAACAACTGCAATTAAAGCAAATTTACCAGTTATACCAGGAACAGATGGACCAATTGAAAATTTTGATGCAGCAAAGGCATTTGCTAAAGAAGCAGGGTTCCCTCTGATGATTAAAGCCACAAGTGGTGGTGGTGGGAAAGGTATGCGTATTGTTCGCGAAGAAAGTGAATTAGAAGATGCGTTTCATCGTGCGAAATCTGAAGCACAAAAATCATTTGGTAATAGTGAAGTATATATCGAAAGATACATCGATAATCCAAAACATATTGAAGTTCAAGTTATTGGCGATGAATATGGTAATATTGTTCATCTATATGAGCGTGATTGTTCTGTACAACGTCGTCATCAAAAAGTAGTTGAGGTAGCACCATCTGTAGGTTTACCTGATGAATTAAGAGAACGTATTTGTCAATCTGCATTACAATTAATGAAAAATATCAAATATGTTAATGCTGGAACAGTGGAATTTTTAGTATCTGGGGATGAATTCTTTTTCATTGAAGTCAATCCGCGTGTTCAGGTAGAGCATACGATTACAGAAATGATTACAGGAATTGATATAGTTAAAACTCAAATTTTAGTGGCAGATGGAGCAAGCCTATTTGACGAACGTATCGCTTTACCTCCTCAAGAAGAAATCCAAACACTTGGTTATGCTATTCAATGTCGTATCACTACTGAAGATCCTACAAATGATTTTATGCCAGATTCTGGTACGATTATTGCTTATCGTTCAAGTGGTGGTTTTGGTGTACGTTTAGACGCAGGAGATGGCTTCCAAGGCGCTGAAATTTCACCTTACTATGACTCACTATTAGTGAAATTATCTACTCATGCCATTACTTTTAAACAAGCTGAAGAAAAAATGGAACGCTCTTTACGAGAAATGCGTATTCGTGGTGTGAAAACAAATATCCCATTTTTAGTTAATGTCATGCGTAATGAAAAATTCCGAAGTGGAGATTATACAACAAAATTTATTGAAGAAACACCGGAATTATTCGATATTGCACCTACATTAGACCGTGGTACTAAAACATTAGAATACATTGGGAATGTAACCATTAATGGTTTTCCGAATGTCGAAAAACGTACGAAGCCAGACTATGAGTCAACTTCGATTCCGCAAGTTTCAAAAAAGAAAATTCAAAGTCTATATGGTACAAAACAATTACTAGATGAAAAAGGGCCTAGTGGAGTTGCGGATTGGGTTAAAGCACAAGATGATGTTTTAATTACTGATACGACATTCCGTGATGCGCACCAATCTTTACTTGCTACGCGTGTACGTACAAAAGATATGTTAAATATAGCTTCTAAAACTGCTGAAGTATTTAAAGATAGTTTTTCTTTAGAAATGTGGGGTGGCGCTACTTTTGATGTAGCATACAACTTCTTAAAAGAAAATCCTTGGGAGCGTTTAGAAAAACTTAGAAAAGCGATTCCAAATGTATTATTCCAAATGTTATTAAGAGCTTCAAATGCTGTGGGTTATAAGAATTATCCTGATAACGTAATTCAAAAATTTGTAGATGAAAGTGCTAAAGCAGGTGTAGATGTTTTCCGTATTTTCGACTCATTAAACTGGGTAGATCAAATGAAAGTGGCAAATGAAGCGGTACAAAAAGCAGGTAAAATTTCGGAGGGTACTATTTGTTACACAGGTGATATTTTAAACCCAGAACGTTCAAATGTGTTCACTTTAGATTACTATGTTAAATTAGCTAAAGAATTAGAACGTGAAGGTTTCCATATTTTAGCAATTAAAGATATGGCTGGCTTATTAAAACCTAGAGCAGCATATGAACTGGTTGGAGAATTAAAAGCTGCAGTTAATTTACCAATACATCTACATACACATGATACAAGTGGAAATGGTTTATTAATCTACAAACAAGCCATCGATGCTGGTGTAGATATTATCGATACAGCTATTGCATCGATGAGTGGCTTAACAAGTCAACCAAGTGTGAACTCTTTATATTATGCATTAGATGGATTTAAACGAAATATGCGTACAGATATTCAAGGTTTAGAAGAATTAAGTCACTATTGGAGTACTGTTCGTCCATACTACGTTGACTTTGAAAGTGATATTAAGTCACCTAATACAGAAATTTATCAACATGAAATGCCAGGTGGTCAATACTCTAATTTAAGTCAACAAGCTAAAAGTTTAGGTCTTGGTGAACGTTTTAATGAGGTCAAAGATATGTATCGTCGTGTTAATTTCTTGTTTGGAGATATCGTTAAAGTGACACCATCTTCAAAAGTGGTAGGAGATATGGCGTTATATATGGTACAAAATGATTTAGATGAACAATCGATTATTGAACAAGGTTATAAATTAGATTTTCCTGAATCAGTAGTGTCATACTTTAAAGGTGAGATTGGTCAACCAGTAAATGGCTTTAATAAACAATTACAAGATATTATTTTAAAAGGTCAACAACCGCTAACTGAACGTCCAGGAGAATATTTAAAACCAGTAGATTTTGATGAGATACGAGAACAATTACAAGATAAAAATTATGGTGAAGTGACTGAGCAAGATATTATAAGTTATGTACTTTATCCAAAAGTATTTGATCAATTTATTCAAACTAGACAACAATATGGTAACTTATCATTACTTGATACACCGACATTCTTCTTTGGTATGCGTAACGGGGAGACTGTAGAGATTGAAATTGAAAACGGAAAACGTTTAATTATTAAACTTGAAACAATTAGCGAAGCAGATGAAAATGGTAACCGAACAATTTATTACGTGATGAATGGTCAAGCACGTCGTATTACGATTAAAGATGAAAACATAAAAACAAATGCGAATGTAAAACCTAAAGCAGATAAAACAAATCCAAATCATATAGGAGCTCAAATGCCAGGAAGTGTGACTGAAGTTAAAGTTTCAGTAGGTGATGAGGTTAAAGTAAATCAACCACTATTAATTACCGAAGCAATGAAAATGGAAACAACAATTCAAGCTCCGTTTAATGGAGTGATTAAAAAAGTTACTGTTGGAAATGGTGATGCTATTGCAACGGGAGATTTATTAATCGAAATTGAAAAATCTGAGTAGGTATTAAAAAGTTTAAAAGCATAAGATAGAAAGTTAAATGACATTCTATCTTATGCTTTTTTTCATAAAAAACACGTTAGAGATTATATGTTCTACAATAACTCTAACGTGTCTTTTAAAACTTTATTTAATTTTTGTATTTTCACTTCTAATTGAACGAAGCATGAGTAAA
Source organism: Staphylococcus hominis subsp. hominis (assembly GCF_002901845.1). Taxonomy (GTDB): domain Bacteria; phylum Bacillota; class Bacilli; order Staphylococcales; family Staphylococcaceae; genus Staphylococcus; species Staphylococcus hominis. The sequence continues at coordinate 434,398 of NZ_PPQE01000025.1, forward strand.
ATAAAGTAAGCGATTAAGCCAAAAAGTATAGTAATACAAAGTGCATGTAGCAATGCAACAATTAAATTAACATGTGTCATTACAGACAATGCGCCCGTAATCACTTGTAAAATAATTAAAATAAATGCGGCAGTATAACCATATCTAATTGTACGGTTCTCAGAATAATTTTTGATGGCATGAATAAATGTGATCATAATCCAACAAAAAGTGATAAGTGCCATACCGCGATGTGCAAATTGTACCCAATCTTGCTCAGTATGGGGTACTAAATCATTAAACGGTAATGGCCAGCTTCCATATGCTAAACTTGCTTTAGCATGGCGAACCAAAGCACCAGTATAAATAGCGACATAAACAACGCCCGTCATAATCCAAGTAAGATTGCGCAATGGTTTTTTTATAAATAATTCATCAGCCTCATATTTTTTATCCACTTCAAAAATAATAAGCATTAATACGAATACAGAAGAAAAACTAATTAATGAAATCCCAAAATGTAAAGCTAAGACATAAGAATTTTGTTGCCAAATAACAGCTGCTGCACCAATCAAGGCTTGAATTAATAGAAAAGCAACACTAATAATTGCTAAAGGTTTAACCTCTTTAATGTATCCTATATTTTTCCAAGCTGTGATGGCCAACCATAACACAACAATTAATGATAAACCTGATACAGCTCGGTGACTCAATTCAATGATTGTAGCAATTGGCAAATTCTGAGGTAATAAAGCACCGTGACATAAAGGCCATGAAGCACCACAGCCATCTTCAGAGCCCGTCTTAGTTACTAAGGCGCCCCCAAGTTGTACCATTGCCATAATAATTGTTGCTACGATTGATAACCATTTAAGGTTTCGTTTGTTAAACAAGTTTAAACACCCCGCCATTAATTTAAAATATTTTGTAATATGATATCCATTTATGCTCTGATTTTAATATAAAAGATATAATTATAAATATTACCACTATTATACTACAATAATTAAAGACAAAAAATTAGTGAAACAGAAAGTCGTTAAAGTGTCACAATTTAAATAAATATAACCTAGCCTTTTATAAGTAATTATTATATCATAATACTATATGAAAATTTTAAGGAGGGGAACCATGAGTAAAGAACACACTTTATCACAGCCGTCAAGTAGAGTGTCTTTTAAAGAACTACAACAAATTATTAAAATGGGCTTGGTACAGGGTAACTTAATTCCTGCTTTTGCAGGCGCTTGGTTAGCTATTGTAATGACAAATCATTCCTTCCTATCGTCAATACCTCAAATCCTATTAATGTTGATAGGTTCGACATTAATTATGGGTGGTGCTTGTGCATTAAATAATTATTATGATCAAGATATTGATAAAATTATGCCAAGTAAACAAAGTAGACCAACAGTAAACGATAGAATTTCTGATAAACATTTATTGATGTTAAGTTTTGGTATGATGTTAGTAGGAGAAGCATGTCTATTCTTATTAAATGTGCCATCAGGTGTTTTAGGACTTTTTGGTATAGTAGGATATGTATCATATTATTCAATCTGGTCTAAAAGACATACGACTTGGAATACAGTAGTAGGAAGTTTTCCAGGCGCTGTACCACCTTTAATTGGATGGACAGCTATTGATGGACAAATCAGTCTTGTAGCTTTTGCTTTATTTTTAGTTGTCTTTTGTTGGCAACCTATTCATTTCTATGCTCTAGCTATTAAACGTAGTGATGAATACTCATTAGCAAATATTCCTATGTTACCTTCAGTAAAAGGTTTTAAACGTACAAGAATAAGTATGTTTATTTGGTTAGTATTATTATTACCATTACCTTTCCTATTATCTAGTTTAGGCACTACGTTTGTTGTATTAGCAACTTTATTAAATTTTGGATGGATTTTTATAGGTTTAACAACATTTAAGAAAAATACCGATCAAACTAAGTGGGCAACAAAAATGTTTATCTATTCACTAAATTATCTAGTAGTATTCTTTGCATTAGTCGTTGTCATCTCTTTAATAAAAATGATTTAAAATATCTAAGTTAAATAAGGATGGAACATATGAGTTTACCAATTCTACCAACTATTAGTACAAGCTGTATCGTAATTAGTGCTATTTTAGTAGCGATAGGATGGTGGCAAATTGCTCATCGTCATGTTAATACTCACAAAAAAGTTATGTTATGGGCAGCATTTTTCGCATTAACGTTTTTTATTATTTACTCAACTCGAACGATATTTATAGGTAATACAGATTTTGGTGGTCCAGATTCTGTTAGAACATATTATAAGATATTCTTAATCTTCCACGTTAATCTTGCTACGATTGGTGGCGTATTAGGATTAGTTCAAATTATTACTGCATTTAAAGATAAATTTAAATGGCATAGAAGAATCGGACCTGTCGCTTCAATTATATGGTTCTTTACTGGCATTACAGGTGTGGCAGTATACTTATTATTATATGTAATTTATCCAGGTGGAGAAACTACATCGTTGATTAAAGCCACACTAGGTTTATAACAATATTGAATAATTTTAAAGAATAGCCTGGGACATAATGAGTTGTCTCAGGTATTTTTAATATTTGGGTAGTCGATGATCAAATTGTTAAGGAGGACGACGAATTCAAAATGAATTCTGATTCACTTCCTTTTTTATCATGAAATAACAACAGTGGATTCTATATTGATATGATAAAATTGTTTAGTATAAGCTATGTCTTAATATTAATTGTTTATTTTATTTGTAAATAGGTATAATGTAGTTTAATTAATAAATTTGGAGTTTAGAAAAAATGAATGACTTGATTGTTAAAATAGTTATTTTGTACAATATATGTAATTCTAAAGAGGTGGGGGAGTAATGACTAAGTTAGTAATTAAAGTTTTAGGAATCGTATTTTTAATTACATTTCTAATTTATTTATTTTACTCACCAAGATTAAAATTTGATGTCCTTGAAAATCCTAATAACAACAATAAAATAAGTCATTCAAATCAAGAATCACATTCCGTGAAAAAACAGACTGAAAATCCTGCTCCCAAAAATGGGATAGGTACTTGGATAGGTAAAGATATTAATTATCTTACAAATAAATATGGACAAGCAAATCGTACATACCCTGTTAAAGGCGGATATACTGATTATATATTTAAGAGAAAGCAACAATATTATATTGTCACTACAAAACATGACGAAATTAAATCTGTTTATGCTACTGGAGAAAAAGCTCAAACCGAATCATTAAAAATCAATGAAAATGCTTCACATATATTTGAAAAAACTAGTATTAATCCTGACCCCTCTTTTAAAGTGAATGGAAAACAATATAATTTTGAGTTATCAGATGAAGATATTAAAACTCAAACTCTAATTAAATATGGTAATGTTTATGCTCAAGTTTATGTAGATCAACAATCAAATCGAATTATGGGTATTCGATATCTAGATAAAGAACTATTAGCATTTATAAAACCGTATCAATTAACAGATGAAGAAGATATATCAGATGATAAATTTAATAATGACAGAAATAATAAAAATTCATTACCATATGAACAAAACCCAAATCAATTGATAACACTCTATGAAATTACTAATCAAATGAGAGATTTAAAACATATTCCACCATTGAAAGTAAATTCAGACATATCACACATTGCTTCAGCAAACTTATATGAAGCAACTGGTACAGAAGATGTTGAATTTACAGAAGGTGCACTTAAGAGCCAACTTGATAACGAAAATATTGATTTTATAGCTACAAGTCAAAATGTGGGTTATGATTTCAATGATGTGCCTACATTAATTCATAGTTGGATGAATTCGGATATACACCGTTCAAGAATGTTAAATAAAAAGTATAATGAAATGGGTGGAGAAGTAATGAGAAATTATTATTCACTTATTTTTGTACAAAAATAGGTTGTGAGGTGACCGATAATGTATACAGAGGAAACATTATCAATTTTAGATGAAATTGAAGATTTATCAGACATGATTGTACAATCAAAAGTGTATTTTAATTATAGAGAAGCTCAAAAAAAACTTAAACAAGATGATGAAGCACATTTATTGTATCAAGCTTTTTTAAAATCAAAAGAACGTTATGATGAAGTGATGCGCTTTGGTAGATATCACCCAGATTATCAAAATGTCATGTTAGATACACGTCGACGTAAGCGAGCTTATGAAATGTTGCCTAATGTAATGGATTACAAATCTAAAGAAGTACAATTACAAAATTTAATAGATGAAGTGTTGACTAAAATCGCATTATCTGTGTCAGAAAATGTAAAGATTGAAGTGGGTAATCCATTTTTTAAAACAGATTCTAAAGGTTGCGCCTCAGGAGGCACATGTAATTGTAGTTTATAATTAAGAATAAAAATCTAGTAAATCAGAGGTTGAGTTGCAAAATTAGATGTAAGTATATTTTTATTTTAGTTATTGATGATTAATATATTAAAAGAATCTGAGACAATGATGATATATGTCTCAGATTCTTTTATGCATATAGTTTAATTTTATATAATATATAAAATAAGTGTATTTAACTTAAGGTATGCTGTTTTAGTAGTGATTTAAATTGTTTACCTAAATCAGGACGGTCAGTAACAATGGTGTGAACACCTTTTTGATACAAATCATACATTAAGTCAACACTATTGATGCCATAATAACCTGGCACAATATTTAATAAGTTAAGCCATTGAATAAAATGAGTTGATGATAATGGGATACCTTTGAATTTTATAGGCATTTGAAATGTGTCAGCATGAGGATGATAATGATAGCCTAGTCCTAAAATAAACTTAATCACACCTTCAGTCACTTCATGTTGACTTGCGCCAGTAGCGATTTCTCCATTGCTTATTGCTCTAAAACGTTCATTTTGTTCTTTATGAAAACTCGTTACAAGTACACGTTTCTCAGCATGATGATGCTTTATAATATCATACATTTTTTTAGGCGCAATAGATCCTTCATAACTACTTGGAGCATCTTTTAAATCTACATTGATATATTTGCTAGGGTACATTTCTAAAAGTTCATCGAAAGTTAAAATTCTAGCTTGTTGATGCCCTCTGTAAATATGTCGACCATTGATATCAGTAAAATGAAATCCTGCATCTAATTTTTTTAATTCTTTTAGTGTGTAATCACATACTTTTCCTGAACCATTAGTAGTACGGTCGACTGTAGCGTCGTGAAAAACAATCAATTCTTCATCTTTAGTTAGTCTCACATCTGTTTCAAAGCCATCTAAACCATAATCAACAGCATTATCGAAAGCTAATTGTGTTTGTTCTGGTCGAACTGACATTCCACCTCTATGTGCAAAAATATAAGGTGCTGGTCCATTAAAAAAGTAAGGTATGTCTTTAAGCATGTTAGGCTTTTGATTTCTTTTTAAAAGTAATAAACTGCTTAGTATACCCATACTAGTGATACCCAAATTAAAAAAATTCTTCTTAATGTGTTTCAAGGTATAACCTCCTAAAGTTCATTTAAAATTAATAATTAAATCAATATTTTTTGAAAGTTAAGTATTGAGATAATGAATGTATTTTATAAAATTATTAGTCATGGTATAGTAATTATGCATAATAAATGGAGTGAGTGAAATAATATGGAATTGATTCCAAGAGTTAGCTTAATTATTTACTTAAAGCATATTAAACATGAAAGACAGATACGTAAATATGGACATATTGTTTATACTAATAAACCTCGAAAGTATGTAGTAATGTATGTTAATGAACATGAAGTAGACGATATTCTCCAGAAATTAATGAAATTAAAATATGTCTTACATATTGATGGATCCCCCTATAAAAACTTGAAAAAAACATATGATAAAGAAAAGCATGAAATGCTTTAAGATGTATTTAAAAATTGTTATTGCATCGGTGGGATCCAATTTTGTAAACGAAGTACGCTAATTAAATATTTAAAATATAAATCATTCGTATGAAATGCATTTGGCGGTTGAACATCAATGCCGACAATAGGAATATCATACGATTGAGCTTGTTCATTAATCATCTCAAATTTTTTATTACTACTTGGGTAGGGATATTTTAAAGCGTTTAACATCATATACATGGCTTGAAATTGTTTACCGGTCGTAGGATTCATAATAATTGCGACTGACGATAATTGTTTGTCTGACTGTGGTGTATGGAAATAGACAACCTTGTCTATTCTTGCATGATTATATTCAATAAGAGTAAGAAATTCGAATAAATCTGTAAGTCCTTCTCCTAAAATAATAAATGATTGTTTCATAAATATTTAATTCTCCTTTTTCAAAACAAATTATAGTAAATAAATGAATGAAATGGAAGTGTAAGTCAAAATGAGAGTCATTGCTGGAAAACATAAAAGTAAACCACTAGAGAGTTTAGAAGGACGCAATACACGTCCAACAATGGATAAAGTTAAAGAAGGTATTTTTAACAGTTTACATGAAGTATACGGCTTAGGTTTAGACTTATTTGCTGGTAGTGGTGCTTTAGGAATTGAAGCACTTTCTAGAGGTATGGATAAAGTTATATTTGTAGACCAAAACTTTAAAGCAGTTAAAGTGATCCAAGCTAACTTGAAACAATTAAATTTAGAGGAACAATCTGAAGTATATAAAAATAATGCAGATAGAGCGTTAAAGGCTATCAATAAAAGAGACATTCAATTTGATTTTATTTTTTTAGACCCTCCTTATAATAAAGGGCTAATAGATAAGGCTCTAGACCAAATTTCTAAGTTTAATTTATTAAAAGAACATGGTATTATCATTTGTGAGTTTAGTAATCAAGAAAAAATCAATACATATGATTTTGAAGTAATTAAGCAATATCATTACGGTTTAACAGATACTTTGTTATTAAAAAAAGGAGAACACAATGACTAAGACAAAAGCAGTCATTCCAGGTAGCTTTGATCCTATTACTTATGGACATTTAGATATTATCGAAAGAAGTTCTGATCGATTTGATGAACTTCATGTATGTATATTAAAAAATAGTAGTAAAGCAGGTACATTTTCTATTGAAGAACGTATGGAATTAATACGTGAATCTGTAAAACATTTGCCAAATGTGAAAGTACATAATTTTAATGGATTACTTGTCGATTTTTGTGATAAAATAGGCGCTAAAACAATTATTCGTGGCTTAAGAGCAGTGAGTGATTTTGAATATGAATTACGCTTAACTTCAATGAATAAAAAATTAAATAGTAATGTTGAAACAATGTATATGATGACAAGTACAAACTATTCATTTATTAGTTCAAGTGTTGTGAAAGAAGTGGCTCAATATAAGGCAGATATTTCAGATTTCGTACCTAGTCATGTTGAAAGAGCATTAAAAGAAAAATTTGAAGATTAAAAAATTAGCGTATAGAACAGAAATGAAATGTTCCATACGCTTTAATTCAATTATTTAATCTAATTACAGGTGTATTAAAATCATTTTTCTTTTGACCTGATAATAAGTTATAAATATCGGTAGCTTTAATTTCATTTTTAAAAAAATGAGCAGATGTTTTATTAATATTAGTGATGAATTGACGCTCTGGAAATTTGGTTTTTAATTGTTTGAGATAACTTTGTCCGCGACGATTCATTCCTAAAATTCTTACAGCTGAAATGGATTGAATAGAATCTTCTTTTTTTACATTTAAAAGAATTTGCATAAGTATGCGTTGTAAATGAGTATAGGTAAAGCGTTTTGTCTTCAGTAAAGACATAAAGGATTCAAAAGAAGTTGCTTGATTAATATATTTTTTTAATCGATGTTCTAGTCCTTCAGATATAGTGTATATATGAGCCATTTCATGAATTGAATGACTTAAGATATGATATTTAATCAAGCTAAATGTATCCTCTTTAGTTAAATGAGGTGTTGTATACAGTGATTGAATTGAAGAGGGAACAACTGTAGTCCACTGAGTTGCTTGAGTGATTAACGACTGCCTAATTGCAGAACCACTTGCAAAGGATGATGTTTCAATTGTCGCATCATGATGATGAGCATGCACACGTTGGATAGCAAGTCCTTTCATGTGAGGTGCAAATTGTTGTATAGCTTTTAAGTAAGTGATTGCTAAAATATTATTAGGCATTTTTAGTAAAGTATTATCGCTAATTAAATCATTTATAATTTTTGCATAATTACTACCTTCTTTTACTTTTTGATTAAAAGTTGAACTATGTTCTAAATTGATTATTTCATTTGCAACGTTTTTAAGGCGAGTTATATCAGGCGTTTCACTTCCAAAAGCAATAGTATCAACATTTAGGTAACGAGCAACTTGAACAGCTATATGTGCAAAATAATCACTTGAAGAAAGACTAGCGATAAGGGGTAACTCAACAACTAAATCGACATTGGAAAGTGCCATTTGTGTACGTAGGAATTTGTTATAAATAGCAGGTTCACCTCTCATAACGAAATTACCACTCATGATTGCAATAGAGATCTCTGCATCGGACTGTGTTTTAGCTTGTTGCGCATGATAAGCATGACCGTTATGAAATGGATTATACTCTGTAATCAATCCAACACTTTTCATTTGCAATTCGTCCTTTCAGTATTCATTATTAGTATTGTAACAGATAATAAGATGTTAAGAAAAAATCTTGACAACTTATTATAGTAAAGTTAAAATAAATTTTGTGTTTGTTAGAGGTGAAGCCATATGAAATGGTCAATAACGCAATTGAGAAAATATCAAGGTAAACCTTTTGAATTCAATGAAAAGGTGAACTTTGACGATTTAATAGAACCTTTAGGTCTGATTGATTTATCAGAAGTAAATATCGAAGGTGAATTAACCATAAAATCAAATGAAGTGATAGCAGATATGCATGTTACTGGTACGTATACTATGCCTTGTGCTCGTACATTAGTGCCTGTAGATGTGCCACTTGATGTCAGAACTTCCGAAATATTTGATTTAGAAGGTTATAATAGTTATACCGAAGAAGAAGTAGATGAAGATGAACATTATCATCTTGCTACAGATGGTATGATTAATATCCGAGATATTGCTAAAGAATTGGTTATTATTGAGAAGCCAATGCGTGCATTTTCTGAGAATAGTGATCAAATGCTTACAGAAGGTAACGGTTGGGAAGTTATTGATGAAGAACAAGCGCTTGAGCTTGAACATTCTAAAGATAACGACGATTCCCAAACACGCCACGTTGATCCTAGGCTTCAAAAATTACAACAGTTATATGATAAAGAGTAATAGCAGGTTAATTTAATTTATAGTATAATAATTAAATGACCGAATACTTGAGATTATGTGTTTTAATATTAAGGAGGATATATCATGGCAGTACCAAAAAGAAGAACGTCTAAAACTAGAAAAAATAAACGTCGTACTCATTTTAAAATTTCAGTACCTGGTATGACTGAATGCCCAAACTGTGGCGAGTACAAATTATCTCACCGCGTATGTAAAAACTGTGGTTCTTACAATGGTGAAGAAGTCGTTTCTAAATAATTTATATCTATTAAAAAAAGGTGGAATACGAATTCATTATGAATTCTATCCCACTCTTTTTTTATATTATCTCAATTTATACCATTGCTATCAAAAATAATTTGGAGAGACTATTATGGAACAAATTACTTCAACACAAAATAATAAAATTAAATTAGCAAATAAACTTAAAAAGAAAAAAGAACGCGATAAAACAGGATTAGCTCTCATCGAAGGGATACATTTAATTGATGAAGCATTTAAAAGTAATATAATGATTAAACAATTATTTGTAATTGAGCCTGAAAGAACAGATTCTAGACTTTTAGAGTATGCAAAAGAAGCTTACGAAATTAATATGAAAGTGGCTGAATCATTATCAGGGACTATTACACCACAAGGTTTTTTTGCAGTTATTGAAAAACCTAAACATGATATCTCAAAAGCGAAACAAGTGTTATTACTTGATCGTATACAAGATCCTGGTAACTTAGGCACGTTAATTCGTACAGCAGATGCTGCGGGTATAGATATGGTTGTAATGGAAAAAGGTACAGCAGACGCATACCAAGACAAAGTAATGAGAGCAAGTCAAGGAAGTGTATTTCACATTCCTATTGTCACAACAGAATTAAATAAATTTATTGAACAATTTGATGGCCCAGTATATGGTACAGCCTTAGAAAATGCTGTGTCTTATAAAAACATCGAATCGCAAGACACATTTGCCTTATTACTTGGTAATGAAGGAGAAGGTGTTAATAAAGAATTATTAGCACATACCTCGCAAAATCTTATTATACCTATATACGGCAAAGCGGAAAGTTTAAACGTGGCGATTGCTGGAAGTATTTTGCTTTATCATTTGAAAGGTTGACCTTTTGATTTAAAATCGACTATACTTAATTGTATACAAAATTAAAATGATATGTTTATTAAAGATAAATATAAACCGATAAAAAGACGTAAACTAAATGATTAATTGCACAGGGAAAGTAAGCGTGACTGAAACTTACTTCAATTTACATTAGTTTTTTTCACCTTTTTGGTTACTTAAAGAAATTTAAGTCGGAGTGCATCTTCGTTAACAATGCTAACAAGTGTATGCTTAAGCATAAATTTGGGTGGTACCACGGAAGGCTTTCGTCCCAGTTATTTAGGGATGAAAGTCTTTTTTTAATTTAATAAAGCAAATTTTATGATAAATAGAAAGTATGAGGTGTAAGTCATGACTCAAAATGATTCAATGACAGAATTAAGACAACAAGCTTTAGTAGACATTAACGAAGCGCAAGATGAACGTGCTTTACAAGATGTCAAAGTAAAGTATCTAGGAAAAAAAGGCTCTGTAAGTGGTTTAATGAAAAATATGAAAGATTTACCAAATGAAGAAAAGCCAGCTTATGGACAAAAAGTAAATGAATTAAGACAAGCAATTCAAAATGAACTTGAAGAAAAACAAGAATTATTAAAAAATGAAAAGTTAAACCAACAACTTGCTGAGGAAACAATTGATGTTACATTACCTAGTCGTCAAATTAATATTGGCTCAAAACATCCATTAACTAGAACAGTTGAAGAAATTGAAGATTTATTCCTAGGATTAGGATATGAAATTGTTGACGGATACGAAGTAGAACAAGATTATTATAATTTTGAAGCTTTAAATCTTCCTAAATCACATCCAGCCCGAGATATGCAAGATAGTTTTTATATTACAGATGAGATTTTGATGCGTACGCACACGTCTCCAGTGCAAGCACGTACAATGGAAAAACGTCACGGTCAAGGACCAGTAAAAATTATTTGTCCTGGGAAAGTGTATCGACGAGATTCAGATGATGCTACACATAGTCATCAATTTACACAAATTGAAGGTTTAGTAGTAGATAAACATATTAAAATGAGTGATTTGAAAGGAACGTTAGAGTTAGTAGCTAAAAAATTATTTGGGGCTGATCGTGAGATTCGATTACGACCAAGTTATTTCCCATTCACAGAGCCATCAGTGGAAGTAGATGTCTCTTGTTTCAAATGTAAAGGTAAAGGATGTAATGTATGTAAACATACTGGATGGATTGAAATCTTAGGTGCAGGTATGGTACATCCTAATGTTCTAGAAATGGCCGGTTTTGATTCAAATGAATATTCTGGCTTTGCATTTGGTATGGGGCCAGATCGTATAGCAATGTTAAAATACGGAATCGAAGACATTCGTCATTTCTATACAAATGATGTGAGATTCCTTAATCAATTTAAAGCTGTAGAAGATAGAGGTGAAGCATAATGTTGATTTCAAATGAATGGTTAAAAGATTACGTAGATGCTGGTGTACCTGCTAAAGACTTAGCTGAGCGTATTACACGTACAGGTATTGAAGTAGCAGATATTATAGATTACTCAAAAGATATTAAAAATTTAGTAGTAGGATATGTAACATCTAAAGAAAAACATCCAGATGCAGATAAATTGAATATCTGTCAAGTTGATATAGGTGAAGAAGAACTTGTTCAAATTGTTTGTGGAGCACCTAATGTTGATGAAAATCAATATGTGATTGTAGCTAAAGTAGGTGGACGTTTACCTGGAGGGATTAAAATAAAACGTGCCAAATTACGCGGAGAACGTTCGGAAGGTATGATTTGTTCCTTACAAGAAATTGGTGTCTCAAGTAATGTTGTACCAAAAGATTATGAAAATGGAATTTTCGTATTTCCTAATGAAGTGACACCAGGAACTGATGCACTAGACGCATTATATCTTAATGATCAAATTATGGAATTTGATTTAACACCTAACCGTGCAGACGCTTTAAGTATGGTGGGAACTGCATATGAAGTTGCAGCGTTATATCAAGCTGAAATGACTAAACCAAACACAACGCTTAACGAAACTGAAACTTCCGCAACAGATGAGTTATCAGTGACAGTTGATAACCCTGAAAAAGTCCCTTATTACAGTGCAAGAGTTGTTAAAAATGTGAGAATTGCACCATCACCTATTTGGATGCAAGCACGTTTAATTAAAGCTGGTATCCGTCCAATTAATAATGTAGTTGATATTTCTAACTATGTATTACTCGAATATGGTCAACCACTTCATATGTTTGATCAAGATCATATGGGTTCTAAAGATATTGTTGTACGTCAAGCGAATGAAAATGAAACAATGACAACATTAGACGATACTGAAAGAACTCTTATTGATACAGATATCGTTATTACAAATGGTAAAGAACCTATTGCATTAGCTGGTGTTATGGGTGGAGATTTTTCAGAAGTGACTGATCAAACAATGAATGTCGTAGTAGAAGGTGCGATTTTTGACCCTGTATCTATTCGTCACACATCACGTCGTTTGAATTTACGTAGTGAGTCTTCAAGTCGCTTTGAAAAAGGTATTGCAACAGAATTTGTCAATGAAGCAGTCGATAGAGCTTGTTATTTACTTGAACATTATGCCTCTGGCGAAGTATTAAAAGATAGAGTGGCACAAGGGGATTTAGGTTCACTTGTTACGCCAATTGATATTACTGCCGAAAAAGTAAATCAAACAATTGGTTTTAATTTATCAAATGATGAGATTAAAGCTATTTTTGAACAATTAGGATTTAAAACGATTCAAAATGCCGATACTTTAACAGTATATGTACCTTCACGTCGTAAAGATATTTCAATTAAGGAGGATTTAATTGAAGAAATAGCAAGAATATACGGTTATGATAATATTCCTTCAACTTTACCAGTGTTCGATGATGTAACTAGTGGAAAATTGACAGATCGTCAATATAAAACGCGTACAGTAAAAGAAACACTCGAAGGTGCAGGATTAAATCAAGCCATCACATATTCACTTGTGTCTAAAGACCATGCCAAAGATTTTGCATTACAAGAACGTCCTACAATTAGTCTACTTATGCCAATGAGTGAAGCGCATTCTACATTACGTCAAAGCTTATTACCACATTTAATCGAAGCAACAGCTTATAACGTAGCACGTAAAAATAAAAATGTAAGATTATATGAAATTGGACGTGTGTTCTTTGGTAACGGCAAAGATGAATTACCGGATGAAATAGAATATTTAAGTGGTATTCTAACTGGAGAATATGTAGTTAATACTTGGCAAGGTAAAAAAGAAGAGATTGATTTCTTTATTGCTAAAGGTGTAGTCGATCGAATTGCTGAAAAATTAAATTTAGATTTCACTTATAAAGCTGGCGAAATTAAAGGCCTTCATCCAGGCAGAACTGCGATTGTTTCATTAGAAGGTAAAGAGATAGGATTTGTAGGAGAATTACATCCTCAATTAGCAGCTGAAAATGATCTTAAACGCACATATGTATTTGAATTAGATTATGATTCAATGATGCGAGTAGCTGTAGGTTACATTAATTATGAACCAATTCCAAAATTCCCTGGTGTGTCAAGAGATATCGCTATGGAAGTAAACCGTGACATGCCTTCATCAGAATTATTAGATATTATTCATGAAAATGGTGAAGACATTCTAAAAAATACACTTGTATTTGATGTGTATGAAGGTGAACACTTGGAAGAAGGTAAAAAATCAGTAGCCATTCGTTTAAATTATTTAGATACTGAAAATACACTTACAGATGAACGTGTTTCTAAAGTGCATGATAAAATTTTAGAAGAATTAAAAGCTAAAGGCGCTACAATTCGATAATAAAATAAAGAAGAGATTGGGACATATATCCTAAAAAAATAGCCAGTAAATGAGTTTATTATAAAGTCATTTACTGGTTTCATTATTTACAATACTTTGTATAGTTGACTCTCTTTATTAGGGGACAGATCTAGTCTGTAGTCTTTAACGTATCGTATTCCCACAAGAGTCTCGCTAAAATCCTTTTTATATACAGTTTTACATTGAAATACTTTTAAAAATAAGGTCCTTTCGTATAATTTAATAAACTTCACTAAACTAAATTAACGAGGTACCTTATGTATAAAGTTCTAGCATGACTCAACTTACTTTATCGATAGAAACTTCAGCACTTGTTCCCACAAATGATGTGTCACGATATGTAAATAATAGTGTTGAAACAATTCTCGATACTGAATTTGATGAATTCAGACATCGTCGTAGTGCTATCTTATAGCATTCTAAAATGTTCTTTATTGATACTTTTTATTAACCAATGTCCATGCTTTATCACGATTTTTAAAATGTTTTTTTGAAATAGAATCTAACTTACTAATATTATATTTTTCAATAATTTGAGCAGCAATTAAATCTACTTTATGACTCGCGCCTTTCGGAATATCAAAATGCATCATTTTTGATATTGAATTCATGTGCTTAATAAAAGCATAGCGAGAAATGATACTTGCTGCTGCAATAGCAAGGGATTTAGATTCTCCCTTTGTTTCAAATTTTGTTTGATTTGGAAAAGGTAAGTCGCTTAGAGCATAACGCTTGTAGACGTTACGTTCTGCAAATTGGTCAATGACAATGTAGTCTAATGCTTTAGTATCTATCTTGTTAGTTACATTTTTTATCGCTTCATTATGAAGGACTGCTTTCATTTTTACTTGAGACCAACCTAGTGCTTGTCTTTCATTATATTTAGTATTGTTTAATGTAAGTAATGAATGAGGAATAAAGGTAATCAGTTGTTCTGCAAGTTCTATAATTTTAGTGTCTGTTAATTTTTTCGAATCATCTACGCCTAGCGTTCTTAAAATATCTATATGCTCTTTAGATACATAAGCAGCACAAACCGTTAATGGGCCAAAATAATCGCCACTTCCCGCTTCATCACTACCAATACAGTTATAATCATCATATGTTATATTATGGAAACCATCTGCCTTTGAAGATTTTGAATTAGTTCCAGAATCAGTAGTACAAAATTGACGCGCTATATGTTCAGCACGTTTTCCTTGAAACATAACTTTACCAGAATTGTAAATACTAATGACAGTGTCATGATATTTGGTTCTTGCTTTCATCCCATTAGGTAAATTGGATGTACTAAAGTTAATTTGGTTCATCAGTTGCTCAATATCTTGATTAGTTAATTTATGTACTACATTTCCCATAACTTGTTTAAACCTCTCTTTTAAAATTCTAATAGATATACTTTAACATAATGAAGATAAGAACGTAGGTTTAGTGGTATAAATCAATAGTATTTAAATCTATAATTACAAATAAGAGACACTCATGTATAATAATAATAATCTACTTATTCACTCAACAAAACATTAGTCAAAGAAATTTAAAATATTATCAAAAGTCAGGAGTTAATACAATGGTAGAATTTAAAAATCGTATTAATGTATCGATCAATGATCAAAATTTTACGATTATCGGTGACGATGATCCTGAACACATACGTTATGTAGCACATTTAGTAGATGAACAGCTAAGATTATTAGGACGTAAATCAGCAGGATTAGATACAACAAGAAAAGCAATTTTAACTGCAGTGAATATCATGGACGAAAAAGTGAAATTGGAAGAAGAAAACGAAATATTAAAACAAATGATTTATGAATTAAAACATCAGGATAGCTAAATGACTATAGATTTAGTAATGATACTTATTATTTTGATGTATATGATAATTGGTTTTAGAAGAGGCCTTTGGCTGAATAGTCTTCATTTGTCGTCTACACTTGTCTCACTATTCATTGCGCATCGTTTTTACCAATATATATCAAAACAAATGATTGTTTTTGTTCCATTTCCTAAAACAGTTGCTTTTGACACGCACTTCGCATTTCAATACCATGATGTACAACAACGTTTTGATACTATTGTGGCATTTTTATGTATTGCTTTTATAAGTAAGTTGCTTTTATATCTTATTATTGTAACTTTTGATAATATAGTGTCATATCATAATATTCATGTTACAAGTCGAATATTGGGAAGCGTATTAGGTAGTATTGCAAGTGTGATTGTACTGCAACTTGTTTTATATTTAGTATCTTTATATCCTAATGAATGGATTCAAGAAAGTTTAAAATACGGTTATTTAAGCCATATTATTCTATTTAAGATGCCGTTTTTATCATCTTATATACTAAATTTATAAATAAAAAAGATAAAAGGTCAGGACTAGGTGATGGATATAAACCTCCTGGTCTCTTTTTATGGAGTGAATGTAATGACAAAGAAAGATGTAATTCAACTACTAGAAAAAATTGCTATATATATGGAATTGAATGGAGAAAATACGTTTAAAGTGTCTGCTTATCGCAAAGCAGCACAAAGTCTTGAAATAGATGAACGCTCTTTAGATGAAATAAAAGATATTACTGAATTAAAAGGAATTGGAAAAGGGGTAGGAGAGGTCATTAGCGAATATCGAGAAACTGGGACCTCATCAACTTTAAAAGAATTGCAACGTTTAGTTCCTGAAGGATTAATTTCTTTAATGAAAATTCAAGGTTTAGGTAGTAAAAAAATTGCAAAGTTATATAAAGAGTTAAATATTACAGATAAAGAAAGTCTTCAAGAAGCTTGTGAAGCGGGAAAAGTTAGTGAATTAAGTGGATTTGCTAAAAAAACAGAACAAAACATACTTGAAGCAGTAAAAGCACTAGGAGCTAAAAAAGATCATTATCCTATTGATTTGATGCGACATTTAAATAAAGATATTATGACTTATCTAGAACAATTAGAAGAAGTTGAACATTATTCTGAAGCAGGTAGTTTCCGTCGTTATAAAGAAGTAAGTAAAGATTTAGACTATATTATTAGTACACGACACCCTCTTCATGTACAACAACAACTTTTAAATATTCCAAATAAAGTGAAAGAAGTCGCAGTTGGAGAAACGAAAGTGTCGCTTGAATTAGAATATGATGATGAAACGATTGGTGTAGATTTTAGACTTGTTGAACCAGAAGCCTTTTATCATACCTTACAGCACTTTACAGGTTCCAAAGATCATAACATTCGCATTAGACAACTTGCTAAAGCACAAAATGAAAAAGTAAGTGAGTATGGTATCGAACAACAAGATGGAACGTTACTCCAATTCCAAAGTGAAGCTGAAATTTACCAACACTTCGGTAGACATTGGATTGCTCCGGCAATACGTGAAGATGGCAGCGAGTTTGATCGTGATTTAAACTCAATCATTACATTAGATGATATTAAAGGTGATCTTCATATGCATACAACGTATAGTGACGGCGCTTTCTCTATACGAGAGATGATTGAAGCAAACATTAAAAAAGGCTATGAATACATGGTCATTACGGATCATTCAAAGAGTTTAAAAGTTGCTCATGGATTACAAGTTGAACGACTATTACGTCAAAATGAAGAAATAAAAAAATTGAATGAAGAATACACAGAAATAGATATTTACTCAGGTACAGAAATGGATATTTTACCTGATGGATCATTAGATTATGAGGATGATATACTATCGCAACTTGACTATGTTATTGCAGCTATTCATCAAAGTTTCAATCAATCTGAAGAAGAAATTATGAAGCGCCTAGAACATGCATGTCGTAACCCTTATGTTAGACATATTGCCCATCCAACTGGTCGTATTATTGAGCGACGTGAAGGGTATCAACCTAATATAGAACAGTTGATGCAACTTGCCGAAGAAACACAAACGGTAATGGAAATTAATGCTAACCCAAAACGATTAGATTTAAATGCTGCCACTGTTAAAAAATATCCAAATATTAAATTAACAATTAATACGGATGCCCATCATGTGGATCATCTTGATTTTATGAAATATGGCGTAGCTACTGCGCAAAAAGGATTTGTAAATAAAGATAGAGTGATTAATACAATGACGCGTGACGCTTTTAAAAACTTTATTAATAATAATATTAAATTACAGAAATAGAGGGATTGTATGAGACAAAAAACATTAGACGTCTTAGAGTTTGATAAAATCAAATCATTTGTAGCTTCTGAAACGATAAGTGATTTAGGACGTGAAAAAGTGTCTAAAATGTCTCCAGCAACTGATTTTGAAACTGTAGAATTTCAAATGAATGAGACAGATGAAATATCACAAATTTATAATAAACATCGTTTACCTAGTTTAAGTGGTTTATCAAAAGTATCACCATTAATTCACCGTGCTAAAATTGGTGGTGTGCTTAATGTTACCGAATTAAATGTAATTAAGCGGTTGATACAAGTACAAAATCAATTTAAAACATTTTATAATCAACTGCTTGAAGAAGATGAAGGTGTCATAAAGTATCCAATTTTAAATGAAAGAATGAATCAACTACCTGTACTTACTGATTTATATCAAGAAATAAATGAAAAATGTGATGCTTATGATTTATATGATAATGCAAGTTATGAATTGCAAGGTATTCGAAGCAAAATATCAAGTACGACTCAACGTATTAGACAAAATTTAGATCGTATTGTTAAAAGTCAAGCTAATCAAAAGAAACTTTCAGATGCCATTATTACAGTGCGAAATGATCGCAATGTGATACCAGTAAAAGCAGAATATCGACAAGATTTTAAAGGGATTGTGCATGATCAATCAGCTTCTGGACAAACCCTTTATATTGAGCCCTCTTCCATTGTTGAAATGAATAATCAAATTAGTCGATTAAGAAATGATGAAGCAGTAGAACGTGAACGTATATTAACAGAATTAACAGGTTTAGTAGCTGCTAATGATAATAATTGTTTAGTGGCAGAGTCAGTTATGGGTCAAATTGATTTCTTAACAGCTAAAGCGCGTTATGCACGATCAATTAAAGGGACAAAACCTACTTTTTATAAGGAAAGAACGGTTTATTTACCTAATGCTTATCATCCTTTATTGAATAAAGATACAGTAGTAGCAAATACAATTGAATTTATTGATGATATTGAAACGGTTATTATTACGGGACCTAACACAGGTGGTAAAACTGTCACCTTAAAAACGTTGGGACTTATCATTGTGATGGCTCAATCCGGGTTACTCATTCCTACATTAGATGGCAGTCAATTGAGTGTATTTGAAAACGTATACTGTGATATAGGTGATGAACAATCGATTGAACAATCACTATCTACGTTTTCATCACATATGAAAAATATTGTAGAAATTTTAAAAGAAACAGATAAAAATAGTCTTGTTTTATTTGATGAATTAGGTGCTGGAACCGATCCAAGTGAAGGTGCTGCCTTAGCTATGAGTATTCTCGATCATGTGAGAGATATTGGTTCGCTAGTTATGGCAACGACACATTATCCAGAGCTTAAAGCTTATAGTTATAATCGGGAAGGCGTTATGAATGCAAGTGTTGAGTTTGATGTGAATACGTTAAGCCCGACTTACAAATTATTAATGGGTGTTCCTGGACGTTCCAATGCCTTTGATATTTCCAAAAAATTAGGGTTAGGATTAAACATCATTAATAAAGCTAAAACAATGATTGGTACAGACGAACAAGAAATTAATTCAATGATAGAGTCATTAGAGAAAAACTCTAAACGTGTGGATGAACAACGTATTGAGCTTGAAAAATTATTAAGAGAAGCACGAACAACGCATGATGATTTGGAACGTCAGTATCAACAATATAAAAATTATGAACAAAAATTAATGGATGAAGCTAAAGATAAAGCAAATCAACGCATTAAATCAGCTACAAAAGAAGCAGATGACATTCTAAAAGATTTAAGAGAAATGCGAGATAAAAAAGGAGCCGACGTTAAAGAACATGAACTAATTGATAAGAAAAAACATTTAGAAGATCAATATGAAGCTAAATCCTTAAAACAAAATGTAAAAAAACAAAAATGGGATGATATTCATGCTGGCGATGAAGTTAAAGTATTATCTTATGGACAAAAAGGCGAAGTATTAGAATTAAGCGGAGAAAATGAAGCTGTAGTTCAAATGGGTATTATCAAAATGAAATTACCTATTGAAGATTTAGAAAAAATGAAAAAGAAAAAAGAAAAACCAACTAAAATGGTGACACGCCAAAATCGTCAAACTATTAAAACAGAATTAGACTTAAGAGGCTATCGTTATGAAGAAGCGGTTGGAGCTTTAGATCAATATATTGACCAAGCTGTATTAAGTAACTATGAACAGGTTTATATTATTCATGGTAAAGGTACAGGTGCACTTCAAAAAGCAGTTCAAAATCATTTAAAAAAACATAAAAGTGTTCAATCTTTTCGTGGTGGAATGCCAAGTGAAGGCGGATTTGGTGTTACAGTAGCAGAACTTAAATAATATAAAACTAGAATGTTGATTTTTTTAAAATTTGACGTACAATAAAGCAAGCGTTTAATCTTAACACAAGTTTATGACAAGATTAATAAATAGTGATAAAGATGAGCAAGAGCAATGCAGATATATGGAAAGTCTGTTATAATTTGCTCATCATTTAATATTTAAGGAGGATTGGCAATTATGGCAATCGTAAAAGTTACAGATTCAAATTTTGATGAAAACATTCAATCAGGTGTTAAATTAGTAGATTTTTGGGCAACTTGGTGTGGACCTTGTAAAATGATCGCCCCTGTGTTAGAAGAATTAGCTGGAGACTATGATGGTAAAGCAGACATCTTAAAATTAGATGTAGATGAAAATCCATCTACTGCTGCTAAATATGAAGTAATGAGCATCCCAACTTTAATCGTATTTAAAGATGGAGAAGCAGTAGATAAAGTAGTAGGTTTCCAACCTAAAGAAAACTTAGCAGAAGTTTTAGATAAACATCTATAATATTTAGTACAATTATAAAAGAATGGGGCATTACATGTTATGTAATCGCTCCGTCTTTTTTATGTGAACGTCAAGTTAATAGAAAGGAGGAGACGGATGACCGACTACGAAGAAAAAATTAGAGATAAATTAAGTGTCGTCCCATTTGAACCAGGCTGTTATTTAATGAAAGATCGAAATGACCAAATTATTTATGTAGGTAAAGCAAAACGATTACGAAATCGACTACGTTCTTATTTTACTGGTGCACATGATGAAAAAACTACACGTCTTGTTAGTGAAATTCGCAACTTCGAATTTATTGTAACTTCAAGTGAGACAGAATCATTATTACTTGAGTTGAATTTGATTAAACAATATCAACCTCGCTACAATATTTTATTAAAAGATGATAAAAGTTATCCTTTTATAAAGATTACTAAAGAAAAACATCCACGTTTACTTGTGACTCGTACAGTAAAAAAGGGTACAGGAAAATATTTTGGACCTTATCCTAATGCATATTCAGCACAGGAAACTAAAAAATTATTAGATCGTATTTATCCTTTTAGAAAATGTGATAATATGCCTGATAAATTGTGTCTATATTATCATATCGGTCAGTGTATGGGACCATGTGTGTATGATGTAGATCAACAAAAATATGCACAAATGACGCGTGAAATTACTGACTTTTTAAATGGAGAAGATAAAACAATTCTTCATAATCTTGAAACACGCATGCTAGATGCTAGTGAGAAGTTAGATTTTGAACGTGCTAAAGAATATAGAGATTTAATTCAACATATTCGTAATTTAACTAAAAAACAAAAAATTATGTCTTCAGATAATACAATTAGAGATGTTTTTGGATATAGCGTTTCTAAAGGTTGGATGTGTATTCAAGTATTCTTTATTAGACAAGGAAATATGATTCAACGTGATGCAACAATGATTCCTCTACAACAAACAGAAGAAGAAGAATTTTATACATTCATTGGACAATTCTATAGCTTAAATCAACATATTTTACCTAAAGAAGTACATGTACCGAAAAATTTAGATAAAGATATCATTCACTCTGTAGTTGATACAAAAATTGTTCAACCTGCGCGTGGAACAAAGAAAGAAATGGTTGATTTAGCTAATCATAATGCTGAAGTTGCACTAGAAAATAAATTTCAATTAATCGCTAAAGACGAATCTAGAACGATAAAAGCTATCGAAGAACTTGGTGAAAGAATGGGTATTCAAACACCGATAAGAATTGAAGCATTTGATAACTCAAATATCCAAGGTGTTGATCCTGTTTCGGCAATGGTAACATTTGTGGATGGTAAACCGGATAAAAAAGGATATCGTAAATACAAAATTAAGACTGTGAAAGGTCCTGATGATTATAAGTCGATGAGAGAAGTTGTACGCCGTCGTTATACGCGTGTACTTAATGAAGGTCTTCCATTACCAGATCTTATTATCGTTGATGGTGGTAAAGGACATATGTCTGGTGTCATAGATGTACTAGAAAATGAACTAGGTTTAGACATTCCTGTTGCTGGATTAAGAAAAAATGATAAACACCAAACATCTGAATTATTGTACGGTGCAAATGCTGAGGTTGTACCTCTAAAGAAAAATAGTCAAGCCTTTTATTTGCTCCATAGAATCCAAGATGAAGTACATCGTTTTGCGATAACATTCCATCGTCAAACCCGACAAAAAACTGGATTACAATCTGTTCTTGATACAGTAGAGGGTATAGGAAGTAAACGAAAAACAAAATTATTAAGAACATTTGGTTCCATTAAAAAAATGAAAGAAGCTAGTATAGAAGATTTAAAAGCTGCAGGATTACCTAAAAGGGTAGCTGAAAATCTACAATATGCTTTAAAAGAAGATTAATTCAAAAAAAGGGGTATGACTTTGAATTTCATACCCCATACATATAGAAAGAATGTTACAATATAGTTAACAAAAAGCTTATTTTTTTAAGAAAGTATGGAAGCGTTTTCTAAATGAGAAATATTATCATTTTATAGTAGTTGCATGGTTATTGTGTAATACTTGTATATCTCATTTATTCGTCTTATTTTTAATTGTATTTACTTTTTTAAGACATACTTGTAGTTATAAAAAATAATAATACTCAATCTAATAAAAAGAGATGTTTGATTTGTTTAATTTTCAGAAAATTTACAATCATTATAACTATTATATGTTTATACATACAAGTACTAAATAAAATAGTAAATGCGTTTATAGTACTATCTTAAAAAGAAGCTAATTAAATTTATAAGTTTTATAACAGGGGGGACTCCTTTTGGCTAAGTCTAAAAATGAATTTTATCTTAGACGTCTTCATTCACTACTAGGGATTATTCCGATTGGTGCGTTTTTAATTGTTCATTTAATGGTTAACCACCAAGCGACTCAAGGAGCTGAGGCTTTTAATAAGGCTGCAGGCTTTATGGAATCTTTACCATTTTTATTAGCAGCTGAACTTATTTTAATTTACATTCCAATTTTATATCATGGATTATATGGTATTCATATTGCTTTTACTGCTAAAGAAAATATCGGCCATTATTCATTATTTAGAAACTGGATGTTTGCGTTACAAAGGTTAACAGGGATTATTGCTTTCGTATTCATCTTTGTACACCTATGGCAAACACGTTTACAAAAACTTTTCTTTGGTAAAGAAATCAGTTATGACATGATGAATCAAACGTTACAAAATCCAATTTGGGTTATCGTGTACATTATTTGTGTTATTGCTGTCATTTTCCATTTTTCTAATGGTATTTGGTCATTCTTAGTAACATGGGGATTTTTACAATCTAAAAAATCACAACGTATTTTCACATGGGTTTCATTAATTATTTTCTTAATTCTGTCATACATAGGTGTGACTGCAATTTTAGCTTTTGCATAAAAAATGAAAGTAATAAAAGCATAGTTATAAAAGGAATCAATAGGTTAGTTTCAGATATATTTTAGGGGAGTGACAATTCTATGGCAGAGAAAAAAATTATTGTTGTCGGAGGTGGCCTCGCGGGGCTGATGTCAACAATTAAAGCTGCAGAACAAGGTGCACATGTGGACTTATTCTCAATTGTACCTGTTAAACGTTCGCACTCTGTATGTGCCCAAGGTGGTATTAATGGTGCGGTAAATACTAAAGGTGAAGGAGATTCACCATGGATTCATTTTGACGATACAGTATACGGTGGAGATTTTTTAGCGAACCAACCACCAGTCAAAGCAATGACTGAAGCTGCACCAAAAATTATCCATTTATTAGATCGTATGGGCGTTATGTTTAATAGAACAAATGAAGGATTGTTAGACTTTAGACGTTTCGGAGGTACACTTCATCATAGAACAGCATATGCTGGTGCAACTACAGGACAACAATTACTTTATGCTTTAGATGAACAAGTTCGTTCTTTTGAAGTTGATGGTTTAGTTACTAAGTATGAAGGATGGGAATTTTTAGGATTAGTTAAAGATGATGAAAATGCAGCAAGGGGTATTGTTGCTCAAAATTTAACTACTTCTGAAATTAAATCTTTCGGTTCTGATGCTGTTATTATGGCTTCAGGTGGTCCGGGTATTATTTTTGGTAAAACAACGAATTCAATGATTAATACTGGATCAGCTGCATCTATCGTGTATCAACAAGGCGCTAAATATGCAAATGGAGAATTTATTCAAATACATCCTACGGCAATTCCTGGTGATGATAAATTACGTTTAATGAGTGAATCAGCACGTGGTGAAGGTGGTCGAATTTGGACTTATAAAGATGGAAAACCATGGTACTTCTTAGAAGAAAAGTATCCTGATTATGGTAACTTAGTACCACGTGATATTGCAACACGTGAAATCTTTGATGTATGTATCAATCAAAAATTAGGTATTAATGGTGAAAATATGGTGTATCTTGATTTATCTCATAAAGATCCACATGAATTAGATGTTAAATTAGGTGGTATTATTGAGATTTATGAAAAATTCACTGGTGATGATCCACGTAAAGTACCTATGAAAATATTCCCAGCAGTACATTATTCAATGGGTGGATTATATGTAGATTATGATCAAATGACAACTATTAAAGGGTTATTTGCTGCAGGAGAATGTGATTTCTCTCAACATGGCGGTAACCGTTTAGGTGCTAACTCGTTATTATCAGCGATTTACGGCGGTACAGTAGCAGGTCCAAATGCAATTAAATACGTTGAAAATATCGAAACATCATATACTGAGTTAGATGACAGTATTTACCAAAATCGTGTAGATGAAGAACAAAAACGTTTCGACGAATTACTTAATATGCGTGGTACTGAAAATGCTTATAAACTTCACCGTGAATTAGGCGAGATTATGACAGCAAACGTTACAGTAGTACGTGAAAATGACAAATTATTAGAAACGGATAAAAAAATTGTTGAGTTAATGGAACGTTATCAAAATATTGATATGGAAGATACACAAACTTGGAGTAACCAAGCTGTATTCTTTACACGTCAATTATGGAACATGTTGCAACTAGCACGTGTCATAACAATTGGTGCGTATAACCGAAATGAATCTCGGGGAGCACATTATAAACCAGAATTCCCAGATCGTAATGACGATGAATGGTTAAAAACAACTTTAGCTGAATATCAAGGTGAATATGAAGCACCTAAATTCACATATGAACCTGTCGATATCAGTTTAATTCCACCACGTAAACGTGACTATACTAGTAAATCTAAAGGAGGTAAAAAATGATGGCTAACAATCAATCAGTAAAAGAAACTCCAGAAGAATTACGTCATACAGATGAACAACATAATCAAGAAATAACACATAAAAAAGAAAAACACACGCAAAAAACAGTTAAATTGATTATTAAACGTCAAGATAATCAAGAAGCAAAAGCGTATGAAGAAACATTTGAAATTCCTTATAAAGAGAATTTAAACGTGATTGCTTGTTTAATGGAAATAAGACGCAACCCTGTTAATAGTAAAGGAGAAAAAACAACGCCAGTAGTATGGGATATGAACTGCTTAGAAGAAGTATGTGGTGCTTGTTCAATGGTTATTAATGGTCGTGCACGTCAAGCCTGCTCAGCCATTGTTGACCAATTAGAACAGCCGATTCGTTTGGAACCTATGAGTACATTCCCAGTCATTCGTGATTTACAGGTTGATCGTACAAGAATGTTTGATAACTTAAAACGTATGAAGGCTTGGATTCCAATTGATGGTACTTATGATTTAGGCCCAGGTCCACGTATTCCAGAAAAGAAACGTCAAACAGCATATGAATTATCAAAATGTATGACATGTGGTGTATGTTTAGAAGTGTGTCCTAATGTAACACGTAATAATAAATTTATTGGTGCGCAAGCTATTTCACAAGTACGTTTATTTGATCTACATCCAACTGGTTCAATGACTAAAGATGAACGACTGAATGCTTTAATGGGTGAAGGTGGTTTACAAGAATGTGGTAACTCTCAAAACTGTGTTAATGCATGTCCAAAAGGTATCCCATTAACAACGTCAATTGCAGCAATGAACCGTGAAACATCGTTCCATATGTTTAAATCTTTCTTTGGTTCTGATCATCAAGTAAATTAAATATGACATATTTGCCAGCAAAGTAAAAACTTTGCTGGTTTTTATTAATGGGGAATTCAATACGGATATAAATGTTTATTTAGTAAAATGAAAATGAGCAAAAATATCAATTAATGAATGATTAGGTTTGTCTATGGTAAAATAAACGTATTATGTATTATAAGGATGAATGTAAATGAATAAACCCATTGGTGTCATAGACTCTGGAGTGGGAGGACTAACTGTAGCTAAAGAAATTATGCGACAACTTCCTAATGAGACAATATATTATTTAGGCGATATCGCAAGGTGTCCATACGGTCCAAGACCTGGAGAAGAAGTAAAAACTTTTACGACGCAACTTGCTAATAAACTGATGGAATTTGATATAAAAATGTTAGTCATTGCTTGTAATACTGCAACTGCAGTGGCGTTAGAACATTTACAGCAGTTATTACCAATTCCAGTTATTGGAGTCATTGAACCTGGTGCTAGAACCGCTATTATGACTACAAAAAATCAAAAAGTTTTAATTTTAGGTACTGAGGGCACGATTAAATCAGAAGCTTACCGCCATCATATTAAAAGAATAAACCCAAATGTCGAAGTATATGGGGTAGCATGTCCAGGTTTCGTACCCCTCGTTGAACAAATGCGTTATGATGACCCTACAATAACTAGTATTGTAATACATCAGACTTTAAAACATTGGCGTAACACAGATGCCGATACTGTTATTTTAGGCTGTACGCATTATCCATTATTATATAAACCCATTAATGATTATTTTGGTGGAAATAAAAAAGTTATTTCTTCTGGGCTTGAAACTGCACGTGAAGTAAGTGCATTACTTACGTTTAGTAATGAACATGCAAGCTATACGCAACATCCAAAACATCGATTTTTTGCAACAGGTGATACGGTTCATATTAAACATATCATTTCTCAATGGTTAAAATTAGATGTAGAAGTTGAACGTATAAAACTAGATTAAATTTAAAACAGAATTGAAAGGAAGATTTAAGTGGCAGACATTGTTATAGCTTCTAACAACAAAGGTAAAATAAATGACTTTAAAACTATTTTTCCAAATGATAATGTTATTGGCATTTCAGAAATTATAAAAGACTTTGATGTTGAAGAAACAGGTACTACCTTTGAAGAAAATGCACGATTAAAATCTGAAGCGGCAGCTAAAGCACTCAATAAAAGAGTGATTGCCGATGATAGTGGTTTAGAAGTATATGCTCTAAATGGTGAGCCTGGTGTATATTCTGCACGTTATGCTGGTCTTGAGAAAAATGATGAGTCAAATATTGATAAAGTACTTAAAAAGTTAGAAGGTAAGACAAATAGAAAGGCACAATTTGTATGTGTGATTAGTATGAGTGCGCCAAATGAACCAACACATATATTCAAAGGAACTGTATCTGGAGAAATTACAACAGAACGTAAAGGTGATTATGGATTCGGGTATGATCCTATTTTTTATCTTCCAGAAAAAAACAAAACAATGGCTGAATTAACTACAGAAGAAAAAAGCGATGTGAGTCATCGTGGAAATGCAATTAAAGCTTTAAATGAATATTTGGAGCGTGAAAAATAATGTCTAAAATGTCTAAATGGTTAATTGTAAGTGATAATCATACAGAATCTGGAATTCTGTATGAATTATACGACTATCATAAAGACGCAGATATATGCTTACATTTAGGAGATTCTGAATTTAAATATAACGATACTGAATTGAACTTGTATCAACGTGTAAAAGGTAATTGTGACTTTTATCCTGAATTTCCAAATGAAGACATTATTGAAAAGAACAGTGTTAAAGCATTATACACCCACGGTCATCTTTATGGTGTAAATCAAACGCGTATGCGTTTGGCTGAAAAAGCACAATCTCTTGGTTGTCAATTTGCGTTTTATGGGCATACACATATAGCTAAATATGAAAAAATAGGAGACGTCCATATTATAAATCCTGGTAGTATTTCACAATCGCGTAGTAATATAGAAGAAACGTACGCAGAACTACTTATAGAGGATGAAAGTAAAAAAGCTACGCTGAATTTTAGAAATAGAGATCATCAAGTCATTCAATCAATAGAATTTGAAATTAATTAACTATTAAAAGGGCTAGGACTACAATGCAAGATAGTCTAGTCCTATCTAATTTCAAGTTTGGTACCAAACATTTAGCTATTTAGTTTAACTAAATAGCAACGAAAAAAGTATGTGATTAGTTGCAATTATACGTAATTAGTGGAAAATATAAACTTTTTTTATATTAAAGCTATTGCTAAATAAGATTTCTTTAGATATAATAATACTTGTGTTAAAAAATAATGTCCTGGTAGCTCAGCTGGATAGAGCAATGGCCTTCTAAGCCATCGGTCGGGGGTTCGAATCCCTCCCAGGACGCTAATACCTCCCGTTAACCATTATGGTTACGGGGTTTTTACTGTGTTTGGTGAAAATTTGGTGAAAACAATTTAAAGTTTATTCAAAAACTCAATCATATTTTTATCTTCACGTTCATAAATTTCTTCTAATAAGTGTAGGTAAACAGATTGTGTGACCAATGTAGAAGTATGGCCTAACCTTTTTGATATATAATGTAAACTATAACCATTATGAATTAACACAGACGCATGTGTATGCCTCAAGGCGTTTATCGTAATAGATTTAATGCCTAAGTGTACGCATGCTTTTTTTAATACCTTATTTATAGCAGTATTTGATATAACGTGACCATTTACTGTAAATACATAGCCATTAATATTGGCTGGTTTCTTCTCAATAAACCTTTTTACTTTATTTAGTGTATTTGTATCAATAGAAATAATACGATCTGATGTTTCTGTTTTTGTACCAGGCAAATGTATTTTATTGTCACCTAAGTAAAAATCATCACGCTGCATGTTTGCTATTTCAGAAAAGCGTCCTCCAGTCACTAACGCCATTAATAATACTAATGATGATGTAGTATCTTTTTGTTCTAAATAATGTTTAAGTTTCACATATTCAGTATGGCTAATAAACTTCAAATCTTCACTCTTGCTAGGATTAGCACCTGTGATAGTTGCTTTATATGTAGGATTACGCATAATTAAACCTTCATGTATTGCTTGGTCACATACATTTCTTACATAACTGTTTAATTTTCTTGCAGTTTCTCTATTGTGATTTTTACCATATTCATATCTATTTGACATGTGATGAAATAAGAGGTGTAATCGCTGTATCTTATCCTATTGATAAGCTTGTAGAGTGGATTATTGAGAGTAAAGAAAATCTACAAAAGTATAAAGATAGATTTAAAGTTAATATGAATACTCTCAAGGAAATTATTAGTAAATACTCAAAATCAGATCAAATAGCTATCATGACTTATATGAATTCTAATGGTCGATTTAGACCAACAAAATTAATAGATAGATTATGTGAAGAAATTTTTGAAAGAACAAATGATGAGCGTGGGCAACGTTTTAAAGAGCAAGAAAGAAAAAGGATATTGAGCATTATGAATATGAGAAAACCTATTAATACAATAAATAAAACAAAAGGTGCGTGACTACTATTGCTGCATGATATAGCAACAGTCAAAAAGAATATTGAAGAATACCGAAAAAATAAAAGGCAAAGTAATATAGAAGTTGTAGATACATCAATAGAAGACTTTTTCTCTCTTGATACTAATGCGAGTGATGAAGTTCAAAATTTAAATGTAGAAAATCATATATATATATCAATAACTTAATAGATGAAGTTAATTTGATAGCAACAGATAGAGAATTTAGTGTTTTTTGGTTAATCATTAGTGGTAGGGAATTAAATGATATAGCAAAAATATTTAATCTAACTGTTCAAAGAATAAGACAAATATTCGATGAAACAATAGAGAAGTTATTTTATTAAACAGTTTTATAATAAAAAGAACGACACGAACGACGGGTTAAAAAAGAACATAGTCATTGTTGATTTTACACCTTTAATTAACTTTAATTTTCGAGAGATTTAAAACTATATAGAAACTATGAGCTTCTAAGTGTAGAAAATAATTATTAAGTTTAATAATTAAAATCAGCTAAAATACTATATATTACTACATTTCATATTAGGTTTTCTTAGGTAGTTAAATGTATATTGAATGTTAAATATTAAATAAGAGTTTAATTTGTTAATATCTAAAGTAAAGGTTTGTTTTTCTAATTTTTTAAAATTTACCATTTATTTGTGTTCTAAGAGTTATTAAATAAAAAATATATGAAATTCTCTAAATGCTCTAAAAAGTACATTAAAATTGCAAATAAAGGTATTCTGATTTTTTATAAAATCTTAGATATTAAGACAAAAAAATAAAACCAATTTGTAAAAAACAAACTGGATTTGTGGATTATGCTTATTTTATTTTTATAAATTTAAGTTATCACAAATAAAGCAACTATGATTATTTAAAAAAATAAGTTATAATACATTCAAAAATATTTTTGAATGAGGTGTAATTATGTTTCAGACTATTGTAACTGCTGCTATTCTTTATATTGCGACAGCATTAGACTTATTAGTGATTTTATTAATGTTCTTTGCTAGAGCAAAGACTAGGAAAGAATATCGAGATATTTATATTGGTCAATATGTAGGATCTGTGGCATTGATTGTCATAAGTTTATTCTTTGCCTTTGTCTTAAATTATGTTCCTGAAAAATGGATATTAGGATTATTAGGGTTAATACCGATTTATTTAGGAATTAAAGTGGCTATTTATGGTGATAGTGATGGAGAAGAGAGAGCTAAAAAAGAATTGAATGAAAAAGGATTGTCTAAATTAGTTGGTACGATTGCAATTGTTACGATAGCAAGTTGTGGCGCTGATAATATTGGTTTATTTGTTCCCTATTTTGTGACATTAAGTGTTACTAATTTATTAATTACTTTGTTTGTCTTTTTAATTTTAATTTTCTTCTTGGTATTTACTGCACAAAAATTAGCTAATATTCCAGGAGTTGGAGAAATTGTTGAGAAATTTGGTCGTTGGATTATGGCTGTTATTTATATAGCTTTAGGTTTATTTATCATTATAGAAAATGACACTATTCAAACAATTTTAGGATTTATATTTTAATTTAGGGTGTGATTTCATATGAGTTATGAAAATGCTTGTGATGTGATCTGTGTACATGAGGATAAAGTTAACAATGCTTTAAGTTTTTTAGAAGATGATAAATCTAAGAAATTACTTAACATTTTAGAAAAGATTTGTGATGAGAAGAAATTGAAAATTATATTATCTTTGATTAAAGAAGATGAGTTGTGTGTTTGTGATATTTCTTTGATATTGAAAATGAGTGTTGCTTCAACTTCACATCATTTAAGACTTTTATATAAAAATGATGTACTTGATTTTTATAAAAAGGGAAAGATGGCATATTATTTTATTAAAGACGATGAAATAAGAGAATTTTTCTCTAAAAATCAGGAGGGTTTTTGAAACGAGTGAAACGAGTTTCTTCTTGTCTTGATACTATATAGAAATAACGCAAAGATTAAAAATAATGTAAGTATGACGCGAAAAATTTTTATTTATAAAAAGTAAGCGTTTTCTATTTACATGTAGAGCCGTTTATAAGATAATGCATGTAGCTACTAAACTTACTACTCAAAATCGAGTATCCTTTAATAAACTGACTGTATCCTTTGGGTGCAGTCTTTTTATTTATAACTTGTCAAAACTTTACATTTCATACAATAACAAACGGACTTAAAAGTCCGCTTGTAAGCAGTACCTTAAAATAGGGAAGTAGTTTGATGAAACAAAAAAGGATATCACATAGATATGTGAACGACACTTTCCCTCATATCTTTCAACTTGCGACGTTAGGTAAGTGAATATAGCAACCGCTTCGATACATAAAAAGATGTAGCTCTAAACTGGGACTACATCTTTTGTCATTAGAGAAGTAAATATTGTAAATAAAATCAAGTAAAATACCCTAAAAAAAACTAAAATAAATTTTTCTTAGTTTTTAATATAGCTATGACGCACCTTCAACCATTTTCACGAACAATCAAAGTTAAATATTAGCTTTTAGTATGTAGAGTTAGTTGATAAAATTACTTATATTCATAATAGTCTATCTCTTCTCAATATGGAGGTGATAGTACTGCTAAATATTGAAACAATTAATATTAATGTGAATTCAATTTTAAACATTAGTGCATTATTATCATTCTATTTTGTTACCGTACTTTATGATCTAAAAAAGAAATAGCTGCTTACTACTCCAATAGTAAACAGCATAGTTACAAATGAAATTAATAATTTAAGACTATTATGAGTTTTAGCTTACCTACTCCAATAGGTAAGCTTTTTATTACAGTTTAATACTAAGTTAAGTATATGTATGTGTCAATCTTCAGTTGAAAGTTAAAAGTTATATTAAATTGTATAAATACTGTACTAATTAAGTACTTAAAAGGAGTCAATGCTAATGATAGGAATCATAATTAGTTTGTTATCTTTTGCTGGAGGTATAATCTTTAGAGAGATTATTAATTTTTTTAAAGAATCTAAATTAGAAGATAAAAAATTTGAAACTGAAAAGAAACAATTTTTTGCAGAGAACTTTTTTCCGATATATAGAGATATTTACAGTGCTATGTATGAAGTTACTGTCCAAATAGAATGTTTTATTAATCGTGAAATAACATTTCGTCATTCTAATGTATATGTTAAAGATGTTATTGAAATTACAAAAGAAAATTACGATAAATATATGTGGGGTGATGATGAGAAACAAGTTTATAATGTGAATTTTATGTACCATTTACAACTGTTACAAAATTGCATAGCGGAATTAAGAGAATTACATCAAAAGAATACTATAATGTTTACGAACGAAGAAAACGAATTAATAATGAATTATTATAATACGTCAAACATGTTAATGTGGTCATTAAACAATATAATGCAAACTGGAAAAATAGAAGGAAATTTTGAAGAATATTTAATACAACAAAATGATATTTTAGAAAATTGTAAGAAAAAAATAAGATTAATTTTTAGAAAACGATTTGTGTTTGAATAAATAATACAAAATGGACTATATGAGAAATGTTCAAATAGAATAATGATAATTGATGATGTACCGTTAGAGGACTGATAACTATGTGTTCTAAGTGTAGAACAGATTGATGTAAATGATATGTTTGATAAAGCTATGAGCATTAAAGAGAATTACTTATACTGATCTATTGACGCATAGTGAAATAGAGATATGGAACGAATTACATGTAGCAGTAGGAATGATACTAAATTTTAATTTAATGCTAGTGAAGAATGGAATAGATAAAAGAATAATGCTATCTGTGAATTAAATGATGATAGGATAAATATTAAATTTTAAAAAATACATTTTTATATTGCTATTTTTCATTATTTTGTAGTTAAATTAATGCTGTTAAAGACCATATTGAGGTGAAAAAATGAAAAATAAAAAAAATTTATTTAATACAATATTATTTTTATGTTTAACATTAATAGGTGTTATAATTATCGTATTTATATATGGTTTTTTTGTTGAAAAAATTATATTCCATAGCTTTACAAATGATGGTAGAGAAAGTTTTTTGGCTACAATAACTGTTATTAGCATAGTATCAACAACAATATTGAGTATTTTATTGTATGGAGCTAATCTTAAGGCAAATAGTATTAATGAAAGAATATTAAATATGACTAAACAACAAAATGAAGAAGCCAATAAAATTAATGAAAAAATGCTAAAAATAACGAAACAACAAAATGATATACAAAACATTTTGATGATGAATAATAAAAAAGGGGAACTATCTAGAAATATAAAGAACATAGAAGAATATATAAAATATGTTAGAGTATTAGACTTGTTTTGTTACACTAATTTTAGTACATATGACCAATTATTAACCTTAAGAAAACACAAAGTACTCAAAATGCCAACTGAATTAAATCAATTT
This sequence comes from Staphylococcus hominis subsp. hominis, assembly GCF_002901845.1. Lineage (GTDB taxonomy): Bacteria > Bacillota > Bacilli > Staphylococcales > Staphylococcaceae > Staphylococcus > Staphylococcus hominis. The sequence goes on from NZ_PPQE01000025.1 coordinate 469,194, forward strand.
ATAAATTTAAATTACATTACAATACCAAATTTAAATAATAAAGAAGAGAATTTACTAAGACTTAATTTACATAATCCTAAAAAACAAACATACATAAATATTAATATTCAGTTTTATAACTTATTACCTAATTCTGTTTATTATCAATATAATATACCTTATTTAAAAGAAATTGTAGAAAAATTAGGCGGTATAATTGATGATAAATTTATATCAGAATATCAAGAAGGAATACATGTACAAAAACAAATTGATTCGCTAAAATTGAATTTCTTTAATGAACTATTAAATATTAGTGGTAACTATCAATTTTACAATACTAATTATGATTATACAAAGGCAAAAGTAATGAGTAGCATTTTGGAAGCAATTAAGAAAAAATTAAATCTTATGATTGAGGAGATTGAAGAAGAATATAATATATTAGAAAATAATTTGTTTACTGAATAATTTAATATTAATCAGAAAAGGGCGAATAAAGGGTATATTTATGAAACAAAAGGCAAAACTATTAAATAGTGAGCATACGGACAAGTTAAATATCTCATCTTAAACGTCACTTACGAGTGACGTTTTTTTGTATTTTAGATACTGAGAGAAGCTCTGTGTTGCAGCGAGAAATGAAAAGAGGGATAACTTATATTGAAGAAGTCAAAAATGTTTATCACAATGATTGCATATAACTAGATTATTCGAATACATAAAAAGCGTGAATGAATTAAAGAACAATGAAGACTTAAGACTAATATTATATATAATTACGTTTGTCCAAAACAGGATATATATATATAACAGTTTTTTTATTTATTGGTAAAACTGTGGTTATTAGAGGTAATGAGATTCAGTATGTACAAATTTTTGAAGTGTAATGAAAATATATAATCTTATTTGGGGAAAATTTGGGGAAAATAATTTGAAATTGTATTAAAAGCTATAAAAAGGAATTAGATAAAAATACTGATATTATAGTCTTTTGAAAGATTATAAAATGTTATAAAAGGTTAAGAATTCCCTCCCAGGACACTAATAAACCCCGTTAACCATTGTGGTTACGGGGTTTTTGCTTATCTATTTTAAACTCACTATGATGACTGACTTCAAGAATTTAATTTTTATATTTATCCCATTTTCCAGCTACTATGTCAGCTTCTTGTTCTTTAATGTTTTGATAGACTTCTTCAGCGTCATCACCTTCATAGTACCCTTGCTCAATTGCATGTTTTGTTTGAATTTCTCCAGATGAAAGACCACCATTATATTTTTTTCTGAGTGCATCATAATACTCATCTTCAGTTTCTGCTGCATTGATTTCAGCATTAGGATCCGAACTTGCATTTTCATCATTTACTGAAACATCTGACTCATTTGGTCGGTCATAAATTGATTTTTCTTGACCATTTTCAACTCTAAGTGAACTTTGATACGCTACACTAGCAGGACCTTCCATTACATTTCCTTGTGGAATAATTCCATTTGCAACTGCACTATTGTAAGCTTGTATCTTTTGTTCTTCACTATAATTTCCATAAATAACTGATTCTAATGTACTTTTATCTTTAATATTGGAGAAATCAATTTGATTGTTATTGTGAGATGAAACATCTTCTATGGTATCTTTTGAATCTCTATCTTCGTTTGACTTCTGTTCATTACTTGTATTTTCAGTATTTTGATTTTGGGTAGTTTTATCATTATGTTCTACAGAATTCTTATCTGATTTTGAAATATGCTTATCTTCTTTCTCTTTTTTATTATCCTTTTTATTGTTGGTATCATTCTGTTCTTTTTTATTATCACCAGTTAAAGAAAAATCATTATCACATGCACTTAATATTAAAATACTACTAAATAATAAAATGAAATACTTCTTCATATGTCTTCTCCATTCGTTCACTCAATTAGTAATTATTAATAATATAGTCCTTTTATTCATATTTTATGTAGGAATTACATTTAACATCACCATCTTATAACCATTTAATTAAATTACGAGAATAAATATAATAAATCTTTATACTTTTGGATTATATCATATATTTATGTATTAAATATTTTTAATTATTTTATTTTGATAACCTAAAAAACTTTGACGAGATAGACATATTTGAATTCCTAACTGTAAATATAAATTTTTAAATTGCACAGTTTTGATGATTTAAGCATAAGTTACGGAAAATGTCACAAGTATCTAAAGAAACCCTTTATAGTAAAGATAACAAAACGATAGTTAAACAAAACAAAGCAAGCAATACAGTAACCTATCGTTTTAGAATTTTACCAATTAATTTCTAAGGAGTGTATGAAATGGAAGGTTTATTTAACGCAATTAAAGATACAGTAACTGCAGGTATTAATGGTGATTGGACAAAATTAGGTACAAGTATTGTTAGTATCGTAGAAAACGGTGTAGGTTTAGTGAGTAAATATTTAGGTTTCTAATTTAAAGATAATTATAAATAGTACAAAGGAGATAACAAACATGGATAAATTATTCGACGCAATCAAAAATACAGTAGACGCAGGAATTAACCAAGATTGGACAAAATTAGGTACAAGCATTGTTGACATCGTATCAAGTGGCGTAAGCATTCTAGGTAAATACTTAGGATTCTAATGTAATAATATTTAAAAATAAAAACAGAATGGAGAAATTCAAATGACTAAATTAGTAGAAGCAATTAAAAATACAGTAGACGCAGCACAAAACCAAGATTGGACAAAATTAGGTACAAGCATTGTTGACATCGTATCAAGTGGTGTAGGTATCTTAAGTAAAGTATTCGGATTTTAATTAATTATTAATTACGTATAAAGGAGTTATTAATATGGATAAATTATTCGACGCAATCAGAAATACAGTAGACGCAGGAATTAACCAAGACTGGACAAAATTAGGTACAAGCATTGTTGACATCGTATCAAGTGGCGTAAGCATTCTAGGTAAATACTTAGGATTCTAACGTAATAATATTTAAAAATAAAAACAGAATGGGGAAATTCAAATGACTAAATTAGCAGAAGCAATTGCAAATACTGTAACAGCAGCACAAAATCAAGACTGGACAAAATTAGGTACAAGTATTGTTGACATTGTATCAAGTGGTGCAAGTGTATTAGGTAAAGTATTTGGTTTCTAATACTTAATAGCAAGTATTCAACACTTAAGGATTAATCCTTAAGTGTTTTTATTTTTTAGCATTATTTAATGAATCATGATAAATCTGCTAAAATAATATACATACTATAATTTAGGAGTATAAAAATGAAATACGATACTATTTTACTTGATTTTGATGATACAATTGTGGACTTTTTTGATGCAGAAGATCGAGCATTTCATCAAATGGCACATCATTTCGGTCATTATCCAACTGAAGAAGATTTTCAATATTTTAAGAAAGTAAATCAAAATCATTGGGAAGCATTTCAAAAAAATGAACTATCTAAAGAAGAAGTATTAACACATCGTTTTATTAATTATTTTAAAGAGTATGGTATAGACGTAGATGGTAAAAAAGCCGATGTTTTATTTAGAGACGAACTAGCTAAAGCACCATTAAAATTCTTCAACTCTACTTTAGAAACAATTGATCGATTAAGCCAAGAATGTGAATTGTTTATTGTGACTAATGGTGTTACAGATACCCAAAAACGTCGTATTGCTCAATTAGAGTTTAAAGACATCTTATCTGGAGTATATATATCAGAAGAAACAGGATATCAAAAACCTATGAGTGAATTTTTTGATTATATCTTTGAGAGAATTGGTGAAGAAAAAAGAAAGACTTCAATAATAGTAGGAGATTCTCTTACATCAGATATACTAGGTGGAAAAAATGCCGGTATTACAACATGTTGGTTTAATTATCGTAATAAAGAAAATAACAGTGATATTGTACCAGATTATGAAATACAATCTTTATATGAATTGGTTAATTTAGTTGAAGAATAATTAATAAGAGACCTGAGCTAAATGGCTCAGGCTTATTTATGCAAATAGCGTTTATAGCTTAATTGTTTAGAGATCATACAAATATATTGACTCCTTATGCAAGTCTTCATTATCAATTTCTCTAAATGCCTCAAATAATTCAACAGTTTTTTAATTTTATTTCAAGATGTTGAACTTTAGTCATGTTCTCATCATCATTTAAATTCTTTATATATATTGTATCGTCATTAATATACGATTTTCATTTAATAACATATTAATTACTTATAATCTGATAAAATGGATGTGAATTTCAATAGTTAAGCCGTAAAATTGTCATCTAGGGATATAATCTTTATACTGAATAAGTAATGTTATATTGAAGGAGTAAGGGAATGAACTGTAAAGTAACTAATTTTCAAGAAAAAGATTCATTTATTACTAAATTAGAAAACAGTGATGAAACATTATTGAAATTTTATCAATATAATCCAGTCAAACCATCTAGTTTTGATCAAAGAATGGATCGTCCTAATAATGGTAGAGAGCAGCAACTTGCTCAAGTGATTAAATCATATATGTCAGATTTGAATATAACAGAAATTCAACAGACTCATCTTACTGCACTCAGTGAAGGAGCTAAAGTGGTAATTGGTGGCCAGCAAGCTGGTCTTTTTGGTGGACCTTTATATACGTTTCATAAAATTCTTTCAATTGTTAATTTAAGTCGTGAATTAACTGAAACATATCAACAAACTGTTGTACCTGTTTTTTGGATTGCAGGTGAAGATCATGACTTTGAAGAAGTAAATCATACGTATGCTTATAATGCAAAAGATGCTCATTTACATAAAGTAAAATATCATACAATGACACCGCCTGAAACAAGCGTTTCTCGCTATATTCTAGAAAAGGAACAGATGATTGAAGCACTTAATCAATTTTTTAAAGAATTAAAAGAAACGAAACATACTAACGCACTTTATCAAGTATGTTTAGAGATTATAGAAAAGTACAATAATTGGACTGATATTTTTAAAGGGTTACTTCAAGAAGTATTTAAAGATTACGGTGTACTATTTATTGATGCTCAATATGAAAAAATTCGTGAATTGGAGAAGCCATTATTAAAAAATATTATTCAAAAACATAATGAAATTAACCAAGCGTTTAGAAAAACACAAAAATTAACTACACAATCAGGTTTAAACAAAATGATTGAAACAGATACCAATGTCCATCTGTTCCTTCATGAAGATAGTATGCGTCAACTAATTACTAAAAAAGATGATGTATTCAAATTGAGTAAATCAGATATTACATATAATAAAGATGAATTGTTAAAATTAGTTGAAAAAGAACCAACTCGTTTTTCTAATAATGTTGTAACTAGACCAGTAATGGAAGAATGGCTATTTAATACGGTAGCTTTTATTGGAGGACCAAGTGAAATTAAATACTGGGCTGAATTGAATGAAGTATTTAAAATTTTAGATGTTGAAATGCCTATTGTTTTACCAAGAATGAAAATCACTTATTTACCAATTAGAATAGAAAAACTAATTAATCAGTATAAGTTAAATGCTAAAAATGTTATTATGAATGGTATAGAAACGGATAGAGAAAAATTCGTTCGTAGCAAAGCCTCAGATACATTTATTAAAAAAGTAGAGTCTTTAAAAGAGAATCATGCCAAAATATACGAATCACTTCGTAAAGAGGTTAATGATAATCATGATAATATCAATTTAGTAAAGAAAAATTATGACATTCATAATAAACAATTTGAATATTTATTAAATCGCTATTTACTTAACATTGAAAGAGATAACGATATAAGTATGAAACATTTTAGAGAGATTGAACATGTATTGCATCCAATGGGTGGCCTACAAGAAAGAATTTGGAATCCACTTCAAATGATGAATGAATTTGGGATAGATGTGTTTAGTCCCTCCACTTATCCTCCACTTAAATATACATTTAACCAAATAGTTATAAAACCTTAATTTATGAGGAAAAGACCCATATTATTTTAATAGATAATATGGGTCTTTTTATGTCAAATTAAAGAATTTTAAGATATTTTACATAATTAGTGGAGGATAGTGGTGAGATGTGGTAAATTATTAATAAGGTGAGGTGGTAATAATGTTCATGGGAGAATACGAGCATCAATTAGATGCTAAAGGACGTATGATAATTCCATCTAAGTTTAGATATGACTTAAATGAACGTTTTATTATCACACGAGGCCTTGATAAATGTTTGTTTGGCTACACTCTTGAAGAATGGCAACAGATAGAAGAGAAAATGAAAACCTTACCTATGACAAAAAAAGACGCACGTAAGTTTATGCGTATGTTCTTCTCTGGAGCTATCGAAGTAGAGCTAGATAAGCAAGGGCGTATTAACATTCCTCAAAATTTGAGGAAATACGCAAATTTAACAAAAGAATGTACGGTAATAGGTGTCTCAAATCGTATAGAGATTTGGGATAGAGAAACTTGGAATGAATTTTACGAAGAATCAGAAGAAAGTTTTGAAGATATTGCCGAAGATTTGATAGATTTTGATTTTTAATGGAGGAATTTATAGTGTTTCATCATGTAAGCGTTATGCTAAAAGAAACAATAGATGAATTAGACATCAAAGAGGATGGCATATATGTAGATTGTACGCTTGGTGGAGCCGGTCATGCACTCTATTTATTAAATCAATTAAACGATGACGGTAGGTTGATTGCAATCGATCAAGATACTACTGCCTTAGAAAATGCTAAAGAAGTACTAAGAGATCACTTACACAAGGTCACGTTTGTACATAATAACTTTAGAGAATTAACTGATATTTTGAAAAATTTAGGAATTGAAAAAGTAGATGGTATTTACTACGACTTAGGTGTTTCAAGTCCACAGCTTGATATACCTGAAAGAGGATTTAGTTATCATCATGATGCAAAGTTAGATATGCGTATGGATCAAACGCAAGAATTAACTGCATATGATGTTGTTAATGATTGGCCTTATGAGGCATTGGTTAAAATCTTTTATCGTTATGGAGAAGAAAAATTTTCTAAACAAATAGCGAGAAGAATAGAAGCACATCGTGAACAACAACCTATTGAAACAACATTAGAGCTTGTAGACATTATTAAAGAAGGTATTCCAGCTAAAGCTCGAAGAAAAGGTGGTCATCCTGCTAAACGCATTTTCCAAGCGATAAGAATAGCAGTGAACGATGAACTATCTGCGTTTGAAGATTCAATTGAACAAGCCATTGAGCATGTTAAAGTAAAAGGTAGGATTTCAGTCATTACTTTCCATTCTCTGGAAGATAGATTGTGCAAGCAAATTTTCCAAGAATACGAAAAAGGACCTGATGTGCCTAGAGGGTTACCAATTATTCCTGAAGCTTATACACCTAAGTTAAAACGAGTAAATCGTAAACCAATTACTGCTACAGAAGAGAATTTAGACGAAAATAATAGAGCACGTAGTGCAAAATTACGTGTTGCTGAAATATTAAAATAAGGAGTAATTGAGGATGGCTGTAGAAAAAATTTACGAACCATATGAACACATTCAGCACACTAGCATACCGAAAGAACAACCAAAGACACAAACTGAGACGAAAACAGTAACTAAAAAGGTTGTTGTTCAACTTACGCGATTTGAGAAATTTTTATACATAACGCTTGTCACAGCAATTGCTGTTCTAGCAATCTATATGCTATCTTTAAAAATGGATGCGTACGATACAAATGATAAAATTGCCGAGCTAGATCAAAAGATTGAACAACAATCTAATGAAAATAATGCAATTCAATCTGAAATTAAGAAAAATTCTTCTTATGAGCGCATTTACGATCAGGCTAAAAAACAAGGTATGAGCCTAAAGAACGATAATGTAAAGGTAGTGCGTACTAATGGCGAAGCGAAAAATTAAAATTAGAAAAAATAAATTAGGAGCAGTCCTCCTTGTTGGATTATTCGGACTGCTCTTTTTTGTATTGGTTTTAAGATATTCATATATCATGATAACTGGACATTCAGATGGACAAAATTTAGTGATGCGCGCTAATGAAAAATATCTCGTAAAAACGCAAGAACAGCCTGAAAGAGGGAAAATATACGATAGAAACGGTAAAATTTTAGCCGAAGATGTTCAACGATATAAATTAGTTGCTATTATTGATAAAAATGCTGGAGAAGTTGGTGATACACCAAGGTATGTTAAAGATAAAAAGAAAACAGCAAAACAATTATCAAAAATTATTGATATGAAACCTGATGAAATTGAAAAACGTCTTAATCAAAAGAAAGCCTTTCAAGTTGAATTTGGACAGAAAGGGACAAATTTAACATATCAAGATAAAGTTAAACTCGATAAAATGGACTTACCAGGAATCACCTTATATCCAGAAACTGAACGATTCTATCCTAACGGTAATTTTGCTTCTCATTTAATTGGTATGGCTCAAAAAAATCCTGATACTGGGGAATTAAATGGTGCATTAGGTGTAGAAAAGATTTTTAATAGTTATCTAAATGGACAGAAAGGCTCGCTATCTTATATACATGACATTTGGGGTTATATTGCACCAAACAGTAAAAATGAAAAAGCGCCAAAACGTGGTGATGATGTTCATTTAACCATTGATTCAAATATACAAGTATTTGTCGAAGAGGCTCTTGATGATATGGTGAAACGATATGAACCAAAAGATTTATTTGCAGTGGTTATGGATGCTAAAACAGGAGAAATTCTTGCATATAGTCAACGTCCAACATTCAACCCCGAAACGGGTAAAGACTTTGGAAAAAAATGGGCTAATGATTTATATCAAAATGCATATGAGCCTGGGTCAACATTTAAATCATATGGATTAGCAGCCGCCATTCAAGAAGGTAAATTTAATCCTAAAGAAAAATATGAATCTGGTCATCGTGATATTATGGGTTCAAGAATTTCTGACTGGAATAAAACCGGTTGGGGAGAAATACCAATGTCATTAGGTTTCACATATTCATCTAATACATTGATGATGCATCTTCAAGATTTAGTTGGTGCTGATAAAATGAAATCTTGGTACGAGCGCTTTGGTTTTGGTAAATCTACAAATGGTATGTTTGACGGAGAATTAAAAGGAAATATTGCTTGGTCAAATGAATTACAACAAAAAACATCAGCATTCGGTCAATCGACCACAGTGACGCCTGTACAAATGATACAAGCACAATCAGCTTTCTTTAATAAAGGAAATATGTTAAAACCTTGGTTTGTTCAAAGTATAGATAATCCAATTTCAAAGAAAACATTCTATAAAGGTGAAAAGAATATAGTTGGAAAACCTATTACTTCAGAAACTGCGGATAAAGTTGAAACAGAATTAGATAAAGTAGTAAATAGTGATAAAAGTCATGCTTCCAATTATCGTATTGATGGTTATGATATTGAAGGGAAAACAGGTACTGCTCAGGTCGTTAATGAAAATGGTAGTGGATACGTTAAAGGAGCAAATCCCTACTTTGTAAGCTTTATGGGAGATGCGCCAAAAAAACATCCAAGAGTTATTGTTTATGCCGGTATGAGTCTTGCTCAGAAAAATGATCAAGAAGCATATGAATTAGGGGTAAGTAAAGCTTTTAAACCTATCATGGAAAATACACTTAAGTATTTAAATGTAGGCTCTAAAAAAGATGAGACTCAATCAGCACAGTATAGTAAAGTGCCAAATGTTGTAGGGCAATCAAGTCAAAAAGCACAAGATAGTCTTAAAGGAAAAGATTTACAACCTGTCATTATTGGTAATGGTAATACAATAAAAGCTCAATCTACTAGAGCTAATACAAAATTATTACCGAATAGTAAAGTGTTAGCAGTGACAGATGGCGATATTACTATGCCAAATATGAAAGGTTGGACAACAGACGATGTCCTAGCCTTCCAAGAATTAACTGGAATCAATGTTACGACTAAAGGCAGTGGATACGTAACAAATCAATCTGTAGCGAGTGGGTCAACACTCAAAAGTAATAAGAAAATTGAAATAGAATTATCTACTGATGATCCTAATGATAATACATCTTTAACTGATTCGAGTGGATCTGATTCAAATAACACTTCAGATAATTCAACTGATACAACGTCTAATGATAAAAACGATTCATAAGAACAAATGACGTCATTTTAAATGATTATAAATAAGGTGTCATATATTATGGATACCTTATTTATAATCTCAATTTCTTACATAATATATATAAAATTAGTTTGAAAATTGATAAGATTATAAAGGAAATAAAGTGAAAAACGAATAAATTTAAAATACATAAAGGAGATTACCATGCTTTTTATATTTGCGATTATCGCATTACTTATCACATTTATTTTAGTTCCTGTACTTATACCGACACTTAAACGAATGAAATTTGGTCAAAGTATCCGCGAAGAAGGTCCTCAAAGCCATATGAAAAAAACGGGTACACCAACCATGGGTGGTTTAACGTTTTTAATTAGTATTATTATTACATCTATGATTGCTATATTTTTCACAGATCATTCTAATCCCATTATTCTATTACTCTTTGTCACAATAGGATTTGGACTCATTGGCTTTATTGATGATTACATTATTGTAGTTAAAAAAAATAACCAAGGACTTACAAGTAAGCAGAAATTTTTAGCTCAAATTGCAATAGCAATTATATTTTTCATTCTAAGTGATGTTTTTCATTTAATAGAATTTTCAACAAGTATAAATATTCCATTTACTAATTTTGGAATTCCATTGTCGTTTGCGTACGTTATTTTTATTGTTTTTTGGCAAGTTGGGTTTTCAAACGCAGTTAATTTAACTGATGGATTGGATGGATTAGCAACTGGCTTATCAATTATTGGATTCACTATGTATGCAATTATGAGTTTCATGTTAAATGCCCCTGCAATTGGTACTTTTTGTATTATTATGATTTTTGCATTACTCGGTTTCTTACCGTATAACTTAAATCCAGCCAAAGTATTTATGGGAGATACAGGAAGCTTAGCATTAGGAGGTATTTTTGCTACAATTTCAATCATGTTAAACCAAGAATTTTCATTACTTTTTATAGGTTTAGTATTTGTTATCGAAACATTATCAGTAATGTTGCAAGTATCATCTTATAAATTAACTAAAAAAAGAATCTTTAAAATGACACCAATTCATCACCATTTTGAACTTAGCGGATGGAGTGAATGGAAAGTTGTTTCAGTATTTTGGCTTGTGGGGTTAATTTCAGGATTAATTGGATTATGGATAGGAGTGCATTAGAATGCTAAATTATACAGGATTAGAGAATAAAGATGTTCTTGTAGTTGGATTAGCAAAAAGTGGTTATGAAGCTGCTAAGTTATTAGTTAAATTAGGTGCAAATGTAACTGTAAATGATGGGAAAGATTTATCTAAAGATCCCCATGCAAAAGACTTAGAAACATTAGGGGTGAAAATTGTTGATGGTGGTCATCCATTATCATTACTTGATAGCAACCCAATTATTGTTAAAAACCCAGGTATACCTTATACAGTTTCAATTATTGATGAAGCATATCAACGAGGTCTTAAAATTTTAACTGAAGTAGAATTAAGTTATTTAATTTCTGAAGCTCCAATTATCGCCGTAACTGGTACAAATGGTAAAACAACAACAACTTCTCTCATTGGAGATATGTTTAAAAAAAGTAGATTAACTGGAAGACTTTCAGGAAATATTGGGTATGTTGCTTCTAAAGTAGCTCAAGAAACGTCACCTGATGAATATCTAATCACTGAATTATCTTCATTCCAATTACTTGGCATTGAACATTACAGACCTCACATTGCCATCATTACAAATATCTATTCTGCTCATTTAGATTATCATGAGTCATTAGAAAATTATCAAAATGCGAAGCGACGTATTTACAAAAATCAAACAGAAGATGATTATTTGATTTGTAATTATCATCAACGTCATTTAATTGAAACTGAAAATTTAAAAGCTAAAACATTATATTTTTCTACTCAACAAGAAGTAGATGGCATCTATATTAAAGATAATTATATCGTTTATAATAATGTTAACCTTATTAATATTGATGACTTAGTTTTACCGGGAGAACATAACTTAGAAAATATTTTAGCTGCTGTTTTAGCTGCAATACTTGCAGGCGTGCCAATTAAGGCTATCGTAGATAGTTTAACAACATTCTCAGGTATTGAACATCGATTACAATATATTGGAACGAATCGAACAAATAAATACTATAATGACTCTAAAGCAACCAATACATTAGCAACACAGTTTGCTTTAAATTCATTTAAACAACCTATTATCTGGTTATGTGGTGGTTTAGATCGAGGTAATGGATTTGATGAATTAATTCCTTACATGAAACATGTTAGAGTAATGGTAGTTTTCGGTGAAACTCAAGATAAATTCGCTAAATTAGGTAATAGTCAAGGTAAAGAAGTAATCAAAGCAGTTGATATAGAAGATGCAGTAAAAAAAGTTCAAGATGTCATTGAACCTAATGATGTTGTTTTACTTTCACCAGCATGTGCAAGTTGGGATCAATATAAAACATTTGAAGAACGTGGCGAAAGATTTATTGAAAGTTTCCGTGCATACCTACCATCTTAATTAAAGGATGTGAAGTAATTGGATGATACAAGGGGCAATAGAAATAAAAAGATTCGTTCTATCAAGCGTTCATTTGATAAAGACAAAACTGAATTAGAAAATGATAAAAATAAAAAAATTAAAGATGATGTTAAATCAAAAGATAGACTCCAAAAAGAAAAGAATCTTTCAAATGATAGAAGGTCAAATAAATCTTTAAATTCTTCGAAAAATAAAGGTGAAAATTTAAAGAAAGAAGTAAAAACAAGGTTAAGAGAAAAACGCAATAAATTTCAAAATGATAAATATAGTCACTTAACGGTAGCTGAAAAACGAGAACAACAAAAGATAGATAAAAGAAAGCGACAAAAACGTATTCAATATATTATTGTTACTACTTTAATACTTTTAATTATATTATTTCTACTATATATGTTTACACCATTAAGTAGAATTTCTCATGTTAATATTAGTGGTAATCATAATGTAAGTGATAGTCAAGTTGAAAAAGAATTAAATATCAAAAAAGGATCACGCATTTATACTTTTAGTAAAAGCAAAGCTATCAATAATTTAAAGAAAAATTCATTAATCAAAGATGTTCAGATTAATAAACAGTTGCCTAATACTTTAAATGTTAAAATTATTGAAAATAATTTAGTAGGTATTGTAAAAGATAAAAATAAATATGTGCCAATAATTGAAGGAAATAAAAAATTAGACAATTATAATGGTGATATTGCGAATAGTGCACCTGTGTTAGAAGATTTTAAAGGTGACAATTTAAATAGTATCACGAAAGCATTATCTAAAATGTCTAATGAAACGAGAGATATGATTTCAGAAATAAAATATGCACCTTTACAGAATCAACAAAATCGAGTCCTTTTATATATGAAAGATGGCATGCAAGTAGTAGGAGACATCAATACTCTAGCTAACAAAATCGAGTATTATCCTCAAATGTCTCAATCTCTTGCAAAAGATAGTTCAGGTCAATTAAAAACACAAGGATATATTGATTTATCTGTAGGAGCATCATTTATTCCATATAATGAAAATAGCAGTATTAATTCTAAGTCCGATCAAAATGTTCGTCAAAAAACACAGCAAGAAACAGAAGCAAAAAATGAATTACAAAGTGCATTAAATAAAATAAGCGAACAATCGGATACAAATAATTAAAAAATTTCGATAATAATATGTGTTTATAGTTCACAAGCTAAACGACGTATTGTAAACTAAATATAGTGTATTTTAATAGTATTTTGTCAGGAGGTGCCTATCTATGGAGGAACATTACTATGTAAGCATAGATATTGGTTCATCAAGTGTTAAAACAATAGTAGGCGAAAAATTTCACAATGGTATTAATGTGATAGGTACAGGGCAAACCTACACTAGCGGTATTAAGAATGGATTGATTGATGATTTTGATATTGCGAAACAAGCAATTAAAGATACAATTAAAAAAGCTTCTATCGCATCAGGTGTGGATATAAAAGAAGTTTTCTTAAAATTACCTATCATTGGTACTGAAGTGTACGATGAAGAAAACGAAATTGATTTTTACGAAGATACAGAAATTAGTGGATCACATATTGAAACAGTATTGGAAGGTATACGTCAAAAAAATGATGTACCTGATACAGAAGTTATTGATGTGTTTCCGATTAGATTCATTGTAGATGGAGATAACGAGGTTTCGGATCCTAAAGAACTCATTGCAAGACACTCGTTAAAAGTAGAAGCAGGTGTTATTGCAATTCACAAGTCAATTCTAATTAATATGATTAAATGTGTAGAATCTTGTGGAGTAGATGTATTGGACGTCTATTCAGATGCTTATAACTATGGCTCTATTTTATCTGCAACTGAAAAAGAATTAGGTGCATGTGTAATTGATATTGGTGAAGATCTCACTCAAATCGCCTTTTATGAACGCGGTGAACTTGTAGATGCCGATTCAATTGAATTAGCTGGACGTGATATTACAGATGATATCGCAGAAGAATTAAACACTACATATGAAACAGCTGAAAAAATTAAACATCAATATGGACATGCTTATACACAATCAGCGTCTGATCAAGACGTTTTCAGTGTTGATCAGGTAGATAGTGACGAATTAGTAGAGTATACTCAAAAAGATTTAAGTGCAGTTATTGAAAGAACAGTGCAAGATATCTTTGATGAAGTATTTGATGTGTTGGTAGATTTAGGATTAACTAAAGTAAATGGTGGATTCATTGTTACAGGTGGTTCTTCAAACTTATTGGGCGTTAAAGAATTACTAAGTACAATGGTTAATGAAAAAATAAGAATCCATACACCTTCTCAAATGGGAATTAGAAAACCTGAATTTACTTCAGCGATTTCTACAATATCTAGTAGTATCACATTTGATGAATTATTAGATTATGTTACAATAAATTATCAAGATAATGATGAATTTGAAGAAGAAGTCATTGAAAATGACGAACACAATCATACTTCAAAATCAGGTGGCTTTGACTGGTTTAAACGTAAATCTAATAAAAACGAAGACCCTGACGAAAATCATCAGCCAGAAGTACGTGAAAAAGCGGAGAAACATGATGATTATGAAACGTATGACGAAAACAACCATCAAGATGGAACACATCATTATGATGATGAACATGAAAAATCTGATAAAGAAGAAAGCAAATTTAAAAAGCTTATGAAATCTCTATTTGAATAATTGGCCATTAAGACTAGGAGGAAAAATAAATGTTAGAATTTGAACAAGGATTTAATCATTTGGCGACATTAAAAGTCATCGGTGTAGGTGGCGGCGGTAACAACGCTGTTAACCGCATGATTGATCATGGAATGAACAATGTTGAATTTATTGCTATTAACACTGATGGGCAAGCTTTAAACTTATCTAAAGCAGAATCTAAAATACAAATCGGTGAAAAATTAACACGTGGTTTAGGTGCAGGTGCAAATCCAGAAATTGGAAAAAAAGCTGCTGAAGAATCACGTGAACAAATTGAAGATGCTATTCAAGGCGCTGATATGGTATTCGTTACTGCTGGTATGGGCGGCGGTACTGGTACAGGTGCTGCACCAGTAGTTGCTAAAATTGCTAAAGAAATGGGAGCATTAACAGTGGGTGTTGTAACTCGTCCATTTGGCTTTGAAGGACGTAAACGTTCTACACAAGCAGCAGCAGGTGTTGAAGCTATGAAAGCGGCAGTTGATACATTAATCGTTATCCCTAACGATCGTTTATTAGATATTGTTGATAAATCAACTCCTATGATGGAAGCATTTAAAGAAGCAGATAATGTTTTACGTCAAGGTGTTCAAGGTATCTCTGATTTAATCGCTGTATCAGGTGAAGTGAACTTAGACTTTGCTGACGTTAAGACAATTATGTCTAACCAAGGTTCTGCATTAATGGGTATTGGTGTATCTTCAGGCGAAAATAGAGCAGTGGAAGCTGCTAAAAAAGCTATTTCATCTCCATTACTTGAAACATCAATTGTTGGTGCTCAAGGTGTGTTAATGAACATTACAGGTGGCGAATCTTTATCTTTATTCGAAGCTCAAGAAGCAGCTGATATTGTACAAGATGCAGCAGATGAAGATGTAAATATGATTTTCGGTACTGTAATTAATCCAGAATTACAAGATGAAATTGTTGTAACAGTAATCGCAACTGGATTTGAAGACAAACCAACATCTCAAGGACGTAAAGCGTCAAGTACTGGTTTTGGTTCAAGTGCAACTTCTAGTCCATCAACTCAAAGTGCACCAAAAGAAGACTCATTCACACATAGTACATCTAATTCACGTCCTTCTGATGGTCTAAGCGAAAGAAGTCATACTACTAAAGATGATGATATTCCTAGCTTTATTCGTAATAGAGAAGAAAGACGTTCTAGAAGAACTAGACGCTAATATTAAAGCATAAATATAAAATAAGGAGCAGTGATTTCTGAGGAGAATGCTGCTCTTTTTATTTTGTTTAATTTAAAAAGAAATATGTTATATAATACATTTATATACATCTTTTAATCGAAATGCAGATAAAATATAAAACAATAGTCTAGATATGATTATTCTTAAAAGTGAGGGTGGTTTTCACAACGTGGAAAAATTTATAAAACAGCCACATTATTTGAGTTATACATCACAATATGATCAGTTAACACTTGGTTTTACTACACGTGAAGATGGAAAAAGTCCATATCCAAGAGATGCATTTAATATGGCACGTTATATTGATGATGAACCTAGTCATGTGACGCATCATCAAGAGATATTAGCTAATGCTATCAACTTTCCTACACAACAATGGGTTTTTCCTATTCAAACACACGAAAATAATATCGCTCACATTACTAAAGCACATTGTGGCGCTAATATTAAGGCATTAGGTAATGAATTATATGGAATTGATGGTATGTACACTTATGATTCAGATATATTATTAACGATGTGTTATGCTGATTGTGTACCTGTATATTTTTATAGTGAAAAACATCATTTTATCGCTCTAGCTCATGCGGGGTGGAGAGGAACATATGGTCAAATAGTAGTAGAAATGCTTAAATATGTAGAATTTGACTATCAAGATTTAAATGTAGTCATAGGTCCAGCGACTTCTTCAACCTATGAAATAAATGATGATATTAAAAATAAATTTGAAACATTGCCTATTAATTCTGACAAATATATTGAAACACGAGATACTGATCGACATGGTATTGATTTAAAATTAGCTAACGCTTTATTATTAAAAAATAGTGGCGTACCAGCTGAAAATATTAATATTACAAAATACACTACATCAGAAGACTTATCGCTTTTTTTCTCTTATCGTGTTGAAAAAGGTAAAACTGGCAGGATGCTAGCATTTATAGGTCAAAAAGGAGAAGTGTAGTGTAATGCAGTTATATCACTATAATCCTTTATGTCATTACAAAGTTAAGAGGTTGATATATAATGAAAGTGACAGAAAATTTAGAAAAAATAAAAGCGGAAATTAATCATCATCTTGAAAAAAGTGTAATTAAGACCGCTCCAAACGTGATTGCAGTAACAAAATATGTTACAATAGACCGAGCAAAAGAAGCGTATGATGCTGGTTTAAGACACTTTGGAGAAAATAGAGTAGAAGGTTTTCTAGAAAAAAAACAAGCCTTACCTAAAGATGTTACAATGCATTTTATCGGTTCACTGCAGTCTAGAAAAGTAAAAGATGTGATTAATGACATCGATTATTTACATGCACTAGATCGTTTGAGTTTAGCAAAAGAAATTAATAAAAGAGCAACTCACACTATTTCATGCTTTATCCAAGTGAATGTTTCTGGTGAAGAAACTAAACATGGTATTGCGCTTAGTGAAGTTAATGATTTTATTGAACAAATTAAAGCATTCGACAATATTAAAATTGTTGGATTAATGACAATGGCGCCTTATACCGATGATAAGGACTACATACATCAGTTATTTAAACAATTGAGATTAAAACGAGATGAAATTAAAAACCTTAAATTGAATTATGCACCATGTGAATATTTATCTATGGGAATGAGTAATGATTATACTATTGCTGTAGAAGAAGGTGCTACATTTATAAGAATAGGGACTAAACTTGTTGGAGAAGAGGAGTGAGCCCCGTGGCTATCAAGGATTTATTTAATAATTTTTTCCTAATGGAAGATGAAGAAGAAGTCGAAAGCCCTGCTGAAAGACAACAGCGTGTAACACAAAATGAAGAAAATCAAAATCGTAATATGCAACAGCAACCTATTGAAAGAACACAGAATAATCAAAATCACTTAAAAACTGTACCTCAAAAGAAAGTATCAAAAAATTACAATACTGAAGAAAGGAATTATCGTATGGGAAATACATCAAATAAGTCTAATTCAAAAAATGTTGTTACTATGAATCAATCAGCTGGTACAGGTTATAGTAATTACGAAAATTCAAAAATGTGCTTATTTGAACCTCGTGTATTTTCAGATACTCAAGACATTGCAGATGAACTTAAAAATCGTCGTGCGACATTAGTTAACTTACAACGTATTGATAAAGTATCAGCGAAACGTATTATTGACTTCTTAAGCGGAACAGTTTATGCCATTGGCGGAGATATACAACGTGTAGGTGCTGATATCTTCCTTTGTACACCTGATAATGTTGAGGTGGCAGGTAGTATTACCGATCACCTTGAACAGATGAATACACAACAACATTACGAATAATTTAAGGAGTAGAATATAATATATGGATGTTGGTATATTAGCTAGTATATTTAACTTTATAATATTACTAGTTCAAATTTATTATTGGGGAATGATTATTTATTTCTTTACTTCATGGGTTCCAACAATTAGAGAATCTAAATTTGGATCATTTTTAAGTAAGATATATGAACCTTTCTTAGAGCCATTTAGAAAGATTATTCCACCCATTGGTATGATTGATATTTCATCAATTGTAGCATTATTTGTACTTGTATTATTTCAATATGGATTGCAAAGTATTTTTGATATGATATTAAATTATTTAATACTAAAATAATTTTATAATAAGTTAGTAGAGCCTGTGATATGCATAATGTCTCAGGCTCTTTAACACTTAAAAGAGGAGGCGTTAATCATCGATATTTATCAGCACTTTAGAAATGAAGAACAACCACTTATTAATCAATTATTAGATAAATGTGAACAAGTTAATCAACAATATGCACCTGTATTGACTTCATTTTTAGATCCTAGAGAACAATATATATTAGAAGTCATCGTCGGTAGTTTTGAAGATATGAAAGTGAGCTATTTCAGTGGTCAATCGGCAGAAAGAAAGAGAGCAATTATTGCGCCTAGTTATTTTGAACCTACTGAAGGTGATTTTGAAGAAGTATTAATCCAAATTAATTATCCTGAGAAATTTGTGTCTATTCAACATCAACATGTACTTGGAACTTTAATGTCTTTAGGTATAGAAAGAGAACAAGTAGGAGATATACTTGTTGGTGATACGATTCAGTTTGTTTTGACAAAGCAATTGGAATCATATATTATGATGGAATTAACAAAGATTAAAGGTGCTACAGTCAAACTTGATTCTATTCCATTTAAAGATATGATACAATCAAAAGAGAATTGGAATATTCATCATAGTACAGTCAGTGCTTTAAGATTAGATGTCGTTTTAAAAGAAATGATTCGAAAATCTAGATCAATTGCTAAACAATTAATTGAAAAAAAACGGGTAAAAGTGAATCATACTTTAATCGATTCTCCCGATTTTCAACTTCAAAACAATGATTTGCTCTCTATTCAAGGATTTGGACGTGCTCGAATTGTTGATATAGGTGGCAAAACTAAAAAAGAAAAAGTTCATATAACGTATCAAACACTATTTAAGTAAATGATATTGATTGATAAATAATAAAAACACCTTTATGATGGTTCGTTTTAAGGAGGATAATAGATGGCTTTTACACCTAATGAAATAAGAAATAAGGAATTTACAAGAGTGAAAAATGGTTTGGAGCCTGCTGAAGTTAGCGACTTTTTAACTCAATTAAGTAATGAGATTGAAAGACTTAAAGAAGAAAAAAAACAACTTGAAAAAGTGCTTGAAGAGAGAGATACTAATATTAAATCTTATCAAGATGTTCATCAATCAGTAAGTGATGCGCTTATTCAAGCTCAACAAGCTGGAGAACAAACAAAAATTGCTGCCACAAAAGAATCAGAAGCAATTATCTCTAAAGCAAAAGCGAAAGCTGATGTGATTGTAAATGATGCTATTGAAAAAGCACGTCATTTATCTTTCCAAACTGAAGATATGAAACGTCAATCTAAAATATTTAGATCAAGATTTCGTATGCTTGTAGAAGCACAGCTGGATTTATTGAAAAATGATGATTGGGATTACTTATTAAATTATGATTTTGATGCAGAACAAGTGACACAAGAAAACATACAGCATTTAAATCCACAAGATGTAAATCCAAATGCGAATAGTGAAACTCCAACGAGTGAAACAACTGAGACAGTATCAAATGAGGAAAATCAGTCAATCAATTCTAATGAAACAACTAATACAAATAAGTCTACTTCTGAAAATAAGGATGTTTCAAGTAGCGAATCATCATCAAATAAATAGTTAATAAAATGTCAGACACGTAAAAAATAATAAACTTTTCACAGCGAGTTAGGACACGGTGCAAGCCTAATATAAGTCTATTTTTTATATCACTGGCAAATTAAAATTTTATAATATTAAGAAGAGAACTCTAAGTTGAGTTAAGAAGGGTGGTACCGCGGGTTTCTCGTCCCTATTAATTGAACTTAGAGTTCTTTTTATATTTAAGGAGTGGAAAATATGAATTACAAAGAAACTTTATTAATGCCTAAAACTGACTTTCCAATGCGAGGAGGTTTACCTAATAAAGAGCCAAAAATTCAAGAGCAATGGGAAGCAAATAATCATTATCAAAAAGCTTTAGAGAAAAATGAAGGAAATCAATCATTTATTTTGCATGATGGCCCACCTTATGCAAATGGTAATCTTCACATGGGACATGCATTAAATAAAATTATTAAAGATATTATTGTACGTTATAAAACGATGCAAGGATTTTACTCACCTTACGTTCCAGGATGGGACACACATGGTTTACCAATTGAACAAGCATTGACTAAAAAAGGCGTTGATCGCAAAAAAATGTCAATTGCTGAGTTTAGAGAAAAATGTAAAGAATTTGCTTTAGAACAAGTTGAACTTCAAAAACAAGATTTTAAGCGTTTAGGTGTACGTGGGGACTTTAATAATCCATATATTACTCTTAAACCTGAATATGAAGCAGCTCAAATTCGTTTGTTTGGCGAAATGGCTGATAAAGGTTTAATTTATAAAGGTAAAAAACCGGTATATTGGTCACCATCAAGTGAATCTTCACTTGCTGAAGCTGAAATTGAATATCATGATAAACGTTCAGCATCTATTTATGTAGCCTTTGATGTTAAAGATTCAAAAGGTACTATCGATGAGGATGCTCAATTTATTATCTGGACAACTACACCTTGGACATTACCTTCTAACGTAGCAATTACAGTTCATCCAGACTTGAAATATGGTCAATATAATGTAAATGGTAAGAAATATGTGATTGCTGAAGCTTTAGCTGAAAGCGTTTCTGAAGCATTAGGTTGGGATAAAGATACTATTCAATTGGAAAAAGAATTTACAGGGAAAGAGTTAGAGTATGTTGAAACACAACATCCTTTCATAGATCGAGTATCCTTAGTCATTAATGGTGGTCATGTAACAACTGATGCTGGTACTGGTTGTGTACACACTGCCCCTGGTCACGGGGAAGATGACTATGTTGTAGGTCAAAAATACGATTTACCTGTTATCAGTCCTTTGGATGATAAAGGTGTCTTCACCGAGGAAGGCGGACAATTTGAAGGTATGTTCTATGATAAAGCAAATAAAGCTGTAACAGACCTTTTAACTGATAAAGGTGCCTTATTAAAGTTAGACTTTATTACGCATAGTTATCCGCATGATTGGCGTACTAAAAAACCAGTTATTTTCCGTGCAACACCTCAATGGTTTGCTTCAATTAATAAAGTGAGACAAGATATCTTAGATGCGATTGAAGAAACTGATTTTAAAGTAGATTGGGGTAAAACACGTATTTATAATATGATTCGTGATCGTGGTGAATGGGTGATTTCTCGTCAACGTGTATGGGGTGTACCATTGCCTGTATTTTACGCTGAAAATGGCGATATTATTATGACAAAAGAAACAGTCAATCATGTAGCTGATTTATTTGAAGAATATGGCTCAAATGTTTGGTTTGAAAGAGAAGCTAAAGATTTATTACCTGAAGGATTCACACATCCTGGAAGCCCTAATGGAGAATTTACTAAAGAAACAGATATTATGGATGTTTGGTTTGACTCTGGTTCATCTCATAGAGGCGTGTTAGAAACTCGTCCAGAATTGCATTTCCCAGCCGATTTATATTTTGAAGGTAGTGACCAATATCGTGGTTGGTTTAACTCTTCAATTACTACAGCAGTTGCGACTAGAGAACAAGCGCCTTATAAATTCTTATTGTCACATGGTTTCGTAATGGATGGCGAAGGTAAAAAAATGAGTAAATCTTTAGGTAACGTTATCGTACCTAATCAAGTAGTAAAACAAAAAGGTGCAGATATTGCACGATTATGGGTAAGTAGTACAGACTACTTAGCAGATGTACGTATTTCAGATGAAATTTTAAAACAAACGTCTGATGTTTATAGAAAAATCAGAAATACTTTAAGATTTATGTTAGGTAATATTAACGACTTTAATCCTGAAACAGACAGTGTACCTGAACATGAATTATTAGAAGTAGATCGCTACTTATTGAATCGCTTACGTGAATTCACTGCTAGTACTATTAATCACTATGATAACTTTGATTACTTAAATATTTATCAAGAAGTTCAAAACTTTATCAATGTTGAATTAAGTAACTTCTATTTAGATTATGGTAAAGATATTCTGTATATTGAACAAAAAGACGCACATAAACGTCGTAGCATGCAAACAGTGTTGTATCAAATTTTAGTAGATATGACCAAATTACTCGCTCCTATTTTAGTACACACTGCCGAAGAAGTATGGTCTCATACACCACATGTTAAAGAAGAAAGTGTTCATTTAGCAGATATGCCAAAAGTTGTGGACGTTGATCAAGAGTTATTAGATAAATGGAATCAATTTATGTCATTACGTGATGATGTAAACCGTGCATTAGAAGCAGCACGTAATGAAAAAGTTATCGGTAAATCTCTTGAAGCTAAAGTAGTGATTGGAAACAATGATCACTTTAAAGCTGCAGAATTTTTACAACAATTTAATGACTTACAACAATTATTTATCGTCTCTCAAGTTGAAGTGACTGAAAAAGTAGACAATGGAAATGAATATCAACATGGTGACATTCGTATTGACCATGCTTCAGGTGAAAAATGTGAAAGATGTTGGAATTATAGTGAAGCATTAGGATCTGTTGGTGAACTTGATCATTTATGTCCACGTTGTCAAGAAGTCGTAAAAACTTTAGTTTAATTCAATAAAGATAGAACGCTTGTAACCTAATTAAGGATTACGAGCGTTTTTTTTAAAGTATATAAATATTAAATAATAATAGTTTGAAAATATAGCTGAATAGAGTTTCAAGTTTAGATGAAGAGGAACTAGGTTATAACACATAATAAGTGATGGAATATTTCTCGTATGTTTATGATAGATATAGGAAGAGGGATAAAATTATGGGCAAGATTTTACTAACTGGGGCTTCTGGATATATCGGTAGTCATTTAAAAGATAAATTAAAAGATAATCATGAGATTATCGCAATATCAAGAAATGCTCAAAATAAAAAAAATGAAAGAAATGTAACTTGGAAATCAGCGGATTTATTTGATTTAGATGCTATAACTGAGGTAATGGAAGGTATAGATACTGCGATATATCTTGTTCATTCAATGATGCCAAGTGCTAAACTTACACAAGCGAATTTCGAAGATATGGATGCACTACTAGCTGATAATTTTGGACGTGCAGCAAAAAAGCAAGGTGTTAAACATATTATATTTATGAGTGGTATTATCCCAAATGATACTCAGTTATCACCTCACTTAAAAAGTCGGTTAGAATGTGAAAAAATATTAGGATATTATGACATCCCTGTAAGCACATTACGTGCTGGTCTAATTATAGGTTCAAAAGGTAGCTCATATCCTATTTTAAAAAGAATGATAGAGCGTTTGCCAGCAATGATTCTACCGAACTGGGCTCACAATATGATTGCGCCAGTATCTATTGATGATGTTATTGATAAATTAGCTATGTTAGTTGAACGTTCTCCACAAGAAAATGAAGCATTTGATATTACAGGACCTAAGGTAATGAATTATCAAGAATTATTTGAACGTACAGCGGCTATTCTTGATAAACGTTTACCTATGTTGAATTTACCAATTATTCCTATTTGGTTAAGTCGATTTTGGGTTAGACTGATTTCGCAAGTACCTAAAGAAATGGTATACCCACTTATGGATAGTTTAGTGCATGATATGATTCCACAGCCTGAGCGTATAAAACCTGAAATATCATTAGGGAAAATGAATTATGAAGAAAGTGTAAGAAAAGCACTGAAAGAAGAACAAGATGAACAACAAACAATAACTACAAAACAGTCTAAACCTAAATCAAAGCAAGATAAGAAAAATGAAGTGAAAGATGTTAGAGCAATAACGCGTTTTAAAATTCCTGAAAGTTATTCAATGCGTGATGTAACAAGAGAATATGCAGAATTTATAAATGATATTACGCTTCATTTAATAGATGGTACCATTAATGAGCATGAATTTAATATTCAATTACCATTAATAAAGAAATTCATTTTAAAAATGACACGACATAATCATGATTCTACGAGTGAAATGATTGTATATAAAATTGTTGGTGGAGATTTAGCAATGGCTAAAGACGGCGGTAATGCGCGATTTGAATTTAGGCGTATATTAGATACTAATGAAGGTATTGTAGCATTACATGAATATGAACCAACATTACCATGGGGAGTTTATAAGTTTACTCAAGCCAATGCACATAAGTTTGTGATGGATGTGTTTAAACACCATATGAATCATTTAGCTAATGAAGAAGAAGATAAACAAGATCCTGTTAATAAAATTTTTACTAATCTTGCTATGACTACTGGTGCAATGATTGGCGCATTTGTTGGTGCAAGAATATACAATAAATTTTTAGCTAAAAAATAGTATACTTTATGTATTTAAAAGTTTTCGATGGAAGAGCCATGAAGTTCTTTCTATCGAAAGCTTTTTTTAGCCTAAATAGTTGAATATTACGCATTAAGACTGATAAAATTTTAATTATTTTATTATAGAATAATCATTAATCGTAGCTATTTTAAATTGAAAGAGAGATTTTAAAATTTAGGAGGTACCCTATGTTTCATGATAATGATGCACATTTTATTAATGGTATCACTTTAAATGTAAGAGATTTACGTACTTTACAACCGTTCTATGAAGAATTATTAGGATTTAAAAAGGTGGAAGAGACATTAACGGCTGTCAAATATCAAATTGGAGATCGTCACCATTATATTACTTTAAGAGAGATAAAATCTGGACGAAATCCTTTATCTCAAGAAGCTGGTTTATTTTATATAGGAGTTCAATTATCCAATACACACCATCTGGCAGATCTAATCGAAAAGTTAAATGACTATGAGTTACCAATTAATGGTGGAGAACAAAACGTATGTACATTTATTTTTGTCGAAGATCCAGAAGGTCATATGTTTAAGTTTTATGTTGATAAATCGATTTCTGATTGGAAACAAGAAAGTGAATGGATTAGACTCGATATTAAGCCACTCGATGTTTCTTCATTATTACCATATGCATCAACCATCGGATGGCAAGGTTTACCTAATGATAGTAAAATTGGGAATATTAGTTTAAAAACCATTCGATTAAATGAAGTAAGAGAGTATTATCTAAACTATTTTGGACTAGTACCTTCTGCATATTTAGATGATGAATCTTTTTATTTAGCTTCTGAACAATATTATTGTCATCTTTCAATGAATCAATGGAATTCAAAAATAAAGCGAATAGATAATGAACATACTTATGGTCTATCTATCGTTGACTTTCATTATCCAGAAACACATCATATCAATATTAAAGGCCCAGATGGTATCCAATTTAGATTTAATTTTATAAAGGTAGAGTGATGAAATGAAAAAATGGATTTTTTTAATGGTATTTGTATGCATGATATTTACGGGCGGTGCAATTTTTGATGGTCTAGACAATCAAGATATGACTGAACCTACAATTCATTTTTGGGAAAAAAATCCTATGAAATATAACACATACGCTAAAGGTCAATGTACTTACTATGTATTTGATCGAGTAAAAGAAGATCATCATTTAATAAGTAACCAATGGGGTGACGCTAAATATTGGGCTAATAAGGCTAAGAAACAAGGATATACAGTCAATGAAAATCCAACTAAGGGTTCTATTTTACATTATCCAAAAGGAAAACATGGACATGTTGCTTATGTAGAACAAGTCAATAATGATGGCTCTTTAATAGTCTCTGATATGAATTTCAGAAAACCTTACGAAATTACAACACGTTTTGTAGATGTTTATCAAGTCGATCAATTTAATTATATTCATCCTAAAAGTAACACAAATATGACATAGAAGATTGTAGCTTTTTTTATGCTAAGTAGTAGGCTATAATGTAGAGTGTTGTCAAAGAGTTGAGGGCTGAATGGAGGCACATGAATGAAAAAGAAATATTATATTGGTTTATCTTTAATAGTAGCCATCGTGATTTTAATTATAGACCAATTAACTAAAAAAATAATTACAGCAACAATGAACATTGGTGATTCTTATGAAGTGATTCCTCATTTTTTAAATATTACCTCACATAGAAATAATGGTGCAGCATGGGGGATTTTAAGTGGTAAAATGGGATTTTTCTATATTATTACTCTTATTATTTTAGCTGTACTTATTATATTTTATATTAAAGAAACTAAATATAATGCGTTTATGCAAGTTGCAATTAGCTTATTATTTGCAGGTGCATTAGGTAACTTTATCGATCGTTTATTCAATGGTGAAGTTGTTGATTTCATTGATACAAATATTTTTGGATATGATTTTCCAATTTTTAATATCGCAGATTCAAGCTTAACAATTGGTGTTATTTTTGTCATTATTGCATTGGTTAAGGATGCAACCAAAAAAGAATAGGAGGGCACGTAGTGGAAACGTATAAATATAAAATAGAAGATGAAGCACTCGTAGGTCAGCGTATTGATAAATTATTATCTGATTTCAATAGTGAGTGGTCTAGAAGTCAACTTCAAGATTGGATTAAAAATGATTTAGTCACTGTTAATGGTAAAATAATCAAATCAAATTATAAAGTTAAATTAAATGATGAGATTCAAGTAACTGAAAAAGAAGTGGTTGAAGCCGATATTTTACCGGAGAACCTCAATTTAGATATTTATTATGAAGATAAAGATGTAGCCATTGTTTATAAACCTAAAGGTATGGTTGTACACCCTTCACCAGGTCATTATACAGGTACATTAGTTAATGGATTAATGTATCAAATTAAAGATTTATCAGGTATCAATGGAGAGATACGTCCTGGTATTGTTCATCGTATTGATAAAGATACGTCTGGGTTACTTATGGTAGCTAAAAATGATGTAGCACATCGTGGTCTAGTAGAACAACTTATGGATAAAACAGTAAAGCGTAAGTATACAGCTTTAGTACATGGTAATATTCCTCATGATTATGGAACAATTGATGCTCCAATAGGCAGAAACAAAAAAGACCGTCAATCTATGGATGTTGTTGATGATGGAAAAGAAGCAGTGACTCATTTTAATGTATTAGAGCATTTTAATGACTATACATTGATTGAATGTCAATTAGAAACAGGGCGTACTCATCAAATTCGTGTTCATATGAAATATATTGGGTTCCCACTTGTTGGAGATCCTAAATATGGTCCTAGAAAAACATTAGATATTGGTGGACAAGCGTTACATGCTGGAGTTATTGGTTTTAAACATCCTGTCACTCATGAATATATTGAACGTCATGCTGAGTTACCTCAAGCGTTTCAATCGCTATTAGAAGATATTCGATTAAGAGAATCATAAAATTAGAGAATAAAGTCGTAAATTAAAAGAAAGCATATTGACTTATGAACTAAAAAGATTTAAGCTAATAACAGTTAAAATTAAACAAAACAGTGTCTTTTAAAAAGAGTCCAGAGAGGCTCAAAAGACAGGGTGACTAATGATATAAATATGATTAACTTCAATTGTTCGATTACTATCAGACTAATCATATAAAATATTTTTATATACATTAAACCTCATGTCTTTATAAAAGGCATGAGGTTTTTTCTTTTAAGAGGTGTAATCATGTCAGAACGTATTATTATGGACAAAGCGGCTATACAACGTACTGTTACACGTATAGCACATGAAATTCTAGAATATAATAAAGGAACTGAACAACTTGTTCTTTTAGGTGTTAAGACAAGAGGCGAATTTTTAGCACGTCGTATTCAAGAAAAAATTAAACAAATTGAACATCATGTAGTTCCAACAGGTACGATTGACATTACTCATTTTAGAGATGATATTGAAAACTCGAAAAAGCCTATCACTAAAGATGCCATTGAAATTGATCAAGATGTTACAGATAAGATAGTGATTATTATTGATGATGTACTTTATACTGGACGAACAGTTAGAGCATCTTTAGATGCAATTTTATTACATTCTCGACCTATAAAGATTGGCCTCGCTGCCCTTGTGGATCGTGGCCATCGTGAACTGCCAATTAGAGCAGACTTTGTTGGAAAGAATATACCTACTGCAAAAGATGAAGCAGTATCTGTTTATCTTGAAGAAATAGATGATAGAAATGCAGTAATAATTGAATAACTAACCTTTTAAACCAGTACGAGAGACTGAAAAAGGTGAAGTATGTAATGGTGAGCGTGTAATGTATTTATTAAATGGATAGATGATATGTCTCACTTAAATTAAATACTTTTCCTATGTCATGTTATAAAAAACTTAAAGAAGCTTTTTATAATATTTCATTAATTTATTTTAGTCTCTTTACCATAGTGTAAAGAGACTTTTTTAGAAAGGAAGAACATTTCATGGAAAATGAGCAAATGTTTGAACGTACTGTCAAACCAGTACTAGATGTAAAAGATAAACCAAAACCAGCACAATGGGCGTTTTTAAGCTTACAACATCTATTTGCAATGTTTGGGTCAACTGTCCTTGTTCCATTTTTAACAGGGTTACCTATTTCTGCTGCATTATTAGCATCGGGTATAGGAACATTACTATACATATTAATTACTAAAGCAAAAATACCTGCCTATTTAGGTTCAAGCTTTGCATTTATTACTCCAATTATTACGGGGTTAAGTACGCACAGTTTAGGAGATATGCTTGTCGCATTATTTGCTAGTGGCGTAATGTATATCATTATTGGTATTTTCATAAAATTAAGTGGTACCGGTTGGTTGATGCATCTTTTACCACCAGTTGTTGTTGGTCCAGTTATTATGGTCATTGGATTAAGTCTCGCACCAACAGCAGTAAACATGGCAATGTATGAGAATTCAGGAGATATGAAGGGTTACAATTTAAGCTATTTATTAGTCGCATTAGTAACCTTACTAGTAACTATTATTGTTCAAGGATTTTTTAAAGGTTTCCTTTCACTTATTCCTGTGTTAATAGGAATTATTGTAGGTTATATTGTGTCAATTTTTGTAGGCATTGTTAATTTCAAACCAATTGCTAAAGCCAGTTGGCTAGATTTTCCAGATATATATTTACCATTTAAAGATTATGTTCCATCGATACATATCGGACTTATTTTAGTCATGTTGCCTATAGTATTTGTAACAGTCAGTGAACATATTGGTCATCAAATGGTGATTAATAAAATTGTAGGACGTAATTTCTTTGAAAATCCTGGTTTACATCGTTCAATTATAGGTGATGGCGTTTCAACAATGTTTGCTAGTATTATTGGAGGACCGCCTAGTACAACTTATGGTGAAAATATTGGTGTGCTCGCAATTACAAAAATATATAGTATTTATGTCATTGGTGGTGCAGCAGTGATTGCAATTATCTTATCATTTATAGGTAAGTTCTCAGCATTAATTTCATCAATTCCTACACCAGTGATGGGTGGTGTATCTATCTTATTATTCG
Source organism: Staphylococcus hominis subsp. hominis (assembly GCF_002901845.1). GTDB lineage: Bacteria > Bacillota > Bacilli > Staphylococcales > Staphylococcaceae > Staphylococcus > Staphylococcus hominis. The sequence continues at coordinate 499,672 of NZ_PPQE01000025.1, forward strand.
GTATTATTGCAGCAAGTGGACTTAGAATGTTGGTAGAAAGTCGTGTTGATTTTGCTAGTAATCGTAATTTAGTTATTGCGTCAGTAGTACTAGTAGTCGGTATTGGAAATTTACTTATCAATTTAAAAAGTCTTGGTGTGAACCTACAAATTGAAGGCATGGCTTTAGCAGCATTATCAGGAATCATATTAAATCTTATTTTGCCAAAAGAAAAAGAAGAATCAGACATTAAATAAAAGAGGATCTTTTAGGAGGCACGTCATGGAACATTTATTTTCAATGGAATATTTAACAAACGATGATATTTTTAATCTTATTCAAACAGCGAGTCGTTTTAAATCAGGAAAAGAAACTGTCCCTCAGTATGAAGGGAAATATGTATCTAACTTATTCTTTGAAAATTCAACACGCACAAAATGCAGTTTTGAAGTAGCTGAACTTAATCTTGGATTGAAACAAGTTAACTTTGAAACAAGTACTTCTTCAGTACAAAAAGGGGAATCGCTTTATGACACTTGTAAAACGTTAGAGAGTATTGGCGTCAATTTATTAGTTATTAGACATCCTCAAAATGCATATTACGAAGAACTAGAAAATTTAAATATTCCGATTGCAAATGCTGGAGATGGTAGTGGTCAGCATCCTACTCAAAGCTTATTGGATATAATGACGATTTATGAAGAATATGAAACATTTGAAGGATTAAATATTTTAATATGTGGAGATATTAAAAATTCTCGTGTAGCGAGAAGTAATTATACAAGTTTAACTTCGCTTGGTGCTAAGGTGATGTTCTCAAGTCCAAATGAATGGGTAGATGAAACATTAGATGCTCCTTATGTAAATATTGATGATGTGATTAATAAAGTTGATATTATTATGCTTTTAAGAGTTCAACATGAAAGACATGGTATTACTGATGAAGCAAACTTTAAAGCTGATCATTATCATGAACAATATGGGTTAACTAAAGAAAGGTATCGTCGTTTAAAAGAGGATGCGATAGTGATGCATCCTGCTCCAGTAAATCGTGGCGTAGAAATCGATAGTGAACTAGTTGAAGCACCTAAGTCAAGAATCTTTAAACAAATGGAAAATGGAATGTATTTAAGAATGGCTGTAATAGATAAACTTTTATCAAGAAAAGGAGAATAATTATGAAACTTATAAAAAATGCTAAAATTTTAGACAATGGTGAACTTAAATCAACGTCAATTTTAATTGATGGACAATATATCAAGGAAATGAATGAAAATATTAATATTGATGAAGGTACTGAAGTCATTGATGCAAATGGTCAATTTGTAGCACCAGGTCTAGTAGATGTGCATGTACATTTAAGAGAACCAGGTGGGGAACATAAGGAAACAATTGAAACTGGAACAAAATCAGCTGCACGTGGAGGATTTACAACAGTATGTCCAATGCCTAATACACGTCCTGTACCTGATACAGTAGAACACATGGATCAGTTGCAATCATTAATTAAAGAAAATGCACAAGTCCGTGTCTTGCCTTATGCATCAATTACCATTCGTCAAGCTGGTAAAGAGCATGTTGATTTTGAAGCACTTGCAAAAGAGGGTGCATTTGCATTTACAGATGATGGTGTGGGTGTTCAGGAATCAGCAATGATGTATGAAGCGATGCAACAAGCAGCAAAATTAAATAAAGCAGTTGTTGCTCATTGTGAAGATAATAGCTTAATTTATGGTGGTGCAATGCATCAAGGTAAACGTAGTGAAGAATTAGGTATTCCTGGCATTCCAAATATTTGTGAATCTGTACAAATTGCACGAGACGTTTTATTAGCAGAAGCAGCTAATTGTCACTATCACGTGTGCCACGTTTCAACAAAAGAAAGTGTAAGAGCAATTCGTGATGCTAAAGCAGCAGGCATTCATGTTACAGCTGAAGTGACACCACATCATCTGTTATTAACTGAAGATGATGTTCCAGGCGATAATGCCATTTTTAAAATGAATCCACCATTAAGAAGTAAAGAAGATAGAGATGCATTATTAGAAGGATTACTAGATGGTACCATTGATTGTATTGCTACAGATCACGCGCCTCATGCCAAAGAAGAAAAAGCTCAGCCAATGACAAAAGCACCATTTGGTATTGTAGGAAGTGAAACGGCCTTCCCATTATTATATACTCATTTTGTTAAACAAGGAGACTGGTCATTACAACAACTTGTTGATTACTTAACAATTAAGCCAGCACAAATATTTGATTTACCTTATGGAAAATTAGAAGAAGGCAGCTATGCAGATTTAACAATTATCAATTTAGATGAAGAAAGAGAAATTCGTGGTGAAGATTTCTTATCTAAAGCAGATAATACACCATTTATAGGATATAAAGTATATGGTAACCCTGTTTTAACAATGGTTGAGGGTGAAGTTAAATTTAAGGAGGACAAGTAAAATGTTTGAACGTAGATATCTCGTATTTGAAGATGGTTCATATTATGAAGGATATAAATTAGGGTCAGATCAATTATCAATCGGTGAAATTGTATTTAATACAGCGATGACTGGATATCAAGAAACGATTTCTGATCCATCATATACTGGTCAAATTGTTACATTTACTTATCCTTTAATTGGAAATTATGGTATTAATAGAGACGATTTTGAATCACTTACACCTACATTAAATGGGGTAGTAGTTAAGGAAGCAAGTACGCATCCAAGTAATTTTAGAAAACAAAAAACATTACATGAAGTGCTTGTTCAATATCATATTCCTGGTATTTCAGGGGTAGATACGCGTAGTATTACTAGAAAAATTAGAAAATATGGTGTATTAAAAGCAGGATTTACCGACAATAAAGAGGAAATTGAATCGCTTGCAGCTAACTTAAAAACTGCAGAGTTACCTCGTGATGAGGTGACTACTGTGTCAACAAAAACACCGTATGTATCAACAGGCTCAGATTTAAGCGTCGTGTTATTAGACTTTGGTAAAAAGCAAAATATTGTTAGAGAGCTTAATTCAAGAGGATGTAATGTTACTGTAGTACCTTATGATACTTCAGCAGAGGAAATATTAGCAATGTCACCAGATGGTGTCATGCTTTCAAATGGACCTGGAGATCCAGAAGAAGTTGATGTTGCTTTAGATATGATTAAAGGTGTTTTAGGAAATATACCATTCTTTGGTATTTGTCTTGGTCATCAGTTATTTGCATTATCTCAAGGCGCCAAAGCATTTAAGATGAAGTTCGGACATCGTGGTGCGAATCATCCTGTAAAAGATTTACGCACAGGTAAAGTAGATATCACAAGTCAAAATCACGGTTATGCTATTGATAAAGATTCTTTAAAAAATACAGATTTAGAAGTGACACATATTGCTTTAAATGATGGTACGGTTGAAGGATTAAGACATAAAACATTACCAGCCTTTTCAGTGCAATATCATCCAGAGGCAAGACCAGGCCCAAGTGACTCAAATTACTTATTTGATGAGTTCTTAGATATGATGAGAGATTTTAAAGATAATAAAAAGGAGAGTAAAACGAATGCCTAAACGTGACGATATTAAAACGATTTTAGTAATTGGTTCAGGTCCTATTATTATTGGACAAGCTGCAGAATTTGACTATGCTGGAACACAAGCGTGTCTTGCTTTAAAAGAAGAAGGATACCGTGTTATTTTAGTGAACTCAAATCCTGCAACCATTATGACTGATAAAGAAATTGCAGATAAAGTATATATTGAACCTTTAACTCATGACTTTATTGCACGTATCATTCGTAAAGAACAACCTGATGCATTATTACCTACATTAGGTGGACAAACAGGTTTGAATATGGCAATACAATTACATGATAGCGGTGTATTAAAAGCAAATAATGTAGAGTTATTAGGTACAAAATTAGAATCTATACAACAAGCAGAAGATAGAGAATTATTCCGATCATTGATGAATGATTTAGATGTTCCAGTACCTGAAAGTGATATAGTAAATACTGTGGAACAAGCATTTGCATTCAAAGAACAAGTGGGATATCCATTAATTGTACGCCCTGCCTTTACAATGGGAGGTACTGGTGGTGGTATCTGTCATAATGATGAAGAATTAAAAGAAGTTGTAAGTAATGGATTACATTATAGTCCAGCGACTCAATGTTTAATTGAAAAATCAATAGCAGGATATAAAGAAATTGAATATGAAGTTATGCGTGATAAAAATGACAATGCCATTGTAGTATGTAATATGGAAAATATTGACCCAGTAGGTATCCATACTGGAGATTCAGTGGTTGTAGCTCCTAGTCAGACACTATCAGATGTTGAATACCAAATGTTACGTGATGTATCGCTTAAAGTGATTCGTGCTTTAGGTATTGAAGGTGGTTGTAATGTACAGCTGGCTTTAGATCCATATTCCTTAAATTATTACATCATTGAAGTTAATCCACGTGTGTCTCGTTCATCTGCACTAGCATCAAAAGCAACAGGCTATCCAATTGCTAAATTGGCGGCTAAAATTGCGGTTGGTTTAACATTAGATGAGATGCTAAATCCTATAACTGGAACATCTTATGCTGCTTTTGAACCAACACTTGATTATGTCATTTCAAAAATTCCACGTTTTCCATTTGATAAATTCGAAAAAGGGGAACGTGAATTAGGAACGCAAATGAAGGCTACTGGTGAAGTGATGGCTATTGGTCGTACATATGAAGAATCATTATTAAAAGCGATTCGTTCATTAGAATATGGTGTTCATCATCTTGGTTTACCAAATGGTGAAAATTATGACTTAGATTACATTAAAGAACGTATCAGTCATCAAGATGATGAGCGTTTATTCTTTATTGGTGAAGCGATTCGACGTGGCACATCATTACAAGAAATTCATGACATGACTAAAATTGATTATTTCTTCTTAAATAAATTCCTTAATATTATTCATATTGAACATGAACTTAAAGCGCATCCAGGAGACTTAGAATATCTTAAATATGCAAAAGATTATGGTTTCAGTGATAAAGTGATTGCTCATCGCTTTGATATGACAGAAGAAGAAGTATATCAATTACGTCAAGATAATGATATTAAACCTGTATATAAAATGGTAGATACGTGTGCAGCAGAATTTGAATCATCTACACCATATTATTACGGAACATATGAAACAGAAAATGAATCTGTAGTTACAGATAAAGAGAAAATTTTAGTATTAGGTTCTGGACCAATACGTATCGGACAAGGTGTAGAGTTTGATTATGCGACAGTACATGCCGTTTGGGCAATTCAAAATGCCGGATATGAAGCGATTATTGTTAATAATAATCCAGAGACAGTATCAACAGACTTTTCAATTTCAGATAAATTATATTTTGAACCGCTAACTGAAGAAGATGTAATGAATATTATTAATTTAGAGCAACCTAAAGGTGTAGTAGTTCAATTTGGCGGTCAAACAGCAATCAATTTAGCTGATAAATTAGCTAAACATGGTGTGAAAATCTTAGGAACATCACTAGAAGATTTAAATCGTGCAGAAGATAGAAAAGAATTTGAAGCACTTTTAAGAAAAATTGATGTTCCACAACCTAAAGGTAAAACAGCAACTTCTCCTAAAGAAGCATTAGAAAATGCACGTGAAATTGGTTATCCAGTAGTTGTAAGACCTTCTTATGTATTAGGTGGTCGTGCCATGGAGATTGTAAATAGTGATGCAGAATTAGAAAATTATATGGAGCAAGCTGTTAAAGCAAGTCCAGAACATCCAGTATTAGTGGATAGATATTTAACAGGTAAAGAAATAGAAGTCGATGCAATTTCTGATGGTGAAACAGTTATTATTCCTGGTATTATGGAGCATATTGAACGTGCAGGTGTTCATAGCGGTGATTCAATTGCAGTGTATCCACCACAAACATTGAGCGATGAAGAAATAAAAACACTCGAAGATTATACAATTAAATTAGCTAAAGGATTAAACATTGTAGGACTCATCAATATTCAATTCGTTATTGCACATGATGGTGTGTATGTATTAGAAGTTAACCCACGTGCAAGTCGTACAGTGCCTTTCTTAAGTAAAATTACTGATATTCAAATGGCACAACTTGCCATGCAAGCGATAATGGGCACAAAGCTTAAAGATTTAGGCTATCAACAAGGTATTCAACCATATTCAGAGGGTGTGTTTGTTAAAGCACCGGTATTTAGTTTTAATAAATTAAAAAATGTTGACATTACACTTGGACCTGAAATGAAATCTACCGGTGAAGTGATGGGTAAAGATTTAACACTTGAAAAAGCTTTATATAAAGGTTTAACAGGTAGTGGGGTAGAAGTAAAAGATCATGGTACAGTATTAATGACAGTAAGCGATAAAGATAAAGAAGAAATCGTTGATATTGCTCACCGTTTAAATGAAGTAGGTTATAAAATCTTAGCTACACAAGGTACTGCACAAAAATTAGAAGCGCACAATATCCCTGTTGAAGTTGTGGGTAAAATCGGTGGAGAAGATGATTTATTAACACGTATTCAAAATGGGGATGTACAAATTGTTATTAACACAATGACAAAAGGTAAAGAAGTTGAAAGAGATGGCTTCCAAATTCGACGTACTACTGTAGAAAACGGAGTGCCATGTTTAACTTCATTAGATACTGCAAGTGCATTAACAAATGTCATTGAAAGTATGACATTTTCAATGAGAAATATGTAATGCCATAATTATAAGCGACTTATGTGTTAACTTGCTTTATGTTTAAGCACAAGTCGCTTCTTTTTAAAATAAAAGTGAGTTATTTAAAGGAGTTTAATGAATGAGAGATTTACCAATTATAGCTTTAGATTTTGATTCTGAGAATCATGTTCTTGATTTTTTAGATCAATTTGATGAACCACTTTTTGTAAAAGTAGGAATGGAATTATATTATCAAACTGGACCAGCTTTAATTAAGAAAATAAAAGAACGTGGACATGATATATTTTTAGACCTTAAGTTACACGATATTCCTAATACAGTTCAAAAAGCTATGGAGGGTTTAGGTAAGTTAAATGTTGATTTAGTTAACGTGCATGCTGCTGGTGGAACTGAAATGATGAAACATGCTGTAAAAGGGTTACGTAAATATAATGAAACTACTAAAATAATAGCAGTGACTCAATTAACATCAACGACTGAAGAAATGCTTCATCAAGAACAAAATATCCAAACGTCTATTGAAGAAGCAGTGTTGAATTATGCAAAATTAGCGCAAGAGTCAGGATTAGATGGCGTAGTATGTTCGCCATTAGAAGCTAAATTACTGACAAAGTCCCTGGGTTCTGAATTTTTAAAAGTGACGCCTGGTATCAGACCTAAAGGTGCAGCGGTGAATGATCAAAAACGTATTACAACTCCAGAAGACGCGAAACAATTAGGTTCAACACACATTGTAGTGGGTCGTCCAATAACTCAAAGTGAGCATCCACAAGAGAGTTATACAAAAATAAAGGAAAGTTGGTTAGGTTAATATGTCAAAACACATAGCAAAATCATTATTAGATATTGAAGCAGTAAGTTTATCACCCAATGACTTATTCACATGGAGTTCAGGCATAAAATCACCTATCTATTGTGATAATCGTATTACATTAGGTTACCCTAAAGTACGTCAAGACATTCGTGATGGATTAAGTGAACTTATTACAGAACATTTTGGTAATGTAGAGGTTATTTCAGGAACAGCCACTGCTGGTATTCCACATGCTGCTTATATTTCTGAAAAACTAAACTTACCAATGAACTATGTACGATCTAAAAGTAAAAGTCATGGTAAACAAAATCAAATTGAAGGCGCACAAAGTAAAAATAAAAAAGTCGTTGTCGTTGAAGATTTAATTTCAACAGGGGGGTCATCAATTACTGCAGTGGAAGCTTTAAAAGAAGCAGGGGCTGAAGTCGTAGGTGTAGTTGCAATCTTTACTTATGGTCTAGCTAAAGCAGACGACATGTTCAAACAAGCGAATCTACCATTCTATACGCTAAGTAATTATAATGAACTTATTGAAGTAGCTAAAGAAGAAGGCAAAATTTCAGAAAATGATATTCAAACATTAGTGGATTGGCGCGATAATCTCTAAGTATCGCTTAAAGGGTGATAAAGTTGGCTAAAGACAAAGATAATAATGCATTTTATAATCATTTAAAACATGTGAATCAATTTTTATACAGTGAAAAAGAATTTAAACAAACAGCACATGTATTAACTATTAAAGAAAGTATTAAACATATGCATCACGCACAAATGGAATCTTTTGAGCATACAAGTGACTTCTTTAAAAAAGCCAAAGCACGTTTACGTCAAAAAGATAAAATCTAAATATAGAAAAAAGATACATATAAATAATGAATCAACATGTTTATATGTATCTTTTTATATCAATCTATAATTAACTTAACGTATAAAGATTTTAATTAACACCCATCCGATTAATAAAACGATGACCATTGCTAATAGTGGTAGAATATAATGCATCATATTAAGTGCCTCCTATTATACTTTTATTTAATTTTAACTGTTTATGGAAAGTTTTCAAAATTAAAGCTACTTTTAATTCAAAGTTCTTAATAGCTAACTTTTTATTATTTTTAAAAATAGTTTAAAATAGACATTAATTATAAATTATAGGAGGATTACAATGGAAATACCTAAAGTGACACCATTTTTAATGTTTAATAATCAGGCTGAAGAAGCAGTCAATTTATATACGAGCTTATTTAAAAACAGTGAGATTTTAACAATGGTAAAATACGGAGAAGACGGTCCTGGAGAACCTGGGACAGTTCAACATTCTATTTTCACATTAAATGGTCAAGTCTTCATGGCGATAGATGCCGATAATGGTGAAGAATTACCAATGAATCCTTCCATCTCTTTATATGTCACTGTTGAAGATGTTATGGAAATGGAACGTTTATTTAATGGTCTAAAAAAAGAAGGCGCTATACTTATGCCTAAAACTCCTATGCCACCATTTCGTGAGTTTGCATGGGTGCAAGATAAATTTGGAGTAAGTTTCCAACTTGCATTACCAGAAAAATAGACGCTATGATATATAAAATCCGTAGATGACTTGAAAAAAGCATCTACGGATTTTTATTTTTTTAATTTTTATCCTGCTTCATATGCTGGATTTGGTCATAATCAGGTGTTGCATATAACGTTTTTTGATTATCATATGTGACAAATCCTGGTTTAGCGCCAGAAGGTTTATGGACATTTTTAATTTCTGTATAGTCTACCGGTATCTGACCAGAATTTCCAGCTTTAGAGAAATAGCCCGCAAGCATTGCTGCCTCTTTTATCGTAGTCTCACTCGGTGCATCATTTAAAATGACAACATGCGAACCTGGAATATCTTTAGTGTGGAACCATAGATGTGATTTTTGAGCTTTACGATTTGTTAAATAATCATTTTGCTTATTATTTTTACCTACTAAAATCGTGTCACCATCTGAAGATATATATGTTTGTAAATGGATTTTATCTTGTTTTTTCTTTTTAGTATTTTTACGTTGTTTCATAAATCCTAGTTCTGCTAATTCATCACGAATGTCATCAATTTCATCAACTGTAATATGTTCTAATTGCTGTTCAATATTGGCAAAATAGTCAATATTTTCACGTGTAAGAGCAATTTGAAGATCGAGTTCTTTTTCTCGTGTCTTCATTCGGTTATATTGCTTATAGTAGTATTGAGCATTCACAGATGGTGATTTAGTAGGGTCTAATGGAATCGTTATTTCTTCATTAGTATAATAATTTAGAACGTTTATAGACGCGTCACCTTGTTGAATACGATAAATATTAGCAGTAATGAGTTCACCGTATAATTGTTGTGTATCTTTATCTTTAGCACTTTCGTATTCGTCTATAAGTTTACTTAACTTGTGTTGATATTTTTGTAATTGTTGTTGTACGAAGCGTACTAAATCATTCGCACGTTGCTTTACACGCTCTCGCTCACCTCTAGCATCATAATAACGATCTAATAAATCATGTAAAGAATCATAGATAACAATATCATCCGAGAATTGTTTTAATTTCATAAAATAGAAATCTTCTTTACCTGTTTCATGATTTTTATGAAATACTGGCACGGGTACTTTTAATGTTTGGTCAATGACTTCTTCAAAAGCTTGAGGAAGCGTATCTTGATTCATAAATGGGTAACGATTTGTAATTTCATTTGTAATTAGAGGACTAAAGCCTTCAAACGCATTGAGTAATTGTTTAGCAATTTTTCCGGCATTAAAGTCAACGAATTTGAGCACCTCATCACTTGAAATATCATATGGATTTCGTTTGTTTTGAGTAGGAGGAGCTTCATATTTGAAACCAGGCATCACTGTACGATACTGATTTGTATTTGGCGTCAAGTGTTTAAAGCCTTCTATAATTTTATATTGATCATCTACTAGTATTAAATTACTATGTTTACCCATAATTTCCAATATCACTGTTCGATATATCGTATCGCCAATTTCATCTTTACTTTCAATGTCAATTTCTACTCTACGATCATTACCTATTTGTCGTATTGATTTAACAATACCTCCCTCTAAATGCTTACGAAAGACACGTGCAAACATTGGTGGGTCAAAGGGGTTGTCGTACTTTTTATTGGTGAGATGCATTCTTGAAAAGTTGGGATGAATGGATAATAATAGATGATGGTTTTTACGATTTTGACGAATAATCATAATGATCGTGTCATTTTCAGGTTGATTAATTTTGTGAATTCTACCTGTTACTAAAAATTGTAGTGATTCTATTATCTTTTTTGTGAATAAGCCATCATAAGCCATAATTTTTTTCCACCTTCAGTTTTGTCATTCATTATATTGTAACATGGTAACAATAGAGCGTCATGAGTTAAGTTTATCCTAGTACACTCTATACAATGTAAACAACAATGTGATATCATATTTAAATAATAGAAGAATAGCTTAGAGAGGTCGTAAGGCATGGATAATGAAAAAGGATTACTAATTGTTCTTTCAGGTCCTTCAGGAGTAGGTAAAGGAACTGTTCGTAAAGAGATATTTGACGATCCAACTACATCATATAAATACTCAATCTCGATGACTACGCGTCAAATGCGAGAAGGAGAAGTTAACGGTGTAGATTACTTTTTTAAAACGAAAGAAGAATTTGAAGCATTAATTCAAGAAGATCAATTTATTGAATATGCCGAATATGTAGGAAATTACTATGGGACACCCGTACAATATGTTAAAGATACAATGGCTGAAGGTCATGATGTATTTTTAGAAATTGAAGTTGAAGGTGCGAAACAAGTAAGAAAAAAATTTCCTGACGCATTATTTATCTTTCTTGCACCGCCAAGCTTAGATCATTTGAAAGAACGTCTTATTGGTCGCGGTACAGAAACAGATGAAAAGATTCAAAGCAGAGTAAATGAAGCACGTAAAGAAGTAGAAATGATGAATCTTTACGATTATGTCGTTGTTAATGATGAAGTTCATTTAGCTAAAGAAAGAATTCAATCAATTGTAGAAGCCGAGCACTTAAAAAGAGAACGCGTTGAAGCGATATATAGAAAAATGTTATTGGAGGCAAAAAAATAATGTTAAACCCACCGTTAAATCAATTACAATCACAAATTAATTCAAAATATTTAATTGCAACAACAGCTGCTAAACGTGCACGTGAATTAGACGAAAAGCCTGAAACTGCATTACTAAATGGTTATCATTCAGCAAAACCTGTAGGTGAAGCACTAGAAGAAATCGCAAGCGGAAAAATTTCACCTGTTGTACCTGAAGAATTTCAAGCATAAATAAAATTATTTCGTTATCAGTTAAGATGTTGTTCTGAAATATAAGTTATCATGTGTTTCAGACTTTTAAACATTTTTGCAATCTCTGATTCAATTGAAAATATACTTATATAAGCGTTTTTAGAATCAGTTAATCTTGCGGGAGTAGAACAGTGAATTAAAAATCTGTTCTACTCCCGTGTTTTTAGTTTTTCATCTTAGTTGTGTATAATAAATTTAAAAGTGAAGACTATAAATATAACTAAAGGAGTCGAATCATGAAGAACATTCTATTAGTTGTTACAGGAGGCATTGCTGCTTATAAAGCAATTGATTTAACTAGTAAACTTACTCAAGCGAATTATGATGTAAGAGTAATGCTCACGAATCATGCACAAGAATTTGTTACACCTTTAGCCTTTCAAGCCATTAGTAGAAACCCTGTATATACCAATACATTTATTGAAGAAAATCCTGAAGAAATTCAACATGTAGCATTAGGTGATTGGGCAGACTGCATCGTTGTTGCACCTGCTACTGCTAATACTATTGCCAAATTAAGTGTAGGCATTGCTGATGATATCGTCACATCAACGCTACTTGCTACAGAAACCCCTAAATTTATTGCTCCAGCTATGAATGTTCATATGTATGAAAATAAACGTACGCAACATAATATTTCTGTATTAAAAAACGATGGATATCGTTTCATTGAACCTGGAGATGGTTTTTTAGCATGTGGGTACATTGCAAAGGGACGTATGGAGGAACCTCTTCAAATTGTCAAAATAATCAATGATTATTTTAAAAATAAGAATAAACTATCACATAGATCTCATACTTCTTTTGAAGGGAAACATGCTTTAGTTACTGCAGGCCCTACAATTGAAGTGATTGATCCAGTAAGGTTTGTATCTAATCGTTCCTCTGGAAAAATGGGGTATGCAATTGCAGAAGCTTTAGCTAAAAGAGGTGCAAAGGTGACGCTTGTGGCAGGACCAACGCAACTTGATAATCCAGAGAATGTAGAAGTCATTCATGTAGAAAGTGCAGAAGAAATGTTTAATGCAGTTATAAGTCGATATGAAGAACAAGATATTGTTGTTAAAGCAGCAGCCGTCTCAGATTATACGCCGGCCGATGTATTGAATCATAAAATGAAGAAACAAGATGGCAATCTTTCTGTCACTTTTAAACGAACAAAAGACATTTTGAAATATTTAGGTGAACATAAAACGCATCAATACTTGGTCGGATTTGCAGCTGAAACCCAAAATATTAATGCTTATGCACAAGATAAATTAAAACGTAAAAATGCTGATGTCATTATTTCGAATAATGTAGGAGATCAAACCATTGGATTTCAATCTGATGATAATGAACTCACTATGCACTTTAAAGATGGACAACGTATTAATATAAAAAAAGGAAAGAAAGTGCAACTTGCACAACAAATTTTAGATGAACTGGAAACTAGGTGGCAATAATGATTGCGAAGGTCATTGTAGATATTCCTTCTAAGAGTGTTGATTTTAAATTCGATTATCTCATACCTGACCATTTAAAAGATTTTATAAAAGTGGGTGTAAGAGTTGTTGTACCGTTTGGTCCACGCACAATTCAAGGATATGTTATGGATATACAACAACAACCAAGTGAAGATGTCAATATAGATAGATTGAAAGCAATTAAAGAAATTCGAGATATTCGACCAGAATTAACACCTGAACTTATTCAATTAAGTGAATGGTTGAGTCATTATCATATTTCAAAACGTATTTCTGTGTTAGAAGCAATGCTTCCAAGTGCGATTAAAGCAAAATATACTAAAGTATTTAAAATAGTCCGTCACAATGATATTGAAGATGATATATTAAAATACTTTGATAACAACGGATATTATAAGTATAAAGATGCGCAAAAAAATAATCATTTAAATCTATTAAATCGTTTACTGGAACAACACTTAATAGAAGAAGAAACAATATTATCTCAACATACAAAAAGAAAAACACAGCGTGCAGTACGAGTTGTTGAAGGATACAATCCAGATGATATATTAGCTTTACTAGAAAAGAAATTAAAACAATATGATGTGTATGCTTATCTTTTAGAAGAACATCATAGAAATGTATTTTTAAAAGAACTTGAAGATATGGGATTTTCTAAATCAAGTATAGATGGTCTAGTTAAAAAAGGTTTCCTAGAAAAATATGATGCAGAAATTGAACGAGATCCTTTTGCAAATCGTATCTTTGAAAAAGAAGAAAAACGAACGTTAACCTCTGCTCAAAATGATGCATTTCAACAAATTAAAGAAAAAATAGATCACAATGCACAACGTACATTTTTATTACACGGCGTCACAGGTTCAGGAAAAACTGAAGTTTACTTGCAAGCCATTGAAGAAGTATTAAAAAAGGATAAACAAGCCATGATGCTTGTTCCAGAAATTGCGCTGACACCACAAATGGTTTTACGCTTTAAGCGACGTTTTGGTGATGATGTAGCTGTCTTACATTCAGGTTTGTCAAATGGTGAACGATATGATGAATGGCAAAAAATTAGAGATGGCAGAGCACGTGTAAGTGTAGGTGCTAGATCAAGTATCTTTGCACCATTTAAAAACTTAGGCATTATTATTATTGATGAAGAACATGAATCAACATATAAACAAGAAGATTATCCACGTTATCATGCTAGAGACATAGCAGAATGGAGAAGTCAATTTCATCAATGCCCATTAATATTAGGAAGTGCGACACCAAGTCTTGAATCTTATGCACGGGCAGAAAAAAATGTATATCAATTACTTACTTTACCTGAAAGAGTGAATCAACAAGCTTTACCTTCAATAGATATCATTGATATGAGAGCAGAACTAAGTTCAGGTAATCGTTCCATGTTCTCTGAAGAATTAAGACAAGCGATTCAAGATAGACTGAATAAAAATGAACAAATCGTTTTATTTTTAAATCGACGGGGTTATGCTTCGTTTATGTTATGTCGAGATTGTGGATATGTCCCACAATGTCCACATTGCGATATTTCGTTAACTTATCATAAGACGACAGACCAACTAAAATGCCACTATTGCGGCTATCAAGACTTGCCTCCTAACCTGTGTCCTAATTGTGAAAGCCCACATATCAGACAGGTTGGAACAGGTACACAAAGGGTAGAAGAAATTTTACAACAAGAATTTGAAGAGGCACGTATTATTCGTATGGATGTAGATACGACGTCAAGAAAAGGTGCACATGAAAAGCTATTGACTGATTTTGAAAATGGAAAAGGCGATATTTTATTAGGCACACAAATGATTGCAAAAGGTTTAGATTATCCAAATATAACATTAGTTGGTGTGCTTAATGCCGACACAATGTTAAATTTGCCCGACTTTAGAGCGAGTGAAAGAACGTATCAGTTACTTACACAAGTTTCAGGTCGTGCTGGTCGTCATGAAAAACCCGGTAAAGTGATTATTCAAACATATAATCCAACTCATTATGCAATAGAAGATGTTCAAAAAAATGATTATTTAACGTTTTATCATAAAGAAATGCAATTTAGAAAATTAGGTAAATATCCACCTTATTATTATTTAATTAATTTTACTATTGCGCATAAAAATATGAAAAAAGTAATGGAAGCTGCTAAACATGTACATCAAATTTTACTGCAACATCTTTCAGAAAGAGCACTCGTACTTGGACCTTCTCCAGCGGCAATTGCTAGAATTAATAACGAACATCGTTTTCAAATATTGGTTAAATACAAGCGAGAGCCAGAATTAATTCATGCATTACAGTACTTAGATGATTATTATCATGAAGCATATATTAAAAATAAATTATCATTAAAGATTGATATCAATCCTCAAATATTAATGTAAAAAAAGAGTTGCACCATTTGCGTTTAGCTGCGTGGTGTAACTCTTTTTGTATTTACAGGTTACATTGTTACGTTTCCATTTTCATCTGCTGGTCTTAGTAATGTCAGAATCGCACTGATGATTGCAATAATATGAGGAATTCCTGTCCAACAAAATAATAAATGAAGAAGACCAGACATCATTTTACCAGCATAAAATTTGTGTACGCCAAAGCCACCTAAAAAGACAGCTAGGATAATGTAAATCACTTTATTGACTTCCATTCTTTATACCTCCTTAGTCTATTTAATATATTAATGTCTTCATGATTATTTTAGATATGAAAAAAATTAAAAGCAATTAAAGTTATCTAAGAAGAGTGAAGGTAAGACTAAGGTCGCATTTTAATTTGAATTACGTTATAATAATATGATGAATTTTTTTCGGGAGGCGTTCTAAGTGGCAATAAAGAAATTAGTTCCATCGACTCATCCTGTTTTATTTAAAAAAGCAAAAAAGATAACAACTTTTGATGAAAATTTAAAACGTTTATTATTAGATATTGAAGACACTTTATATTCTGAAGAAGCATCAGCTTTATCAGCGCCACAAATTGGTGTAAGTCAACGTGTTGCTATGATTGACATGGAAGCAGAAGGACTTTTGCAATTAATCAATCCTAAAATCAAAACAGAATCTAATGAGAAAATCATTGACTTAGAAGGTTCGGTTAATCTTCCTAATGTATTTGGTGAGGTAGAACGTAGTAAAATGATAACTGTAGAAGCAAATGATTTAGAAGGTCACGAGATTGAATTAACTGCTTATGATGATGTAGCTAGGATGATACTACACATCATTGATCAATTAGATGGTATTCCATTTACCGAACGTGCTATAAAAATATTGACTGAAAAAGAAGTGGAGGCATATTTTGACAATGAGTAAGATAATTTTTATGGGAACACCAGATTTTTCAACAAAAGTACTAGAGATGTTAATCGCTGAACATGAAGTCATCGCAGTAGTTACTCAACCAGACAGACCAGTAGGACGTAAGCGTGTATTAACGCCTCCTCCTGTAAAGAAAGTGGCAGAAACATACCACATTCCAGTATATCAACCTGAAAATTTAAAAGATTCTAATGAGTTAAATGAACTTATGGATTTAAATCCTGATTTAATTGTAACGGCAGCATTTGGACAATTATTACCTGAAAGTCTATTAAAGCTCCCTAAGTTAGGTGCTGTAAATGTACATGCCTCATTATTACCAAAATATCGCGGTGGAGCACCTATTCACCAAGCCATTATAGATGGGGAAGTACAAACGGGTATTACAATCATGTATATGGTGAAAAAGTTAGATGCAGGTAATATTATTTCTCAAAAGGCCATCGACATTGAAGATGATGATAATGTAGGATCAATGCACGATAAATTAAGCTTTTTAGGTGCAGATTTATTAAAAGAAACATTACCTTTTATTATAGATGGTTCAAATGAAAGTATTCCACAAGATGATTCAAAAGCAACGTTTGCGTCTAATATTAGCAGAGAAGACGAACGTATCGATTGGACTAAAAGTGCTAAAGAGATACACAATCATATTCGCGGATTATCACCATGGCCAGTGGCTTATACAACTATGAATAATAAAAATTTAAAACTATATCAATCTCATATTGAAAAAGGAAAAAACGGAGAACCAGGTGAAATTATAGAAATCACTAAGACTGCAATTATTGTAGGAACTGGTTCTTTGGATGCTATTGCATTAACAGATATTCAATTATCTGGGAAAAAACGAATGCTTGCTGCTCAATATTTAAGTGGTGTACAAGATTCATTAGTGGGGACTAAATTAGTATGACACAATCAGTAAGAGACCTTGCAT
The DNA here is from genome assembly GCF_002901845.1 of Staphylococcus hominis subsp. hominis. Taxonomy (GTDB): domain Bacteria; phylum Bacillota; class Bacilli; order Staphylococcales; family Staphylococcaceae; genus Staphylococcus; species Staphylococcus hominis. The sequence continues at coordinate 517,254 of NZ_PPQE01000025.1, forward strand.
TTCAGTCTATTCAAGATATTTTAAACGATAATGCTTATAGCAATTTAAAAATTAACGAAGTCATTAACCAATATAATATTGCAACTGTCGATAAAGCATTGTTTACAGAATTAGTTTATGGAACAATAAAGCGTAAAATGACTTTAGATTTTTATTTAAAACCCTTTGTTAAGACTAGAATTAAAGGTTGGGTACGTCAATTATTATGGATGAGTTTATATCAATATGTCTTCCTAGATAAAATACCTAATCACGCAATTATAAATGAAGCAGTTAATATTGCTAAACGTCGTGGTGGCCAGCATAATGGGAACATTGTTAATGCTATACTTCGTCATATATTTAAAAGTGACTTACCGACATTGGAAACAATTAAGAATGAAAAGCAACGCATGACGATTGAGTATAGTATACCAAGATGGATTATTGAGCATTGGATTACACATTACGGAATAGAAACGACACATAAGATTGCAAAATCATTTCTAGTACAATCTGCAAGTACAGTAAGAGTGAATACAAGTCGTACGGATGTTGAAACAATAAGTAAGGCGCTTTTACAAGAAGGCTATCATGTGGATATCGATCAACTCATTCCATATTGTTTACATCTTACAGGTAAACCAGTGATTGAATCTCGAGCTTTTAAAGATGGACTTATTTCCATCCAAGATAAAAGTTCAATGTTAGTAGGGTATTTAATGGATGTTCAAAAAGACGATACCATACTAGATGCATGCAGTGCTCCTGGCGGTAAGGCTTGTCATATGGCAGAATTACTAGCATCCACTGGCCATGTAGATGCTACAGATATTCATAAGCATAAAATTGGTTTAATTAAAGAAAATATCAAAAAGTTAAAATTAAAGAATGTGTCCACTTTCGACCATGATGCAACAAAACCATATTCAGAACTATATGACAAAATTTTAGTAGATGCACCTTGTAGTGGATTAGGTGTATTAAAACATAAGCCTGAAATTAAATATGTACAATCTAAGGATAGTATTAATAATCTTGTAGAAATTCAATTAAGTATATTAGATAATGTTAAACATAACTTGAAACCAGGCGGTTCACTTATTTATTCAACCTGCACAATTGAACAAATGGAAAATGAAAATGTAATTTATACATTTTTAAAGGAAAATAAAGATTTTGAATTTGAATTAATAACGCATCCTATTACTGGTGAAAAAGTAAAAACACTACAAATTTTGCCACAAGACTTTAATTCAGATGGCTTTTTCATTACTAAAATAAAAAGAAAGGAAAGTTAAGATGATAACTGCTGAAAAAAAGAAAAAAAATAAATTTTTACCAAATTTTGAAAAACAATCAATATATTCGTTAAGATATGATGAAATGCAAAATTGGTTAGTTGAGCACGGACAACAAAAATTTAGAGCTAAACAAATTTTTGAATGGTTATATCAAAAGCGTGTAGACACTATTGATGAGATGACTAATTTATCTAAAGACTTAAGACAATTGTTAAAAGATAACTTTGTTATGACAACGTTAACTACCGTAGTTAAACAAGAAAGTAAAGATGGAACAATTAAGTTTTTATTTGAATTACAAGATGGTTATACTATTGAAACGGTATTAATGAGACACGATTACGGTAATTCTGTATGTGTAACGACTCAAGTTGGCTGTCGAATTGGTTGTACATTTTGTGCTTCAACTTTAGGTGGTTTAAAGCGTAACTTAGAGGCTGGCGAGATTGTATCTCAAGTACTTACAGTTCAAAAAGCACTTGATGCTACTAATGAACGTGTATCACAAATTGTTATTATGGGAATTGGTGAACCCTTCGAAAATTATGATGAAATGATGGACTTTTTAAAAATAGTCAATGATGATAATAGTTTAAACATTGGAGCGCGACATATTACAGTATCAACGTCAGGAATTATCCCACGTATTTATGACTTTGCTGATGAACAAATTCAAATTAATTTTGCAGTAAGTTTACATGCTGCTAAAGATGAAATTCGTTCAAAATTAATGCCAATTAATAGAGCGTATAATGTTGGAAAATTAATGGAAGCAATTAAATATTATCAAGAAAAAACGAATCGTCGAATTACATTTGAATATGGATTGTTTGGAGGCGTAAATGATCAACTTGAACATGCAAGAGATTTAGCACATTTAATTAAAGATTTAAACTGTCATGTGAATCTTATACCAGTCAATCATGTTCCTGAACGTAATTATGTTAAAACACCCAAAGATGATATTTTTAAATTTGAAAAAGAATTGAAACGTTTAGGCATCAATGCAACAATTAGAAGAGAACAAGGTTCAGATATAGATGCAGCATGTGGACAATTAAGAGCTAAGGAACGACAAGTAGAAACGAGGTAATCATCATGCTTAACGCACAGTTTTTCACAGATACTGGACAACATCGAGAAAAGAACGAAGACGCGGGAGGTATATTTTATAACCAAACACATCAACAATTGTTAGTGTTGTGTGATGGAATGGGTGGTCATAAAGCAGGTGAAGTTGCAAGTCAATTTGTTACTAATCAATTACAAGACTATTTTGAAAAAGAAAATTTTATTGAATTAGACCGAGCTGAATCATGGTTAAGTCAAACATTAAAAGATATTAATCTCGAATTATTTGAATATGCTACAACGAATGAAGAATATCGTGGTATGGGCACAACGTGTGTATGTGCCCTCATATTTGATAATAAAATTGTAGTAGCAAATATTGGTGATTCTAGAGCATACGTGATTAATTCAAGAGAAATTGAACAGATTACCTATGATCATTCATTTGTTAATCATTTGCTTATGACAGGACAAATTACTGAAGAAGAAGCGTTTAATCATCCTCAACGTAATATAATTACTAAAGTAATGGGTACCGATCGCCGAGTAAGTCCTGATATTTTTACAAAACGCATCAGTTACTATAATTATATATTACTTAATTCTGATGGACTGTCAGATTATGTAAGAAATCACGAAATAGAAACGTTAATGAATCAGTCTACATCATTAAATGAACTTGGAGAAGCACTGATACAAGCTGCCTTAGATCATCAATCTAAAGATAATGTGAGTGTACTATTAGCTGAAATTGAGGGTAATAATGTATGAATGGCAAGCTAATTAATGATCGCTATCAACTCTTAGATAAACTTGGTGGCGGAGGAATGAGTATGGTTTATCTTGCTGAAGACACTATACTTGAACGTAAAGTGGCTATTAAAGCAATTTCTATTCCCCAAAGCGAAAAAGATGAAACTATGAAACGTTTCTACAGAGAGGTAAATAGTGCTACACAAATTGTTCATGAAAATATCGTGGAAGTATATGATGTTGAAGAAGATGATGATAATTTCTATCTTATTATGGAATATATTGATGGGCCGACACTATCTGAGTATATACATAGTCATGGTCCATTGAATATAGAAACAGCTATTGATTTTATTAAGCAAATTTTAAATGGAGTAAAACAAGCGCATGAGCAACGTATTATACATAGAGATATTAAACCTCAAAATGTGCTAATTAATAAAGATAAAATTTTAAAAATTTTTGATTTCGGCATCGCAAAAGCGTTAAGTGAGACATCAATGACTCAAACCAATCATGTGCTTGGAACGGTTCAATATTTATCTCCAGAACAAGCTAAAGGAGATAAAACGAATGAAACAACCGATATCTATTCAATTGGTATAGTGTTGTATGAAATGTTAGTTGGTGAACCACCTTTTAGTGGAGAGACAGCTGTAAGTATTGCTATTAAACATATTCAAGAAACGGTTCCTAATATTACTGAAAAATATCCAAATATTCCACAATCTTTAAGTAATGTGGTACTTAAGGCGACTGAAAAAAATCCTAAAGATCGTTATCAAACGATAGAAGAAATGTATAATGATTTGAGTAGTGTGCTTGTTACAAGCAGATTAAATGAAGAAAAGCATACGCGTATAAGTGATACCACCCAAACAGTACCCATTGATAAAAAAGAAATAAAAAATAAACTCGAAGAAGAAACTCATAAAAAAGATATAGCGCAAACGATGCAAATTCCTATTATCAATCATCATAAATTTCAAGCAAGTGAAAATAATGTATACACACCTAAACGTAAAAAACGTT
>NZ_PPQE01000025.1:521405-660712 GCF_002901845.1 Staphylococcus hominis subsp. hominis
TTATTATTAAGTTTGATTGGGTTTATCGCTTGGGGCATGCTTAGTGATAAATATACAGAAATGCCTGATTTAACGGGTAAAACTGAAAAAGAAGCAGAAAAAGTATTAAAAGCTTCGCATTTAGAAATAGGACATATATCTAGAGAATATAATGATGACTATCCCGAAAATAAAATTATTAACTCCAATCCTAAAGCAGGAGAACGTGTTAACCAACAAGAAAAAGTAGATGTTGTGTTATCAAAAGGCCCAGAAAAGATAAATATGCCTAATGTGATCGGGATTAAAAAAGAAGAGGCTATAAAAAAACTTAAAGATCATAAATTAAATCATGTGACAATTAATCAAGAATATAATAGTCAAATGCCAAAAGGATATATTTTCAAGCAAAATATTAACCCTAATGAATCGGTGAAACTTAACGATCATCATATTGTACTGACTGAATCGTTAGGTGTAAAAAAAGTTTACGTCAAAGACTATGAAAATAAAAATTATCAAAATGCTAAAAAAGAATTAGAGTCGATGGGTCTAAACGTACAAGTTAAGACGACTAATAGTGATACTAAAGATAAGGATATCATTATTTCACAATCTCCAAAGCAGACTGAAGTAAATGAAGGAAGTACAGTAGAATTTATGGTTTCTAAGGGTAAAGATAAAAAAGAAGATTCAAAAAAGGACTCAGATTCTTCTGATGATAAGAAAGATAATCATACGACAAGCGTAAAAAATTATACGGAAACTTATCATATTCCGTATACTGGAAATGATGGAGAAAGTCAAAAGGTAAAGATTTATATTAGAGATAAAAATAATAGTGGTACACAGGTAAGTCAAACATACAATATTCACAAAGATAAGATCATTACTATTCCATTAAAAATTGAACAAGGTGATTCTGCTGGATATACGATTGAAGTAGATGACAATGTTATTGCAGATAAAGATATTGACTATGAATAAATTTCAAATATCAGAACAAGAGTAAGATAGTAATGATAAGTTATGCATCGTTTACTGTTTATACATTAACATGTATTTTATGATATAAATGATGTCAATTTTAAAAGGCAATTTCTATTGAAATAATATAGAAATTGTCTTTTTAACAACTATAATTTTATTATGTAAAGTTAACTTTTTTGAGCGATTTTAATGTCTTTCTATCCTTATCTTTATGATGATGGTATAGAATATATATTATTAATTCTATGTTTGCTATAATAATATAAATATAAATACTTAATTTGAGGTGTTAATTTGGAAACAGGACGTATTGTTAAATTAATTAGTGGAGTATATCAAGTAGATGTAGGTGGAAAAAAATATAATACTAAACCTCGTGGTCTTTTTAGAAAGAAAAAATTTTCTCCTGTAGTAGGAGATATCGTTGACTTTGATATTCAAAATGAAGATGAAGGTTATATTCACCACGTACATGAACGCCACAATGCATTAAAGCGTCCTCCAGTAAGTAATATTGATGGTCTGGTTATTGTAATGAGTGCGGTTGAACCTAATTTTTCAACACAATTGTTAGATAGATTTTTAGTGATTGCACATTCTTACAACTTATCTCCTAGTATATTAGTCACTAAAAAAGATATTGCTAGTGAAACACAAATCAGTCATATCGAAACATTACTAAATACATATAAGGAAATAGGATATTCTGTTCAATTTGTAGGTAAAGAAACTGATAAAGTTGATATTGTGAATACCTGGCCTAATGGTCTAATTGTGCTAAGTGGACAATCTGGTGTTGGAAAATCAACATTTATAAATACGTTTAAACCAGAACTAAATCTTGAAACCAATGATATTTCTAAATCACTTAATCGAGGTAAACATACGACAAGACATGTAGAACTATTTGAAAGAGAAAATGGTTTTATAGCAGATACACCTGGTTTTAGTGCACTTGATTTTGATCATATTGAAAAAGATGATGTAAAGTATTACTTTAAAGAAATTAATGCTTTTGGAAATGATTGTAAATTTAGAAATTGTAATCATATTAAAGAACCTAAATGCAATGTTAAACATCAATTAGAAAACAATAATTTAGCGCAATTTCGCTATGAACATTATTTACAATTAGTTAATGAAATTTCGAATAGAAAGGTTAGATATTAATGAGACACATTTTTCCTTCTTTATTATCAGTCGATTTTTTGAATTTAAAACAGGAAATACAATTATTAGAAGAAGCAGGCGTTGACGGTCTACATTTTGATGTTATGGATGGTCAATTTGTACCTAATATATCAATTGGATTACCCATATTAGATGCAGTAAGATCAACTACGCAATTACCAATTGATGTACACCTCATGATTGAGAATCCTGAAAACTATATTGAGACATTTGCAAAACATGGGGCAGACATGATTTCAGTCCATATTGAATCAACCCCTCATATTCATCGTGCTATTCAACTTATCAAAAGTCTAGATAAAAAAGCAGGTGTAGTAATTAATCCTGGCACCCCTGTAGATAGGGTCGTACCTGTTCTTTCTATGGTGGATTATGTTTTAGTAATGACGGTTAATCCTGGATTTGGTGGACAAACATTTATCGACATGTGTGCTTCAAAAATTAAGTTATTAAATGATTTGAAGTCATCTTTTAATTTAAATTTTGATATTGAAGTCGATGGTGGTATAAATGATAAAACGATAGATATTTGTGCAAAACATGGGGCTAACCTTTTTGTTACAGGTTCATACTTTTTTAACCAAGATGATTATAAAACAGTGACTAAAATATTGAGAGGTTGAGATAATGAAAATTAATTTACTATGTGGAGATCGGCATTTACCCCCTCATATTTTTTCAAAATTATCAACTGAATCGTGGGGCGGAATAGACCGTGGGACTTTAATTCTTTCTGAACAAAGTATTGTACCTGTTTTTTCAGTGGGCGATTTTGACTCCGTCAATGATGAAGAAAGAGAAATTTTAAAAAAAACATTAAATATTCATCCAGTTAAAGCTGAAAAAGATGACACTGATTTAGCATTAGGCGTAGAACAAGCCATTCAAAAGGGATATACAGAAATAGATATCTATGGAGCAACGGGTGGAAGATTAGATCATTTTATGGGAACATTACAAATTCTTTTCAAGTCAGTCTATATAAAAAAAGAAATTATAATTAAAGTAATAGATAAGCAAAATGAAATCATGCTACTTAATACTGGGACACATCAACTTCATAAATCTGATAAATATCAATATGTTTCATTTATTCCAGTAAATGGAGAAGTGATAGTATCTTTATCTGGGTTTAAATATAATTTAGATCATCAGCATTTAGAAATAGGCTCTACACTGACAATCTCTAATGAAGTCGATCAATCAATAGCGATTATCGAAGTTGAAAAAGGTCAAGTATTGCAAATGAGAAGTAAAGATTTAGAGTAATAAAAAAATGCCTTCACCACATATGAAGGCATTTTTAGTGCATTATATTTATTAAACTCTAGTAACTTTACCAGATTTTAAAGCACGAGCAGAAACCCAAACTTTTTTAGGTTTACCGTCAACTAAAATTCTAACTTTTTGAAGGTTAGCGTTAAATCTGCGTTTGTTCGCATTTAAAGCGTGTGAACGATTATTACCAGTCGTAGCTTTACGACCTGTTACGTAACATTGTTTACCCATCAAAGTACCTCCTTTAATAAATATAAATACACTTAACTACTTATATACTTTAAATAAGATACCATATATCAATATTTAAAGCAATAAAATCATATGTAATTTATGTTAATTGTTTTGAAAATGTAAATCTATGGTATAATTAACTATTGTGGAGTTATTATAATATATTTTTATGTAGATTGGCTTATTTATAAAATAGTTATCTTTATCATATATGTATACATCATTTTTAAATATGATTTTAACCATAATTCAGGAGGATAATGAAGATGACATTAGAGATCTTAAATGACTATGGCAAAATTGATATCTCAAATGAGGTCATTGCTTCTGTTGTAGGAAGTAAAGCTGTAGAAAGTTATGGCATTGTTGGCATGGCATCTAGACAACAAGTAAGAGACGGTATTGCTGAAATATTAGGACATGAGAATTATGCTAAAGGTATTGTTGTTAAAGAAGATAATGGTGTGATTGATATAGATATGTACATCATTGTAAGTTATGGTGTCAAAATTTCTGAAGTAGCTAACAATGTACAATCATCAGTAAAATATACACTCGAAAGTTCACTTAATATTAAAGTGAATTCTATTAATATTTTTGTACAAGGTGTAAGACTTAATAACAAGGGCAAGAAGGTATAGGAGGACAAAGCACGATGATTAGCAAAATTAATGGTAAATTATTTGCCGATATGATAATACAAGGGGCACACAATTTATCTAATAATGCAGATTTAGTTGATTCCCTTAATGTATATCCGGTACCTGATGGTGATACAGGAACAAATATGAATTTAACAATTACCTCAGGTCGCGAAGAAGTTGAAAATAATTTATCTCAAAGTATTGGTGAATTAGGTAAAACTTTTTCTAAAGGACTTTTAATGGGAGCACGTGGTAACTCTGGTGTTATTTTATCTCAATTATTTAGAGGATTTTGCAAAAATATTGAAGATGAAAAGGAAATTAATGCTCAACAATTTGCTAGTAGTTTTCAAGCAGGTGTCGATACAGCTTATAAAGCAGTCATGAAACCAGTTGAAGGAACTATTTTGACTGTTGCCAAAGATGCAGCAAGTGCAGCTATGACTAAAGCAGAAGAAACAGATGATTGCATCGAAGTAATGGAATATACAATCGAAAAAGCTGAGCAATCTTTAAATAATACGCCAAATTTATTAGCAGTTTTAAAAGAAGTAGGCGTAGTGGATAGTGGCGGTAAAGGTTTATTGTGTGTCTACGAAGGCTTTTTAAAAGGACTAAAAGGCGAAAAAGTTGAAGCTAACAAACAAAAATTAGACACAGAAGATTTGGTTCATGAAGAACATGATTTTCATGGGGTTATTAATACAGAAGATATTAAGTACGGTTATTGTACTGAAATGATGGTACGCTTTGGAAAAGATAAAAAAGAATTTAATGAACAAACATTCAGAAATGACATGAGCGAATTTGGTGATTCGTTATTAGTTATTAATGATGATGAAATAGTTAAAGTCCATGTACATACAGAAACACCAGGTGAAGTGTTCAATTATGGACAACAATATGGTGAACTTATTAAATTAAAAGTAGAAAATATGCGTGAACAACATCGTGAAGTAATTAGAAAAGAACAAAGTCATCAACAAGCAACAGCTTCGCAACAACCTAAAACAGTTGAAACAGCAGTAATTGCCATTTCAATGGGTGAAGGTATCTCTGAGTTGTTCACTTCAATGGGTGTGACACACATTATTAGTGGTGGGCAAACAATGAATCCTTCTACAGAGGATATTGTTAAGGTGATTGAACAGTCTGAATGCCAGCGTGCAATTATCTTGCCAAATAATAAAAATATTAGAATGTCTAGTGATCAAGCAGCACAACTTGTTAAAGCTGATACAGTAGTCATTCCAACTACATCTATTCCTCAAGGTATTGCAGCACTTTTCCAATATGATGTTGCATCTACGTTAGAAGAAAATGCGTCTCATATGAATACAGCGTTAGAAACTGTTAAATCTGGCTCAATTACATTTGCTGTCAGAGATACTAAGATTGATGGTGTAGATATTAAAAAAGATGAATTTATGGGATTAGCTGAAAGTAAAATTGTGACTAGTAATGCAGATGAATTTAAAACTATTACTGGCTTATTAAGTACATTGTTAAATGAAGAAAGTGAAATCTTAACAGTGATTACTGGTGAAGATGCACAATCTGATATGACAACTCAATTAGAAGAATGGGTAGAAAATGAATATCCAGATGTTGAAATAGAAATCCATAAAGGTGATCAACCAATTTATCCATATTTATTTGCTGTAGAATAAAGTGAGATTTAATAGTGGGAGTGATAACGATGAAATGATTATCGTTGTCACTCCCCATTTTATATTTAATAAAAGTATTGAAAAATATGACACTGGAAAACTTACTTTAATAGGTTTTTCAAGACATAATGACCAGTCAATATATATTAAAATAGAAAAATATGCTATCAATAATGAACTGTAAAATAGAGGAAGATATCACAATTAAGAAGATAACTAATATTCAAAGAGTGATTAAAAAAATATCATATAATTTAGCAGTAATAATAACTGGGAATGTATGTATAAATCGTTTTTTGATTTAAACCTTGATGGAACATAAAAATACTTCGTACTTCTAAAATTTAAATAAGATTAAGAGCTAATGCAAAATCATTTAAAATAGATTTATGCTCTCTTTCATATTATTAGTTAAGTATGATAAAACGATATTAGTATTAAAAGTGAATGTTGTACGTTTAAATGAAGTGAGTGATATTCATTTGTCAAGTGGACTATAGTAAGATGGTATCACTAAATATTTATAATAAACGTGATAAAATATAAATAAGATTAAAAATATTAGGTGAGAAATAATGTCGAAAGTTAGTTTAATTGAAAGTCCATATCCGCTTCAATCTATAAAAGGACTTGGACCAAAGAGAATTGCTTTACTACATGAATTAAACATTCACACAATAGAAGATTTAGTGTTGTATTTACCAACGCGTTATGAAGATAATACTGTTGTAGATTTAAACTTAGCTGAAGATCAATCTACTGTGACAGTAGCAGGAGAAATTTATTCTGTACCCACGGTAGCCTTTTTTGGTCGGAATAAATCAAAATTAACTGTCCATTTAATGATTGATAATATCGCAGTTAAATGTGTATTTTTTAATCAACCGTATTTAAAAAAGAAAATTGAGTTAAATCAAACAGTGACAATAAAAGGTAAATGGAATCGTGCTAAACAAGAAATTAATGGCAATCGTATTTTTTTTAATGACACTCATACCTCTACTGAAGAAGTGAGATTAGAACCGGTATATCGACTTAAAGAAGGTATTAAACAAAAACAAATGCGTGATATGATTCATCAATCTCTTAATGATGTCACTATACATGAATGGATTACGGAGGAATTAAGACAAAGGTACAAATTGGAATTACTAGATTATACTATTAAAACGTTGCATCTACCTAAAGATAAACAAGCTCTTATGCGTGCGAGACGTACATATGCTTTTACTGAATTATTTATGTTTGAACTACGTATGCAATGGTTAAATCGCTTAGAAAAAGCTTCAGATGAAGCCATTGAAATTAATTATGATATTAATAAAGTGAAGTCATTTATCCAGTCGTTACCTTTTGAATTAACAGATGCACAGAAATCGAGCGTTAATGAAATATTTAGAGATTTGAAAGCGCCAATACGCATGCATCGTTTATTACAAGGTGATGTTGGGTCAGGGAAAACAGTTGTAGCAGCAATTTGTATGTATGCACTCAAAACTGCTGGATATCAATCTGCACTGATGGTACCTACAGAAATTTTGGCTGAACAACATGCAAATAGTTTAACAGAACTTTTTGGTGACCATATGAATGTTGCTTTATTAACTGGATCGGTAAAAGGAAAAAAAAGACGTGTATTGTTAGAACAATTAGAGAATGGAACGATCGATTGTTTAATTGGCACGCATGCATTGATTCAAGACGATGTACAATTTAAAAATGTAGGGTTAGTTATTACTGATGAACAGCATCGTTTTGGTGTGAATCAACGTCAATTACTAAGAGAAAAAGGTGCTATGACCAACGTATTGTTTATGACTGCGACGCCTATACCGAGAACGTTAGCCATTTCAGTATTTGGAGAAATGGATGTGTCCTCAATTAAACAATTACCTAAAGGTCGAAAGCCAATTATTACACATTGGGCGAAACATGAACAGTATGACCAAGTGTTAGCTCAAATGACAAGCGAACTAAAAAAAGGACGTCAAGCCTATGTGATTTGTCCACTAATTGAAAGTTCTGAACACCTAGAAGATGTACAAAATGTTGTTGAACTTTTTGAGTCACTACAAGAGTTTTATGGTAAAACACATGTAGGTTTATTACATGGGAAAATGTCAGCAGACGAAAAAGATGATGTAATGGCACGTTTTAGTAATCATGATATTGATATCTTAGTGTCGACAACCGTAGTTGAAGTAGGCGTTAATGTTCCTAATGCTACATTTATGATGATTTATGATGCTGATCGCTTTGGATTATCTACACTACATCAACTTAGAGGTCGTGTTGGACGTAGTGAACATCAAAGTTATTGTGTATTAATTGCATCACCTAAAACAGAAACTGGCATAGAAAGAATGACCATTATGACACAAACTACAGATGGATTTGAATTAAGTGAATATGACTTAGAAATGAGAGGCCCTGGTGATTTCTTTGGAGTTAAACAAAGCGGGTTACCAGATTTTATGGTTGCTAATATAGTAGAAGATTATCGTATGCTAGAAGTAGCTCGTGATGAGGCCGCAGAACTCATTCAATCTGGGGAGTTTTTTACTGAGAAATATGAACGTTTAAGAGCATTTATCAACGACCACTTACTTAACATGAGTTTTGATTAACATCAGTAAACTGATATTTAATTCAAATTATTTATTATATGAGAATATAATATTTGTTGAGGATAATAAATAGAAAGTGTTATGATATGTGAGGAATGATTAAGACTTGGTACTAAAATATTTAAAGGGGAGGAAAGTATGAAATTAAAAAAAACAGAACGTCGTCATAAGATTAAGAAGGCGATTAATGAAAACCCCTTTATTACGGATAGTGAATTGTGTGAATTATTCAACGTAAGTATTCAAACTATCCGTCTGGATCGCACACAACTTAATATTCCTGAATTACGTAAACGTATTAAATCTGTAGCCAAACAAAATTATGAATATATCAAAGGATTGGAAGCTAATGAAGTGATTGGGGATCTTATTCAAGTTAAACCTAATTATTCTGCCCAATCTATTATAGAAATTACAGAAGAGTATGTGTTTCAAAAAACACGTATTGCACGTGGGCATATTTTATTTGCTCAAGCTAATTCATTATGTGTAGCCCTAATACATAACTCTACTGTTTTAACTCAAGAAAGTAATTTGAAATTTATTGAAAAAGTAAAGTTGCATGATAATGTTAGAGCAGAAGCAACCGTAATCAATAGAACAAATCGACATTATGATATAAAAGTGGAATCTTTTGTAAAAGATACACTCGTTTTTACAGGCATATTTAAAATGTTTTATATAAGTGAGGATGAAAACCATGGTTAAAATTGCTGTAGATATGATGGGTGGCGACAATGCACCAGACATCGTATTAGAAGCTGTAGAGAAAGCAATCAATGATTTTAAAGATTTAGAAATTATTTTATTTGGTGATGAAAAACAATATACATTAAATCATAAGCGTATAGAATTTAGACATTGTTCAGAAAAAATTGAGATGGAAGATGAGCCTGTACGTGCCATTAAAAGAAAAAAAGACAGCTCAATGGTACGCATGGCAGAAGCGGTTAAATCTGGTGAGGCAGATGGTTGTGTATCTGCTGGTAATACAGGTGCTTTAATGTCAGCAGGGCTATTTATTGTCGGACGTATTAAAGGCGTAGCTAGACCAGCACTTGTTGTCACATTACCTACTATCGATGGTAAAGGATTTGTCTTTTTAGATGTTGGAGCCAATGCAGATGCAAAACCTGAACACTTATTGCAATATGCACAGCTAGGTAATATTTATGCTCAAAAAATTAGAGGTATTCAACAACCTAAAATATCATTGTTGAATATCGGAACTGAACCAGCAAAAGGAAATGCCTTGACTAAAAAAACATATCAATTATTAAAAGATGAAGCGAGTCTGCGATTTAATGGAAATATTGAGGCTAAAACATTGATGGAGGGTGACACAGATGTAGTTGTCACTGATGGTTATACTGGAAATATGGTACTAAAAAACATCGAAGGTACTGCTAAATCAATTGGAAAAATGTTAAAAGGTACACTACTAGCTAATTTAAAAAATAAGCTTGCTGCTGCGATATTGAAAAAAGATATCAGTAAGTTTGCGAAAAAATTAGACTATGCAGAATATGGTGGGTCTGTTCTTTTAGGGTTAGATGGTACTGTAGTAAAAGCACATGGTGGTTCAAATGCACGTGCATTCTATTCTGCAATTCGACAAGCTAAAATTGCTGGTGATGAACAAATAGTAAAAATTATGAGAGAAACGGTAGGTGGTGACAATGAGTAAAACTGCAATTGTTTTTCCCGGACAAGGTGCACAAAAAGTAGGAATGGCTAAAGATTTATATCATGTTAATAAAGATGCGACTTCTGTTTTAGAATCAGCGCAAACAACTGTTGATTTTGATTTATTAGAAACGATGTTTACAGATAAAGAGAAAAAATTAGGAGAAACTGAGAATACTCAACCTGCATTGTTAACACATAGTATTGCATTACTAGAAGCACTAAACCGTATAGATGCTGACTATACAATGGGGCATAGTCTTGGTGAATATTCAAGTTTAGTGGCTGCTGGCGTACTAAAATTTGAAGATGCAGTGAAAATTGTGCGTAAGCGTGGCGAATTAATGACTCAAGCTTTTCCAAATGGTGTAGGAAGTATGGCTGCTGTTTTAGGGTTAAGTTATGAAGAAGTAGATGAAATTTGTAAAGAAATTTCATTTGGAGATCAATTAATTGAACCTGCCAATATTAATGCACCAGGTCAAATTGTTGTATCTGGGCATAAGGCGCTGATTGATAAATTAACTAAAGAAGGAAAAATTTTAGGTGCGAAGCGTGTGATTCCTTTAGCAGTATCAGGTCCCTTCCATTCTTCAATGATGCAAGTAATTGAAGAGGATTTCGCTTCATTTATTGATCAATTCACTTGGAATGATGCTCAATTTCCTATCGTTCAAAATTATAATGCTCATGGAGAAACAAAAGCAGAAACGATTAAACAAAATATGGTGAAACAACTCTATTCACCAGTACAATTTATTAAATCTACAGAGTGGTTAATAGACCAAGGCGTGGATCATTTTATTGAAATTGGGCCTGGTAAAGTATTATCTGGTTTAATTAAAAAAATTAATCGAGATGTAAAAATTACATCGATTCAAACATTAGAAGATGTGAAAGGATGGAATGAAAATGACTAAAAGTGCATTAGTAACTGGTGCTTCTAGAGGAATTGGACGTAGTATTGCATTGCAATTAGCAGAAGATGGATTCAATGTAGCAGTTAATTACGCGGGTAATAAAGAAAAAGCAGAAGCAGTGGTTAAAGAAATCAAAGAAAAAGGCGTAGAAAGTTTTGCAATACAAGCAAACGTTGCTGAAGGTGATCAAGTCAAAGCCATGATTAAAGAAGTTGTAAATCAATTTGGCTCTTTAGATGTTCTTGTAAACAACGCAGGTATTACAAAAGACAATTTATTAATGCGAATGAAAGAGCAAGAATGGGATGACGTTATTAATACTAACTTAAAAGGGACATTTAATTGTATTCAAAAAGCTACGCCACAAATGTTACGCCAACGTAGCGGTGCTATTATCAATTTATCTAGTATTGTAGCGGCTATGGGTAATCCTGGACAAGCTAATTATGTAGCGACAAAAGCAGGTATTGAAGGACTGACAAAATCAAGTGCACGTGAACTTGCTTCACGTGGTATTACTGTTAATGCAGTTGCGCCTGGGTTTATCGTCTCAGATATGACAAATGCATTAAATGAAGATCTTAAATCACAAATGTTGGAGCAAATTCCATTATCACGTTTTGGAGAAGATAAAGATATTGCCTATGCAGTGTCATTTTTAGCATCTAATCGTGCGAAATATATTACTGGTCAAACGTTATCAGTTAATGGTGGCATGTATATGTAATATATACGTCATGTATTTAAAAGGATAAATAGTCATTATATCCTTTTAATAAATACTTGTGTTTTAGCCCTTAAAATGGGAAAATATAATAGTCTATGGATAGACACTTTTAAAGGAGGTGAATCGACGTGGAAAACTTCGATAAAGTAAAAGATATCATCGTTGACCGTTTAGGTGTAGACGCTGATAAAGTAACAGAAGATGCATCTTTCAAAGATGATTTAGGCGCTGACTCACTTGATATCGCTGAATTAGTGATGGAATTAGAAGACGAATTTGGTACTGAAATTCCTGATGAAGAAGCTGAAAAAATCAACACTGTTGGTGATGCAGTTAAATACATCAATAGTCTTGAAAAATAAAAACTTACATCTGAGTCGTCGTCATGATGGCTCAGATTTTTTTCATAGGACATCAATAACATGAACGGAGGTTTATCAATCATGCACCCGAAACAATCAGAAATGATTAAAGATTTTCAATATCAATTTGATAAAAAAATGAAGATGCTTGGTCTTAGTTATACTCATTTAGATGTGTACCAACAAGCGTTTTCGCACTCTAGCTTTATTAATGATTTTAATATGGATCGATTAGCGCATAACGAGCGTTTAGAATTTTTAGGAGATGCGGTATTAGAATTGACGGTTTCACGTTACCTTTTTGACAAATATCCTAATTTACCTGAAGGAAATTTAACTAAAATGAGAGCGACAATCGTATGTGAACCCTCACTTGTAATATTTGCAAATAAAATTGAATTAAATCAACTCATTTTACTTGGAAAAGGCGAAGAAAAAACAGGCGGTAGAACAAGACCTTCATTAGTATCAGATGCTTTTGAAGCGTTTATTGGGGCTTTATACTTAGACCAAGGCTTAGAAGTAGTCTGGAAGTTTGCTCAAAAAGTCATTTTTCCATATGTAGAACATAATGAATTAATTGGCGTGGTCGATTTTAAAACACAATTCCAAGAATATATTCATAGTCAAAGTAAAGGAGATGTGACGTATCATTTGATTAAAGAAGAAGGTCCAGCACACCATCGTTTATTTACATCTGAAGTGATTTTAGAAAATAAAGCAATCGCAAAAGGACAAGGCAGAACAAAAAAAGAATCTGAACAAAAAGCAGCTGAAAGTGCTTATCATAAGTTAAGAGATGAGAACAAATAATAATGAACGCATTTCATATATTATCTTCTTTTCAACAAGAACGAGTATGAATGAATTAAGGAGAAGAGTATGGTTTATTTGAAATCTATAGATACCATTGGCTTTAAGTCATTTGCAGATCGTACGAATGTACAGTTCGATAGAGGCGTGACAGCAATTGTTGGTCCAAATGGTAGTGGAAAAAGTAATATTACTGATGCGATTAAATGGGTTTTAGGAGAACAATCTGCTAAGTCGCTTCGTGGCTCTAAAATGGAAGATATTATTTTCTCAGGGGCAGAACATCGTCAAGCACAAAATTATGCAGAAGTACAATTAAAATTAGATAATTCTACAAGAGAGTTGCAGATTGAGGCTGATGATGATGATGTGATTGTAACACGTCGTCTTTATCGTAGTGGAGAGAGCGAATATTATTTAAATAATGATAGGGCACGTCTACGCGATATTACAGAGTTATTTTTAGATTCTGGTCTAGGAAAAGAAGCGTTTAGTATTATTTCACAAGGTAGAGTAGATGAAATTTTAAATGCTAAACCTGTTGATCGACGTCAAATCATAGAAGAATCAGCGGGTGTTTTAAAATATAAAAAAAGAAAAACGGAATCTTTACAAAAACTAGATCATACAGAAGATAATCTATCTCGAGTAGAAGATATTTTATATGATTTAGAAGGGCGTGTTGAACCTCTAAAAGCAGAAGCATCTATTGCTAAAGAATACTTACAATTATCAAAAGAGATGGAGCATAGTGATGTTGTCGTAACTGTACACGATATTAATCAATATGATGAAGAGAATCGTCAACTCGATGAACGATTGAATCATCTAAAAAGCCAACAAGCTGAAAAAGAAGGCCAACAAGCTCAATTAAATCAATATTTACAAAAACAAAAAACACAACGTCAAAAACTTGAAAGAGATACCGACCACGTTAATATAGATTTAATTACTACAACTGAGGAATATGAAAAATTTATTGGAAAATTAAATGTCCTTGAAGAGCGAAAAAGAAATCAATCAGAAACGAATGCACGTTTTGAAGAAGAATTAGATAATTTACAGTATGAATTAAAGAATGTTCAAGATGAAAGAGAACTTTCTTTAGAACAAGTATCTAAACTTAAAAAACAGCATCAATCGCTTAATAAAGAGATTAAACAGTTAGAATCAAAACTTAATCTTACAGATGCACAACATGATGAAAAATTAGAAACTATTAAAAATGAATATTATGAATTAATGTCCGAGCAATCTGAAGTGAATAATGATATTCGTTTTTTAGAACGTACTATTCAAGAAAATGAAACCAAAAAAACACGTCTCGATGCAAGATTAATAGAAGTATTTGATCAACTTAAACATATTCAAAAGGACATACATCAAACCGAACAAGCGCATACTACTACATTACAAAAAATGAATGTAACAGAGAAAGACATGCGTGACGTTGAATATCGTTTATCTGAAGCAAAACGTATAGAAGCGACATATGAAGATAAGTTATATCAAGCGTATCGATATACTGATAAAATGCGTGTGCGTATGGAAAGTTTAGAAACACAAGCAGAAGACTATTCCTACTTTTTTAATGGAGTAAAACATATATTAAAAGCAAAAGAGAATACTTTAAGTGGTATTCATGGTGCAGTAGCCGAAGTCATCAAGGTACCATCAAAATTAACACAAGCGATTGAAACAGCGTTAGGAGCCTCCTTACAACACATTATTGTAAATAATGAAAAAGATGGTCGCCAGGCGATAAAATTTTTAAAACAACGAGGATTAGGAAGAGCAACATTTTTACCACTAAATGTAATTAGAGCAAGAAGTTTATCTCATCATATCCAAAATGTAGCTCGAAATTTTGATGGTTTTATTAATATTGCATCTGAAGCGGTTGAAGTTAATCAAACGTATCAAGCTGTCATAGATAATTTGATGGGTACTACAATTATAGTGGAGAATCTTAAAATTGCGAATGAACTTGCAAGAGCGATTCAATATAAAGCGCGAATCGTTACCTTAGAAGGAGATATCGTTAATCCAGGAGGATCAATGTCAGGTGGCGGAATGCGTCAATCAAAAAGTATTTTAGCTCAAAAAGATGAATTGACAACAATGAAAACACAATTAAACGACTACGAAGAGAAAACAAAAGAATTCGAACAACAATTGCAAAATCAAAAAGAGGAAGTTGAGACATTAAGTAATAAGTATGTAGATTTAAGTCAACAATATCATCAATTAAAAGCCACCGCTCACGAAGAAACATTGACTTTAGATCGATTAAAAAAACAAGAAACACATATAAAAAGTGAACATGAAGAATTTGAATTTGAGAAAAATGATGGCTATCAAAGTGAAAAAAGTCGTCATACATTAAAACAACAACAATTACGGTTATCTGAAATTCAAGAGCAACTAAAACAACTTGAAAAGGACATAGAGGTATATTCAAAGCTCTCTAAAGAGGGTAAAGAAAATGTATCGCAAGTTGAAAAAGAATTAAATCAAAAACGTTCTGATGTTGCAGTCGTTAAAGAAAAAATAAGTCATCAAACTATGTCGTTGGAAAGAATAGACAAACAACATGCACAAATTAACCAACAAATCATAGCAACTAAAGAGAAAATAGAATTATTTAATTCTGACGATATGATGGGCGAAAAAGCATTTCAACAGCTTCAATCAAGTATCCAAGATAAAGCGTCTCAACGTGACACATTAAAACAAAAACTTGATGCTTTAAAAGAACAAAAAGAGTCTATAAATGAAGATATTGAAATTCATGAGTACAAACTCGAACAATGCCATCAAGATTTATTATCCATTGAAAGTTTTTATCAAGATATTAAGGCCCAACAGTCTAAATTAGATGTTCTTATTAATCATGCAATGAATCATTTAAATGAAACGTATCATCTTACACTTGAACGTGCGAGAGAAACGTATCAATCAGATGTTCCAATAGAAACATTAAGAAAAAAAGTGAAATTAACTAAGATGTCAATTGAAGAATTAGGTTCAGTTAATGTTAATGCTATTGAACAATTTGAAGAATTAAATGAGCGTTATACATTTTTGAATGAACAGAGAAATGATTTAAGAGAAGCAAAACAGACTTTAGAACAAATCATTGATGAAATGGATCAAGAAGTAAAAGATCGTTTCAAAGCTACATTTTTTGAAGTACAAGATTATTTTACATCTGTATTTCAATCACTTTTTGGTGGTGGTCATGCCAAGTTAGAACTTACGGATGATGATTACTTGTCTGCAGGAGTAGATATTATTGTTCAACCACCAGGTAAAAAATTACAACATCTTTCTCTATTAAGTGGTGGCGAACGCGCATTAAGTGCTATTGCATTACTATTTGCTATTTTAAAAGTAAGATCAGCACCATTTGTTATACTAGACGAAGTGGAAGCAGCTTTGGATGAAGCCAATGTTATTCGTTACGCACAATTTTTAAATGATTTATCTGAAAAAACACAGTTTATCGTCATTACGCATAGAAAAGGTACAATGGAGTATTCGGATCGTTTATATGGTGTTACAATGCAAGAGTCAGGCGTTTCAAAATTAGTAAGTGTAAATTTAAATACAATAGATGAGGTTATGAAGGAGGAAAATGCATGAGTTTTTTCAAACGACTAAAAGATAAATTTTCTACAAAGTCGACTGAAGATATTGAAAAGGAATTAACGGAAGATGAGAAATTAGATCAACCATCAACAAAAGACAATGAACAAGAAAATGAAGAACCTGCACCAAAAAAGAAAAAACCACGTAAATTAAGCGAAGCTGACTTCGATGAAGATGGGTTAATTTCAATTGAAGATTTTGAAGAAATTGAAGCTCAAAAAATGGGAGCGAAATTTAAAGCAGGTTTAGAAAAATCAAGAGAAAACTTCCAAGAGCAATTAAATAACTTGATTGCACGTTATCGAACTGTAGATGAAGATTTCTTCGAAGCTTTAGAAGAAATGTTGATTACTGCGGATGTAGGTTTCAATACGGTTATGCAATTAACGGATGAATTACGTACAGAAGCACAACGTCGTAATATCAAAGAAACTGAAGGTTTAAGAGAAGTTATCGTTGAAAAAATTGTAGAAATTTATCACCAAGAAGATGATCATTCAGAAGCAATGAATATCGAAGATGGCCGATTAAATGTCATTTTAATGGTTGGGGTCAATGGTGTAGGTAAAACTACAACGATTGGTAAATTGGCACATCGTTATAAAATGGAAGGTAAAAAAGTTATGTTGGCTGCTGGTGATACTTTCAGAGCAGGTGCAATTGAACAATTACAAGTTTGGGGCGATCGTGTAGGCGTAGAGGTAATCAGACAAAGCGAAGGTTCTGATCCTGCAGCAGTTGTTTATGATGCAATCAATGCGGCTAAGAATAAAGGTGTAGATATATTAATTTGTGATACAGCAGGTCGTTTACAAAATAAATCAAACTTAATGCAAGAATTGGACAAAATGAAAAGAGTCATTAGTCGTGCTGTTCCAGATGCACCACATGAAGCATTATTATGTTTAGACGCAACCACTGGTCAAAATGCACTATCACAAGCACGTTCATTCAAAGAAGTAACCAACGTTTCAGGGATTGTGCTCACTAAATTAGATGGCACAGCAAAAGGTGGTATTGTACTTGCTATTCGAAATGAATTGCATATTCCTGTTAAATACGTTGGTTTAGGTGAAAAACTAGATGATTTACAACCATTTAATCCTGAAAGTTATGTATATGGATTGTTTGCTGATATGATTGAGCAAAATGATAATATCCCTGATGAAATGCAAAGCTTAACAGATAATAATGAGGAACACCAAAATGGGGAAAAATGATTTAGTTAAAACGTTAAGAATGAATTATCTATTTGATTTTTATCATTCTTTGCTTACTGAAAAACAAAAGAATTATCTTGAATTATTTTATCTAAATGATTACTCATTAAGTGAAATTGCTGAAACGTTTAAAGTGAGTAGACAAGCGGTTTATGATAATATAAGAAGAACTGGCGATTTAGTAGAAGACTATGAAACTAAATTAAAGTTATATGGGAAATTTGAACAACGTCAAATGATTTATAACGAAATGAAACAATCTATTCATGATACTAAAAAACTGGAACATTTAATCCAAAAATTAGAAGAACTAGAATAATTTATAAGGAGGTTGTTAATATGGCATTTGAAGGATTATCCGATCGTTTACAAGCCACGATGCAAAAAATTCGCGGTAAAGGTAAAGTAACAGAAGCAGATATTAAAACAATGATGCGTGAAGTTAGATTAGCATTGTTAGAAGCCGATGTTAACTTCAAGGTAGTCAAAGACTTCGTTAAAACAGTTTCCGAACGTGCTTTGGGATCAGACGTTATGCAGTCTTTAACACCTGGACAACAAGTTATAAAAATAGTACAAGATGAATTAACACAATTAATGGGTGGAGAAAATACATCTATTAAAATGGCTAATAAGCCACCCACAGTTGTAATGATGGTTGGTTTACAAGGGGCAGGTAAAACAACTACTGCTGGTAAATTGGCATTGTTAATGCGTAAAAAATATAATAAAAAGCCAATGTTAGTAGCAGCCGACATATATCGTCCCGCTGCGATTAATCAATTACAAACAGTAGGTAAACAACTTGATGTACCTGTTTATAGTGAAGGTGATCAAGTTAAACCACAACAAATTGTAGATAACGCATTAAGATATGCTAAAGAAGAACATTTGGACTTTGTAATTATCGATACTGCGGGACGTTTACACATTGATGAAACATTAATGAATGAATTAGCTGATGTTAAAGAAATCTCAAAACCAGATGAAATTATGCTTGTTGTAGATGCGATGACAGGACAAGATGCTGTGAACGTTGCGCAATCATTTGATGAGCAATTGGATGTCACTGGTGTGACTTTAACTAAATTAGACGGAGATACTCGTGGTGGTGCGGCACTTTCTATTCGTGCAGTAACACATAAACCAATTAAATTTGTTGGTATGAGTGAAAAAATGGATGGTTTAGAATTATTCCATCCAGAGCGTATGGCATCTCGTATACTAGGTATGGGTGACGTATTAAGTCTTATCGAAAAAGCGCAACAAGATGTGGACCAAGAAAAAGCTAAAGATTTAGAAAAGAAAATGCGTGAGTCTTCATTTACATTAGATGACTTCTTAGAACAATTGGATCAAGTGAAGAATTTAGGACCACTGGATGATATTATGAAAATGATTCCAGGTATGAATAAAATGAAAGGCTTAGATAAGCTAAATATGAGTGACAAACAAATTGACCATATTAAAGCTATTATTCAATCAATGACACCTAATGAAAGACAAGATCCAGCAATTTTAAATGTTTCAAGAAAGAAACGTATAGCAAAAGGCTCAGGCCGTTCATTGCAGGAAGTGAATCGTTTAATGAAACAATTTAATGATATGAAAAAAATGATGAAACAATTTACGGGTAATGGTCGTAAAGGTAAAAAAGGTAAACGTAGCCAAATGGAAAATATGTTAAAAGGCATGAATTTACCATTCTAAAAAGTAATGAAAGCGGAATAACATCCTAAGTGTTATTCCGCTTTTTCATAAATAAGTAAAGGAACGCATGTACATTGGCACATGCATAACCAAAATGAATAAAGGTAAGATCTAGTTAAAGCTAGTACATCATCAAATCTACAATTTATTTCATAAATCTAGATTTGGTAAAGAAAAAA
This sequence comes from Staphylococcus hominis subsp. hominis, assembly GCF_002901845.1. Taxonomy (GTDB): domain Bacteria; phylum Bacillota; class Bacilli; order Staphylococcales; family Staphylococcaceae; genus Staphylococcus; species Staphylococcus hominis. The sequence continues at coordinate 541,287 of NZ_PPQE01000025.1, forward strand.
GTCTTTACAAAGTTGGAGGTTCCTGTTATTATTATTTCTTGTAGAAAATAAAAATTAAAAGATTTAAAGGAGAGTTTTATAAATGGCAGTTAAAATTCGCTTAACTCGTTTAGGTTCAAAAAGAAATCCATTCTATCGTATCGTTGTAGCTGATGCGCGTTCACCACGTGATGGTCGTATCATCGAACAAATCGGTACTTACAATCCAGCAAGTGTAAATGCACCAGAAGTTAAAATCGATGAAGAATTAGCTTTAAAATGGTTAAAAGACGGTGCAAAACCAACTGATACTGTTCACAATATCTTATCAAAACAAGGTATTTTAAAAACATTTGATGAACAAAAACGTTCAAAATAATTGATAATAATATCAATATCATATAATAACAGGTCTGTGGCATAAGATATGTCACAGGCTTTTATTATATTCTCACTTTATAAGAAACATGTTAATATGTATAAATAAACGATTATGTAAGGAGGATAAGGATGCAAGTAGAAGTAGGACAAATTGTAAATACACATGGGATTAAAGGAGAAGTAAAAGTAAAATCTAATTCTGATTTTACTGATACACGTTTTCAACCTGGAGAAGTCCTTATCGTGAATCACCACCATAATGAAATAGAAATGACTATTACATCATATCGTATACATAAAGGATTTCACATGCTTAAATTTGAAGGTATTAATCATATTAATGACGTCGAACAATATAAAGGAGATTACTTATTCCAAGAACGTGATCATGAGGATATTGAATTGAATGAAAACGAATTTTACTATTCTGATATTATTGGGTGTACGGTTTTTAATAATGATACACCAATTGGAAGAGTAATTAATATTTTTGAAACAGGTGCCAATGATGTATGGGTTGTTAAAGGTGACAAAGAATACCTTATTCCATATATAGCAGATGTCGTTAAAGAAGTAGATGTTGAACATAAAACAATTCGTATTACGCCAATGGAAGGATTATTAGAATAATGAAAATAGATTACCTAACATTATTTCCAGAAATGTTCGACGGCGTTCTAAATCATTCGATTTTGAAGCGTGCGCAAGATAAAAATATTATTGAAGTTAATACTGTAAACTTTAGAGACTACGCTGAAAATAAACATAATCAAGTGGATGATTATCCGTATGGTGGCGGTCAAGGAATGGTTTTAAAACCAGAACCAGTGTTTAATGCAATGAAAGATTTAAAACATACTGATAAAACGCGTGTCATTCTCATGTGTCCTCAAGGACGACCATTCTCTCAAGCAATTGCTGAAGAATTGAGTGAAGCTGAACATATTGTATTTATTTGTGGACATTACGAAGGATATGACGAAAGAATTAGAGAAAATTTAGTAACCGATGAAATTTCAATGGGGGATTATGTATTGACTGGTGGAGAATTACCAGCTATGACTATGACTGATGCTATCGTTAGATTAATTCCTGGAGTACTTGGTAATGAACAATCCCATCAAGATGATTCTTTCTCCGATGGTTTACTTGAATTCCCACAATATACGCGTCCAAGAGAATATAAAGGTATGACTGTACCTGACGTATTATTATCTGGAAATCATGCAAATATAGAAAAATGGCGACATGAACAAAAATTAATACGTACTTTGCATAAACGTCCGGACTTACTAGAAAAGTATCAATTAAGTGATAAGGATAAAGAATTTTTAGAAAGCTATAAAAACCAATTGAAAAACAACTAGGAGTATGCTAATATATATCAAGTGTGAAAAGACACTAAAAATCACTATGATCCGCTGCTATATGATTGTCTAGGCAAGAACATAGGTTGAAGGAGAGTATAAAAATGAGTAATCATAAGTTAATCGAAGCAGTTACAAAATCACAATTACGCACAGACTTACCAACTTTCCGTACTGGTGACACTTTACGTGTACACGTACGTATCGTCGAAGGTTCACGTGAACGTATCCAAGTTTTCGAAGGTGTTGTAATTAAACGCCGCGGTGGAGGAATTTCTGAAACTTTCACAGTTCGTAAAATTTCTTCAGGTGTAGGTGTTGAACGTACATTCCCATTACACACTCCAAAAATTGAAAAAATCGAAGTTAAACGTCGCGGTAAAGTACGTCGTGCTAAATTATACTACTTACGTAGTTTACGTGGTAAAGCTGCAAGAATTCAAGAAATTCGCTAATCAGTATATAGAAAACTATACTAAAAAATGGGTAAGTTAATACGCATTTAAAAAAGAATCTGGGGCATAAAATTCCAGGATAAGTAAATAAAGACAATTTCTATTGAAATAATATAGAAATTGTCTTTTTTATAATTTTTGTGATTATTTTTTGCTCGTTGAGCTGTTACTTTTCTTATATTAAGTGCCATTAGTCCAAATCCTAGTTCTCTTTAGTCTTTATTTATATCTCGAACGGACATTCGAGTGAAACTCAAAATAGTCTTTATAAATCTAAAAACAGGCGCCACATCAATTTTTCTTTGACTGTAGATGGTTTTGTTTTTGGTTTTGAAAGCTTTTTATTAATTTGCGCTTTAAAATATTCCCAATTATAATTCTTCATTATTTTTTATTTGTTTTTGAATTGAAGTTCATACATGGGTGTTTCAGAGGACATTCTGAATCATCATCACATTCATATAATTTAAAGTCTCTTTTAAAGCCATATTTATCATGGTGATAGGTATATTTTTTAAATCCTAGTCTTTGATTGTTCGGACAAATAAATTCAGTCTTAGTATTTTTTTCTACAATATCATTTACATGTCGTGAAATATCATTTATGGGAATGAGAACTGAAATTGCCATTGGTAGAGTAAGTTGAATCATATTATAATCATTATACATAAGGCACCTCGTTAATTTAGTGTAGTGATGTTTATTAAATTATACGAATATGCCTTATTTTTTAAGTATTTCAATGTAAAATTACATATAAATACAAAGTATTTTGGCAAGACTTTTAAGGGAACAAGACAAGCTGAAGACTACAGGCTGAAGCTGTCCCCCTAAGAAAGCGAGCCAACAATACCCAGTATTGTAAATAAAGAAGCCAGTAAATGAATTTATAATAAACTCATTTACTGGCTATTTTGCTAGGAATTATGACCCAGGCGCTTTTTATTTTAATTGATTTTTTCTTTTTAAATATCTGCTAAATATTATACTGCTTATTATTCCGATAACGCTCAAAATTAATAGTATATAAAAATGTGGTGGTGTATAAGATAATTCAATATGAGTATCATTTTTCTTGACTGGAATAGCTGTCATAATACCGTTAGCTTGTTTTACATCTACATCGTGTCCATTAACACGTGCATGCATACCGTTAGCATAGGCGATTGGTACCACCAAGTATCCAGAAGTTCCTTTAGGTTTAGTGAATGTATAGCCACTTCTAAATTGTGAAATAGTCACAGGTTTAAGTGATTTAGAAGCTTGTTTCAATGCATGATAATCTTCTCCATAGATACCTTTAATAGATAGTCGATAATGTCCTTTAGTAAGACGAATCTTTAATTGATCCGAAGCTTTTACTCTCATTGTTACAGGCGTAACAAAACGTCGATATTTATAACTTAGCATATTACGATTTTGAACATATTCATTTACTCCTATAGAATGCTCAATATCTGGAGCTAACAATTCTACATCCATTTCGACATACATATCTTTATATTGATTAGCTAACGTTTTAGGTAATGTCAATGTGATACCACCATTATTTTTTTCTACATTTAAATGAGTTTTATCTTTCCAAGTAGCATTATTTGTAGATTGATATGCTTTACTTAATAGGTTTTCATTTTGAGTGAAAGAAGTATTCGCTTTTATTGAATCATCATCTAATACTACACCTTGTAGCATCGCTTGCTCACGATCTAATGGCGATTTGAGATCATGTTTATTAAAAATCTTATTAGTAATATGAGTGGCTGGATAATTAATAGTATTTTCTGAATGAATTAATTTATCTGAACCATTATTGATAGTATCTACCTTTTTAAAGCCATAAGGCATATTCAGATCATTAGGATGTCGGAATCGATCTTGAACATCCCACATGGCTTCTAAATTTGCTCGATTCCCTAAGTATCGATATGTACTATTCTTATCAACAGGCATATTAATCTGCATTTCTTTATCATAGTATTTTAATATGTCACCATCAAAAATACTTGAGTAAAGTGAAATGCCATTATAATGGTAAATAAATGGTGAATTGAGTGCATAGGCTGACATATAATCGATACGATGGAAAGGATTTTTATTATCTTTTTGTTTCTTAATATTATTAATTTTTTTAGCAAGTTTATGATTATAATAACTTGAATCTGTTAATGTTTTCGTAGTCGTTGCATATGGATCAATAGTACGGGCTCGTGAATCGTGTGTCATCATAATTTGTTGTACAAAGAATAGTAATATAATAGCTATTAGTATATAAGGTTGATATAACCATTTTTTTTTCCATACTACAAAGGTTAAAACGATGATTAAAAATAATGGTACAATCATCCAATTGACATAAGCACTCGCAAATATATAGTGATATAAACCAAATATAAATACCGGAATTGCTACAAGTAAATATTGTTTTAATGTAAGTTCAGATAAATATTGAATATATAATGCAATTAAGATACTAGTTGAAATAGATAAAAAGTATACCCATCGACGTTGTGGTAATGAAAAGCCATTAAATGCACTATCAAAGTATTGTGATAACGATCCAATAAGTAAAAACCAAGTGATGATAGCAAAAATTTTATAATAGTAGTGACGATATAACTTAAACGTAAATAAACCCATTAATGCAATAATCGAAACGGTAATATAAAAACCATCAGAAAAAATATGATATTTACTTTGTGTTAAATCTGTAAACAATGTAATATTGAAGTCATCATTTTGGGCTCTATCATTGTTTAGGAATGAAGATACACCTGTATAGAATCCTAAAATACTAGATAAAAGTGCAAGTATTGCACCAATAACGAGTAAATAAAATTTTTCCCATCTTGATACGATATCACGACGATATTTAAAAATGACTCTTAATATGAAATAAATCCCTAATACAATAGCTTGGTAGTAACTGAAATAAAAATTAGAAAATAAGGTCAGCGCAACTGAAAAGATAAATAGCCCTATTCTTCTTTTTTGAAAGAAACGTTCCATTCCCCATAAAGATAAAGGTAATAAAATCAATAAGTCTCCATAAAATGACCATGTATAGTTATAGTAAAGTACAAGAGTGGATGCACCATATAAAATAGTAGCGATAAGCAATGGCGCTGTTTTCAACTTTAGCCATTTTAAATAGTAAAATACAACAATAATTGTAATAATCGTTCTAGCGTAAGCGATTATTAATTGGTTAGTTGCCCAAAAGGCGATATGACTCGTTTGCCAATGAAATAAAAAATGACTTACCCAGATTATAAAAAAATTAATCCACATTATGGGAGATAAAGAATAATAATAGGCCAACCCCTTAATGTAATCTCCACCTAATCCAAAAGATTGATCATAGGCTCCTTTGAACTTACTGTAATGTTCATATAAGTACATTTGAAATGGCATCATTTGTCTAAAACCATCTCCGGAACCACTAAATACAAATCCTTCTTTGAAATAATCTCGAATAAATGGATAATAAATTGCTAAAGAAATGATATTAGCAATTATAAATATAGATAAAAAGGTCAATAATCGATTGGACCGAATTTTATTGATCAATGTTTTTCCTCATCTTTCTCTTTTTGGTATTAACAAATCTAACAAATACAACACTTATTATTATACTGATTAGTGAGATTAAAATCATAGTATTCCAATAAGGTGGTTGATATTTAATAATAATTTTTTTGGCAGATGAATTAACAGGAACGCCTGTCATCATGTAATTAATTTTTATAGGTTTAATACGGTGTCCATTAACATACGCTTGCATACCTTCTCTATAAGGAATATTAATTGAAGCAATCCCTTTATCATGTTTAGCTAAGTTGACTTCAACGCCGTTTTTAATATCTTTATACTTGTTATTAAAATCAGCTTTTTTATGCATTTGTTTTAACATTTTGTAGTTTTCACCATTTAATTGTTGAAGGTTTAAATAAAATGTTCCTTTAGGAGATAAAGTGATATTAATGTTTCCTTTATTATCAGGTTGTGTTCGGTAAAGTTGTGTATCAATGCCAGTACGATAAGTAGAATTATTAAATAACCGGTGATTTGCATAATTATTTACAGAGACTGTGTAATTACTATCAGGATTACCACGCTTTATTTTCATCGTAACGTAAAAATCATCATACTTTTGGCGTAATGATTGAGGTAAGTGTATCGTTAATGTTCCACCTTTATCTCCAATTACTTTATAGACATTACCATTTAAATGTTTTAGATTTTTATAACTCAATGATGATTGATTTAATAAATTAGGAGCTTTAGCTTTATAACTTGTGCCTTCATTGTTTAAAATAACACCTTTTAACATTGCATGTTCTCTATCAATTGCAGTCGTCAATTTTTTACTATTGTATATAGAATCAGTTACTTTAACAGATGGTAAGTTAAGTGTATTTTCATAAATACCATATTGTCCGCTTGATTTTATTTTTTTGAAGTAGGAAGGTAAGTTATTTTGATAATTTTTTAGCATCATATAACGCACTGAAAATAGACTCGCGATATTTTGTCGTCCATTCGTTGATTGATATCTACTCAATGACTCCTCAGCTAAATTAATTTTTAAAGCATCGTAATAATAATCGAGTATATTATGATGAAAAATACTTGAATACAAACTTAACCCTTTAAAATGTTGATACATCGGTGTATTATCTTGCTCGTTGACTCTCCAATCGATACGTTCATCTTCATGCTTATTTTGATTCATTTCTTGAACAAGTGCACGTTGTAAGTCGGAACTATATAAACTGGAATTAATATAAAACGTATTTCCACGATCAGTGTGATCTTTATAGTAAATTTGATTTTTAATAAATACTATAGAGACCAAGATACTTAATAATATAATTGAAATACTATATAAATAACTTAATTTAAAGCGGTATGTACGATCTTTAATGATAAGAACCATCAGTCCAATCAAAGATACAATAGGAACTAATATGAACCATGCTAAAAATTTATGATATATCATAGCGCTTATAAATATAACTAATTCTGCAATAATATTACTTATTAGATAAGATTTTGTAGTTAGTGTTTTGAAATATTTTAAAAATAATCCGATTAATAGTGTGGAATTAAAAGCTAAAATAAAATGCCAACGCTTTTGAGGCGCTGAAAAACCATTAAATACTTGGTCGATGAAAGGTATAAAACTAAATATGATAAATACAAAGGTAAGGATAGCAAATAAACGATAATAATAATGTTTATATAATTTAAAACTTAAAAGAGCTTGAATGGTAATAAATAATAATACAATTAAATAATTATCAAAGAAAATATTTGTATTAATATCTAATTTTTCAAATGTATCAACTGCTCCAGAAAAAGGCACACGACGGTTATTTAAAAAGCTTTGAGCACCATGAAAAAAGATAAATAAACTATTGCCTAAACCTAACAGGGCACTAATGATTAAAGTTAAAAATGCTTTACTTCTTGAGAGAATATCTTTTGGGTGTCTAAATATTACACGAATCAGTATATAACCCGCACCTATTAAACAAAGATAATATGCAAAATAAAAGTTATTAATTAGTATTAAAGAAACAGTAACAATGAATAGTCCAAACTTCTGTTTTTGCAAGACTCTTTCAATAGAGAGTAGTAATAACGGCATCCAAACAAACACATCACTAAAGAAGGGCCAATACACTGTAAAGCGATAATATAAGGGTGACATAACAAATAAAAACGCTACAACTAAGCTTAACCGTTTGTTATTTGAAATGTATTTACTATATAAGTAAGTGCAATACATAGCAATCGTTGCTTTAATCATGGACATAACAAGGGCATTAATCATCCAAAATAATATATCATGCGTATGTAAAGGAATAAAAATTTTAATAAGTGCAATAAATACTACATTTATTATAAATAAAATATTTGTGGAGAAGTAGTAACTAAGATCTGTAAAGAAATCTCCACCTAATCCAAAATCGGTGGAATAAAACAAATTGCCACTACTCCATTTATCAAATAAATACATTTGAATTGGAACCATTTGTTCCATTCCATCATTTGGACCTGTAAATAAAATGCCATCGTGAATAAAACGATAAATGACATAACTATGGCCTATGATGGACAGTGCTATAAAAATTCCTAGATAAGTAAAAAATTTTTTCATATTAAACCTCTGTAGTTAGAATGTCCTATTAATAATTAAAACATGACTACATACTAAATTGTAGTGTATTAAACTTCCTAATAAAAGTATTTATATGTTTTATAAAAAATTAGAAATTTGTTTTTAATAGTAGCGATTTAATGAATATGAAATAGCATGTTAAAATATAATAGAATTGATAATAGTAGTGAAGATTTTAAATATTGATTATAATCGAACAGTTGAAATAAATTTAACGAAAGTAGGGTGAATGTCATGGTGATTCAATGGTATCCAGGGCATATGGCAAAAGCCAAAAGAGAAGTGACAGAACAACTTAAGAAAGTAGATGTGGTATTTGAACTTGTTGATGCACGTATACCGTATAGTTCAAGAAATCCAATGATTGATGATGTCATTAAACAAAAACCACGCGTAGTTATTTTAAATAAAAAAGATATGTCGAATTTAAATGAAATGCAAAAGTGGGAACATTTCTTTACTGATAAAGGTTTTTATCCTGTAGCAGTTGATGCGAAACACGGCAAAAATTTAAAAGGCGTAGAAAATGCTGCAATTGAAGCGACTAAAGAAAAGTTTGAGAAAGAAAAAGCGAAAGGACTTAAACCTAGAGCTATACGTGCCATGATTGTTGGTATACCTAATGTGGGAAAATCTACATTAATTAATAAGTTAGCTAAAAAAAACATTGCTCAAACAGGAAATAAGCCGGGAGTAACGAAACAACAACAATGGATTAAAGTAGGTAAAGCATTACAACTGCTAGATACGCCAGGTATTTTATGGCCCAAATTTGAAGATGAAACTGTAGGTAAAAAACTAAGCCTTACTGGTGCCATTAAAGATAGTATCGTGCACTTAGATGAAGTAGCAATATACGGTTTACAATTCTTAATTAAACATGATGTTGAAGGACTGAAGAATCATTACAATATTGATGTAGAAACTGATGCAGAAATTTTAGAATGGTTTGATGCTATTGGACGTCGACGTGGGTTATTACAAAAAGGAAATGAAGTTGATTACGAGGCTGTCATCGAATTGATTATTAATGATGTGCGTAATGCTAAAATTGGAACTTATTGTTTTGATATTTATTCAGAAATGAAAGGGGACTTAGATTATGCCTCAAACAATTAAAGAGATTAAAGCATTATTAGATACAATTGATTCAATTGAAGCACTTGAACAACATGAATTAATGAGTGATACAAGAAAAGGGGTACAGCAAAATATAGTACGACGTCGTAAACAGCTTTTAAAAGATCAAGAAACACAAGAACATTATCAACAAATGAATAAATATGAAAATAAAATATTAAAGGACAATCCTAATGCTTTAATATGTGGGATTGATGAAGTAGGTCGTGGTCCACTTGCTGGGCCTGTTGTAGCTTGTGCAGTCATTTTAAATAAAGAACATCAATATTTAGGATTAGATGACTCGAAGAAAGTTTCAGCAACAAAGCGAAAAATACTTAACGAACAATTGAAAGAAGGTGTTTATGACTATGCTTACGGGATAGCAAGCGCTGAAGAAATTGATGAGTTCAATATTTACAACGCAACCAAATTAGCTATGGAACGTGCTATTAATCAATTAAAACAACAACCTAATCATTTACTTATTGATGCTATGACATTGGATAATGCAATGCCTCAAACTTCTATTATTAAAGGAGATGCTAAAAGTGTTTCTATTGCTGCTGCTAGTATCATGGCAAAAGAATATAGGGATGGTTTAATGGCGGAAGTAGCACTGAAATATCCTGGTTATGATTTTGAAAAAAATGTAGGATATGGCACTAAATCACACCTTCAAGGATTAAAACAATTAGGCATAACGCCATATCATCGTAAAACGTTTGAGCCTGTTAAATCAATGATATAATTAAAATAAAATTAAAATTATTTGAATTTAAAAACTATTGCAAAAAGTATAACACTTTCAGTTTACAAAAGCGCTTACATTTTCTATAATTAAAGTGAACTTAACCTAAGAAACAGGAGGATGGAAGATGAATATCCACGAGTATCAAGGTAAAGAAATATTTCGTGCTATGGGTGTAGCCGTTCCAGAAGGACGTGTAGCATTTACTGCTGAAGAAGCGGTGGAAAAGGCAAAAGAATTAAATTCAGATGTTTATGTAGTGAAAGCACAAATTCACGCTGGGGGTAGAGGTAAAGCAGGTGGAGTTAAAATTGCTAAATCACTGTCTGAAGTTGAAACTTATGCTAATGAATTATTAGGCAAGCAATTAGTAACGCATCAAACTGGACCTGAAGGTAAAGAAGTTAAACGCTTATATATCGAAGAAGGTTGTGATATTCAAAAAGAATATTATGTAGGCTTTGTCATTGATCGTGCTACTGATCGTATTACATTGATGGCTTCTGAAGAAGGTGGAACTGAAATTGAAGAAGTTGCAGCTAAAACGCCAGAAAAAATCTTTAAAGAAACAATCGATCCAGTGATAGGGTTATCACCATTCCAAGCACGTCGTATTGCATTCAATATTAATATTCCAAAAGAATCTGTAAATAAAGCAGCAAAATTCTTACTTTCTTTATATAATGTTTTTGTTGAAAAAGATTGTTCTATTGTTGAAATTAATCCACTTGTAACAACTGGTGATGGTGATGTTTTAGCTTTAGATGCAAAATTAAATTTTGATGATAATGCATTATTCAGACATAAAGATATTTTAGAGTTACGTGATTTAGAAGAAGAAGATCCAAAAGAAATTCAAGCATCTAAATATGATTTATCATATATTGCCTTAGATGGTGACATTGGTTGTATGGTTAATGGTGCCGGATTAGCCATGGCTACAATGGATACAATTAATCATTTCGGTGGTAATCCAGCTAACTTCCTAGACGTTGGTGGCGGTGCTACAAAAGAAAAAGTAACTGAAGCATTCAAAATCATCTTGGGTGATGATAATGTAAAAGGTATTTTTGTAAATATCTTCGGTGGAATTATGAAATGTGATGTGATTGCAGAAGGTATTGTAGCAGCAGTTAAAGAAGTCGAATTAACTTTACCTTTAGTTGTTCGTTTAGAAGGTACAAATGTTAAACGTGGTAAAGAGATTTTAAATGAATCTGGTCTAGCAATTGAACCAGCAGCAACAATGGCTGAAGGTGCACAACAAATTGTTAAACTTGTTAAAGAAGCGTAAGGAAAGGATGGGAACACTAAAATGGGTGTATTTATAGATAAGAATACTAAGGTAATGGTGCAAGGTATTACAGGGTCTACTGCCCTTTTCCATACAAAACAAATGCTTGATTATGGCACACAAATTGTCGCAGGGGTAACACCAGGTAAAGGTGGACAAGTGGTTGAAGGCGTGCCAGTGTATAATACAGTAGCTGAAGCTAAAAAAGAAACAGGTGCTAACGTATCAGTAGTTTACGTACCAGCACCATTTGCTGCAGATTCAATTTTAGAAGCAGCTGATGCAGAATTAGATATGGTGATCTGTATTACTGAACATATTCCAGTTGTTGATATGATTAAAGTGAAACGTTATTTAGAGGATAGAAAAACACGTTTAGTTGGACCAAACTGTCCTGGTGTAATTACAGCAGATGAATGTAAAATTGGTATCATGCCAGGTTATATTCATAAAAAGGGACATGTAGGCGTTGTCTCTCGTTCAGGTACTTTAACATATGAAGCAGTACATCAACTAACTGAAGAAGGTATTGGTCAAACCACAGCAGTAGGTATCGGTGGGGACCCAGTTAACGGTACAAATTTTATCGATGTACTTAAAGCATTTAATGAAGATGAAGAAACAAAAGCTGTTGTTATGATTGGTGAAATCGGTGGTACTGCTGAAGAAGAAGCAGCTGAATGGGTCAAAGCAAACATGACTAAACCAGTTGTTGGTTTTGTTGGTGGACAAACAGCACCTCCAGGAAAACGTATGGGCCATGCAGGTGCAATCATCTCAGGTGGTAAAGGAACTGCTGCAGAAAAAATTAAAACGCTTAATGAATGTGGCGTTAAAACAGCAGATACACCATCAGAAATTGGTACAACACTAATTGAAGCGGCAAAAGAAGCAGGCATTTATGAAGAATTATTAACAGTGAAGTAGCAATGATGTAATTAATAATTGAATTCAAACTGTCAACAATTACTGAAATTTGTTGGCAGTTTTTCTTATATATATCGTAGACTACCAATATATTATAAATGACTGAACGCTCTATTTTTTTATGTTATGAAATCAAAAAGTATACATAATCTTTTAATATTATTACTCCTTACATTTATATTTCAAATTTGTCTTATAAATGAAATTTTACTATTAATTATTCACGGTATAATAAATTAAAAGGAGACATTTATTTCATGAATGATTTTATTTTATTAAAAATGAGATGGATAGGGTATACGACCCAACATATTCATCATTTACTCAATGTATTTCCAAAATTTTTCAATGTTAATGAACATGTTCAATTTGAAATGATTAATGAATGGGAATCTCTATATTTAAAAAAGAAGCGTTTTACTCAATTAGAAGAGATTTCTTACGATTACATTCAAACTCAACTTTCTAGATCTCAGGTTAACTATGTTACTTCATTTTCTTCTCAATATCCTCCATTGCTTAAAACTATTTACGACTATCCTTTTATATTATTTTATCGTGGAAATATACATTTATTATCATCTACATATACTTTAGGTGTTGTAGGTTCACGTGAGGCCACACATTATTCTAAGTGTGCACTAGATTATCTATTTCCTCACTTTATAAATATTCCACTAACGATTGTATCCGGTTTAGCGAAAGGTGCTGATAGCATAGCTCATCAATTCGCATTAAAACATCATCTCCCAACTATTGCAGTTCTAGGTTTTGGTCATTTAAATCACTATCCAAAGGAAACCCGAAAGTTACGTAATATAATTGAAGAAACTGGTTTAGTCATAAGTGAATATCCTCCTTTAACAAAAATAAACAAATATCAATTCCCTGAAAGAAATCGTCTGATAAGCGGGTTGTCTCGTGGTGTATTAATTACTGAAGCTAAAATTAAAAGTGGTAGTCAAATTACAATAGATTGTGCTTTAGATCAAAATAGAAATGTTTATGTATTACCTGGATCAATGTTTAACCCTTTGACAAAAGGAAATTTATTACGTGCTCAAGAAGGTGCAATGATTGTTTCAGAAGCAGAAGATATATTATATGATTATCGTTTTTTAAACAATTAAATATATATATAATTAATTATGAAAATTCAAAGGATAGTTCATAAAAAAATATCTATATTGGATTAAAATATTGACAAAAACAAAATTAACCGTTTATCATTTATCTTTAGTAATTGAAAAAGCAAGGGGGAATTCACTTTGGCAGATAATTTAGTCATCGTTGAGTCGCCTGCAAAAGCGAAAACCATTGAAAAATATTTAGGTAAACGATATAAAGTTATTGCTTCTATGGGACACGTACGTGATTTACCAAGAAGTCAAATGGGTGTAGACGTAGAAGATAACTATGAACCAAAATATATAACTATTCGAGGGAAAGGTCCTGTTGTTAAAGATTTAAAAAAATATGCGAAAAAAGCTAAAAAAGTTTTCTTAGCTAGTGACCCTGACCGCGAAGGTGAAGCGATTGCTTGGCATTTATCAAAAATTTTAGAACTTGAAGAATCAAAAGAAAACAGAGTAGTATTTAATGAAATCACTAAGGATGCAGTAAAAGAAAGTTTTAAACATCCTCGTGGTATTGAAATGAATTTAGTTGATGCACAACAAGCGCGTCGTATTTTAGATAGACTTGTAGGTTATAATATTTCTCCAGTACTATGGAAGAAAGTAAAAAAAGGATTGTCAGCTGGTCGAGTACAATCAGTTGCTTTAAGATTAGTCATTGACCGTGAAAATGAAATCCGTAATTTTAAACCAGAAGAATATTGGTCAATTGAAGGAGAATTTAGATATAAAAAATCGAAGTTCACTGCTAAATTCTTACATTATAAAAACAAACCATATAAATTAAAAACAAAAAAAGATGTTGAAAAAATTACATCCGAATTAAATGGTGATGCATTTGAAATCACTAATGTAAATAAAAAAGAAAAAACAAGATACCCGGCAAATCCATTTACAACGTCTACGTTACAACAAGAAGCAGCACGTAAACTTAATTTTAAAGCACGTAAGACTATGATGTTAGCACAGCAATTATATGAAGGTATCGATTTGAAACGACAAGGCACAGTTGGATTAATCACATATATGAGAACGGATTCAACACGAATCTCACAAACTGCTAAAGATGAAGCAAAATCATATATTGAAGAGAAGTATGGTACTGAGTATACTTCAAACCGTAAAACAAAAGGTAAACAAGGGGATCAAGATGCCCATGAAGCTATTCGTCCAACAAGTACATTACGTACACCAGATGAAATGAAAGCTTATTTAACACGTGATCAACATCGCTTGTATAAATTAATTTGGGAACGTTTTGTAGCAAGTCAAATGGCTCCTGCAATTTTAGATACTGTGGCTTTAGATGTAACACAAAATGACATTAAATTTAGAGCAAATGGACAAACAATCAAATTTAAAGGCTTTATGACATTATATGTTGAAGCAAAAGATGACAAAGATAATGATAAAGAAAATAAATTGCCAAAATTAAATCAAGGTGATAAAGTAACTGCAACACAAATTGAACCGGCACAACATTTCACTCAACCACCTCCAAGATACACAGAGGCACGATTAGTTAAGACATTAGAAGAATTAAAAATTGGTAGACCTTCAACATATGCTCCAACGATTGACACAATTCAAAAACGTAATTATGTTAAACTTGAAAGTAAACGTTTTGTACCAACTGAACTAGGAGAAATCGTGTATGAGCAAGTGAAGGATTACTTCCCAGAAATTATTGATGTTGAATTTACAGTTAATATGGAAACCTTGCTCGATAAAATTGCAGAAGGTGATATCGGTTGGAGAAAAGTTATCGATAATTTCTATGGTAGTTTTAAATTAGATGTTGCGCGCGCAGAGGAAGAAATGGAAAAAGTTGAAATTAAAGATGAACCAGCCGGCGAAGATTGCGAAGTATGTGGAGCCCCTATGGTAATAAAAATGGGACGTTATGGTAAATTTATGGCGTGCTCGAATTTCCCAGATTGTCGAAATACAAAAGCTATTGTTAAAACTATTGGTGTCACTTGTCCAAAATGCAAAGATGGCGATGTAGTTGAGAGAAAATCCAAGAAAAATAGACTATTTTATGGTTGTTCGAATTATCCAGAGTGTGACTTTATTTCTTGGGATAAACCAATAGGAAGAGATTGTCCAAAATGTAATCATTACTTGATGGAACATAAAAAAGGACGTAGTTCTCAAGTGATTTGTTCTAATTGTGATTATAAAGAAGAAGTACAAAAATAGAATTTTTATTAAAGGAGAATGTATATGAGTCAAACTGTTAATGTTATAGGCGCAGGATTAGCTGGTTCAGAAGCAGCTTATCAATTAGCAGAACGTGGTATTAAAGTGAATTTAATCGAAATGCGTCCTGTTAAACAAACGCCTGCCCATCATACAGATAAATTTGCTGAGTTAGTATGTTCTAATTCACTACGTGGTAACGCATTAACAAATGGTGTAGGTGTGCTTAAAGAAGAAATGCGACGTTTAGATTCATTAATCATCGCAGCAGCTGATAAAGCCAGAGTTCCAGCTGGTGGTGCATTAGCAGTAGATAGACATGACTTTGCTGGTTATATTACAGATACATTGAAAAATCATCCTAATGTAACTGTTTTGAATAAAGAAATTCACAGTATTCCAGAAGGACATACAATCATTGCAACAGGACCGTTAACAACTGAAAATTTAGCTAAAGAAATTGTAGAAATTACAGGTAAAGATCAACTATATTTTTACGATGCAGCAGCTCCAATCATTGAAAAAGATTCAATTGATATGGATAAAGTCTATTTGAAATCACGCTATGATAAAGGTGAAGCAGCATATTTAAACTGCCCTATGACTGAAGAAGAATTCAATCGTTTTTATGATGCGGTATTAGAAGCTGAAGTTGCACCGGTAAATGAATTTGAAAAAGAAAAATATTTTGAAGGATGTATGCCATTTGAAGTGATGGCTGGTAGAGGTCGTAAAACATTACTATTTGGTCCAATGAAACCTGTAGGATTAGAAGACCCTAAAACTGGTAAACGTCCATATGCAGTAGTGCAATTACGTCAAGATGACGCGGCTGGTACGCTTTATAATATTGTTGGATTCCAAACACATTTAAAATGGGGCGCTCAAAAAGAAGTCATTCAATTAATTCCAGGTTTAGAAAATGTTGATATTGTGAGATATGGTGTGATGCATAGAAATACCTTCATCAATTCACCTGATGTTTTAAATGAAAAATATGAATTAATTAATAATGATAGAATTCAATTTGCAGGACAAATGACAGGTGTGGAAGGATATGTTGAAAGTGCAGCAAGTGGCCTTGTAGCAGGTATCAATTTAGCGCATAAGTTACTTGGGAAAGGAGAAGTGATTTTCCCAAGAGAAACAATGATAGGGAGTATGGCTTATTATATTTCTCATGCTAAAAATGAAAAAAACTTCCAACCGATGAATGCTAACTTTGGTTTATTGCCATCACTTGATCGCCGCATTAAAGATAAAAAAGAACGTTATGAAGCACAAGCATATCGTGCTCTAGACTATCTAGAAAATTTCAAAAAAACGTTATAGATTTAAATTATTCATAAATTCTCAAAAGATTTTGAATTCTATAGCTAATTATTTTAGTCCCCCTCAGTTTATATGCTACAATGCATATGATGGAGGGGATTTTTAGTGGAAGAAATCCAAAAGAAATTTTTGAATATGCTTAAAGTTGAAAGAAATTTCTCCGACCATACATTAAAAGCGTATCATGACGATTTAGCTCAATTTAATCAGTTTTTAGAACAAGAACTGTTAAATTTAAGAACGTTTGAATATAAAGATGCAAGAAATTATCTAAGTTATTTATATTCCAATAATTTGAAACGTACTACTGTATCAAGAAAAATATCAACATTAAGAACATTTTATGAGTTTTGGATGACTCAAGATACATCAGTAAATAATCCTTTTATACAACTTGTACATCCTAAGAAAGAGCAATATCTTCCTCAATTTTTTTATGAAGAAGAGATGGAAGCATTATTTAATACTGTTTCAAACGATGCAAAAAAAGGATTAAGAGATAGAGTAGTAATTGAATTATTATATGCAACAGGCATTCGTGTTTCAGAACTTGTGAATATAAAGGTTATGGATTTAGATATGAATCTTCCAGGGGTAAAGGTATTGGGTAAAGGAAATAAAGAACGATTTGTGCCTTTTGGAGAGTTTTGTAGACAAAGTATTGAACAATATTTAGAAAAATTCAAACCACTTAAAAGTAAAAGTCATCCTTATTTAATTGTTAATATGAAAGGTGATCCTATTACTGAGAGAGGTGTTAGATATCTTCTCAATGATGTAGTTGAACGTACAGCGGGGGTAACAGAAATTCATCCTCATAAATTAAGACATACATTTGCTACACATTTATTGAATCAAGGTGCAGACCTAAGAACAGTTCAATCTTTATTAGGACACGTTAACCTTTCTACAACTGGTAAGTATACACATGTATCAAATCAACAATTGCGCAAAGTGTATTTAAGTGCACACCCTCGAGCAAAAAAGGAGAGTAAATAAATGAGTAAGACATCATTACATGCTACAACGATATATGCTGTAAGACACAATGGAGAAGCGGCAATGGCTGGAGACGGCCAAGTTACACTTGGTGAACAAGTAATTATGAAGCAAACAGCTAGAAAAGTAAGACGCTTATACGAAGGTAAAGTGTTAGCAGGATTTGCAGGAAGCGTAGCCGATGCATTTACATTATTTGAAAAATTTGAAACTAAATTACAACAATTTAGCGGTAATTTAGAACGCGCTGCTGTAGAACTTGCTCAAGAATGGCGTGGAGATAAGCAATTACGTCAACTGGAAGCCATGCTTATCGTAATGGATAAAGATGGTATTTTAGTGGTAAGTGGTACAGGTGAAGTCATTGCGCCTGACGATGATTTAATCGCTATTGGTTCAGGAGGAAACTACGCATTAAGTGCAGGAAGAGCGCTTAAACGTCATGCTTCACATATGACTGCGAAAGAAATGGCATATGAAAGCTTAAAAGTCGCTTCAGATATTTGTGTATTTACAAATGATAATATTATTGTTGAGACTTTATAAATAACATATATAAACAAAACGGAAATGAATTGATATGGACATACATTAAGGTGGAGGTAATAGTAAATGGATACAAACGGTATAAAATTAACACCTAAAGATATCGTATCTAAATTGGACGAATATATTGTAGGTCAAGAAGATGCAAAACGTAAAGTAGCAATCGCGTTAAGAAATAGATACAGAAGAAGTCTTCTTGGCGAAGAAACTAAGCAAGAAATTGCGCCCAAAAATATTTTAATGATTGGCCCAACTGGTGTAGGTAAAACAGAAATTGCACGTCGTATGGCAAAAATCGTAGGTGCACCATTCATTAAAGTGGAAGCTACAAAATTCACTGAAGTTGGATATGTTGGACGTGATGTAGAAAGTATGGTTAGAGACTTGGTGGACGTGTCTGTAAGACTCGTAAAAGAGCAAAAGAAATCATTAGTTAAAGATGAAGCAACACAAAAAGCTAATGAAAAATTAGTAAAATTACTTGTTCCTAGTATGAAGAAAAAAGCAGCTCAAAATAATAATCCACTTGAATCTCTTTTAGGTGGTGCTATTCCTAATTTTAATCAGAATGACGAGGAAGAAGAAGCACCTACAGAAGAAATCAAAACAAAACGTTCAGAAATAAGACAACAACTTTTAGCAGGCAAGCTAGAAGAAGAAAAAGTTAGAATCAAAGTTGAACAAGACCCTGGTGCATTAGGAATGTTAGGCACGAGTCAAAATCAACAAATGCAAGATATGATGAATCAATTGATGCCTAAACGAAAAGTAGAAAGAGAAGTGCCAGTAAAAATAGCACGTAAAATTCTTACTGATGATTTTGCAGATGAATTAATTGATCAAGAAACTGCTAATCAAGAAGCTTTAGAAATAGCAGAACAAATGGGAATTATCTTTATCGATGAGATTGATAAAGTCGCTACAAACAATTCTAATAGTGGTCAAGATGTATCAAGACAAGGTGTTCAAAGAGATATATTACCAATCCTTGAAGGTAGCATGATTCAAACTAAGTATGGTACTGTAAATACTGAGCACATGCTATTTATTGGTGCTGGCGCTTTCCATGTTTCTAAACCAAGTGACTTGATTCCTGAGTTACAAGGGCGTTTTCCAATTCGAGTTGAACTTGAAAGCTTAACAGTTAATGATTTCTATAGAATATTGACTGAACCTAAGTTATCTCTTATAAAGCAGTATGAAGCACTGTTAAAAACTGAAGAAGTTACTGTCAACTTCTCTGACGAAGCGATAACACGATTAGCTGAAATGGCATATCAAGTGAATCAAGATACAGACAATATTGGTGCACGTCGATTACACACTATTTTAGAAAAAATGTTAGAAGATTTATCTTTTGAAGCACCAAATATGCCAAATGCAGTAGTAGATATAACACCACAGTATGTTGATGATAAGTTGAAATCTATTTCAACAAACAAAGATTTAAGTGCATTTATTTTATAATATAAATAAAGGAGAAATTTTATGAGCTTATTATCTAAAACTAGAGAATTAAATACATTATTACAAAAACATAAAGGCATTGCGGTAGACTTTAAAGATGTTGCTCAGACTATTAGTAATGTAACTGTTACAAATGTCTTCATCGTTTCTCGTAGAGGTAAAATTTTAGGGTCAAGTTTAAATGAACTTTTAAAGAGTGAACGAATTAGTAATATGTTGACTGAAAGTAAACATATTCCAAGTGAATACACTGAACTACTTATGCAAGTTCAACAAACTAAAGCGAATATTGATATTGATTCAGACTTGACAGTATTCCCTCCAGAACACAGAGAAGTATTTATTAATAGTAGAACAACTATCTTCCCGATTTTAGGGGGAGGCGAACGCTTAGGTACACTGATTCTAGGACGAGTTAAAGATGACTTTAATGAAAATGATTTAGTGCTTGGCGAATACGCTGCAACTGTTATTGGTATGGAAATATTACGTGAGAAACATAATGAAGTTGAGAAAGAAGCCCGTGATAAAGCTGCTATTACAATGGCAATCAATTCATTATCTTATTCTGAAAAAGAAGCGATTGAACATATTTTTGAGGAACTTGGTGGCAATGAAGGTCTATTAATTGCATCTAAAGTAGCAGATAGAGTAGGTATTACACGTTCTGTAATTGTAAATGCGTTACGTAAATTAGAAAGTGCTGGTGTAATAGAATCACGATCGCTTGGCATGAAAGGTACATTTATCAAAGTTAAAAAAGAAAAATTCTTAGATGAACTTAATCGAAGTGAATAAATTATTTTTAAAACTACTATCTATTAAAATTAAGATAGTAGTTTTTTTATTTTACGCAGTCAAAAAATGTTGCGTAATGATTCTATATATGATATTATTATTGACGGCTATAAAGCCAATACACACGTAGTGAATGTAAATATAAAGGGTGCAGTCTTAAGTATTGTCTTTATATTAGTTTACTATGGAGGTAATTAACCAATAGGAGGAATTTAACATGGCAGTAATTTCAATGAAACAATTACTAGAAGCCGGTGTTCACTTCGGTCACCAAACACGCCGTTGGAACCCAAAAATGAAAAAATATATCTTTACTGAAAGAAATGGTATTTATATCATTGACTTACAAAAAACAGTAAAAAAAGTTGAAGAAGCTTATAACTTCTTAAAACAAGTATCTGAAGATGGCGGTAAAGTCTTATTCGTAGGTACTAAAAAACAAGCACAAGAATCAGTTAAAGCTGAAGCAGAACGTGCTGGTCAATTCTACGTTAACCAAAGATGGTTAGGTGGAATCTTAACTAATTATAAAACAATCTCAAAACGTATTAAACGTATTTCTGAAATTGAAAAAATGGAAGAAGACGGTTTATTTGACGTTTTACCTAAAAAAGAAGTTGTTGAACTTAAAAAAGAATATGACCGTTTAATCAAATTCTTAGGCGGTATTCGTGATATGAAATCTATGCCTCAAGCATTATTCGTAGTTGACCCTCGTAAAGAGCGCAATGCGATTGCTGAAGCACGTAAATTAAATATCCCTATCGTTGGTATCGTTGACACTAACTGTGATCCTGATGAAATCGACTATGTTATCCCAGCGAATGATGATGCTATTCGTGCCGTTAAATTATTAACTGGTAAAATGGCTGACGCTGTCTTAGAAGGTCAACAAGGTATTTCAAACGATGAAGTAGCTGCAGAACAAAACATCGATTTAGATGAAAGTGAAGAAACTCAAAAAGCAGAATCAACTGAAGAAAATACTACTGTTGAATCAAACTAAGATATAGTTTAAATGGGTGATAAGATGTAATGCTTATCGCCCTTTTTTTAAAATATTTATTTAAAACGGATAGTAAATTGGGTATAAATATAAAGGATAAATATTCAATTATGCTTTTAAATCGTATTTTATTTTTAAAATAACCTTAATTAAAAAAATTATTAATAAATTGTAATAGAGTATTGGAAATAATAGTACCTTTAATGGTAATATTTAAATATCATCTATTATTACAATTAGACATATTGGAGGAATAATTAATGGCAATTTCAGCAAAACTTGTTAAAGAATTACGTGAAAGAACTGGCGCAGGTATGATGGATTGTAAAAAAGCGCTAACTGAAACTGATGGAGATATCGACAAAGCAATCGACTACTTACGTGAAAAAGGTATCGCTAAAGCAGCTAAAAAAGCTGATCGAATCGCTGCTGAAGGTTTAGTACATGTAGAAGTAAAAGGTAATGAAGCAGCAATCGTTGAAATTAACTCTGAAACTGATTTCGTTGCTCGAAACGAAGGATTCCAAGAATTAGTTAAAGAAATTGCTAATCAAATCCTTGAAAGTAAAGCTGAAACAGTAGAAGCTTTATTAGAAACTAAATTATCAAGTGGTCAAACAGTTGATGAAAGAATGAAAGAAGCTATCTCAACTATCGGTGAAAAATTAAGCATTCGTCGTTTTGCAATTAGAACTAAAACTGATAACGATGCTTTTGGTGCATACTTACACATGGGTGGACGTATCGGTGTATTAACTGTAGTTGAAGGATCTACTGATGAAGAAGCTGCTAAAGATGTAGCAATGCATATCGCTGCAATTAACCCTAAATATGTTTCTTCAGATCAAGTAAGTGATGAAGAAATTAATCACGAAAGAGAAGTATTAAAACAACAAGCGTTAAATGAAGGTAAACCTGAAAAAATCGTTGAAAAAATGGTTGAAGGTCGTTTACGTAAATATCTTCAAGAAATTTGTGCAGTTGATCAAAACTTTGTTAAAGATCCAGATCAAACAGTTGAAGCTTTCTTAAAATCTAAAGGCGGTAAATTAGCTGACTTCGTACGTTATGAAGTAGGCGAAGGTATGGAAAAACGCGAAGAAAACTTTGCTGATGAAGTTAAAGGTCAAATGAAATAATTTGTTCACATTATTCTAACAAGAAAGAAGACACCTTTAAGGATTCTATATAATAAAATTCTTTTATTATAGAAGACCATTAGTGTCTTCTTTACTTGTATATATTACATATCATTAATCATAGAGAGGAAAAAATAATGGCGCATACTTCTAAATATAAACGTGTAGTACTGAAACTTAGTGGTGAAGCACTTGCAGGTGAAAAAGGTTTTGGTATCAATCCTATCATCATTAAAAGTGTAGCAAAACAAGTCGCTGAAGTAGCTAAAATGAATTGTGAAATAGCGGTTATCGTTGGTGGCGGTAATATTTGGAGAGGTAAAACAGGTAGCGATTTAGGCATGGACCGTGGTACAGCTGATTATATGGGCATGCTTGCTACTGTAATGAATGCATTGGCATTACAAGATAGTTTAGAGCAATTAGATTGTGATACACGAGTATTAACTTCAATTGAAATGAAACAGGTTGCTGAGCCTTATATTCGTCGTCGTGCAATTAGACATTTAGAGAAAAAACGCGTAGTTATTTTTGCAGCTGGTATTGGTAATCCATACTTCTCTACTGACACAACTGCAGCACTACGTGCAGCTGAAGTAGAGGCCGATGTCATTTTAATGGGTAAAAATAATGTTGATGGTGTGTATTCTGCCGATCCAAAAATTGATAAAAATGCTGTGAAATATGATCATCTAACACATATTCAAATGTTACAAGAAGGTCTGCAAGTTATGGATTCAACTGCTTCTTCATTCTGTATGGATAATAACATTCCATTAAATGTATTCTCTATTATGGAAGAAGGCAATATTAAACGTGCCGTTATGGGCGAAAAAATTGGTACATTAATTACTAAATAATTAGAGGTGTAAATGTATGAGTGAGATAATTCAAGATACAAAATCTAGAATGAAAAAATCAATTGAAAATTTATCACGTGAATTAGCTAATATTAGTGCGGGTAGAGCGAATTCTAATTTATTAAATGGAGTAAATGTTGATTATTATGGTGCGCCAACACCAGTTCAACAGTTAGCGAGTATAAACGTGCCTGAAGCACGCTTACTTGTCATTTCTCCATATGATAAAACATCTGTAGCTGATATTGAAAAAGCGATTATTGCTGCTAATCTAGGTGTGAACCCTACTAGTGACGGTGAAGTTATTCGTATCACTGTTCCTGCTTTAACTGAAGAACGCCGTAAAGAATTAGTTAAAAATGTTAAAAAAATCGGTGAAGATTCAAAAGTTTCAATCCGTAATATTCGTCGTGATATCAATGATCAATTGAAAAAAGACGAAAAAAATGGAGACATTACTGAAGATGATTTAAGAAGCCAAACAGAAGATGTTCAAAAAGTAACAGATAATTCAATTAAAGAAATTGATAATTTAGTTGATGAAAAAGAAAAAGATATTATGTCTGTTTAATATTTCATCATACTCTTCTATGACAAGATTATAAATTGTTTTAGTCTAAACTGTGCCAAGTCAGACTTTGGTACAGTTTTTTAATTTGCTTATTCAATGCCATTATTTAGTATGATAAAATGATAGATGATTTCTTAAATAACCTATATAATATAACAGAAATGATCAGGCTCGGAGGAAAGACCATGTTTAGAAAGCTAATAAAAAGAAATAAGACTAAAATCAATCAAAATGATGATTTAGATATACATAATTTACCTGAACATATAGCAATTATCATGGACGGAAATGGTCGTTGGGCAAAAAAGCGTAAAATGCCTAGAATTAAAGGTCACTATGAAGGTATGCAAACCATAAAAAAAGTGACACGTCAAGCAAGTCATTTAGGTATTAAATATTTAACTTTATACGCTTTTTCAACGGAAAATTGGTCAAGACCTGAAAGTGAAGTTAATTATATCATGAATTTACCTGTGAATTTTTTAAAAACATTTCTACCAGAACTTATAGAGAAAAATGTTAAGATAGAAACTATTGGTTTTTTAGATGCAGTACCTCAATCAACAATTGAGGCAATTAATTATGCTAAAGAAAAAACCAAAAATAATACAGGATTGAAATTAGTATTTGCCATTAATTATGGTGGACGAGCTGAACTTGTTCAAAGTATGAAATCAATTTATGATGAACTTCAACGTAATGGTCAAAACAGTGATGATATTGATGAATTGATGATTTCCAAACATTTAATGACCCATCCATATCCAGATCCAGATTTATTAATACGTACATCTGGAGAACAACGCCTTAGTAACTTCTTAATTTGGCAAGCTTCGTATAGTGAATTTATTTTTAATGAGAAGTTATGGCCAGACTTTGATGGTGAAGAATTAAAACAATGTATAAAAATATATCAATCTCGCCAAAGACGTTTTGGAGGATTAAGTGAGGAGTAAATTATGAAAGTAAGAACATTGACCGCGATTATAGCATTGCTTATTTTTCTACCTATATTATTAAAAGGTGGAACTGTTTTAATGCTTTTTGCTTATTTGCTGGCGCTAATTGCTTTAAAAGAATTGTTAAATATGAATATGATTACATTTTTATCAATTCCAGGTAGTTTTAGTGCTTTAGCGCTTATCATTATTATGCTTCCTCAGTCTGCCGGAGATTGGGTGAGTGATGTTCAATTAAAAAGTTTAATTGCAATGAGCTTCATACTATTAAGTTATACTGTACTTTCGAAAAACAGATTTAGCTTTATGGACGCTGCATTTTGTTTAATGTCTGTAGCATACGTTGGAATAGGATTTATGTATTTTTACGCTACACGTTCTTATGGTTTACATTATATACTTTTTGCATTCTTGATCGTATGGTTAACAGATACTGGCGCATATATATTTGGACGATTAATGGGAAAACACAAATTATGGCCAGTGATTAGTCCAAATAAAACGATTGAAGGTTTTATTGGAGGACTCATTTGTAGTTTAATTGTTCCACTTGTAATGATGTTTTTTGTAGATTTTCATCTGAATATTTGGCTGTTATTATTAATTACAATTATTTTAAGTGTATTTGGTCAATTAGGTGACTTAGTAGAATCTGGTTTTAAACGTCATTTTGGTGTTAAAGATTCAGGCAGAATCTTGCCAGGACATGGTGGTATTTTAGATAGATTTGACAGCTTTATGTTTGTTTTACCACTGTTAAACATTCTATTACTACAAATGTAATAAAAAATTAATGTTTTATTTATTTATGAAAAGCATATAATGATATAATTGAGGAGTTATTGAGTTCACATTTGATTAATATTATACAATCGTGTACTTTATAGCTCTTTTTTTAAAACTGTTTTTTTATACTAAGAATTATTATAAAATTTAAAATCTTATAATCTAGATAATTTAAATATTAAAATTAATTGAGGTGTTGTAAGTGAGTTACTTAATCACAATCGTCTCATTTATTATCGTATTTGGTGTACTCGTTACAGTACATGAATATGGACATATGTTTTTTGCAAAACGTGCAGGTATTATGTGTCCAGAATTTGCGATTGGAATGGGACCCAAAATTTTCAGTTTTCGTAAAGATGAAACGTTATATACAATACGTTTACTTCCAGTTGGTGGATATGTAAGAATGGCAGGAGATGGGTTAGAAGAACCACCAATTCAGCCAGGAATGAATGTTAAAATAAAACTAAATGAACAAGATGAAATTACACATATTATTTTAGATGATCAACATAAATTCCAAAAAATTGAAGCGATTGAAGTTAAACGATGTGATTTTAAAGATGATTTATATATTGAAGGTATTACAGCATATGATAATGAAAGACATCATTTTAATATTGCTAAAAAAGCTTATTTTGTTGAAAATGGTAGTTTAATTCAAATTGCACCAAGGCATCGTCAATTTACACATAAAAAACCATTACCTAAGTTTTTAACTTTATTTGCGGGCCCATTATTTAACTTTATTTTAGCTCTCGTACTGTTTATTGGCTTAGCTTATTATCAAGGTACGCCTACCCCTACGGTAAAACAATTAGCAGACCATTATCCAGCACAAGAAGCTGGATTAAAACCTGGAGATAAAATTGTTCAAGTTGGACACTATAAAATTAACGATTTTAGCGATATTCAAAATGCACTTAATAAAACGAAAGACCATCAAACAACAATTAAAATTGTACGAGATGGTCACACCAAATCACTAGATGTTACACCTAAAAAACAAGTGATTAAACAAACAAAATTAAATTCTAAAACTTCTTATGTATTAGGTTTTCAACCTGCGAATGAACATTCACTATTTAAGCCATTAGCATTAGGCGTACAACAATTTTTTGATGCAAGTGTACTTATTTTTAAAGCAGTTGGAACAATGATTGGAAGTATTTTTACAGGTGGCTTTACTTTTGACATGTTAAATGGTCCAGTTGGTATTTATCACAATGTAGATTCTGTAGTAAAACAAGGTATTATTGCATTAACATACTATACGGCATTGTTGAGTGTTAACTTAGGGATTATGAACTTATTACCTATTCCAGCTTTAGATGGTGGTAGAATTTTATTTGTTATTTATGAAGCGATATTTAGAAGACCAGTAAATAAAAGAGCTGAAACTGCAATTATTGCTGTTGGAGCTATATTTGTAGTGATTATTATGGTCTTAGTCACTTGGAATGATATACAACGTTATTTCTTATAATTTAGGAGGATAAAAAATGAAACAATCGAAAGTCTTTATACCAACAATGAGAGAAGTCCCTTCTGAAGCTGAGGCTTTAAGTCATCAGTTGTTATTAAAAGCAGGTTTAATTAAACAAAGCACAAGTGGTATTTATAGTTATTTACCATTAGCAACACGTGTACTAAATCATATTTCTAGAATCATTCGTGAAGAAATGGAAAATATTGATGCAGTTGAGATTTTAATGCCAGCATTGCAGCAAGCAGAACTTTGGGAAGAGTCCGGACGTTGGGGGGCTTATGGTCCTGAATTAATGCGATTAAAAGACCGTAATGGAAGAGAATTTGCTTTAGGACCTACTCACGAAGAAGTAGTGACTTCTATCGTTAGAGACGAATTAAAGTCTTATAAACAATTACCATTAACATTATTCCAAATTCAATCTAAGTTCCGTGATGAAAAACGTCCACGTTTTGGTTTATTACGTGGAAGAGAATTCATCATGAAAGATGCTTATTCTTTCCATGCTGATGAAGCATCATTAGATCAAACGTATCAAGAGATGTATAATGCTTATAGTCGTATTTTCAAACGTGTTGGAATTAACGCGCGTCCAGTAGTAGCTGATTCTGGTGCTATTGGTGGTCATCATACACATGAATTTATGGCTTTAAGTGAAATTGGTGAAGATACGATTGTGTATAGTGAAAATAGTGATTATGCAGCAAACATTGAAAAAGCTGAAGTTAAGTATTATCCCAATGAGAAACATACAGACATTAAATCACTAGAGAAAATAGAAACACCAAATATTAAAACAGCTCAAGAATTAGCTGACTTTTTAAATCGTCCAATTGATGAAATTGTAAAAACAATGATTTTCAAAGTGGATGGTGAATTCATGATGTTCTTAGTAAGAGGTCATCATGAGCTCAATGATGTGAAGGTGAAAGCATACTTTGAAACTGATAGTGTGGAAATGGCGACTCAAGATGAAATTGTAAATTTACTTGGAGCAAATCCTGGTTCATTAGGACCTATTCATAATAAAGACATTAAAATTATCGCTGATAATTTTGTTAAAGATTTAAATAACATAGTAATAGGTGCTAATGAAGATGGCTATCACTATATTAATGCAAATGTTGAGCGTGATTTTAATATCGATGAATACGGAGATTTTAGATTTATTTTAGAAGGTGAACCATTAAGTGATGGTTCTGGAAATGCAAAATTTGCAGAAGGTATTGAAGTTGGACAAGTATTTAAACTTGGAACGAAATATTCTGAAGCAATGAATGCTAAATTTTTAGACAATCAAGGTAAAGCTCAACCTTTAATTATGGGTTGCTATGGTATCGGAGTGTCTAGAACATTAAGTGCGATTGTTGAGCAAAATAATGATGAAAATGGTATTATTTGGCCAAAGTCAGTCACTCCATTTGATTTACATTTAATTACAATCAATCCTAAAAAAGAAGAACAACTTGAATTAGGAGATAAATTATACTCAGAATTGCAATCTAAATATGATGTACTTTATGATGATCGTAAAGAACGTGCAGGCGTTAAATTTAATGATGCTGATTTAATTGGTTTACCGATAAGAATTGTTGTAGGTAAAAATGCAAGTGAAGGCATTGTTGAAGTTAAAGTGCGTCAAACGGGTGAAAGTGAAGAAGTTCATATTAATGAATTAGACAATCACATTGCTTCACTCTATGAAAAACTATAGGTACACATGAATAAAAATGGTTGGAACATTTTGTTGTTTCCAACCTCTTTTATTGTTTTTATTAGTTAAACTGTAATCATGAAAAATAAATGTGAAAGTAGTATAATATAAATCAAGTTTTTTAAAGTAAATGATAAGTTCGAAATAAGGTGGTTATTCTTTGTGGCAATGACAAGTCAGGAAAAATTTAGAGTACTTGCCGATCAAATTAAGATTTCAAATCAATTGGATAAAGAAATACTTGAAAAAGGTGAACTCACACGAATAGATGTATCAAATAAAAATAGAAGTTGGGAATTTCAGATTACGTTACCTTATTTTCTTTCAAATGAAGATTATTTAATCTTTACTCATGCAATTAAAGAAGAGTTTAAAGATATTGCACATGTGGACTGGCATTTTACAATTCAAAATACATCGAATCAAGATGAACATGTGATTAAATATTTTGGACATTGTATTGAACACACAGCTTTATCACCAAAAGTGAAGGGTCAACTTAAACAAAAACGTTTAATTATGTCAGGCAATGTTTTAAAAATAATGACTTCAAATGATATTGAAAGAAATCATTTTGATAAAGTATGTAATGGTAGTTTAGTAAAAGCATTTCAAAAGTGTGGCTTTGATATAGATAAAGTAATATTTGAAACTGACGATTCGAATAGAGATGAAGATCTTGCTTCATTAGAGGCACATATTCAAGAAGAAGATCAACAAAGTGCTAAAGAAGCTACAGAAAAAATTGAAAAAATAAAAGCTGAAAAAGCAAAACAACAAGATAATAACGGTAGTAGTGTTGAAAAATGTCAAATAGGAAAGCCAATTCACGTTGAAAATATTAAACCTATTGAAACAATTATTGAAGAAGAATTTAAAGTAGCCATTGAAGGAGTTATCTTTGATATTAATATTAAAGAACTAAAAAGTGGACGTCACATCGTTGAACTTAAAGTGACAGACTATACAGATTCTTTAGTATTAAAAATGTTTACTAGAAAAAATAAGGATGATTTAAATCACTTTAAAGCCTTAAGTGTAGGTAAATGGGTGCGTGCACAAGGTCGTATAGAAGAAGATACATTTGTCCGTGATTTAGTCATGATGATGTCAGATATTGAAGAAATCAAAAAGACACCTAAACAAGATAAAGCAGAAGAGAAACGTGTCGAATTTCATTTACATTCATCAATGAGTCAAATGGATGGTATTCCAAACATCAGCGCATATGTTAATCAGGCTGCAGCATGGGGACATAAAGCAATAGCTGTTACTGATCATAATGTGGTTCAAGCTTTTCCTGATGCTCATAGTGCAGCGGAAAAAAATGGAATTAAAATGATTTACGGGATGGAAGGCATGTTAGTCGACGATGGCGTGCCTATTGCCTATAAACCTACCGATAGAAATTTAAAAGATGCGACATATGTAGTGTTTGACGTCGAAACAACAGGTTTATCTAATCAATATGATCAAATTATTGAACTTGCTGCTGTCAAAGTTAAAGATGGCGAAATTATAGATAAATTTGAAAGATTTAGTAATCCACATGAAAAATTATCAGAAACAATAATTAATCTGACACACATTACAGATGACATGCTAGTGGATGCACCAGAAATTGAAGAAGTACTAACAGAATTTAAGGAATGGGTAGGAGATGCGATTTTTGTAGCGCATAATGCTTCATTCGATATGGGCTTTATTGATACAGGGTACGAACGATTAGGTTTTGGTCCATCAACTAATGGAGTGATTGATACCCTTGAATTATCACGTACTATTAACACTGAATATGGTAAACATGGGTTAAATTTCTTAGCTAAAAAATATGGCGTTGAACTCACTCAACACCATAGAGCGATTTATGATACTGAAGCAACAGCTTATATTTTCATTAAAATGGTTCAACAAATGAAAGAATTAGGTGTGGCTAATCATAAAGATATTAATAAAAAATTATCAAATGAAGATGCCTATAAACGTGCACGACCAACCCATGTCACACTCATAGTTCAAAATCAAGATGGACTTAAGAATTTATTTAAAATCGTAAGTGCTTCTTTAGTAAAATATTATTATAGAACACCTAGAATTCCACGATCATTATTAAATGAATATCGAGAAGGCATTTTAGTTGGTACAGCTTGTGATGAAGGGGAATTATTTACAGCTGTGATGCAACGTGATCAATCTGAAGTTGAAAAAATAGCAAAGTATTATGATTTTATAGAAGTACAACCACCTAAACTTTATCAAGATTTAATCGATCGTGAATTAATTCGTGATACTGAAACATTGTATGAAATATATGATCGTATTTTAAAAGCGGGAGAAAGTACAGGAATACCTGTGATAGCTACTGGTAATGCTCATTACCTATTTGAGCATGATGCTATTGCTCGTAAAATTTTAATTGCATCACAACCAGGTAATCCATTAAATCGTTCCACACTTCCAGAGGCACATTTTAGAACAACAGATGAAATGTTAGATGAATTTCATTTCTTAGGAGAAGATAAAGCCTATGATATTGTTGTTAAAAATACGAATGAATTAGCAGACCGAATTGAGAAAGTAATTCCAATTAAAGATCAATTATTTACACCACGTATGGAGGGCGCTAATGAAGAAATACGTGAATTAAGCTATACAAATGCAAAAAAATTGTATGGTGATGACTTACCGCAAATTGTAATTGATCGTCTCGAAAAAGAATTAGATAGTATTATTGGCAATGGCTTTTCAGTTATCTATCTCATATCACAACGGTTAGTTAAAAAATCATTAGATGATGGATATTTGGTAGGGTCACGTGGTTCTGTAGGTTCGAGCTTTGTTGCAACAATGACAGAGATTACAGAAGTAAATCCGCTCCCTCCACACTATATATGTCCACATTGTAAGACGAGTGAATTTTTTGATGATGGATCGGTAGGTTCTGGCTTCGACTTACCTGATAAAACGTGTGAAACATGTGGTGGCGAATTAATTAAAGAAGGTCAAGATATTCCATTTGAGACTTTCTTAGGATTTAAAGGAGATAAAGTGCCAGATATTGACTTGAACTTTAGTGGTGAATATCAACCGCATGCCCATAACTATACGAAAGTACTTTTTGGAGAAGATAAAGTATTCCGAGCAGGTACAATTGGTACAGTGGCTGAAAAAACGGCATTTGGTTTCGTTAAAGGATATCTAAATGACCAAGGTATTCATAAACGTGGTGCGGAAATCGATAGACTTGTCAAAGGATGTACAGGTGTTAAACGTACAACTGGACAGCATCCAGGAGGAATTATTGTAGTTCCTGATTATATGGATATTTACGATTTTACACCGATACAATATCCAGCAGATGATCAAAGTGCACCTTGGATGACAACACACTTTGATTTCCACTCGATTCATGATAATGTGTTAAAACTTGATATACTTGGACACGATGATCCTACAATGATACGTATGTTACAAGATTTATCGGGTATCGATCCTAAAACGATTCCTGTTGATGATAAGGAGACAATGCAAATATTTAGTAGTCCGGCCTCTTTAGGTGTAACAGAAGAGGATATTTTATGTAAGACAGGCACATTTGGTGTACCTGAATTTGGTACAGGTTTTGTTCGTCAAATGTTAGAAGATACTAAGCCAACAACATTTTCTGAACTTGTACAAATTTCAGGATTATCACATGGTACCGATGTGTGGCTTGGTAATGCGCAAGAGTTAATTCGCTCAGGCATCTGCGATTTATCCAGTGTAATTGGTTGTCGTGACGATATTATGGTATATCTTATGTATGCTGGACTTGAACCTTCAATGGCTTTCAAAACAATGGAGTCTGTGCGTAAAGGTAAAGGACTTACGGATGAAATGATAAATGCGATGAAAGCGAATGATGTACCTGATTGGTATTTAGATTCATGCTTAAAAATTAAATACATGTTCCCTAAAGCTCACGCAGCTGCTTACGTACTTATGGCTGTACGTATTGCATACTTTAAAGTGCATCATCCGTTATACTATTATGCAGCATATTTTACAATTCGTGCATCAGACTTTGATTTAATTACAATGATTAAAGATAAAGAAAGTATTAAGAACACAGTTAAAGATATGTATTCTCGTTATATGGATTTAGGAAAAAAAGAAAAAGATGTATTAACAGTATTAGAAATAATGAATGAAATGGCACATCGTGGGTTTAAAATGCAGCCGATTAGCTTAGAAAAAAGTCAAGCTTTTGATTTTATTATTGAAGATGATACATTGATCCCACCATTTATTGCTGTGCCAGGATTAGGGGAAAATGTAGCTAAACGTATTGTTGAGGCACGTGAAGACGGGCCGTTTTTATCCAAAGAAGACCTTAATAAAAAAGCAGGTTTATCTCAAAAAATTATTGAATACCTTGATGATTTAGGTTCATTACCAGATTTACCAGATAAAGCACAGTTGTCCATTTTTGATATGTAAATGGAGAACTTAGATGTATTAATAGTAGCTTCATTTGTTTAAGCATATAAAGTATGTTATAATTAATTTGTGTAAAAATTTAGACTCAGGCAGAAAGAGTGGGCATATACCCGCTCTTTTCTATTTGCCAAAAAAGGAGGCCTGTATGAGTAAAATTACTGAAGAAGTAGAAACTATCATTACTCCCATTTTAGATGATTTAAACTTTGAATTAGTTGATGTTGAATATGCAAAAGAAGGCAAAGATCGTTTTTTGAGAATCTCTATTGATAAAGAAGGTGGCGTAGATTTAAATGATTGTACGCTTGCTTCTGAAAAAATAAGTGAAGCAATGGATCAAAATGATCCTATTCCTGAAATGTATTATCTTGATGTAGCTTCACCTGGAGCTGAACGTCCACTAAAAAAAGAAAAAGATTATCAAAATGCGATAGAGCAACCTGTATTTGTATCTCTTTATGCGCCAATTGAAGGTGATAAAGAATGGTTAGGTATTCTGAAGTCTGTCGATGATGACACAATAACTATGGAAGTTAAAGAAAAATCAAAGAAAAAAACAATTGAGATACCAAGAAATAAAATTGCAAAAGCACGTCACGCTGTAATGATTTAACGTGATGAGGAGGAATAATTGTGGCAAGTAATGAATTATTATTAGCAACTGAATACTTAGAAAAGGAAAAGAAAATTCCAAGAGAAGTTTTGATTGATGCAATTGAAGCAGCTTTAATTACTGCATATAAGAAAAATTATGATAGTGCTAGAAACGTTCGTGTAGAATTAAATATGGATGAAGGCACATTTAAAGTCATCGCACGTAAAGAAGTTGTAGAAGAAGTATTTGATGATCGTGAAGAAGTTGATTTAAGCACTGCTTTAGTTAAAAATCCTGCTTATGAAATAGGTGATATTTACGAAGAAGATGTCACACCTAAAGACTTTGGTCGTGTTGGTGCACAGGCTGCTAAACAAGCAGTAATGCAACGTCTAAGAGATGCTGAAAGAGAAATTTTATACTCTGAGTTTATTGATAAAGAAGAAGATATTTTAACAGGTGTGATTGATCGTGTTGATCATCGATATGTGTATGTTAATTTAGGTAGAATCGAAGCGGTTTTATCTGAAGCTGAAAGAAGTCCTAATGAGACATACGTTCCAAATGAAAGAATTAAAGTCTATGTTAATAAAGTAGAGCAAACAACAAAAGGTCCACAAATTTATGTGTCAAGAAGTCATCCGGGTTTATTAAAACGTTTATTTGAACAAGAAGTCCCAGAAATTTATGATGGAACTGTTATTGTGAAATCAGTTGCACGTGAAGCAGGAGATCGTTCTAAAATTAGTGTATACTCTGAAAATCCAGATATAGATGCAGTGGGAGCTTGTGTAGGTGCAAAAGGTTCACGTGTTGAAGCGGTTGTTGAAGAATTAGGTGGGGAAAAAATCGATATTGTTCAATGGGATGAAGATCCAAATGTTTTTGTACGTAATGCTTTAAGCCCATCACAAGTTTTAGAAGTTATTGTTGATGAAGATTACCAATCTACTGTAGTGGTAGTACCTGATTATCAATTATCATTAGCTATTGGTAAACGAGGACAAAATGCGCGCTTAGCTGCCAAACTGACAGGATGGAAAATTGATATTAAATCTGAAACAGATGCTCGCGAAGCAGGAATTTATCCTATAATTGAATCTGAAGAAAAAGCTGATGAAATAGTATTTTCTGAAGATAAAGATATTGAAATTGATGACATCAATTTAGAAGAAACAAACTTAACAACAACTGAATTATCAGCGGAAGTTGATGAAACTTCAAATGAAGCACAAGACGCTTCAGATAATAAAGAAGAACATTAATACGTTTAAGCATGTGGGGTGAGTAGTAAATGAAGAAGAAGAAAATTCCAATGCGCAAATGCATCATCACGAATGAAATGCGTCCTAAAAAAGACATGATTCGAGTAGTAATTAATAAAGAAGGCGAAATTTTCGCTGATGGTACTGGAAAACAACAAGGTAGAGGTGCATATGTTTCAAAAGATGTTAAAAGCGTAGAAGATGCTCAAAAAAATGGTGTACTCGAGAAATATTTTAATGAAAGTCCTGAAAAATTAGATCCTGTATATAAAGAAGTAATTCGATTAATTTATAGAGAAGAGATTCCTAAATGACAAAAGAACAGATATTTAATTTTTTAGGCTTAGCGATGAGAGCTAGAAAAGTTAAAGTTGGAGAATCAGTACTCATATCAGAAATAAAAAAACGTAATATTAAGCTTGTGATTTTATCTACTGATGCTTCAGATAACGCTAAAAAGAATATAAAGAATAAATGTGACACATATCATGTTCCATTTAGAGTTTTCGGTACGAGAGTAGAATTAGGACAATCATTAGGCAAAGAAGAACGTGTAAATGTTGGCGTAACAGATTCAGGTTTTGCCAAAAAACTTATGTCGATGATTGATGAATATTGTAAGGAGTGATTATATGAGTAAAAAGAGAATTTACGAATATGCGAAAGAAGTAAATGTTAAAAGTAAAGAGATTATAGATGAGTTAAAGAAAATGGACGTTGAAGTATCCAATCACATGCAAGCATTAGAAGATGACCAAATTAAGATGCTTAATAAAAAGTTCAAATCATCAAAAAATGAAGAAAATAAAAAACAAAACACTCAAAATAATCACCAAAAACAGCAAAATAAAAAAGATAATAATCAAAACAAATCTAATTCAAAGAAAAAAAACAATAAAAATAGCAAAAACAATAAAAACAACAAAAATAATAAAAAAGGTAAGAATAACAAACCTGCTGCTGAACCCAAAGAAATGCCTTCAAAAATCACGTACGAGGAAGGTATTACAGTAGGAGAACTTGCTGATAAATTAAATATCGAATCATCTGACATTATTAAAAAATTATTTTTATTAGGTATTGTTGCTAACATTAACCAATCATTAGATGAAGAAACATTAGAACTTATCGCAGATGATTATGGTGTTGAAATTGAAAAAGAAGTTGTTGTTAATGAAGAAGACCTAACAACTTATTTTGATGATGAAGAAGACGACCCAGATGCAATTGAACGACCAGCAGTTGTAACAATTATGGGACACGTTGACCATGGTAAAACAACATTACTAGACTCAATTAGAAATACTAAAGTAACAGCAGGAGAAGCAGGCGGTATCACACAACACATTGGCGCATATCAAATTGAAAATAATGGTAAAAAAATTACTTTCTTAGATACACCTGGACATGCAGCTTTCACAACAATGCGTGCACGTGGTGCTCAAGTAACAGATATCACTATTTTAGTAGTAGCAGCAGATGATGGCGTTATGCCTCAAACAATTGAAGCAATTAACCATGCTAAAGAAGCGGATGTACCAACAATTGTTGCGGTCAACAAAGTTGATAAACCAACCGCAAATCCAGACCGAGTGATGCAAGAGTTAACTGAATATGGTTTAATTCCAGAAGATTGGGGTGGCGACACAATCTTTGTACCACTTTCAGCATTAAATGGTGATGGTATTGATGACTTATTAGAAATGATTGGTTTAGTTGCCGAAGTACAAGAATTAAAAGCTAATCCTGATAAGCAAGCAGTAGGTACTGTTATTGAAGCAGAATTAGATAAATCACGTGGACCAGCTGCGTCATTATTAGTTCAAAATGGTACGTTGCATGTAGGTGATTCAATTGTAGTTGGTAATACGTATGGTCGCGTAAGAGCTATGGTAAATGATTTGGGTCAAAGAATCAAAACAGCTGGGCCTTCTACACCGGTTGAAATTACTGGTATTAACGATGTACCTCAAGCAGGTGACCGCTTCGTTATTTTCAAAGATGAAAAACAAGCGCGTCGTATTGGTGAAGCTCGTCATGAAGCAAATGTGATTCAACAACGTCAAGAAAGCAAAAATGTTTCATTAGACAATTTATTCGAACAAATGAAACAAGGCGAAATGAAAGATCTTAATGTCATTATTAAAGGCGATGTACAAGGTTCTGTAGAAGCTTTAGCTGCATCTCTTATGAAAATTGATGTTGAAGGCGTAAATGTTCGTATTATTCATACAGCTGTAGGGGCAATCAATGAATCAGATGTTACATTAGCTAATGCCTCAAATGGTATTATTGTTGGATTTAACGTACGTCCTGATGCAGGTGCGAAACGTGCAGCAGAAGCTGAAAATGTTGATATGCGTCTTCATAGAGTCATCTATAATGTTATAGAAGAAATTGAATCAGCGATGAAAGGTTTATTAGATCCTGAATTTGAAGAACAAGTTATCGGACAAGCTGAAGTACGTCAAACATTCAAAGTTTCAAAAGTTGGAACAATTGCCGGTAGTTACGTAACTGAAGGTAAAATCACTCGTAACGCAGGCGTACGTGTCATTCGTGATGGTATCGTTCAATTCGAAGGTGAACTTGATACGTTAAAACGTTTTAAAGATGACGCTAAAGAAGTATCACAAGGTTACGAATGTGGTATTACAATTGCAAACTTTAATGACATTAAAGAAGGTGACATTATTGAAGCATTCGAAATGGTAGAAATTGAAAGATAACTCATTTGTAAAGAGCTGAAGTGTATATGATATAGGTAGCCACTTTAGCCTTCTTTTCTAAATATATGTTAAATAATAAAGAGGTGACATATCCATGAGTAATATGAGAGCTGAACGTGTTGGCGAACAAATGAAAAAAGAAGTTATGGATATCATTAATAATAAAGTTAAAGATCCAAGAGTAGGATTTATTACTATTACTGACGTTGAATTAACAAATGATTTATCACAAGCCAAAGTTTTTTTAACAGTGCTTGGCAATAAAAAGGAAGTTAATGATACGTTTAAAGCTTTAGATAAAGCAAAAGGATTCATTAAATCTGAGCTAGGTTCAAGAATGAGATTACGTATAGTACCAGAGTTATTCTTTGAATATGATGAATCAATTGAATACGGTAATAAAATTGAAAAAATGATTCAAGATTTACACAAACAAGATAAATAATACTTTATCATTGTTATTAATCAGTGACATTCAATCAAATAACTTCAGAAAAAGAAATTTAGATGTAACATATAATGGGGGTAGGACGATAACATTTACATGAATTCAGTCCTACTCCTTTTTATATGATTAATACTGATAAAACATGGATAAGACATTAGATGATTTAATAATACATAGTGAGACATAATAAACTAAAGGGTGTGAAAAAATGTACAACGGTATATTACCAGTGTATAAAGAGCGTGGTTTAACCAGTCATGATGTTGTATTTAAACTTAGAAAAATCTTAAAAACTAAAAAGATAGGTCATACTGGAACATTAGATCCTGAAGTTTCAGGTGTACTACCTATCTGTATAGGGACAGCAACAAGAGTGAGCGACTATGTCATGGATATGGGGAAATCTTATGAAGCAACCATTACATTAGGTGAAAGTACGACAACTGAAGATCAAACTGGAGAAGTAATAGAAAAAGTAAATATAGCGGCGAATACGATTACTTCTATAGAAGTTGATCGTGTTTTAGAAGAATTTAAAGGAGTAATAGAGCAGATTCCTCCAATGTATTCCTCTGTAAAAGTAAATGGAAAAAAATTATATGAATATGCTAGAAAAGGAGAAACTATTGAACGGCCAAAACGACAAGTTAAAATTGATGAAATTGAACGAATATCTGATTTAACATTTATAGAACAAACATGTCATTTTGATATAAAAGTAACGTGTGGAAAAGGTACCTATATCAGAACGTTAGCAACAGATATTGGCAAAGCTTTAGGTTATCCTGCTCATATGTCGTTGTTAACTCGTATAAATTCGGGTGGATTTAATATAAATGAGAGTTTATCACTTGAAAAAATTTCTGAATTACATGAGCATGAAACATTACAACATTATCTATTTCCTATAGAATATGGTTTGAAAAGTTTACAACATGTAGTCATTGATGATGACACTTTAAAGTATAGAATCTTAAATGGTCAAAAACTCCTAAAAAAAGATTTTACTCTATCATTAGAAAAGCAATTTGTGTTTATTGATAAGATAAGTGAAAAAGCATTAGCCATTTATGAACATCATCCTGACAAAATTAACGAAATAAAGCCTAAAAAAGTATTTAATTAAAGGAGCCTTTGATTGATATGAAAGTGATAGAAATAACACATCCAATACAAAATGAACAACTCATAAAAGAAGATGTTGCAATGGCATTTGGTTTTTTTGACGGTATGCATCGTGGTCACAGTAAAGTATTTGAAGCATTAGATATACGTGCAAAAGAAAAAAATTTAAAAAAGGCAGTAACAACATTTGATCCGCATCCATCAGTAGTATTAAATCCTGAACGTAAACGTACAGATTACTTAACGCCACTATCTGATAAATTAGAAATGATAGAACAGCATGATATTGATTATTGTATTGTTATCAATTTCT
Organism: Staphylococcus hominis subsp. hominis; assembly: GCF_002901845.1. Lineage (GTDB taxonomy): Bacteria > Bacillota > Bacilli > Staphylococcales > Staphylococcaceae > Staphylococcus > Staphylococcus hominis. The sequence goes on from NZ_PPQE01000025.1 coordinate 581,705, forward strand.
CATCACGTTTTGCTAACGTCACAGCTGAAGAGTTTATCAAAGACTATATTATTAATAATCATGTTAAAGAAGTTGTTGCAGGATTTGATTTTACATTTGGTAAATTTGGTAAAGGAAATATGGCCGTGTTAAATGAAATAGATGAATTTAATACTACAATAGTCGGTAAATTAGATTTAGATTCTGAAAAAATTTCAACAACATCAATTAGACAAGCGTTACATGAAGGCAATCTACAAAAAGCTAATGATGAATTAGGTTATTTATATCGAATTAAAGGTACAGTTGTTCAAGGAGAAAAAAGAGGTCGAACAATCGGTTTTCCAACAGCTAATGTCCAACCTAGCGATGATTATGTACTTCCTAAAAAAGGGGTATATGCGGTAAGTATTGAAATAGGTGCCGAACACAAAATATATCGTGGGGTAGCTAACGTAGGTGTTAAGCCGACATTCCACGATCCATCTAAAGCAGAAGTGGTGATAGAGGTGAATATTTTTGATTTTGAAGAAAATATTTATGGAGAACGTGTAATCGTATATTGGCACCATTATTTAAGACCAGAGGTAAAATTTGATGGTATAGATGCTTTAGTCAGTCAAATGAATGATGATAAAGAACGTGCAAAATATCTTTTAGCAGTTGATTTTGGTGATGATGTATCGTATAATATTTAAAGTTGAGTTTTTGAAAACTTATTACTATTGAATCCTTTATCTTGGCAGGTTGAAACTCCGACGCCTTGCTCAGATTAAGGTGTAAACAAAAATTAGGAGGAATTTAATTATGGCTATTACTCAAGAACGTAAAAATGAAATTATTAAAGAATATCGTGTACACGAAACAGATACTGGTTCACCAGAAGTACAAATCGCTGTTTTAACTGCAGAAATCACTGCATTAAATGAACACTTACGTGAACACAAAAAAGATCACCATTCACGCCGTGGATTATTAAAAATGGTTGGTCGTCGTAGACATTTATTAAACTACTTACGTAGTAAAGATATTCAACGTTACCGTGAATTAATTAAATCATTAGGTATTCGTCGTTAATTTTAAATATATTGAAGGGAAAGCACCATTTAGATTGGTACTTTCCTTTTTTGTATTTTTATCATAAACACTAATATAAAAATATATAAATAAATGATATGATGTAAGTATTAGATTTCAGAGAGGAGATTCATAATGTCTCAAGAAAAGAAAGTGTTCAAAACCGAATGGGCTGGAAGATCGTTAACGATTGAGACAGGTCAATTAGCGAAACAAGCTAATGGTGCAGTTTTAGTACGTTATGGTGATACTGTTGTATTATCTACAGCAGTTGCTTCTAAAGAGCCACGTGATGGTGATTTTTTCCCCTTAACAGTTAACTATGAAGAAAAAATGTATGCGGCTGGTAAAATTCCAGGTGGATTTAAAAAACGCGAAGGTCGTCCTGGAGATGAAGCGACACTTACTGCACGTTTAATTGATAGACCAATTAGACCATTATTCCCTAAAGGTTATCGACATGACGTTCAAATTATGAATACTGTATTAAGTGCGGACCCAGACTGCTCCCCAGAAATGGCAGCAATGATTGGATCGTCAATGGCATTGAGCGTGTCTGATATTCCATTCCAAGGACCAATTGCCGGTGTTAATGTAGGATATATTGATGGAACATACGTGATTAATCCAACACTTGAACAAAAAGAAGTATCTCGTTTAGATTTAGAAGTTGCTGGTCATAAAGATGCTGTAAATATGGTTGAAGCAGGTGCGAGTGAAATTACAGAACAAGAAATGCTTGAAGCGATTTTCTTTGGTCATGAAGAGATAAAACGCTTAGTTGCTTTCCAAGAAGAAGTTGTTGAGCATATTCAACCTGTGAAAAAAGAATTTATTCCCGTTGAACGTGATGAAGAATTAGTACAACGAGTAAAATCTTTAACGGAAGAAAAAGGATTAAAAGAAACTGTATTAACATTTGACAAACAACAACGTGATGAAAATTTAGATGCACTTAAAGCAGAAATCGCTACTGAATTTGTAGACGAAGCGGACCCAGAAAATGAGTTGCTTATCGATGAAGTATATGCAATCTTAAATGATTTAGTAAAAGAAGAAGTTCGTCGATTAATTGCAGATGAAAAAATTAGACCTGATGGACGTAAACCAGATGAAATTCGTCCGCTTGAATCAGAAGTTGGTTTATTACCACGTGCACATGGTTCTGGATTGTTTACCCGTGGACAAACTCAAGCATTATCTGTACTTACTTTAGGAGCATTAGGAGACTATCAACTTATTGATGGATTAGGACCTGAAATTGAAAAACGTTTTATGCACCACTATAATTTTCCTAATTTCTCAGTAGGTGAAACGGGTCCAGTAAGAGCGCCAGGTCGTCGTGAAATTGGTCACGGTGCACTAGGTGAAAGAGCACTTAGATATATCATTCCTGACACTACAGAGTTTCCTTACACAATTCGTATTGTGAGTGAAGTATTAGAGTCAAATGGCTCATCTTCACAAGCTTCAATTTGTGGATCAACATTAGCGTTAATGGATGCTGGTGTACCTATTAAAGCTCCAGTAGCCGGTATTGCTATGGGTCTTGTCACTCGTGAAGACAGTTATACAATTTTAACTGATATTCAAGGTATGGAAGATGCCTTAGGTGATATGGACTTCAAAGTTGCTGGAACTAAAGAGGGTATTACTGCGATTCAAATGGATATCAAAATTGATGGTTTAACACGTGAAGTGATTGAAGAAGCTCTTGAACAAGCTCGTCAAGGTCGTTTAGCTATTATGGATCATATGTTACAAACAATCGATCAACCACGTAGTGAATTAAGTGCATATGCACCTAAGGTAGAAATTATGCATATCAAACCTGAAAAAATTCGTGATGTCATTGGTCCGGGTGGTAAAAAAATTAATGAAATTATTGACGAAACTGGCGTTAAGTTAGATATTGAACAAGATGGTACTATCTTTATTGGCGCTGTTGATCAAGAAATGATAAATAGAGCTCGAGAAATTATTAATGAAATTACACGCGAAGCTGAAGTGGGTCAAGTATATCATGCAAAAGTTAAGCGTATTGAAAAATATGGTGCTTTTGTAGAATTATTCCCAGGTAAAGATGCTTTATTACACATTTCTCAAATTTCTAAAGATAGAATAAATAAAGTTGAAGACGTTTTAAAAATCGGTGATACGATTGAAGTTAAAATTACAGAAATTGATAAACAAGGCCGTGTAAATGCGTCTCATAAAGTTTTAGATGAATAAATGGATGAAGTTAAGGTTAGGACAAAATGAAGTCCTAACCTTCTTTATATATATAAAGAATGGTTTTATGAAAGTATATATTTTTTATTAAAGGTCTTTTACTCCTTAGTTACAACACACTTTAATAGTGTACATCCTTCGTAAATTAAATTATAATAAATTATGAGTTTATATGGACGGGAATTAATTATAGGAGGTAACATTTTGAGTTTAGTAAAGAAAAAGAATGACGATATTCGCATTATTCCACTTGGGGGCGTAGGCGAAATCGCTAAAAATATGTATATCGTCGAAGTAGACGATGAGATGTTTATGTTAGATGCGGGATTAATGTTTCCTGAAGATGAGATGTTAGGAGTAGATATTGTTATTCCTGACATCCAATATGTAGTAGAAAACAAAGATAAATTAAAAGGGATATTTTTAAGCCATGGCCATGAACATGCAATTGGTGCAGTGAGTTATATTTTAGAGCAAGTTGATGCACCAATTTATGGATCAAAACTTACTTTAGCTTTAGTTAAAGAAAGTATCAAAAAAAGAAATATAAAGAAAAAAGTACGATATTATACTGTGAATCATGATTCAGTGATGAGATTTAAAAACGTCAATATTACTTTCTTTAATACATCACATAGTATTCCAGATAGTTTAGGTATCTGTATTCATACTTCATACGGTTCAATTGTATATACAGGTGAATTTAAATTTGACCAAAGTTTACAAGGGCATTATGCTCCTGATATGAAACGCATGGCTGAAATCGGAGAAGAAGGTGTTTTTGCTTTGATTAGTGATTCAACTGAAGCAGAAAAACCTGGTTATAATACTCCAGAAAATGTCATAGAATCGCATATTTATGATGCATTTGCTAAAGTAAAAGGACGCTTAATTGTTTCATGCTATGCATCGAATTTTATTAGAATTCAACAAGTATTAAATGTTGCTAGTAAATTAAATCGTAAAGTATCTTTCTTAGGAAAATCTCTTGAAAGTTCATTTAATACTGCACGAAAAATGGGATATTTTGATATTCCTAAAGATTTATTGCTTCCAATCAATGAAGTTGAAAATTATCCTAAAAATGAAGTCGTTATTATAGCAACAGGTATGGAAGGCGAACCTATTGAAGCGTTAAGTCAAATGGCCCAACATAAACATAAAATTTTAAATATTGAAGAGGGCGATTCAGTTTACTTAGCCATCACTGCTTCAGCAAATATGGAAGTTATTATAGCCAATACGTTAAATGAACTTGTTCGAGCAGGTGCACATATTATTCCAAATAATAAAAAAATTCATGCCTCTAGTCATGGTTGTATGGAAGAATTAAAAATGATGATTAATATTATGAAACCTGAATACTTTATTCCTGTTCAAGGTGAATTTAAAATGCAAATTGCTCATGCAAAATTAGCAAATGAAGCAGGTGTTGCACCTGAAAAGATTTTCCTTGTCGAAAAAGGTGATGTGATTCATTTTGATGGCTCACACATGGTATTAAATGAAAAAGTAAATTCAGGTAATATTCTTATCGATGGTATAGGTGTAGGAGACGTTGGAAATATTGTGTTAAGAGATCGTCATCTTCTTGCAGAAGATGGTATCTTTATTGCAGTAGTAACATTAGACCCTAAAAATAGACGTATAGCTGCTGGACCTGAAATTCAATCACGCGGATTCGTTTACGTACGTGAAAGTGAAGAATTAATGAAAGAAGCGGAAGATAAAGTTCGAGAAATTGTGGAAGCTGGACTACAAGAAAAACGCATTGAGTGGTCTGAAATTAAACAAAATATGCGCGACCAAATTAGCAAGCTTTTATTTGAAAGTACAAAACGTCGCCCAATGATTATTCCAGTTATTTCTGAAATTTAAGAGACATACATTTAATAAAGAGGTCGGGACAATATCACTTTTATAAAATAATTAAAAATATAAACGTTTATCATTCTTATTTATAGATTCATTGATGTATTAAATTGAAAGTATATAAAAGATAAGACATTTACCCTAACTTTTATAGTGAACTCTATAAATTTAAAAGATGATTTGACTCATTTATTTTTAATGATTTTAAAATGGGCTTAAGAGTCTATGTGATATATATTGTCTCAACCTCTTTCATACTTTTAACTCTAAAACATAACTTACATTTTTTTATATTTTTGAAAATGTCATTATTATAATTAAAAATAAAAGAAGGTGTAACATTTGCCACGAACTAAGAAAAAAACAACGACTAGAAAAACCAATTCAAAGACGAAAACGAAAGCACGCCAATCTAAAAAGAAAAAGCAACAAAAAACAGATAGTTCTATAAGGTATATTATTACTATTATAATTGTGATTATATCTATTTTAGGAATATTTCAATTAGGGCTTGTTGGTAGAATGATTGATAGCTTTTTCAATTATTTATTTGGCGCAAGTCGTTACCTTACATATATTTTAGTAAGTTTAATTACGATTTATATTGCAATGCAAAGACATTTTCCAAAAACTCGTCGTACGTTCGGTCTCATTTTATTACAATTTGTATTACTGATTGTTTCTCAACTCATTTATTATTTTTCTAAAGGAGAAGTTGCGAAAAGAGAACCGGTATTGTCTTACGTCTATAAATCTTATGAACATACTCATTTTCCAAATTTCGGTGGAGGTATTATAGGTTTTTATTTATTAAAATTATTTGTACCTTTAATCTCTATTGCTGGGATTATCATTGTGACTTTGATTTTACTGATATCAAGTTTTATCCTATTACTAAAATTACATCATAGAGATGTGGCGAGAAGCACAATTGATTATTTTAAACGTTCTACTCAGAGTGCTTCATCTACTCTAAAAGAAAAAAGAGAAGCAAATAAAATTAGAAGAGAAGAACGATTACGTGAAAAAGAAGAACAGCGTCAAGCATTGGCACATCAAAGAGAATTAGAAGAACAACAAAGGAAAGATGAAGTCATTAAAGATGTGAGTGATTTCCCAGAAGTGAAACAACAACATAAAGATATTCCTATATATAGTCATCATGCAGCAACGGAAGAAGAAAAAGTACGACCTAAACGTAAAAAACGTCAATTTGACATAGACCATCAAGATAAAGAACCTACTCATGTATCTTCATCAAATTCTATGAAAAAAGATAAAATAAAACACGTCTTTAATGATAACGATACGAATAATAGTTCAATCATAGAAGCGGGAGAAGTTGGCAATGTAGCCTATCACATTCCTCCTTTATCATTACTTAAACAGCCAACAAAACAAACGACAACTTCAAGAGCTGAAGTACAACGTAAAGGTCAAATATTAGAATCAACCATGAAAAATTTTGGAGTTAATGCTAAAGTGACTCAAATTAAAATTGGACCGGCTGTCACTCAATATGAAGTTCAACCCGCTCAAGGTGTTAAAGTAAATAAAATCGTTAATTTACATAATGATATAGCTTTAGCACTTGCTGCGAAAGACATTCGTATTGAAGCGCCTATACCTGGACGTTCAGCTGTAGGTATTGAGGTTCCAAATGATAAAATTTCTTTAGTTACGCTAAAAGAAGTTTTAGAATCTAAGTTTCCAGCAAAAAATAAATTAGAAGTCGGTTTAGGACGAGACATTTCCGGAGAACCAATGACTATTGAATTGAATGAAACACCTCACTTATTAGTGGCTGGTTCTACAGGTAGTGGTAAGTCAGTATGTATTAACGGTATTATTACGAGCATTTTATTAAATGCTAAGCCACACGAGGTAAAATTAATGTTAATTGATCCTAAAATGGTAGAATTAAATGTATATAATGGTGTTCCACATTTATTAATACCTGTAGTAACAAATCCTCATAAAGCATCACAGGCATTAGAGAAAATTGTTGCTGAAATGGAACGTCGTTACGATTTATTTCAACATTCGTCTACTAGAAACATTGAAGGATACAATCAATTTATAAGACGTCAAAATGAAGAACTTGATGAAAAGCAATCAGAACTTCCTTATATCGTTGTCATTGTTGATGAATTAGCAGATTTAATGATGGTAGCAGGAAAAGAAGTTGAAAATGCAATACAGCGTATTACACAAATGGCTCGTGCAGCGGGCATACATTTAATTGTAGCAACACAACGTCCTTCTGTAGATGTTATCACGGGTATTATTAAAAATAATATTCCTTCAAGGATTGCATTTGCTGTAAGTTCACAAACAGATTCTAGAACAATCATAGGCTCTGGAGGAGCAGAGAAATTATTAGGTAAAGGTGACATGCTTTATGTTGGTAATGGTGAATCTACACAGACACGTGTTCAAGGTGCATTTTTAAGTGATCAAGAAGTACAAGAAGTTGTAAATTATGTAGTTGAACAACAAAAAGCAAATTACGTAAAAGAAATGGAACCTGACGCCCCTGTAGAAAAATCAGAAATGAAAAGTGAAGATACACTATATGATGACGCATACGCTTTTGTAATTGAGAAACAAAAAGCAAGTACGTCGCTTTTACAAAGACAATTCAGAATTGGATATAATCGTGCTTCAAGATTAATGGACGATTTAGAGAGAAATAATGTTATTGGTCCACAAAAAGGCAGTAAACCAAGACAAGTTTTAATAGATTTTGAGAATGAAGAGGTGTGAGTATGACTGAATTAAACTCGGTTTTTAAAGTAAAAGAATATATTTTTAAAAAAATAAAAAATCATTCTTTGAAACCTGGTGATAAACTTCCTAGCAATTTATCTATTGCTAGAGAAGTTAACGTTAAAACAGATGATGTCTATGAAGCGATTGGAGAACTTATTATTGAACAAGTTTTAACTGATAATTTTGAGGAAGGAACAAGTATAAAGGCTCTACGTCCCTTTTATTATCCTTTAAATAAATTATTTAGTATTAGTGAAATGATTAAAAAAGCGGGATATGAAGCAAGTACAGAATATTTAAGTTTAGAGCAACAACCCGCTTCTTTATTGGATGCAAAAATGTTAGATATTGAAGATAAACAGCCTATAACAATTATTGAAAGACTACGTACTGCGAATCATCAACCAGTTATTTATTGTTTAGATAAGATTGCTGAGCATCATTTAACTTGTACCGAATATCAAGAAAGTGATGGTTCGATGCTTAATGCAATTGAACTTAATACTGGTCATAAGGTAGCTTCTGCTGAAACTGAAATTGAAGCAATCAGTTATGAACCTCATATTTCTAGCATATTGAATGCTGAACCACATGAGGGATTAATGTTATTAAAGGTTGTACATTATGATGAAATGGGTAAACCTATTTTATATTCATTAAATTATATAAAAAGTAGCCTAGTGAAGTTTAAATTAACACGCACAAAAATTTAATAACAGGTAAAGGAGTGATTGATTATTTTGAAACAACATACTAATCATCAAATACATATTGATATTCTTCCGACTGAGAAATTTAAAACAACGATGATCACATTTAAATTTATGGCACCACTTGATTACGAAACAATTACTGCTCGTTCATTACTAAGTAAAGTATTGGTTCGTGCCACAAAAAAATGGCCAACAGATAGATCATTTAATCAACAATTATCAGAGCTTTATGGGGCTTATATTAATAGCTTTGTTTCTAAATTTAAAGATAAACATGTCATTACTATTTCTTTAGAAATTGTAAATGAACGTTATCTTAAAGATACTACACCATTATTTGAAAAAGGTTTAAATTTATTAAAAGAAGTTATCATGAATCCACTTGTTGAGAACAATTCATTCAACTCTACATTTGTTACTCAAGAAAAATCATTATTACATAAAAAAATAGAAGCGATGATTGACAATAAAGCGCAATATTCATTTATTAATTTATTAAAATATATGTTCAAAAGTGAAGCTTATCGTTATTTGGCTATAGGTCAAATAGAAAATATTGCGCGTATTACAAATGAAAGTTTGTATGATACATATAAATCTATGATAAATAATGACATGTGTTCAGTGTATGTAGTGGGAAATGTAAATAAAAAAGAAGTTACATCACTTATAGAAAATTCATTTAGTCTTAGCTCAACTACGTTTGACTTTAATCATAATGTAAATACTGACTGTAACGCCCAATCTACTGAAACAATCATTGAAAAAGATACCGTCGACCAAGCTAAATTAAATTTAGGTTATCGTTTTCCAACTCATTATGGGAATGAAGATTACTATGCACTTGTCGTATTAAATACTATGTTTGGCGGTGATCCTTCTTCAGTACTATTTAATGAAGTACGTGAAAAACAAAGTCTAGCTTATTCTATTCATTCACAATTAGATGGAAAAAATGGCTATTTATTTGTATTAAGTGGTGTATCTGTTGAAAAATACGATACTGCAAAAAACACAATTATTGAAGAATTCGAGAAGTTTAAAGTAGGGGAATTCTCTGAAGAAAAATTAGCATTAGCTAAAAAAATTATCATTTCACAACGACAAGAAATTGCAGATAGACCTAAAGGTATTATTGAAGTTATGCAAAATCAACTACTTTTGAATCAGCCTCAATCAGATAAAGAATACATGGAGTTAATTAATAAAGTGACTAAAGAAGATGTCGTTAAAATGGCAAACCAAGCCTATTTAGATACGATATATGTATTAACGAAAGGAGGTCAATCATAGTGCAAGAACAATATTATGAATTAATTGATGAACGCGTCTATAAACATGAACTAAATAATGGATTACGCTTATTTGTAATTCCTAAAAAAGGATTTCAAAAAACATATGTGACCTATACAACTCAATTTGGTTCGTTGGATAATACATTTAAACCTCATCATAAAGATCAATATGTGACTGTACCAGACGGAGTAGCACATTTTTTAGAGCATAAGTTATTTGAAAAAGACGATGATAAAGATTTATTTACTGCATTTGCCAATGATAATGCTCAAGTCAATGCATTTACAAGTTTTGATCGTACGAGTTATTTGTTTAGTGCAACTGATCAAGTTGAACGTAATATTCTACGTTTACTTGATATGGTAGAAACACCCTATTTTTCAAAAGAAACAGTAGATAAAGAAAAAGGAATTATTGCTGAAGAAATTAAAATGTATCAAGAACAACCAGGATATAAAATTATGTTCAATACATTACGCGCAATGTATCATCATCATCCAATTAAAGTAGATATTGCAGGTAGTGTTGAGAGTATTTATAGTATTACTAAAGATGATTTATACTTATGTTATGAAACGTTTTATCATCCATCCAATATGGTGTTATTTGTCGTAGGAGATGTGGACCCTAAACGTATTTGTAATGTTATTGAAGAACATGAAAATCGTCGTCATAAAACAAATCAACCTTCTATCCAAAGAGGAGCAATAAAAGAACCAAATGAAGTAGTTCAATCATTTGTATCTGAAAAAATGAAATTACAGTCTCCACGTTTAATGTTAGGATTTAAAAATGAACCTTTGAATGAAGCACCTGAGAAATATGTTCAAAAAGATTTAGAAATGACTTTATTTTTTGAACTCGTATTCGGTGAAGAAACAGATTTCTATCAATCTCTTCTTAATGATGATTTAATTGATGATTCATTTGGATATCAATTTGTTCTTGAACCTACTTATAGTTTCTCAATTATTACAAGTGCTACTCATAAACCAGATCAATTAAAGGATAGATTACTTACTGAATTAAAGAAATATAGAGGAAACTTAAAAGATTCAGAAGCGTTTGAATTATTGAAGAAGCAGTTTATTGGTGAATTTATCTCTAGTTTGAATTCCCCAGAATATATTGCAAATCAATATGCAAAATTGTATTTTGAGGGCGTAAGTGTATTTGATATGTTAGATATTGTAGAGAATATCACTTTAGATAGTATTAATGAAACTGCCAAACAATATCTAAATATTGACCGTCTTGTTGATAGCCGTTTGGAGATAGATTAAATATGAAAGCATTAGTATTTGGTGGTTCAGGTAGTATTGGTAGTGCGATTGTAGATCGTTTATTAAAAGATGGATATGAAGTAATACTTCAATATTATCAATCTGATATCTCATCCTTAGAAAAAAAGTATAAAGGTGAAGCCGTAGAATTTATTCAAATGGATTTGACTCATGATATTGATTTTAATGATATATTTAGTCATATAAAACATTTAGACTGTTTAATTTATAGTAGTGGTACATCATTATATGGGATGTTACAAGATATGAAAGATAAAGAGATAGATGAATGTTATCATATTCATGTTAAACAGTTAATTCGATGCTGTCGATATTTCATAGACATATTGAGAAAAAGTACAAATGGTAGAATTATTGTTATCTCATCAATTTGGGGCGAGACGGGAGCAAGTATGGAAACTATTTATTCAGCAATGAAAAGTGCTCAAATTGGATTTGTAAAGGCCCTCAGTCAAGAGCTAGCATTGACGAATGTCACTGTGAATGCTATAGCACCTGGTTTTGTTTCAGGACGTATGGCTAAAGCATTCAGTGATGAAGACAAAGCAGTTATCTTATCTGAACTACCACAACAAAGAATGATAGCTCCACAAGAAGTAGCACACGTGTGCGCTTATTTATGCCATCCTAATGCTAAGAGTATTACAGGAACAGTCCAAAAGGTTAATGGTGGTTGGTATATTTAAAAAGTATCCTAAATTTTAAATGCAGATTTGACGATTCGTTTTTTATAATCAATGATATAATAAATTTAATTATATAAGGGGAATATTTCAAATTGTATTTAAACAAGGGGTGGTTAGATGACTGTTGCTAAAAAAAAGGAATGGTATTTAGAATACGAGATAATTGTTAATCGAGCTGGACTTTTAGGAGACGTATCGAGTTTACTTGGTATGTTAGGAATTAGTATTATTACTATAAATGGTGTTGATCAAGGGCGTCGTGGATTACTTATTAAGACAGATAGTCTTGAAAAAGTCACACGTTTTGAAAATATTATTCATGAATTGAAAGAAATAGAAATAACAAAGTTAAGAATTCCAGAGTTACGTGATCGTTTAGCAGTGCGTCATGGTCGCTATATTGAACAAGATGCAGGTGACAAAAAAACATTTCGTTTTGAACGTGAAGATTTAGGTTTACTTGTCGACTTTTTAGCAGAGTTATTTAAAGAAGATGGTCATAAATTAATAGGTATTAGAGGGATGCCTCGTGTTGGAAAAACAGAATCGATTGTTGCAGGTAGTGTCTGTGCGCATAAACGATGGCTATTTATAAGTTCAACATTAATTAAACAGACAGTTCGTAGTTCTCTTATAAAAGGTGAATATGATGCTAATCATGTTTATATTATTGATGGTGCAGTAACTGCTAGAGAAACAAATCCTAAACATCAACAGTTAGTGGAAGAAGTGATGACTTTACCATCAATAAAAGTAGTTGAGCATCCAGATTTATTTATAGAAACAAATCAATATAGCATCGATGATTTTGATTATATTATCGAGCTACGTGAACATGAGAATCAAAAAATTGAATATGATCATATGAAACAACAAGTTAAACAACAAGCAATTAAAAGCAAAAACACATTAGATTTTGGAGAAGATGTGTTTGGCGGTGGCTTCGGTTTTTTTGAGTAATAAGGGTGGAGGCGTCAAACGTGAAAACAATTGGTGAAACCTTAAAAGGTAGAAGAGAAAGATTAGGAATGACATTAACAGAATTAGAACAACGTACACAATTAAAGCGAGAAACGTTAAAATATATTGAAGAGAATAAATTTGATCAACTTGCCAAAGTGGATTACGCTGAAGGATTTATTAGACGTTATGCAAGTGTAGTTAATATGGATGTAAATCAACTCATTAAAGTGCATCATGAAGAAATTCCTAATCACCACAATCAACTCGATACACTTTTACATCATTATCGACACAACGAAGTGCCCGAATATCGTACTAAAAATAAAGAACCTATTCAATTATTGATTATGATTAGTATTGTTATAATTATTACTTTAATTATATGGGTGTTAGCAGTATTATTAATATAATTTACATATAAATTAAGAAATGAGGTATTAAAATGAATATACCTAACCAGATTACAGTTTTTAGAGTGATTTTGATTCCAGTATTTATATTATTTGCTCTAGTAAACTTTGGTTTTGGAAATGTATCTGTATTAGGTGGCTATGACATAAGAATAGAGCAACTTATTGCTGCTATTATTTTTATTGTAGCTTCTTTAAGTGATTTTTTAGATGGTTATTTAGCAAGAAAATGGCAACTTGTGACAAATATGGGTAAGTTTTTAGATCCATTAGCGGATAAATTATTAGTTTCTAGTGCTCTTATTGTTATGGTTCAATTAGGGCTAACTAATTCAGTTGTAGCAATAATTATCATTGCTCGTGAGTTTGCGGTTACAGGTTTACGTTTACTTCAAATTGAACAAGGGTTTGTGAGTGCAGCAGGCCAATTAGGTAAAATTAAAACAGCTGTTACAATGGTAGCAATTATTTGGATTTTACTTGGTGATTTATTCTCAAATTGGATTGGATTTCAATTAGGACAAGTATTATTATATATTGGCGTATTCTTTACAATATTATCAGGAATTGAATATTTCTATAAAGGTAGAGATGTGTTTAAGCAATAAAAAGTATAATCAAATAAAGTGAAATGTAATGAGAGTCGCATAAAATGACTCTCATTTTTTTGAGTTATTTTTTAGATTATATAATAGATTAAGTATAAAATATGAATTAAGACTAAATAAGGGAGAGGGGCATATGAATACATCTATCATAGCAGTAGGTTCAGAATTATTATTAGGCCAAATAGCAAATACAAATGGCCAATATTTATCAAAACTTTTCAATCAAATTGGAAAGAATATAGTTGAACATACAGTTATTGGTGATAATCCTGATCGTTTAGAATTTATTATTAGAGAAGGACTAAAAAGATTTGACACACTAGTGCTCACGGGTGGATTGGGTCCAACTAAAGACGATTTAACTAAACAAACAGTAGCAAAAGTATTAAATAAAAACTTAGTGACTAATGAAGAAGCATTAAATTATATTGAAGGTTTTTTCAAAGAACAAGGGCAAGAAATGACACCTAATAATAAACAACAAGCACTTGTGATAGAGGGAGCGAAAGTGTTAAAAAATCATTATGGTATGGCTCCAGGCATGTTTATTGAAATGAATGATAAAAAAGTAATTCTGTTACCTGGTCCTCCGAGTGAAATGCAACCTATGGCTAAAAATGAGTTGCTTCCATTACTTATAGATAATGACAATACTATTTTTTCAGAGCAACTTAGATTTGCAGGAATTGGAGAATCGAAAGTTGAAACAGAACTTATGGATTTAATTGAAAAACAAACGAATCCTACGATAGCTCCGTTAGCAGGGAAACATGAAGTATATATTAGATTAACAGCAAATGCTTCTACACAAAGCGAATGTAAAACATTGATTCAACCTATAAAAGAAGAAATTCTAGAACGAATTGGTCAATTTTATTATGGTTCAGATGACACATTGTTAGAACAATCTGTAATGGAACAAATGAATTCTACAGTAAGTATATATGACGGAGTAACTGATGGAGCGATTTATACTCGTTTAAAACGCTTTGATAAACAAAATATATTAAAAGGAATATTACCAGATAATGACATATTTTTAAATCATCATTCAAGTATTGAAATGCAATTAAGAGACGCTGCATCATATGTAAAAGATTTATATAAAACTGAAATGGGTATAGCAATATTACATGAGAAAGAGAATATTTATCTAGCAATTAATACAAAAGATGATTTTAAAATGACTACATTTAAGATAACGCAATCAAGAAATATACTGCCCAACAGAAGTCAAAATTATGTATTAATAAGATTATTAAATTGGCACTAAAATGTACTTAAATTAAAAAATAGTTATAATTTCAGGGCACATTTGTTCGATTTTTCGGATAGTGTTCTCTTTTTATGCGAACAAATATTCGCAAAAAGCTTGTGTTTGAATATAGTTAAGAGTATAATATATATATAATATTAAATAGATAACTATCTCATATAGGAGGTTTCGCTTTGGATAATGATCGTCAAAAAGCTTTAGATACAGTTATAAAAAATATGGAAAAATCCTTTGGTAAAGGTGCAGTAATGAAATTAGGCGATAATAAAGGTCGTCGTGTATCTAGTGTATCAAGTGGTTCAGTTACTTTAGATAATGCACTAGGTGTAGGTGGTTATCCTAAAGGAAGAATTATTGAAATATATGGTCCTGAAAGTTCCGGTAAAACAACAGTAGCACTTCATGCTATTGCCGAAGTGCAAAAAAATGGAGGCGTTGCTGCGTTTATCGATGCTGAACATGCACTTGATCCAGTATATGCTGAAGCATTAGGTGTTGATATAGATAATTTATATCTTTCTCAACCTGACCATGGTGAGCAAGGTTTAGAGATAGCAGAAGCTTTCGTAAGAAGTGGAGCTGTTGACATTGTTGTTGTAGACTCAGTTGCTGCTTTGACTCCTAAAGCTGAAATTGAAGGTGAAATGGGAGATACACATGTTGGTCTTCAAGCACGTTTAATGTCTCAGGCTTTACGTAAACTTTCAGGTGCAATTTCAAAATCAAATACTACTGCTATATTTATTAACCAAATTCGTGAAAAAGTTGGAGTAATGTTTGGTAACCCAGAAACTACACCAGGTGGTAGAGCCTTAAAATTCTATAGTTCAGTACGTTTAGAAGTGCGTCGTGCAGAACAATTAAAACAAGGTCAAGACATTGTAGGTAACAGAACTAAAATTAAAGTTGTTAAAAATAAAGTAGCACCACCATTTAGAATTGCTGAAGTAGATATCATGTATGGTCAAGGTATTTCAAAAGAGGGAGAATTAATTGACTTAGGTGTAGAAAATGATATTGTCGATAAATCTGGCGCTTGGTACTCATATAATGGTGAGAGAATGGGTCAAGGTAAGGAAAATGTTAAAACATATCTTAAAGAAAACCCTCAAATTAAAGATGAAATCGATCGCAAATTACGTGAAAAATTAGGTATTTTCGATGGTGATGTTGAAGAAAATGAAGATAAATCATCACAAACATTATTCGATGAAGAATAATGTTGAATTTTTAATGCTTTAAATAGAATATACTTTTAATATATATTTAAAAATATTAAAATTATTTTGTGTGAGAGTGAATAATGAGTTCGAAATGAATTCAATGTCACTCTCTTTCTTTTATAAGTAGGTGTAGTGAAATTGAAGTGAAATTTCATATCTTGACACTACTGAGTACCTAAACGTACAATTAATATGTATATTATTTATACAATTTATAAAAAATCATAGAGATTTTAATATACAAGCAAATACCTAGAAAAAGGAGGTGTTTATGTGAATTTATTAGACCTCCTACTCATTTTGCTGGGGATTATTCTAGGGGTTGTTGTAGGGTATTTTTTAGCCCGAAATATATTACATCAAAAGCAAATTCAAGCTAGACAAACTGCTAATGATATTATCAAACAAGGACAAAAAGAAGCAGATAATATCAAAAAAGAGAAATTATTAGAGGCAAAAGAAGAAAATCAAATTATTAGAGAACAAGTTGAAACAGAGCTACGTGAAAGACGTAGTGAGCTTCAAAGACAAGAAGCCCGAAATCTTCAAAAAGAGGAAAATTTAGATCGTAAATCAGAATTATTGGATAAAAAAGATGAGATTTTAGATCAAAAAGAATCCAAAATTGAAGAAAGACAACAACAAGTAGATGCAAAAGAGAGTAGTGTTCAGACGTTAATAATGAAGCATGAACAAGAATTAGAACGCATCTCCGGTCTCACTCAAGAGGAAGCAGTTAATGAACAACTTCATAGAGTGGAAGAAGAACTGTCACAAGATATTGCAGTACTTGTTAAGGAAAAGGAAAGAGAAGCAAAAGAAAAAGTTAACAAAACAGCGAAAGAATTGTTAGCTACTACTGTACAAAGATTAGCTGCTGATCATACAACGGAATCTACTGTTTCAGTAGTTAATTTACCAAATGATGAGATGAAAGGTCGAATTATTGGTAGAGAAGGTAGAAATATTCGTACTTTAGAAACGTTAACAGGTATCGACTTGATTATTGATGATACTCCTGAAGCAGTGATTTTATCTGGATTTGATCCTATTAGACGTGAAATCGCTAGGACTGCATTAGTGAATTTAGTCTCTGATGGAAGAATTCATCCAGGTCGTATCGAAGAAATGGTAGACAAAGCTAGAAAAGAAGTAGATGACATCATTAGGGATGCAGGTGAACAAGCAACATTTGAAATCAATGTTCACAATATGCATCCAGATTTAGTGAAAATTTTAGGTCGTTTAAACTATAGAACAAGTTACGGCCAAAATGTCTTAAAACATTCTATGGAAGTCGCACATCTTTCTGGAATGTTAGCTGCTGAATTAGGCGAGGATGTTAGTTTAGCAAAAAGAGCTGGATTACTACATGATGTAGGTAAAGCAATTGATCATGAAGTTGAAGGTAGCCATGTTGAAATTGGTGTTGAATTAGCTAAAAAATATGGTGAAGTTGAAACTGTAATTAATGCGATTCATTCACATCATGGAGATGTTGAACCAACATCTATTATTTCAATTCTAGTAGCAGCTGCAGATGCATTATCGGCCGCACGTCCAGGAGCACGTAAAGAAACACTTGAAAATTATATTCGTAGATTAGAACGCTTAGAAACTCTTTCAGAAAGTTATGAAGGTGTTGAAAAAGCGTTCGCAATTCAAGCTGGTAGAGAGATTAGAGTTATTGTTTCTCCTGAAGAAATAGATGATTTAAAATCTTACCGATTAGCTAGAGATATAAAAAATCAAATTGAAGAAGAATTACAATATCCAGGACATATTAAAGTGACAGTTGTTAGAGAGACTAGAGCAGTAGAGTATGCGAAGTAATTTTTAAAATTAAATAGGGACTCACTGATTACTAAAAAACCTGAGACATATTTAAAATGTCTCAGGTTTTTTCATTATTTAAGTTGTAAATCTGTTTTTTTGATTTCAGAAAGAATTTCAGCTGTATCATAACAATTTGTAGCAATATTAGAATATCTTTCTGCTAAACGGTATGCGTTAATATATAATTCTAAGCTTTCTTTAGCCATATCTTCTGCATCTTCTGATTTTGATGGGTTTGCTTTTACAACTAGTTCTGCAAATTTTTCTGGATCGATATTAATTGACATCTAATTATACAACTCCTAAATTTTTATAATATTATAATAACATATGCTGTATGCATGCTAAAGTTAAGACTGTGTAATTTTAAAAAATATGAAACTCTACCTTTAATTATATAGTTATTTCAATTACACTATATTGTGAGAGGATGAACATTAATGCGAATTTTATTTATTGGAGATATCGTAGGAAAAGTAGGTAGAAATGCCATTGCTGAATATTTGCCTAAATTAAAGCAAGCTTATAAGCCTACGTTGAGCATTGTTAATGCAGAAAATGCTGCTCATGGAAAAGGTTTAACTGAAAAATTATATAAACAATTGCTTAGAGATGGCGTGGATTTTATGACAATGGGGAATCATACTTATGGTCAAAGAGAGATTTATGACTTTATTGATGATGCTAAAAGAATGATAAGACCTGCTAATTTTCCGAGTGAAGCGCCAGGTGTTGGCATGCGTTTTATTCAGGTTAATGATATTAAAGTTGCCATCATTAACTTGCAAGGACGTTCATTTATGCAAGATATTGATGATCCTTTTAAAAAAGCAGATCAATTGATTGAAGAAGCTAAAAAAGAAACTAATTATATTTTTGTAGATTTTCATGCAGAAACTACTTCAGAAAAAAATGCAATGGGTTGGTATTTAGATGGAAGAGTCAGTGCTATTGTAGGCACACATACTCATATTCAAACATCTGATGAGCGTATTTTGCCCAATGGTACAGGCTATATTACAGATGTAGGTATGACTGGTTATTATGATGGAATACTAGGGATTAATCGCGAGGAAGTTATTAAGCGTTTTATTACAAGTTTGCCACAACGACATGTAGTGCCTGATAATGGTAGAAGTGTACTTTCAGGTGTTATTATAGATTTAGATAAAAATGGAAGAACCAAACTCATAGAACGCATTTTAATCAATGAGGATCATCCTTTTGATAAATAGCGTATAGTCCATTAGTATGAATTTAAATAAAAGCCACTGTTGACATAGTAAGACGGTGGTTATTTTTGTTATGATTTAGTATGAATTAATTCCACAGGAGGCTAATGATATGAAACCACAAATATCATGGAAAGTGGGCGGACAACAAGGTGAAGGTATTGAGTCAACAGGAGAACTATTTGCTACTGCAATGAATCGAAAAGGTTATTATTTATATGGATATCGACATTTCTCAAGCCGAATTAAAGGCGGTCATACAAATAATAAAATAAGAGTCTCAACTTCTCCAATTCATGCAATTAGTGATGATTTAGATATTTTAGTTGCATTTGATCAAGAGACAATTGAATTAAATCATCATGAAATGAGAGAAGATAGTATTATTATTGCAGATGCTAAAGCTAAACCTTCTAAACCAGATGATTGTCGTGCGCAACTTATTGAATTACCGTTAACATTAACAGCTAAAGAATTAGGTACTGCACTGATGAAAAATATGGTAGCGATTGGTGCAACTTGTGCAGTAATGAAATTAGATACAACACCTTTCGAAACGTTAATTACAAATATGTTTACTAAAAAAGGTCAAAAAGTTGTTGAAATGAATATAGAAGCGCTTCATCAGGGTTATGAGTTGATGAAGGATAAATTAGATACAGTAAATGGTGATTTTTTACTAGAAGATAGTGAGGGCACACCACATTTATACATGATTGGTAACGATGCAATTGGATTAGGCGCGATTTCAGCTGGTTCAAGATTTATGGCAGCTTATCCAATTACGCCTGCTTCAGAAATTATGGAGTATATGATTGCAAATGTTCCAAAAGTAGGAGGTACTGTAGTACAAACTGAAGATGAAATTGCTGCAGCGAATATGGCAATTGGTGCGAACTATGCAGGAGTTAGAGCATTTACTGCGAGTGCAGGGCCAGGTTTATCTTTAATGATGGAAGCCATTGGTTTATCAGGTATGACTGAAACACCACTAGTTATTGTTAACACGCAACGTGGAGGCCCTTCAACTGGATTACCTACAAAACAAGAACAATCAGATTTAATGCAAATGATATATGGAACACATGGAGATATTCCTAAGATAGTAGTAGCACCAACTGATGCTGAAGATGCTTTTTATTTAACTATGGAAGCTTTTAATTTAGCTGAAGAATATCAATGTCCGGTTATCGTATTAAGCGATTTGCAATTGTCATTAGGTAAACAAACAGTAAAACAACTCGATTACAATAGAATTCAAATTAAACGTGGAGAGCTTATTCAATCAGATATTGAACGTGATGAAGATGATAAATCATACTTTAAACGTTATGCACTTACAACATCTGGAATTTCACAACGTCCAATTCCTGGTGTTAAAGGTGGTATTCACCATGTTACTGGTGTTGAACATAATCAAGAAGGCAAGCCAAGTGAAGCTGCTGATAACAGACGTGAACAAATGGAAAAACGTATGAGTAAAACTGCGAACTTACTTATTGAAACACCTGTTGATTATGATGAGAAACATGAGAAAGCAGATATTTTATATATCGGATTTATTTCAAGTAAAGGTGCAATTGAAGAAGGAAGTAAACGATTAAATAATAATGGTATTAAAGTTAATACGATGCAAATTCGTCAACTTCACCCATTACCAAAAGATATTATTCAACAAGCTATTGATAAAGCTTCAAGCGTCATAGTAGCTGAGCATAACTATCAAGGCCAATTATCAAATATCTTAAAAATGAATACTGCCATTCAAGACAAATTAGTTAATCAAGCTAAATATGATGGTACACCTTTTTTACCACATGAAATAGAAGAAAAAGGACTTTCAGTAGCTAAAGATATGAAGGAGATGATGTAATTGGCTACATTTAAAGATTTTAGAAACAGTGTGAAGCCAAACTGGTGCCCAGGATGTGGAGACTTTTCAGTACAAGCTGCAATTCAAAAAGCAGCAGCAAATTTAGGTTTAGAACCTGAAGAAGTGGCATTAATTACGGGAATAGGTTGTTCAGGTCGTTTATCAGGCTATATTAACTCTTATGGGGTACATGGTATTCATGGGCGTGCATTACCTCTTGCCCAAGGAGTGAAAATGGCTAATAAAGATTTAACAGTCATTGCTTCAGGTGGCGACGGTGATGGTTATGCTATTGGCATGGGTCATACAATTCATGCATTACGCCGCAATATGAATATTACTTATATTGTTATGGATAACCAAATTTATGGCCTAACTAAAGGTCAAACGTCTCCATCTTCTGCTGTTGGATTTGTAACTAAATCAACACCTAAAGGAAATATAGAAAAAAATGTTGCGCCATTAGAACTAGCACTATCATCAGGTGCTACATTTGTAGCACAAGGTTTTTCAAGTGATATTAAAGCATTGACAAAATTAATTGAAGATGCAATTAATCATGATGGTTTTTCATTTGTAAATGTGTTTTCTCCATGTGTGACATATAATAAAGTGAATACGTATGATTGGTTTAAAGAACATTTAACTAGTATTGAAGATATTGAAAATTATGATCCAACAGATAAACAATTAGCGATGAAAACTGTATTAGAACACGAATCACTAGTTAAAGGTATTGTATATCAAGACACAACAACACCTTCATATGAATCACAAATTGAAGAATTAGATGAAAGTGCATTAACTAAAAGAGATATCCATCTTTCTGAGCAAGAGTTTAATGACTTAACTGCTCAATTTGTATAATTTTTTTAAAGACATTCTTGAAAGCATCATATGACTTCAAGAATGTCTTTTAATTTAAGTTTAAATTTATAAAAATCTTGTTAAACTTCATTTATTTATTTTTATTAGGGAAGAAAATAATATAGTAAATAAAAGGAGTGGAAATGTTGGATAAATTTAAATCAATGCAAGAATTGGAAAAAGAAACGATTGAAAATGAAGACTGGAAAATAATAACTAAAAACCGAAATAGCAGCGTTTCAATACTAGCAATTCATGGTGGAGGCATTGAACCCGCTACAACTGAATTAGCAAGTATAATTGCTGATGAAGGCGGATATAATTACTTTACTTTCGAAGGTTTACGTAGTAAAGGAAATAAAGAGTTGCACGTAACTTCTACACGTTATGATAATAAAGATGCAATGAATTTGGTAACTGAAAGTAACCAAGCTATTGCTATTCATGGTTGTGAAGGGAACGAGAGCATTGCTTATGTTGGTGGGAAAGACGAACGTCTAAAATCACTCATCAAAGAACAATTAAATAATATTGGTATAAAAGCAAGTGAAGCACCAAGTCATATTTCAGGTCAACAGGATAATAATATTGTTAATTGTACGACTAGAGGTATGGGCGTACAAATTGAGTTAACTACCTCATTACGTAAAACTTTTTTCAAAAATAATAAAACAAATCGAAATAGTAGAGAAAATCAGTCAAATTGGGATAAATTAATGTGCGACTTTGCAAAAGCTATAAAATCTGCAATAGAAAATATAGAATAACTCAGATTTATAAAGATAATCATGATAAAATAAAATCATAAATAAATCATAGAGGTGAAATTTATGCAAGATACGTTAATGAGTGTACAAATAGTTCCTAAAACACCTAATAATGATGATGTTATTCCTTATGTAGATGAAGCGATTAAAATGATTGATCAGTCGGGACTACATTACAGAGTAGGTCCTCTTGAAACGACTGTCCAAGGTGATATGAGTGAATGCTTAATTTTAATTCAAAAATTGAATGAAAGAATGGTTGAATTAGAATGTCCTAGTATTATTAGCCAAGTGAAGTTTTATCATGTGCCAGAAGGTATATCTATTGAAACTCTAACTGGTAAATATGACGAAGCATAACATATTTTAAAGTTAAATAACGTTTAGTTAAAGTGGAGTAAGATTCAATATGACATCTATTCCACTTTTTATTCAATATTTAATAATAAAATATATTAATTTTTAACCTCTTTTTGCACTTTAATGCTAATTTTAATATAATGTACTAATAATATTAGGGCATATAGAAAGGATTTTTGTAAAGTGAACGAAGAGCAAAGAAAAGCTGGTACGATAGATATTTTAGACGAACGTAATAAAAAAGCAGAAAAAGACTATAGTAAATATTTCGAACATGTTTATCAACCACCTAATCTTAAAGAAGCAAAAAAACGTGGTAAACAAGATGTTCAATATAATCGAGATTTTCATATTGAAGATAAATATAAAGGTATGGGAAAAGGACGAACATTTTTAATTAAAACATATGGGTGTCAAATGAATGCACATGATACTGAAGTAATGGCAGGAATTTTGCAAGCTTTAGACTATCAAGCAACTGATGATATTAATGAAGCGGACGTTATATTAATTAATACATGTGCTATTCGTGAAAATGCTGAAAATAAAGTATTTAGTGAAATAGGTAATTTAAAACATTTAAAGAAAAATAGACCTGAAACGTTAATTGGTGTATGCGGTTGTATGTCACAAGAAGAATCCGTTGTAAATAAAATTTTAAAATCATATCAAAATGTGGATATGATTTTTGGAACGCATAACATACATAAATTACCTGAAATTTTAGAAGAAGCATATTTATCAAAAGCCATGGTCGTTGAGGTTTGGTCTAAAGAAGGCGACGTTATTGAAAACCTACCTAAAGTGCGTGAAGGAAGTACAAAAGCATGGGTTAATATTATGTATGGATGTGATAAATTCTGTACATACTGTATTGTACCTTTTACACGAGGAAAAGAACGCAGTCGTAGACCACAAGATATCATTGAAGAAGTTCGAGAACTCGCTCGTGAAGGTTATAAAGAAATTACACTTCTAGGACAAAATGTTAATTCATATGGAAAAGATATTAAAGATTTAGATTATGGCTTAGGTGATTTATTAGAGGATATTTCTAAAATTGACATTCCACGTGTACGTTTTACAACGAGTCATCCTTGGGATTTTACAGATAGAATGATTGAAGTGATTGCAAAAGGTGGAAATATCGTTCCTCACATTCATTTACCTGTGCAATCTGGAAATAATGCTGTATTAAAAATAATGGGACGTAAATATTCACGTGAAAGTTACTTGGATTTAGTTGATAGAATTAAAGAAGCTATTCCTAATGTCGCTCTTACTACTGACATAATAGTAGGATATCCTAACGAAACAGAAGAACAATTTGAAGAAACACTTTCATTATACGATGAAGTTCAATTTGAACATGCTTATACGTATTTGTATTCACAAAGAGACGGTACGCCTGCTGCTAAAATGAAAGATAATGTTCCAACTGAAGTGAAAAAAGATCGCTTGCAACGTTTAAATAAAAAAGTTGGTCAATATTCAGAAAAAGCAATGCAAAATTATGAAGGACAAGTTGTTACTGTTTTATGTGAAGGAACAAGTAAAAAAGATGAAACAGTTCTAGCAGGTTATACTGAAAAAAATAAATTAGTTAACTTTAAAGGACCTCGTGAAGCTATTGGTCAACTTGTTGATGTTAAAGTTAAAGAAGCAAAACAATACTCACTAAATGGTGAATTTTTACATTTTCATAATCAAGTTATGGTGACTAATTAATATGTATGAAAAAGAAGATATTCTAAAGCAAGCAAATAGTGTATCGAACAAAATAAAGGCACTAGAATTGATTAAACAATATCAAAATGTAGAGCAACAAATTCATGAGAATACATCAATTGAACAAAAAATGAAACAATTAAAATTGCAACAAAAACAATCAGTAAATTTTCAAAATTATGGCAAGCATCAGGCTTATCAAAAATCTGAAGAAGAAATTTCTCAACTTGAAAAAGAAATCAATGCATTACCTATTGTTGAAGAATTTCGGTCAGCGCAATTTGAAGCAAATGAGTTGTTGCAATTGATGGTTTCTACTATGGAACAAAGTTTAAATAATCATAATGAAAAAGCACATCACGACTCATAAACAGAAGGGAATATTCAAAGATGAAAACTAAAAAACTTACCATTACAGCTTTACTCATTGCTTTTAATGTCGTATTTAGTAGTTTTATTATTATACCTTTAGGTCCAGTAAAAGCAGCCCCAGTACAACATTTTGTAAATGTACTATGTGCGGTTTTTGTAGGGCCATGGTATGGTTTAGCACAGGCTTTGATTTCTTCTTTAATAAGAATAACATTTGGAACTGGCAGTGCTTTTGCCTTTCCTGGTAGTATGATTGGTGTGTTTCTAGCTAGCCTCTTTTATATGTATAGAAAGCACATATTTATGGCTGCAGTTGGAGAAGTGATTGGAACTGGAATCATTGGTAGTTTAATGTGCATTCCACTATCTTGGATATTAGGTTTGCAACATTTCTTTATCAAACCATTAATGCTTGTATTTGTAGTTTCAAGTTTTCTTGGTGCAGCGATTAGTTATATCTTACTTATAGTGTTAAAAAAACGAGGATTATTAGATAAATTCAAATAAATATTTTATTTAAGATTATCATTTCATACACTTAATAAGTTTAGTGCTTATTAAGCGTAGTAAAGAGATGATAATCTTTTATTTTTAAGTTGTAGAATAATATTCTAATTTGGATAACGAGCGCTTCAGTATGACATATGTTAAAATATACAAGTTAAAATGTGAGAAGAAAAAAGTATATATCAGTAAGGTTGTGAAAAAATATGGCTAATGTGACACCTATGATGCAACAATATTTAAAAATAAAATCTCAATATCAAGATTGCTTATTGTTTTTTAGATTAGGCGATTTTTATGAAATGTTCTTTGAAGATGCTAAAGAAGCATCTAGAGTATTAGAAATTACCTTAACTAAAAGAGATGCTAAAAAAGAAAATCCAATTCCAATGTGTGGCGTTCCGTATCACTCAGCAAATAGCTATATTGAAACACTCATTAACAATGGATATAAAGTTGCTATTTGTGAACAGATGGAAGATCCAAAACAAACTAAAGGCATGGTTAAAAGAGAAGTAGTTAAAGTAGTCACGCCTGGAACAATGATGGAACAAGGCGGAATGGATGAAAATCAAAATAATTATATTCTTAGTTTCATTCAGAATGAAAATGGATACGCATTAAGTTATTGTGATGTTTCTACTGGTGAATTAAAAGCTACCAATTTTGAAGATGAAAGCACGTTAATTAATGAAATCATTACGATTAACCCAAATGAAATTGTAGTACGAGAAGACATAAATGAAGATTTAAAAAAACAAATTTCACTTACTACTGAAACGATTACAGTTAGAGAAGAAATTTCTGATATGGAATATAGTGTCAATACATTAGAAAATAATTTAATGTTTTTGACAACACAATTATTGTTAGATTATATTCATCATACTCAAAAAAGAGATTTGTCTCATATTGAAGATGTGATAACTTATGCAGCGATTGACTTTATGAAAATGGATTATTATGCAAAACGCAATTTAGAGCTTACTGAAAGCATACGTTTAAAAAGTAAAAAAGGAACATTATTATGGTTAATGGATGAAACAAAAACACCTATGGGTGCAAGACGCTTGAAACAGTGGATTGATCGCCCACTTATTCATAAAGATAATATTGAACAACGATTAGATATCGTAGAATCATTTATTGATCATTTTATAGAAAGAGATACTTTAAGAGGTTACCTTAATCAAGTATACGATATTGAAAGATTAGTAGGACGAGTAAGTTATGGAAATGTAAATGCTCGAGATTTGATTCAACTCAAACATTCTATTTCTGAAATTCCAAATATTAAATCACTTCTTGAACAAATGGATAATGTGACAACAACGCAGTTTAGCACATTAGAACCATTAGAAGATTTACTGAAAGTTTTGGAAGATAGTTTAGTAGAAGAACCACCTATTTCAGTCAAAGATGGGGGACTGTTCAAACAAGGATTCAGTAAACAACTAGATGAGTATTTAGAAGCATCTAAAAATGGAAAAGATTGGCTAGCACAACTTCAAGCGAAAGAACGTGAAAGAACAGGTATCAAATCTTTAAAAATTAGCTACAATAAAGTTTTTGGTTACTTTATTGAAATCACACGTGCTAATCTTCAAGGATTCGAACCAAGCGAGCATGACTATCATCGTAAACAAACTTTATCTAATGCAGAAAGATTTATTACAGACGAATTAAAAGAAAAAGAAGATATTATTTTAGGTGCAGAAGATAAAGCAATTGAATTAGAATATCAACTGTTTATTCGATTGAGAGAGCATGTTAAATCATATACTGAAAGATTACAAAGACAAGCAAAAGTGATATCAGAGCTTGATTGTTTACAAAGTTTTGCAGAAATTGCACAAAAATATAACTATGTTAGACCAGAATTTAGTGATGATAAGACATTGAACTTAGAAAATTCTAGACATCCCGTTGTAGAACGCGTGATGGATTATAATGATTATGTACCAAATGATTGTTATCTTGATCAAAATAACTTTATTTACTTGATTACTGGCCCAAATATGTCTGGTAAATCAACTTATATGCGTCAAGTAGCAATCATTAGTATCATGGCACAAATGGGAGCTTATGTACCATGTGATAATGCAATATTACCTATTTTTGATCAAATTTTTACAAGAATTGGTGCAGCAGATGATTTAGTATCCGGTAAAAGTACCTTTATGGTTGAAATGCTAGAAGCACAAAAAGCATTAACATACGCAACAGCAGATAGTTTAATCATCTTTGATGAAATCGGGCGAGGAACGTCAACATATGATGGCTTATCTTTAGCGCAAGCTATGATTGAATATGTAGCTGAAACATCACATGCTAAGACACTTTTTTCAACTCATTATCATGAATTAACAACATTAGATCAACAGCTATCTAGTTTGAAAAATGTACATGTAGCAGCAGATGAGTATCAAGGTGAACTTATTTTCCTTCATAAAGTTAAAGAAGGTGCCGTTGATGATAGTTATGGTATTCAAGTTGCTAAACTAGCAAATCTTCCTGAGAAAGTAATTGAAAGAGCTCAAGTTATTTTAAATGCGTTTGAACAAAATGGATTATCAGATGAGAATGTCAATCGTAAACAGTATAATGACAACTCTAAAGATATTGAAAATAAGGATCATTTAATTAATAAGGAAGAACACTCAACTATTAAACAAACAGATGTGTTTGAACAAACAAGTTTTGACTTATTTAATTCGAATGAAACACAAAGTGAAATAGAGGCACAAATTAAAAATTTAAATATTTCAAATATGACACCTATTGAAGCATTACTTAAGTTAAGCGAATTACAAAATCAGTTAAGATAGAGGTGTTAATTCATGGGTAAAATTAAAGAATTACAAACATCTTTAGCAAATAAAATTGCTGCAGGTGAAGTGGTTGAACGTCCTAGTTCAGTAGTAAAAGAACTACTTGAAAATGCAATTGATGCTAAGGCGACTGAAATTAATATAGAAGTAGAACAATCAGGTATTTCCTCAATTCGTGTAGTCGACAATGGAACTGGAATTGAGCAAGATGATTTGCAACTTGTTTTTCATCGTCACGCTACCAGTAAAATAAATGATGATGACGATTTGTTTCATATCAGAACATTAGGATTTCGAGGTGAAGCACTGGCTAGTATTTCATCTGTAGCTAAAGTGACACTTAAAACGTGTACAGATAATGAAAATGGTCACGAAATTTATGCTGAAAATGGTGAAATATTATCTCAAAAACCAGCAAAAGCCAAAAAAGGAACAGATATTAAAGTAGAATCATTATTTTATAATACGCCAGCTCGGTTAAAATATATTAAAAGTTTATATACAGAATTAGGAAAAATTACAGATATTGTTAATCGAATGGCAATGAGTCATCCAAATATTCGTTTTTCACTTATATCTGATGGAAAAACGATGTTAAAAACGAATGGCTCTGGAAGAACAAATGAAGTGATGGCTGAAATATATGGTATTAAAGTTGCAAAAGATTTAGTTCACATTTCTGGCGATACGAGTGACTATCATTTAGAAGGATTTGTTGCTAAACCGGAACATTCTCGTAGTAATAAACATTATATTTCAATTTTTATTAATGGTCGATATATCAAAAATTTCGCTTTAAATAAAGCTATTACTGAAGGATATCATACACTTCTAACCATAGGTCGTTATCCTATTTGCTATATCAATATAGAAATGGATCCAATTTTAGTAGATGTCAATGTGCACCCAACGAAACTTGAAGTTAGACTTTCAAAAGAAGAACAACTTTATAATTTAATTATTGAAAAAATTAGACATGCATTTAAAGATAGAATATTAATTCCTAAAAATGATTTAGATCGAACACCTAAAAAAAATAAAGTATTGCATACGTTTGAACAGCAAAAAATCGATTTTGAACAAAAACAACAAAATATTTCAAATCAAACAAAACAATTAGAAAATAAAAATGACCCCAACGTTTCGACTAACAATACCTTTTCAACAATAAGTCCTCAATATGATGAAGAACATACCTCTGATGATTCTTACACTAGAGAAGATAACGAACATTCTAGTGTCTATAATAATAAACGTAGTATGGATAAAGATTACTTCGACATTCAAAAAGATATTTTAAATAGTTTAGATCGTGCTGAGTCTTCAATCGATAACACTCGACATGATGAAACCAATATTTATAATTATGATGAAAATGAAGACTTTCAAGAGAATGTTACAAATCAAAAAGAACAAGATATTAAAGGTAAAGTAAGTTCAACACCGTCTCGACGTGTGCCATATATGGAGGTAGTTGGTCAAGTACACGGTACCTATATTATTGCTCAAAATGAAAATGGAATGTTTATGATAGATCAACATGCTGCTCAAGAACGTATTAAATACGAATATTTCAGAGAAAAGATAGGCGAAGTATCAAATGAAGTACAAGATTTGTTAATTCCTTTAACATTTCATTTCTCAAAAGACGAACAATTAATTATTGATCAATATAGAGAAGAACTTGATAAAGTAGGGGTTCATTTAGAACATTTTGGTGGATATGATTATATTGTAAATAGTTATCCAGTATGGTTTCCTAAAGTGGAAGCAGAGGAAATTATTAAAGATATGATTGAACTAGTATTAAATCATAAAAAAATTGACGTTAAAAAAATGCGCGAAGACGCAGCTATTATGATGAGTTGTAAGAAGTCAATTAAAGCAAATCATTACTTGAAAATGAATGAAATGGCAGATTTAATTGATCAATTAAGAGAAGCGGAAGATCCATTTACTTGTCCTCATGGTAGACCAATTATTATTAACTTTTCAAATTATGAATTAGAGAAATTATTTAAACGAGTAATGTAGAAGGGATGCATAGAAATGAAAGAACACGTACTACCAGCAATTCGAAATATGAAAGATTTAGAGAAATTAACTCAAACGGATTATAAAGTGTGTGTCCTTTTAGATATGCATGTAGGTCATTTAAGAAGCATTATAGAGTTACTTAAAAAACATGACATTGAAGTATATATTCATATTGATTTAATTAAAGGAATGGCACATGATGAATATGCATGTGAATATATCATTCAAACTTATAAACCAAAAGGGATTGTTTCAACAAAAACAAAAGTCATTCAAAAAGCAAAATCATTAAATGTACTTACTATTTTTAGAGTTTTTATTATTGATAGTCAAGCACTCAATCGTAGTATACAACTTATAAAGAAAGTGACCCCAGATTATGTTGAAGTACTACCAGGTATTGCTCATAAAATTGTTGAAAATGTAAGAGAAGCAACAACTGCTAAAATTATAGCAGGTGGGTTAATCGAAGAAGAAAAAGAAGTGAATGATGCGATTAATAGTGGTGCAAGCTATGTAACCACAAGTAATAGAAAATTGTGGTAGAAATTATATTTTTAACCTGAGACAAATATTGAGGTCTCAGGTTTTTTTATGTATTACTAAAAAATAATTATAGTACGTTGTTTTAATCTACAAAATAAATTATGACAATTTTTTTACAAAAGCTATTGACAACGCTTACAACAATTTTGTATGATTTATACAAGTTAATATTTGAATGAGAGATGAAGAGATTTCTGCAAGCCGAATTATGTAAGTTTGTAGAAGTCTCTTTGCTTTTTAGGAGGTTAAAGCATGAATGCTTATTTAGCAGAATTTTTAGGCACGGCCATTCTTATTTTGTTTGGTGGAGGCGTATGTGCGAATGTAAATTTAAAACGCAGCGCTGGACAAGAATCGGATTGGATTGTTATTGCCGCTGGATGGGGCTTAGCTGTAACAATGGGAGTTTACGCAGTAGGTCAATTTTCTGGAGCACATTTAAACCCAGCTGTGACAATTGCTTTAGCAGTTGAAGGAGGTTTTAGCTGGGCAAAAGTACCAGGATATATTGTTTGTCAAATGCTTGGAGGAATTGTAGGTGCTGCACTTGTGTGGTTAATGTATTTACCACATTGGAAAGTAACGACAGATCAAGGTGCAAAATTAGGAGTATTTTCTACTGCACCTGCTATTAAAAATTATTTTGCTAACTTTTTAAGTGAAATAATTGGAACTACTATTTTAACTTTAGGTATTTTATTCATTGGGGTAAATAAAATTGCAGATGGATTAAATCCATTAATTGTGGGTAGTTTAATTATTGCAATAGGTTTAAGTTTAGGTGGACCTACAGGTTATGCTATTAATCCAGCTCGTGACTTAGGACCAAGAATTGCACATGCAATTTTACCAATTGCTGGTAAAGGAGGATCTAATTGGTGGTATGCTATTGTACCAGTACTAGGACCAATTGCTGGCGGTATGCTAGGTGCTGTGATTTATCAGGTTTTTTATAAAAATGAATTTACTTTTATGAGTGGTGTTAGCATTGTAGTTGTGATTGTTACATTACTTATTGGTTTAGCGCTTAATAAATCAAATAAACATAAAGATATTGAATCAATTTATTAAAAGTAAAAATTTAGTTTTAAATCATATAATATATTAACTATGTGACTCAAAGTATATTTAACACATATAGTCATAATGAAAGAAGGAGAAAAATTATGGAACAATACATCATGTCAATAGACCAGGGTACAACTAGCTCTAGAGCAATTTTATTTGATAAAGAAGGACAAATTCAAGGCGTTGCGCAAAGAGAATTTAAACAATATTTTCCTAAATCTGGTTGGGTAGAGCATGACGCTAATGAAATTTGGACATCAGTATTAGCAGTAATGGCTGAAGTGATAAATGAAAATGAAATTGATCCTGAACAAATTAAAGGTATTGGTATTACTAACCAACGTGAAACTACGGTCATTTGGGATAAGAAAACAGGTCGCCCAATTTATCATGCAATTGTTTGGCAATCTCGTCAAACACAACATATTTGTAATGAATTAAAAGAACAAGGACACGAAAAAACATTTCGTAATAAAACAGGTTTATTATTAGACCCTTACTTTTCTGGAACAAAAGTAAGATGGATATTAGATAATGTTAAAGGTGCAAGAGAGAAAGCCGAAAATGGGGATTTATTATTCGGAACTATCGATACTTGGTTAGTGTGGAAACTATCTGGTGGAGAAGCACATATTACAGACTATTCAAATGCCAGTCGTACATTAATGTATAACATTCATGAACTTAAATGGGATGATGAATTATTAGAATTACTAGACATTCCTAAAGCAATACTTCCAGAAGTTAAAGAATCTAGTGAAGTTTATGCACATACTAAAGATTATCACTTCTTTGGTCAAGAAGTACCAATTGCTGGTATTGCTGGTGACCAACAAGCAGCATTATTTGGTCAAGCTTGTTTCGAACGTGGTGATGTGAAAAATACGTATGGTACTGGCGGATTCATGTTAATGAATACTGGTGAAGAACCTGTAACGTCTGAAAGTGGATTGTTAACTACAATTGCTTATGGTCTTGACGGTAAAGTAAATTATGCCCTTGAAGGATCAATTTTCGTATCTGGATCAGCAATTCAATGGTTACGTGACGGTTTAAGAATTATTAATTCTGCACCGCAAACTGAAAACTATGCAACACGTGTTAATTCTACTGATAATGTATACTTTGTTCCTGCATTCGTAGGTCTTGGTACACCATATTGGGATTCTGAAGCACGTGGCGCGATTTTCGGATTAACTCGTGGTACTGAAAAAGAACATTTCATTCGTGCAACATTAGAATCTTTATGTTATCAAACACGTGATGTTATGGAAGCAATGTCTAAAGATTCAGGAATTGAAGTAAATAATTTACGTGTTGATGGTGGCGCAGTAAAAAATAACTTTATAATGCAATTCCAAGCAGATATTGTTGATACATCAGTTGAACGTCCGGAAGTTCAAGAAACAACAGCACTTGGAGCTGCTTATCTAGCAGGTTTGGCTGTAGACTTTTGGGAAGATAAAAAAGACATTGCTGATGGATGGAAATTAGAAAAAGAATTTAATCCAGAAATGTCTGAAGAAACAAGAACTAAGTTATATAAAGGTTGGAAGAAAGCAGTAGAGGCTACTCAGGTCTTTAAATTAGAAGATTAATTTTTAATTATGGCTTAGTTACAAAGGATATGTTATGATGTAGTTAAGTTAATACATTAGTCGAGATTTGAGAGACCTGTTATCATGCAGTATGCTTCTGTGTGTGTATAGGTCTCTCTTTTTTTAATATAAATTTTGGAGGGTATATTATGGCATTATCTACTTTTAATAGGAACTTAATTAAAAAGAATTTAAGAAATAAAGAATTTGACGTTGTAGTTATTGGTGGAGGAATTACTGGTGCAGGTATTGCATTAGATGCTACACAACGTGGTATGAAAGTAGCTTTAGTAGAAATGCAAGACTTTGCGCAAGGTACAAGTTCTCGCTCAACTAAATTAGTACATGGTGGTTTACGTTACTTGAAACAAGCACAAATCAAAGTTGTTGCTGAAACAGGTAAAGAACGTGCAATAGTTTATGAAAATGGTCCCCACGTAACAACTCCTGAATGGATGTTATTACCGATGCATAAAGGGGGTACATTTGGTAAATTCACAACTAATATCGGGTTAACAATGTACGATCGTTTAGCAGGCGTTAAACGTTATGAACGAAAAAAAATGTTATCTAAACAAGCGACTTTAAATAAAGAACCTCTTGTGAAAAAAGATGGTTTAAAAGGTGGCGGTTACTACGTAGAATATCGTACTGACGATGCTCGCTTAACAATTGAAGTGATGAAACGTGCTGCTGAAAAAGGCGCTGAAGTCATTAATCACACTAAATCTACTGACTTCGTATACGATGCTAAAAATAAAGTAAGTGGTATTAAAGTAAAAGATATGCTTACAGGTGAAGAGTATCAAATCAACGCTAAAAAAGTAATCAATGCTGCTGGTCCATGGGTAGACGAAGTGAGAAAGAAAGATTATACACGTAATAATAAACAATTACGTTTAACAAAAGGTGTTCACGTAGTTATCGATCAATCAAAATTCCCATTACGTCAAGCGGTTTACTTTGATACTGAAAAAGATGGTCGTATGATTTTTGCTATTCCTCGTGAAGGTAAAGCATATGTAGGTACTACTGATACATTCTATAATAATGAAAAAACAAAACCTTTAACTAACCAAGAAGATAGAGACTATTTAATTGATGCAATCAATTATATGTTCCCTGATGTGCATGTTACGGATGCTGATATTGAATCAACTTGGGCTGGCGTGCGTCCGTTAATTTTAGAAGATGGAAAAGATCCTTCAGAAATTTCACGTAAAGATGAAATTTGGGAAGGTAAATCAGGATTATTGACCATTGCTGGTGGTAAATTAACTGGATATCGTCACATGGCATTAGAAATTGTTGATTTATTAGCTAAGCGTTTAAAACAAGAATATGGTCTAAAATTTGCGGATAGCAAAACTAAAAATACACCTATTTCTGGTGGAGATGTTGGCGGTAGTAAAAACTTTGAAAACTACGTAAATCGTAAAGTCCAAGAAGGTAAAGCACTTGGATTAAGCACAGATGTGGCACATAATTTAGCTTCAAAATACGGTTCAAATGTAGATAAATTATTCGCAATTGCACAATTAACGAATGAAAAAGATTTAAATATGCCATTAGAATTATACGTTCAATTAGTTTATAGTGTACAAAACGAAATGGTATATAAACCAACTGATTTCTTAATTCGTCGTACTGGTAAATTATATTTTGACATCAATACAGTTAAACAATATAAACAAGCAATCATTGATGAATTAGATAAATTATTAAATTATACTGCTGAACAAAAAAATGAATTTTCTAAAGAAGTTGATGAAGCTATTGAAGAAGCAACACATGGTAATCATCAACCTGCAGAAAAATAAATATAGTTAAAATAGTATATTAACTGAGATTGGGTAAAAACACTCAATCTCAGTTTTTTTTATATTTTGATAAAATTTTTGAGTTTAAAGTATATATAACCTATTAAAAAGTGACAAACTATTTGATAACATTAAAGAGTATAGGTATATTAGTAGGAATAGTACGTTGTTAACAATACCATTATAGAAAGAGATTGGAGGCATATACGTGGGGCAAAGTGCTTATAAAATAACTGTAGAAGATGGAACAACTTTAGAAGTTAAAGTAGATAAAGCAAACATAGCGACTTATGGTATTGTACATATATTTCATGGTATGGCTGAACATATGGATCGATACGAAACACTTGTTAAAGCTTTAACACATCAAGGCTATGATGTGATTAGACATAATCATAGAGGACATGGGAAAGAGATTGATGAGAAAGAACGTGGACATTACGACAGCATGAATCAAGTCGTTCAAGATGCGTTTGAAATTGCACAAACATTATATGATAGTGAGAAAGGATTACCCTATATTGTATTAGGGCATTCAATGGGATCTATTATTGCACGTTTATTCGTTGAAACTTATCCAAATTTTGCTAATGGATTGATATTAACTGGAACAGGACAATATCCTAAATGGAAAGGAATTCCTGCAGGGATCAGTTTGAAATTAATTTCTATTTTTACTGGGAAGCGCAAGCGTTTAAAATGGGTCAATCAACTCGTTTACAAATCATTTAACAAAAAGATTGATCAACCAAGAACTGAAAGTGACTGGCTTTCATCACAGTCTACAGAAGTTGATAAATTCGTAAACGATGAGTATACCGGCTTTTTAGTTTCAAACCAATTAATTTATGAAACAGTAAAACATATGACACGTACTGCAAATTATAGTCAATTAAAAAAAATAAATAAACAGTTACCAATATTGATGATTTCTGGAAAAAATGATCCTTTTGGAGAGTATGGCAGAGGTATTAAATCCATGGCCAGAAAATTTAAAAAAGCTGGTATTAAACATATTACGGTACAACTTTATGCAAATAGAAGACATGAAATATTATTTGAAGTTGATCAACAAATGATATGGAATCATATGTTTGATTGGATTCAAAAACAAGTATTGAAAAATAATCAGAGTGAGGCGTAATCATTGCAAGCATCAAAAAAACCTTTTCTAGTAGTCATTGTAGGGCCGACAGCTTCGGGTAAAACAGAATTGAGTATCGAATTAGCTAAAAAAATGAATGGAGAAATCATTAGTGGCGATTCGATGCAAGTATACCGTCAAATGAATATAGGTACTGCAAAGGTAACAGAAACAGAAATGGAAGGGATCCCCCATTATTTAATAGATATCTTAAATCCTGATGAATCATTTTCTGCATACGAATTTAAAAAAAGAGCAGAAGTGCTTATTGAAGATATTACAAAAAGAGGTAAAGTACCTATTATTGTAGGAGGTACAGGTTTATATATTCAATCTTTAATTTACGATTATCCATTTGATGATGAAAATATATCAGTAGAAAAAGAATTAAGAGTAAAAGAAAAAATAGATGCATTAAATCAATTAAATAATGATGACTTACATCTCTACTTAGCATCGTTTGATGAAACATCAGCTAAAGATATTCATCCAAATAATAGAAAAAGAGTACTTAGAGCGATTGAATATTACTTAAAAACAAAAAAACTTTTAAGTTCTCGAAAGAAAGTTCAACAATTTACAGAAAATTATGATACATTATTAGTAGGGATTGAAATGTCGCGCAAAACATTATATACAAGAATAAATAAACGTGTTGATATTATGTTGGGCCACGGATTATTTAATGAAGTGAAAGCACTAGTTGAACAAGGTTTTGAATCTAGTCAGAGTATGCAAGCAATTGGTTACAAAGAACTTGTCCCTGTTATAAAAGGAGAAATGGAATTAGAACCAGCTATAGAATTATTGAAACAACATTCAAGGCAATATGCGAAAAGGCAACTCACATGGTTTAAAAACAAAATGAATGTTCAATGGTTTGATAGAGAGACAATGTCACTTCAAATGATGTTAGATGAGATTACAACCCAAATAAATAAAAGGAGTTCTAAACATGATTGCAAACCAAAACATCCAAGATCAAGCACTAGAGAACTTTAAAGCAGAACAAACGGAAATTACTGTATTTTTCTTAAATGGTTTTCAAATGAAAGGCGTTATCGAAGACTTTGATAAATACATGATTAGCTTAGTTTCTCAAGGCAAACAACATTTGATTTACAAACATGCGATCAGCACTTTCACTGTGGATACAGAATCTACTGATTCAGAAGCTACAGGTGAAGGTGAAGAATAAGTTGTAATTAAAGTGCCAAGTTACTGACTTTTAGAGCGTAGTCCACGGTCAAAATGTATACGTAGCTTGCAAAATTCTCATCAATTTTTGCACTTTTGAACAAATAGAGGAAATGTTTGTAATAAAACAAAGCTTCAATATAGAACGATTGTCTATGACATAGTCATCTATATTGAAGCTTTTATTTATTTATAGAAGTTTTTCAATATCTTTTTCAATTTGAGCAGGTTTTTTCTGAGGTGAGAAGCGTTGAACAATATTACCTTCACGGTCTACTAAAAACTTAGTAAAATTCCATTTAATTTTTTCACTTAACATACCTTTAGCTTGACTTGTTAAATAACGAAACAATGGATGTTGGTTATCGCCTTTAACGTCAACTTTTTCGTGAATAGGGAATGTGACACCGTAGTTAATTTTACAATTTTGATTTGCTTCAGCACCAGAACCAGGTTCTTGACCACCAAACTGATTGCATGGGAAACCTAAAACAATAAATCCTTGGTCCTTATATTTATTATATAGTTCTTGTAATCCTTCAAATTGTGGTGTAAATCCACATTCACTCGCTGTATTAACGATAAGCATAACATCGCCTTTATATACATCTAATTTATAATTTTCACCATTAGATTTTTGAACTTCAAAATCATAAATATTTTCCATACTATCACCCTTTCAACTTAGCTTTAATTTAACATAGTTTTAGTCGTTAGTCTTTAAACTTGCTCTATGATAGAATATGTAAGACATGTTAAAAAAGGAGATGTATATCATGGCTCAGCAACACACTTATGATACTAAGAAAAAGCTAGAAACTGCTGTATTAGTTGGTGTACATGCTCAAAGTGATCATCAATATAATTTTGAATCTACAATGGAAGAATTAGAAGCTTTAGCATTGACTTGTCAATTAGATGTTATAGGACAAGTCACTCAAAATAAAGATCAATTTGATTATAAATATTATGTTGGCAAAGGTAAGATTGATGAAATTAAAGCTTTTATAGAATTTCATGACATCGATGTTGTTGTGACAAATGATGAATTAACAACAGCACAATCGAAAACATTAAATGATAATTTGGGCATTAAAATTATCGATAGAACACAGCTCATTCTTGAAATTTTTGCTTTAAGAGCGCGTAGTAGAGAAGGTAAATTACAAGTTGAATTAGCTCAACTCGATTACTTACTCCCTAGATTAC
Organism: Staphylococcus hominis subsp. hominis; assembly: GCF_002901845.1. Classification (GTDB taxonomy): domain Bacteria; phylum Bacillota; class Bacilli; order Staphylococcales; family Staphylococcaceae; genus Staphylococcus; species Staphylococcus hominis. The sequence continues at coordinate 621,105 of NZ_PPQE01000025.1, forward strand.
AAGGACATGGAAAAAGTTTATCTCGTTTAGGCGGGGGAATTGGTACGCGTGGTCCTGGTGAAACAAAATTAGAAATGGATAGACGTCATATTAGAACACGTATGAATGAAATTAAACATCAACTTAAAACAGTGGTCGAACATCGTGAAAGATATCGTAATCAACGCGAACAAAATCAAGTATTTCAAATTGCACTTATTGGCTATACCAATGCTGGAAAATCTTCTTGGTTTAATGTTTTAGCAAACGAAACGACTTTTGAAAAAGATTTACTATTTGCCACACTTGACCCTAAAACACGACAAATACAAATTAACAATGGGTTTAATTTAATTATTTCTGATACCGTAGGCTTCATTCAAAAGTTGCCTACAACATTAGTAGCAGCATTTAAGTCGACATTAGAAGAAGCAAAAAGCGCAAATCTACTTCTACATGTTGTTGATGCAAGTCATCCAGAATATCGAGCTCAATATGATACGGTTAATCAATTGGTAAAAGACTTAGATATGGATGACCTTCCACAAGCAATCATTTTTAATAAAAAAGATCAATGTTCTGAAGAAACTGATGTACTGGTATCAGACCATCCGTCTGTATTTGTATCAAGTCGCAATAGTGAAGATAAATTAAAAGTGAAGCAGTTACTGTTTGATCAAATAAAAGCGACTTTGTCATATTACGTAGAAACTGTATCTAGTGAAGATGCAGATAGATTATATTTTTTAAAACAACATACACTTATCGAAGAAATGAAATTTGATGAGAATAATGAAAGTTATATCGTTAAAGGATATAGAAAATAATTATATATAAAGGAAGATAAATTGCATGTCAGATATTCAACACATCGTTTCTGAAGTAGAAGAAACGTTAACACCCTTTTTTAAAGAAATTGAAGAAACTGCTTATATCAACCAGGAAAAGGTTCTTGATGCTTTTCATCATGTTAAAGCGAGCGAGAATGATTTAGTAGGTTCTACAGGATATGGTTATGATGATTTTGGACGTGATCATTTAGAAGAGATATATGCTTATACGTTTAAAGCAGAAGATGCAATTGTTAGACCTCAAATTATTTCAGGTACTCATGCAATTACATTAGCATTGCAAAGTACACTCAAATATGGCGATGAATTGATGTACATTACAGGTAGTCCTTATGACACCTTACTTGAAGTGATTGGTGTTAATGGTAATGGTATTGAAAGTCTCAAAGAGCATGGTGTGACATATAAAGAAGTTGCATTAAAAGATGGAATGATTGATATTGAAATGGTTTTAAATACTATTTCGAAACAAACGAAAGTTGTTGCTATTCAACGTTCAAAAGGGTATGGCCAACGACCTTCAATTACAGTAGATGAAATAGAAAATGTTATTTCTCAAATTAAACAACGATATCCAAATGTAATTGTTTTTGTAGATAATTGCTACGGAGAGTTTGTAGAGCGTCGAGAACCAATAGAAGTGGGCGCAGATTTAATTGCAGGGTCATTAATAAAAAATCCTGGTGGTGGATTAGCCAAAATTGGTGGTTACATTGCAGGACGAAAAGATTTAATCGAACGATGTGGTTATCGTTTAACTGCACCTGGGATTGGTAAAGAAGCGGGTGCTTCATTATCTTCATTGCAAGAAATGTATCAAGGATTCTTTTTAGCACCGCATGTAGTGAGTCAAAGCTTAAAAGGCGCACTATTTACAAGTTTACTTCTTGAAAAAATGAATATGAACACAGTACCCAAGTACGATGCTAAGCGTACAGACTTAATTCAAACCGTTCAATTTGATACAAAAGAACAGATGATTGCATTTTGTCAAAGTATTCAACATGCTTCACCAATTAATGCACACTTTAGTCCTGAACCTAGTTATATGCCTGGTTATGAAGATGATGTCATCATGGCAGCAGGAACATTTGTGCAAGGCTCCTCTATTGAATTATCAGCAGATGGTCCGATTCGTCCGCCTTATGAGGCATATGTGCAAGGTGGTCTAACTTATGAACATGTTAAAATTGCAGTAACACGTGCAGTAATGAATTTAAAAGAACAGAATTTAATTTAAGTAGTATAACAAAATATTCAAAAATAAATAGTAATAAAAATAATGAGAGTGAATTTCTTTTTGTATATGGATTTATTTTATGATAATATATCATGGTTAATTATGCGAGATACTAATGAATAAGAAGGTTTAAATCAATTATGAAAGAAAATTTTTGGAATGAATTACCACGTCCATTTTTCATTTTAGCGCCGATGGAAGACGTGACAGACATTGTTTTTCGACATGTAGTAAGTGAAGCAGCGAGACCGGATGTATTTTTTACTGAATTTACAAATACGGAGAGTTTTTGTCATCCAGAAGGGATACATAGTGTACGAGGGCGTTTAACATTCAGTGAAGATGAACAGCCTATGGTTGCTCATATATGGGGTGATAAGCCAGAACAATTTAAAGAAATGAGTTTTGGTTTAGCAGATATGGGCTTTAAAGGTATTGATTTAAATATGGGCTGTCCTGTCGCAAATGTTGCCAAAAAGGGTAAAGGGTCTGGGTTAATTTTAAGACCAGAAAGAGCAGCTGAAATTATTCAAGCAGCCAAGGCAGGTGGACTACCTGTTAGTGTTAAAACACGTCTAGGTTATTATAATATAGAGGAATGGAAAGAATGGTTAAGACATGTATTTAAGCAAGACATTGCAAACTTATCTATCCATCTTCGTACACGTAAAGAAATGAGCAAAGTCGATGCACATTGGGAATTAATTGAAGCCATTAAAGAAATGCGTGATGAAGTGGCGCCTCAAACATTATTAACTATTAATGGTGATATTCCAGATAGACAAAAAGGAATGGAACTTGCGACGAAATATGGTATTGATGGAGTGATGATTGGAAGAGGTATTTTCCATAATCCTTTTGCTTTTGAAAAAGACCCACGCGAACATACAAGTAAAGAACTCTTGGATTTATTTAGATTACATTTAGAGTTATTTGAAAAGTATTCAAATGAAGAAACACAACAATTTAAAAGTTTACGACGTTTCTTTAAAATTTATGTGCGAGGTATTAGAGGTGTAAGTGAATTACGACATCAATTAATGAGTACAGAAACTGTGGATGAAGCTCGAGCATTACTTGATGATTTTGAAGCAAATATGGAAGATAACCATTAATGAAGCTTAAGTTTTCAAAACTCAACAATAAGAATACGCTATCGTATTGATGTCGTAAAAAATAATTTTTAAATAGTAAAAAGCCTGTAGATAACTGTATCTATGGGCTTTATGTTTATATGTAAGAAATATTTATTTTCATGTAAGAAAACCTGACATATTTTTGTATTTCGTATTAATCTATGCTAAATTATAGACAAGTTCAAAAGTAGAGGTGAGGTTATAGTGTCTAACGATACAATAAGACGTAATATGGCCGTGTTCTCTATGAGTGTTGTTTGTAAATTGACAGAACTCACAGCAAGACAAATACGTTATTATGAAACACATGAACTCATTAAGCCCGAACGTACCGAAGGAAATAAAAGGTTATTCTCTATGAATGATTTAGAGAGACTGTTAGAAATTAAAGCGTTAATTGAAAAAGGTTTTAATTTAAAAGGTATTAAACAAATAATTACAAATAATCAAGGGCACTTAACTACTGATGAACAAGAAACGAGAAAAAGAATGATTGTAGATGCAACTCAGAAACCGCGCAGTGAAGCTTTACCGATAAACCGTGGCGATTTATCACGATTTATTAATTAATAACTTGGAGGATGTCTACCATGTCAAAACGTACTTTTACAAAAGAAGATATTCGCAAATTTGCAAAAGAGGAAAACGTAAGATATTTAAGATTACAATTCACTGATATCTTAGGCACAATTAAAAATGTGGAAGTTCCAGTAAGCCAATTAGAAAAAGTGTTAGATAATGAAATGATGTTTGATGGATCTTCAATCGAAGGTTTCGTACGTATTGAAGAATCAGATATGTATTTATACCCAGATTTAGATACTTGGGTTATCTTCCCTTGGACAGCAGGTCAAGGCAAAGTAGCACGTTTAATTTGTGATGTTTATACAACTGATGGAGAACCATTTGCTGGGGATCCACGTACGAACTTAAAACGTATATTAAAAGAAATGGAAGACTTAGGTTATACAGATTTCAACTTAGGACCTGAACCGGAATTCTTCTTATTCAAATTGGATGAAAAAGGTGAACCAACATTAGAATTAAATGATAATGGTGGTTACTTTGACTTAGCACCAACTGACTTAGGTGAAAATTGTCGTCGTGACATCGTCCTTGAATTAGAAGATATGGGCTTTGATATCGAAGCAAGTCACCATGAAGTAGCACCAGGTCAACACGAAATTGACTTCAAATATGCAGATGCAATTTCAGCATGTGACAACATTCAAACATTTAAATTAGTTGTTAAAACAATTGCACGTAAACATAATTTACATGCGACATTTATGCCAAAACCATTATTTGGTGTAAATGGAAGTGGTATGCACTTCAACGTATCTTTATTCAAAGGTAAAGAAAATGCATTCTTTGATCCAAACGGCAAAGACCAATTAACTGAAGATGCTTATCACTTTACTGCAGGTATCTTAAATAATGCACGTGGATTTACAGCAGTATGTAACCCATTAGTCAATTCATATAAGCGTTTAGTACCTGGTTACGAAGCGCCATGTTACATTGCTTGGAGTGGTAAAAACCGTTCTCCATTAGTACGTGTACCTACTTCAAGAGGTTTATCAACTCGTATTGAAGTACGTTCAGTTGACCCAGCAGCTAACCCATATATGGCTTTAGCTGCGATCTTACAAGCTGGTTTAGACGGTATTAAAAACAAAACTAAAGTACCAGAACCAGTAAACCAAAATATTTATGAAATGAATCGTGAAGAACGTGAAGCAGTAGGTATTCAAGATTTACCATCTACACTTTATACTGCATTAAAAGCAATGCGTGAAAACGATACAGTTAAAAAAGCATTAGGCAATCACATCTATAATCAATTTATTAATTCTAAATCTATCGAATGGGACTATTACAGAACTCAAGTGTCTGAATGGGAACGCGATCAATATATGAAACAATACTAATCGCTAAGCAAAAAGGGGAAAGACTTAGGGATATAAGGAGTTAAGGCACATGCCTTAGCTTCTTTTTTATTTAAAAATAATCTATTTTTACTTGATCACTTTCTTAAAAAGTAGTGAATTGGTCAATTTTTGGTCAAGTAAGTATTAAAAAACATTCTTTATATACTTTTCAAAATTTTTTAGTTTAATCATAGATCGTTTAGCTTTTTATTTAATTTTCAATATTAGTTTATAAATGTTAATTTTTATTTAGAACATTCAAAGTAATATTATGACAGAAAGACAGAACAATAAGAATTTAGACAATAATGACGCACAAATATAGAAAATGAGAAAAACTTCTTTTAATTAGAAATATTCCGAAAATAAATAAAAGTATATACATTAATTTTAATGTTGCTTTGACCAATCAACTTGATATTGTATCTATTAATCAAGTGATTACGGACTTTTTGCTCTTCTTTCGTTCTGTAAATTTCGTTATGATTATAAGTTTTCTGGTTACTATTTTGTTGTGACGGAGATATATAGTACACTGTGTATCATCAGGTGTGATGTATCCAATCGTATCACCAGTTAATACCATTCATTATAATATTGATTTTGTTTACTATTATTATTTTGAATAGTATTGAATTGTATTGCTGCTTGATTCTTATTTGCAGTTTGATTGAGAGTTTTAAGTAATCAAATGATAAGATGATGTGTTTTTTATTTTTGTTATTATCTTGCTTTTTTTATCTTTTTTATCGATATTTTAAGAAGTATATTTTTTTTGTTTTTCATGTTCGCCTGCCACTAATTTTTTTCATAATATGTAAATCCTATTTTAGATAATATTTATTAAATATATCAGTAAAACCTTTATAAATTATAAAAATATTATGTAAACATAAAAATATAGACCCAAAGTACGTCATCTTAAGGTCTATATTAAATCAATTAATAGTTAAATTAATTCTAAAAGTTTATCTATATTTTCCTCAGTTGTTGCCCAACTTGTTGCAAATCTAACAACACGATGTGTATCATCGTATTTTTCCCAAATTGCAAATTTCACCTTACTCTGAAGATCTTTAATCTTATCATCACTTAATACGAAAAACTGTTGATTAGTAGGAGAATCAAAATACACTTTATAACCTTTATCGATAAATCCTTGTTTCATTTTATTCGCCATATTAATAGCATGTCGACTAATTTCAAAATACAAGTTATCAGTAAATAATTCCAAAAATTGAATACCAACTAAACGTCCCTTAGCAAGTAGGGCACCATGCTGTTTAATACGTGTAGTGAAATGTGTAGGTTCATTATTATTTGTGAATACAATCGCTTCACCACATAGTGCACCAATCTTTGTACCACCAATATAAAAAATGTCACAGTAATTAGCAATATCTTCAATTGTGACATCTGTTTCGTTACTCATTAAACCATAACCTAATCGTGCACCATCCATAAATAATGGAATATGATGTTCTTTACAGACGTCTGATAAATTCTTGAGTTCTTCTTTACTATAAAGCGTTCCATATTCAGTAGGATGAGAAATATATACCATACCAGGAAATACCATATGTTCACGCTTGAAATCACTATAAAAAGTTTCAAGATAGGTATTTACTTCTTTAGGTGAAATCTTACCTTCATAAGATGGCACTGCTAATACTTTATGACCACTAAATTCTATAGCGCCCCCTTCATGTACTGCCACATGACCTGTATCTGCTGAAATAACTCCTTCATATGGCTTTAATACAGTATTAATAACAACTTGATTTGTTTGTGTACCACCAACTAAAAAGCGAACAGTGGCTTCAGGACATTGAATCGTTTTTCGAATTTGATCAGCGGCTTGTTTTGAAAATTGATCATCCCCATAACCCGAAGCTTGAATATAATTTGTATCAATAAAACGTTGTAAAATTTTTGGATGTGCACCTTCTAGGTAATCATTTTCAAAAGATATCATCGAATTCCTCCCTAACTTCCTTATGCTTATTCTAAACTGATTATTCTGAAAATTCGAATAGAATGTGTTTAGTATACACCACCTTTTTACAAATGTGAATTTAAGTGAATAAAAATAAAAATGTAAGCGTTTTTAAAAGATATCCTATTATCCTTACAATTTAGTTGATAAATATATGTAAAAAGACTATGATTTAAACAAATATATGAAATGGAGTGTTACAAATGAGCAAAGTAAAATTTAAAAGAATTCAAGAACAAACAATTGAAGAATTGGAAAATGAAATTAATCAATATTTAGCAAGTGAAGAAGGTAGTCGCTATGAATTATTAAATGTTTCAATTGATAAAATTGAAGAACGCCAATTTCCTAATAATGAAGAAATATTAAGTGCCTTTTTAATATTAGCCGATAAATAAAAGTTGAATTTGAGAAGTAGGAGTTTAGAATTATGATAAGTCTTTTTGGCCCTAAAATTGGTACAATATTGAATATCATTTTAGTGCTTGGATTTTTAGTCAATTTAGTGTTGGCTTTTATTTTGATTTTTCTAGAGCGTAACAGACGTAGTGCATCTTCGACATGGGCTTGGATATTTGTATTATTTGTATTACCAGTGCTTGGATTTATTCTTTATCTATTTTTCGGTAGAACAGTTTCAAAAAGAAAAATGGAGAAAAATAATGGTAAAGAGATAGATGTTTATAAAGATTTAATTGATGAACAAGCTCATAAAATTGATCATCACAACTATCATACAGAAAATAAGCAGCTACAAAATCATCAAGATATGGCAAGAATGCTATTAAAGAAACAAGATGCTTTTATTACTGAAGACAATACAATTGATTTATTTATTGATGGTCATGAATTATATGACAAAGTAATCGAAGATATTTATAATGCGAAAGGTTACATACATTTAGAGTACTTTGGATTTGAAATCGATGGTCTAGGCAAACGAATTATCGATGCCCTAGAAACAAAGTTAAAAGAAGGTTTAGAAGTTAAATTACTCTACGATGATGTGGGTTCAAAAAAATTAAAACGTCACAAATTTAAACGTTTTGAATCATTAGGTGGAGAGGTAGAAGCATTTTTTGCATCTAAACTACCAATTATTAACTTTAGAATGAATAATCGTAACCATCGGAAGATTATTGTTATTGATGGTCAAATCGGGTATATTGGTGGATTTAACGTAGGTGACGATTATTTAGGTTTAGGTAAACTAGGATACTGGAGAGATACGCATTTAAGAGTACAAGGTGATGTTGTAAATGCACTTCAAATTAGATTTATTCTTGATTGGAACTCTCAAGCACATCGTCCACAATTTGAATATGATAATAAGTATTTTCCTAAAAAGAAAGTACACAATGGTCATTCAGCCATTCAAATTGGTTCAAGTGGACCTGCATATGAATTACATCAAATTGAGTTTGGATATACCAAAATGATTATGAGTGCGAAAAAATCTATTTATATTCAAACACCTTACTTTATACCAGATCGAGCTTACATTAATGCATTGAAAATGGCAGCCAATACTGGCGTTGATGTTAACATAATGATTCCATGTAAACCTGATCATCCCTTTGTCTACTGGTCTACATTTTCAAATGTTGCTGAATTACTTGAGTATGGAGTAAAAGTGTATACGTATCAAAATGGATTTATACATTCTAAAATGTTAATGATTGATGATGAAGTCAGTAGTGTAGGTTCATCTAATATGGACTACAGAAGCTTTGTATTGAACTTTGAAGTTAATGCATTCGTATATGATGAACAATTAGCTAAGAAGTTAAAAGAGGCGTATAAAGAAGATATTAAAAAGTCTAAACAACTTACACTTGAGAAATATAAAAAACGGCCATTATCAATTAAATTAAAAGAAGATATTGCCGAATTATTATCCCCAATCTTGTAAGAATTAATAAAACCGACAAAGCATTGTGCTTTGTCGGTTTTATTAATGTGACAAATGTCACTTAAAAATAATGACATTTTTATCTGAAATTATAACTTGTTTGTTGATAAATTATTGATATTAACAAAAGGAAGTGATGAGTTATGATTCAAATTCGACATTTATCTAAAAGATATAATGGAAAGACAGTATTGAAAAACATATCACTAAATATAGAAAAGGGTATGAGTACTGCATTAATAGGAAAAAATGGAGCCGGAAAATCAACTTTAATTAATATTTTAATTAATCATTTGAAAGCAGATACGGGAGAAATTATAGATATAGATCATGTATTAAATTTAAATCATATTGGTGTATTATTTCAAAAAACATCTTTTCCTAGGTTAATAAAAGTAAAAGAATTATATAAATTATTTTGTCAACTGTACAAGGATGCAATTTCAATAGATGAATTTAAAAAAATTACAAAATTGAATGATAGCCAGTTGAATCTGTATGCAAATCACTTATCTGGTGGACAACAACGTATATTAGATTTTGGATTGTGTTTAATAGGAAAACCAAAGCTTCTCATTTTAGATGAACCTACTGCAGCTATGGATGTTGAAATGCGAGAACATTTCTGGACAATGATAGGGAAATTAAAAAAAGAAAATGTATCTATTTTTTATACTTCTCATTATATTGAAGAAGTAGAACGAACGGCAGATAAAGTTATATTTCTTGATCAAGGTATTATTAAGTTAAATGATTCACCTAGAAATATATTAACCAACCAACAATATTCAATAATTAAAGTGCCAAATACAGTAGACAATAATTTACAGAATTTAACAAATTATTTTGATGTAAAAATTGAAGATACTACTTTAAAAATTAAAACATCTGATGTTAAGAAAGTAATATATTATTTGGAAAAATTAAATTTAAATTTAAATGACATTACTATTGAAAAGCAAACATTGTTAGAAACAATTTTATTTGCTGATGTAAAAGAGGGAGAGACTAAAAATGAATAATATCGCTTTATTAAAAACAGAATTTAAAATTATTTTTCGAAAGAAACTAACTACATTCTTATCAATCATATTACCGGTAGGCTTTTATTTATTATTTACTTCTTTACTAGACTTACCTGAAGAGGAGAAACAGCAGTTCTATAAAGAATATATGTATAGTATGACAGTGTTTAGCTTGATGAGTTTTTGTTTAATGCAATTTCCTATAGAGATTATTGAAGAAAGAAACACAGGTTGGTTTAAACGATTAATGGTAACGCCTTTATCTAGTAAAACCTATTTTACTACTAAAATAATAAAAACAATAATGCTATTTTTATTGGCTATTATTTTAATTTTTACTGTTGCTCATCTATATAAACACGTAAACATGAGTATACAACAATGGTTGCTTTCAGGTGTTTCATTATGGGTAGGTGCAAGTTTATTTTTAACATTAGGACTAGTAATCGCTCAATTTAATGAGACACAAAAGGCAAATAGTATAGCAAACATAATTAATATGTTGTTAGCGATATTAGGAGGATTGTGGTTTCCAGTTCAAACATTTCCAATTTGGTTACAAAAAATTTCGAAAATTACTCCAACATATCATTTGAAAAATTTGGCACTGGAATTAGTTAAAAATCAAGGATTAAACATTACTTCATTATTTACTTTAATTGTATATAGTATAATGTTTTTAATTATTGCAATGTGGATTAACCAAAGAAAAGAAGTGAACTAGATGGAAAAAAGAAAATGGAGTATTAGATTAGGAGAACTTTCTACGCTTTTATATTTGTTATTTCCAATTATAAGCATCTTTAATGAAAAACGAGGTTCTCAAACTGTATATTTAATTGTTTTAGCTATTTTCATTGTGTCTTATCTTATGTTAGTAATATATTATTATCGATTTAACAATAACGTAATATATAGCCTATTAGTGGTTCATTATGTAGGAATTATATATTTTGTTTATACTATTAATCCAATGAATAGCTTATTCTTTTTCTTTAGCGCATTTGCATTACCTTTCATGTTTGAAGTAACAATTAAGTCTAAAGAATTTATTACATTTATAATTGCAATGCTTTTATGTCTCACAATTACAAGTTTTTATCAAATAGAATATGTTTCTGTATTAATTATCTTTTATTTAGTTATTTTAATTATTACACTAGGAAATTTTAAAACTAAAAAAGATAGAGCATTAAAAAAAGAAATAGAAGAGAAAAATAAGTATATTAATACATTAATTGCAGAACAAGAACGTCAACGTATAGGGCAAGATTTACATGATACACTAGGGCATGTATTTGTAAGCCTTAGTTTAAAATCAGAATTGGCATATAAGTTGATTGATAAAAATCAAGAAAAAGCTAAAAATGAAATATTAGCGATTAATCAGATATCTAAAGCTACCTTAATTAAGGTAAGAAATATTATTGAAAATTTAAAATCTCAAAGTTTTGAAGAGGAAATTCAATCTATAAAAACTGTTTTAAAAGATGCAAACATTCAATTTGAATTAAAAAATATAAGAAAGGTAAATGTTTTAAATCCAACAAAGCAATCTATACTATCAATGATTTTGAGAGAAGCAATCAATAATGTCATTAAACATGCAAATGCTAGTAAAATCTGTTGTGAGGTTAGACAAGAAAAAAATGAACTCTACTTAATTATTCAAGATAATGGAAAAGGTTTAAACGATACAGAAGACATTAAGTTAGAAAGTATAGAAAATAGAGTTCAATTTCTTAATGGAAAGCTAGAAATTAAAGATAAAAGTGGTATGCATATACGTATTATAATACCAAGAGAGGATATTAAATGATTAGCATTATAATAGCAGAAGATCAATATATGTTGCGAAAAGCGATGGTTCAACTGATTGAATTCAATGACCAAATGAACGTGATTGAGGACTGTGGTAATGGGGTTGACGCATTTGATTTTATTGAAAAGTATCATCCAGATATTGCTATATTAGATATTGAAATGCCTGGACTGACAGGATTAGAAGTATTAGTTAAAATAAAAGAATTTAAATTAGATACTAAAGTCATTATTGTAACAACATTTAAAAGACCAGGTTATTTTGAAAAAGCTGTGGCTAATGATGTAGATGCATACGTATTGAAGGAACGTTCAGTAGAAGATTTAATACAAACTATCCAAAACGTCATGAAAGGTGAAAAAGAGTATAGTACTTCATTAATGACTACTTTATTTAAAGAATCTAATCCCTTAACACATAAAGAACAAGTTGTATTACGTGAAATTGGAAATAATCTAAGTAGTAAAGAAATTGCAGAAAAACTTTATCTCTCAGATGGAACAGTAAGAAATTATACGTCTAATATAATTGATAAATTAAATGCAGATAATCGGTTTAATGCTTGGAAGCAGGCGAAAGAAAAAGGATGGATATAAAAGTAAGTAAAAAATTTTAAATAATATATAAAAAAGACTGAATTGAATGATATTTAATGTTTTCAATTCAGTCTTTTATTGAGAGTGACGTTGTATGATACTCCCTTATTTATCTTTTCGTTTACGTATAATACTTTGAATAATATAAACAATAAATCCAACTAAAATGCCTAACAATACTGCTATAACAACCGAAACAATAATAGGCAGTTTATAAACGATTTGTAAAATAACGCCAACGATAATAGCAATTACGACAGCAATCATCGTGACTAAATTTTCATTACGTTCGCTCATGTATTTCACTCCTAACATGTATAATTATATCATGTTGAATATCAATTAATCATTTTTTGAAAATAAATTCAATATAGGTAGACTTTTTAGGTCGAAAGTATTGATTGATTATTAAATACATATTATATATTATATTTGAGTATTAAAAATATAATATAGGAGGCACCTATGAATTCAAAGAAAAATTTAACAATAATTGTTTTTGCTGTCATTGTTATTGGCGTATTAGCATTTCAATTTTTAAATCATACAGGGCCATTTAAAGACGATAGTCAACATTCTTCATCTAATTCAACACAGACAGAATTTAAAGGAAAAGAAAAAGTCCACGTTGATCGGGTTGTAGATGGAGATACATTTGTGGCTAAGAAATCAAATGGTGAGCAAATTAAGGTACGTTTAATTGGTGTTGATACACCAGAAACGGTTAAACCTAACACACCAGTTCAACCTTATGGAAAAGAAGCTTCTAATTACAGCAAACAACATTTAAATAATAAAGATGTGTATTTAGAATATGATAAGGAAAAAGAAGACCGTTATGGTCGTACATTAGCCTATGTATGGTTAGATGAAAAAACAATGTATAACGAAGAATTAGTTAAAAAAGGATTAGCTCGTGAAAAATACTTTTCACCTAACGGTAAATATAGAAGTACATTTGAAAAAGATGAACAGCAAGCTAAAAAAGATAAAGTGAATCTTTGGAGTTAAAAAATGAGTATGGGAGAACATTCGTCAAGAATGTTCTCCCATACTCATTGTTTAGTTATGAAAGTTTTCAACAATAGTATTAACTTGAGTTTCAGATAGAGGGTGTTTAGATAATTCAATAGCATTATTAATCACAGATTCTAAAGAAGATTTCGTGGATACTGTATCAATATATTTCTCTTTTTCGTCAGCACCTTCAATTATATTAACACTACCATCACTAAAATAAATGACCCCAATACTTTGAACTTTATGATTAAAATATTTTTCAATGCCATCTTTTAAGATTTTTGCATTAATAGCAGCTTGTTCATAAGGATCATGTTGATAAAATTCATAGATGACTCGATTGTTTTGAATTTTTTCAACAAAAGTATATATTTCATTACGATTTGAATCAAATTGACTATGATATTGCTTACTAATATAATGACCTACAATTTGTTCTACACTTTGATCATTACCCTCTAAGTGATCAGAAGTAGGTAAATCAAAATGATAAAATGTTTTTTGTTTCCAACTTTTAACGTCAATATTAATAAGACCTACGTCAGATACAACTATATAGTCAAAGGTTCTTGCATACTCAAACAGTGGATGTTTAGTAGCTAAATTACTAGTCGTAATGATATTATAATATTTTAATTTTCTTGAAGCTTTAAAACGGTCTAAGATATCTTGTAATTCACGTTTAGCATTACGTTTTGAATGAGGACTAATCTCGTTATTAGAACTTAATATTTTATTTTTAAGTTCTAAATTTTCTTTACTGAGTAAAGAATTTTTAGAGACCATTTGATTTTTAGCGTAAACTTCAGTATCTATTCTATCTTGCATGTATCTTTGATTAAGTATAAATGCAAGTATAAGAATAACAATAATAATAATCAGAATAATCGTATGTGTCATATGTTCACCTCCTGTTTAATATTTGTAAATTAGAAGATTAATGATTAAATTAATTTTCTATAGAAATCAATAATTAATTATAAACAAAATATATTTAATGTTCAATAAACAAAAAATGATAATTTAAGTTGAAAAAGAACATAATAGCAGGATATAATTTATTCATTATTATAAATATAAAATTGTGTAAAATTATATCTTATAACCTAAAGAAGAGTTAAAAGAATTACAAATTTTTCACAAATTAAAATTGAAAATATAAAATTGTGTCTGTATAATTAACTTATGAAAGCGTTTCCTTTAAGGAGGACAGTTGTATGTCTCATCACCAAAATCATGTAGAAGAACTAGTTGGAATATTAAAAAATCAATGCCGTACAGCGTTCAAATTTCACGGTGAAGTTGCTATTCAACTATTTTTAAATGAACTTTTTGAATTACCTTCGAAAGTCGATATTTGTGTAGAAAGAAAACGAATAGTAGAGGTTTTAAAAGTTATTCCTTCAAGTTATACATTTAAATATTATGATATGTCCAATCATAACATGGATAAAAATAATTTAGATATTCCATCTATTTCTCAAATAAACGTTGTTAATAATGATAAAGTTATTTTAAGTATTTTTATTTATGATGTTATAAATGAGGAATGGATATTTAGACTAAACACTAATATCCGACTACCTAAAAATAGTATTTATTTTCATTCATTAACTTGGGATGTCGATTATATTAAACCTGAAATCGTATTAATGTATGATTTATTAGATTATCAACAAAATAATTTAGAAGCCAATTATAAGTCAGTTTTAGATGCTCTAAGCTATTATCAATTTGTGATTTTAAAAATGGTAGTGGGAGAGCATAAAATTGAAAAAGCACTTACACTAAAAGTTTAATATAAAAAATCTGAGACAAATAGATGTCTCAGATTTTTTTATGTAATTGTTATTTAGGACATAAATTTTTTAAGCATACACCATGATAGCAATACTCATAAGTTGATAACACAGCTTTATCTGCATTTTCTCTTGAAATACCAAACATCATAGAAATTTCAGAAGCACCCTGATTAATCATTTTTAGGTTGATATTGGATTCTGCTAGAGCATGTGTGATTGTGTTAGCAGTCCCGACAGATTGAGTCATTCCTTCACCGACAATCATTAAGATGGCAAGGTCATGATCAATGCTTAATTCATCAATATCACATTTTTTTCTAATCGCACTCAATACTTCATTCTCTTTGTCTTTAATTTGATTAGAACGCATAATAATACTAATATTATCAATACCTGATGGCATATGATCGAAAGAGATATGATAGTCTTCTAATATTTCTAAAATTCTTCTTGTAAAACCAATTTGTCTATTCATTAAGTATTTTTTAATATTTATAACTGTGAAATCTTTATCGCAACTAATGCCAATAATTTGATTTTTATCTGTGACTTCACGATCATGGCGAATAAAGGTTCCTTTGTCCTCTGGATGATTTGTGTTTTTAATGACTACGGGTATTCTATGTTTATATAAAGGCTGTAATGCTTCATCGTGAAAAACACTAAAGCCGGCATATGATAACTCACGCATTTCTCTATATGTAATTTCTTCAATAAGTTCAGGATGTTCAATTACATTTGGATTTGCCTTAAAAATACCAGATACATCTGTAAAATTCTCATATAATGATGCTTTAATACCACGTGCTATGATTGCACCTGTGATATCTGAACCGCCTCTCGGAAATGTAACAACATAGTTATGTTTAGAAACACCAAAGAAACCTGGGATAATAATTTTTCCTTCAATTTCTCTTAATTTATAAATTTTATCATAAGCGTCTTCTAAAATTTGTGCTTGTTGTGGTAAGTCAGTTACTAAGATACCAGCATCTTTTGGTGAGAGATATGTTGTTTTAATGCCTTGAGAATCGTTGTATTTAGCGATAAGTTGAGCATTAAAATTCTCACCACATGATAACAATGCATCGTATAAACGATCATGCTTATCGTTTAATTGTTTAATGATTGTTTCAAGTGTTTCATCTATTGTTTCTAAGAGTGTAGACTCCATATTTAATTCTTCTAAAATATCTGCATAACGTTGAATAATCTCTCTTTTTTTATCTTGATAATCCAAATGATTGATTACTTTTTCATATAGACGAATAAGTAAGTCAGTTGTTTTAACGTCATTCTTATGTCTTTTACCAGGTGCAGATACAATAATAATTTTTCTGTCTGGGTCATCATTGACGATATTTAGGACTTTTTTAATTTGTGTTGCATTTGAAACAGAACTTCCACCAAACTTAGCAACTTTCATAAAATTTACCAACCTTTCTAAAAAATCAGAAAATTCTATTTAATTTCCTGATACTACATGATAATATATATCTACATATTCACTTTTTCTTTTAAAAGTCCTATTCAACTAATTTGATTTAATAGTATAATAAATTTAAGTGTTTTTCAATAAAACAATTGTACTTCTCAATAATACAAATGGGAGGAAGATAAAAATTATGAAGGAATTAAACGTCGCATTACTGGGGTTAGGAACAGTAGGCTCAGGTGTAGTAAAAATTATTGAAGAAAATCGACAACAAATTAAAGATACTCTAAATAAAGATATTGTTATTAAACATATTTTAGTAAGAGATACCACTAAAAAAAGACCTATTAATATTAGTCAATATCATTTAACAGAAGACATTAATGAAATTTTAAACGATGAAGATATAGATATCGTTATAGAAGTAATGGGAGGAATTGAACCAACTGTTGATTGGTTAAGAGAATCTTTAAAAAGAAAAAAACATGTCATTACAGCAAATAAAGATCTACTTGCTGTGCATTTAGAATTACTAGAGAACCTAGCAGAACAACAAGGAGTAGCCTTAAAATTTGAAGCAAGTGTTGCAGGTGGTATTCCCATTGTTAACGCGATTAATAATGGGTTAAATGCTAATAATATCTCTAAATTTATGGGGATTTTAAATGGTACGTCAAATTTTATTCTTTCAAAAATGACAAGAGAACAAACTTCATTTGAAGATGCACTTGCTGAAGCACAAAGATTAGGATTTGCTGAAGCAGATCCTACTGATGATGTGGAAGGTATTGATGCAGCTAGAAAAGTAGTGATTACTTCTTATTTATCATTTAACCAAGTAATTAAGTTAAATGATGTGAAAGTAAAAGGTATCAGTAAAACAACGTTATCTGATATTAATGTAGCAGACAAATTAGGTTATAAGATTAAATTAATTGGTAAAAGTACATATCATCATAGCGAAGTTAATGCATCCGTTGAACCAACCTTAATACATAAATCACATCAGCTTGCAGCAGTAGAAAATGAATACAATGCAATTTATGTTATTGGAGATGCTGTAGGGGATACTATGTTTTATGGTAAAGGGGCAGGTAGCTTAGCTACTGGTAGTGCAGTAGTGAGTGATTTATTAAATGTAGCACTCTTCTTTGAGTCAAATTTACATACACTTCCACCTCATTTCGAATTAAAAACAAATAAAACTCGAGAATTAATGGATAATGGTGACGCAATTGCTATTGGAGAAAAATTAAATTACTATGTTGTCATTCATAGTAATGAATCAATTGATAAACTTAAAGATCAACTTAAATCAGATTTACCATTCCATAAATCACTTCAAATAGAACAACGTGATTCTAGTTCTTATGGCGTTGTGATTATCGGATTAGACCAATCACCTGAATCACTACTTAGTAAAGCAAATTACAACATTGAAAAAATTTATCCAGTTGAAGGAGTTTAATAATTATGAAAAGATGGCAAGGTTTAGTAGAAGAATTTAAAGATTATTTACCGGTTAATGAAGATACACCTAAACTTACTTTAAATGAAGGACATACACCACTGATTCACTGTGCTAATATATCAGAAATGCTAGATATTGATTTATATGTTAAATATGAGGGTGCTAATCCAACCGGTTCTTTTAAAGATAGAGGAATGGTAATGGCTGTAACAAAAGCGAAAGAACAAGGTAAAAAAGTAGTGATTTGTGCTTCAACAGGAAACACTTCTGCCTCAGCAGCAGCTTATGCTACACGTGCAGGTTTAAAAGCAATTGTAGTGATTCCCGAAGGAAAGATTGCTTTAGGTAAACTTTCGCAAGCGGTCATGTATGGTGCAGAAATTGTCTCAATTGAAGGTAACTTCGATGAAGCATTAGAAATCGTTAAAGAGATTGCACAAAATGATGATGATATTGAATTAGTAAATTCTGTTAATCCATTTAGAATAGAAGGACAAAAAACAGGTGCATTTGAAATTGTGGAGCAATTAGAAGAAGCTCCAGACGTTCTAGCAATCCCAGTAGGCAACGCAGGAAATATTACTGCTTATTGGAAAGGCTTTAAAGAGTATCATGAGAAAAAAGGAAGTCAACTTCCTCAATTATTTGGTTTCCAAGCAGAAGGAGCCTCACCAATTGTTCAAAATAAAGTCATTAAAAATCCTGAAACAATCGCTACAGCAATCCGTATCGGTAATCCAGCAAGTTGGAAAAAAGCGACTGTTGCGTTAGAAGAATCAAATGGCCTCATTGATAGTGTGACTGATGATGAAATTTTAGAAGCGTATCAATTAATGACATCTAAAGAAGGTGTATTTAGTGAACCAGCAAGTAATGCTTCAATTGCTGGTTTAATCAAATTACAACGTGCAGGAAAATTGTCGAAAGGTAAAAAAGTAGTAGCAATATTAACTGGTAATGGACTAAAAGATCCAGACACTGCTATCTCAGTTTTAGATAATCCAATTCAACCGCTTCCAAACAATAAAGAAAGTATTATCAATTATATTAAAGGAACACTTTAATATGAAGCCATCACTTCACCTGAAAATACCTGCATCAACTGCTAACTTAGGAGTAGGATTTGATTCTATTGGTATGGCAATTAATAAATATTTATACCTATATGTTGAGGAAGCGGAAGGAAGTAACTGGGAATTTAGATATTTAAACGAAGAGTTAGAATCATTACCGAAAGATAAAAGTAATTATATCTATACAGTTGCACAACAAGTAGCTGAAAAATATAATGTGACTTTACCTAATTTAAAAGTGTCGATGAGAAGTGAAATTCCATTAGCAAGAGGGTGAGGATCATCCGCATCCGCTTTAGTTGGAGCATTATATATCGCTAACTACTTCGGTAATATCCAATTATCTAAGTATGAATTACTACAACTAGCTACTGACATAGAAGGACATCCTGATAATGTAGCACCTACAATTTATGGTGGATTACTCGCAGGATATTATAATCCTGAAACCAAAGAAACAAATGTGGCACATATTGATATACCTGATGTAGATGTGATTCTTACTATCCCAACATATGAACTCAAAACAAAAGACTCACGTAGGGTACTTCCAGATAAGTATTCACATGAGAAAGCAGTTCAAAATAGTGCGATTAGCAATACAATGATTTGTGCATTAATTCAACATAATTATGACCTTGCTGGAAAAATGATGACACAAGATGGTTTTCATGAACCTTATCGTCAACACTTGATTCTTGAATTTGAAAAAGTAAAAGTACTATCTCAAAAATATGATGCTTATGCTACAGTGATTAGTGGAGCAGGTCCAACGATATTAACATTGAGTCGTAAAGAAAAAAGTGGAGCACTTGTGAGAACATTAAAATCAGAAATAACAACTTGCGATTCTGAACTTGCAACAATTAATAATGTAGGTGTTATTGAAGAAGTTGTGTATCCTTCATAAAATTATTGTAAAATAGATAAGAGCAAAAATGAAAGGAGAGCAACTAAGAAATGAGTAACTATAAAATGATTGTTATGGATATGGATGACACTTTAATAACAAGTGATAATGTAGTTAGTCCTGAAACCAAAGATTATTTAATTCAACTACAAGAAGAAGGATATAAGATTGTTTTAGCCTCTGGAAGACCAACTGAGGGAATGATTCCAGTAGCTAAAGAATTAAAGTTAGATCATTACCAAAGCTATATCATTAGTTATAATGGTGGTAAAACAATTAATGCTAAAACAGAAGAAATTGAAGTAAGTAAAAGTGTAACTAAAGATCATTTTGATAAAATTACAGATTATTGTCGCGAAAAAGGCTTTTTAACATTAACGTATCAAGACGGACAAATTATCTTTGATACAGAACATGAATATCGTAAAATTGAATCAGAATTAACTGGTCTACCTATGAAACAAGTGGATGATATTAAAGCGTATATTCAGTCTGATGTACCTAAAGCAATGGGCGTTGATTATGAAGAAAATATTTCAAAAGCACGTAACGAATTAAATGGAACATTTAATTCTGATATTGATGTGACGACGAGCAAACCTTTCTTCCTGGAATTCATGGCTAAAGATGTTTCTAAAGGTAATGCAATTAAAGCTTTATGTGAAAAGTTAAATATTTCATTATCAGAAGTGATTTGTTTTGGAGATAGCCTCAATGACCAATCAATGTTTGAAGTTGTAGGATATGCTGTAGCAATGGGAAATGCGAGTGAAGAATTAAAAAAGATTGCAGATAAAGTTACATTAGATAATGATTCTAATGGTATACCAGCAGCACTTAAAGAATTGCTATAAAACATTTATATAAATTAAAAGGAAGCGGAATGAATTCGTATTGAATCAAGTTTCGCTTCCTTTTTTTATTATCATAACTAGTTATTTAGCAGTGTGTGTCCAATCACGTTTACCTTTATTTCTTTTTACATGAGCATATACTTGATCAGCTGCATAATCTAAATTTGTATATACTGTTACTGTATATGCAGATTGGTTATCGCGAAATGGCTCATCTTGAAATACATCTTTTAAATGTGTAAATAAGTTTTCCATTTGATCATGAGTTAGACTAGGATACTCACGCAATGTGCGTTTCAGTAATTGTCCATTTCTTTCTTCTAAAGATTGTACGACAATAACAAAACGTTCATCGCTCTTTATTACGTCATCAAATAAATTTGTTTGACCTACCATACTCAGTCACCTCTAAGTCGTTATCGTTATACTCATTATACAAAATAAACGACTATTAGAAAATATACATATTGTGTTTAGTAATAAAAAAAGGAGTAGAATTGTATTTAATTCTACTCCTAAATAAACGATGATATTAATCATGATAATGATGAGCTGTAAGATCCATATGATCTAATTTTACAAATTTAGTTTTACGAATCAATTTATGTACGATAAAGATAATCGCTAAGACAATTAAAGGCATGATATTAACAAAAAAATCACCTATATTACCACTAAATAAATCACCGATAGAATTACCAAAGTATAAGAAAATTAATGTAGCAAATACAATGATAGGACCTAGAGGGAAAAGTGGTGATTTATAAGGCAATAATGTATTAATATCTTTGCCTTGACGTTTAATACCTCTACGTAAACGTATTTGAGCCCATGCACTTATTGCCCATACAATAATAACTAAAGAGCCAATAATATTTAACAAGCTAAATACTGCATTAGCATAGAAATTAGCTAGAATAATAATTGCTACTACTAAAATGTAAGTGGTGACTAATGAACGCATCGGTAATTTTGTTTTATTATTTAATTTACTTAAAAACTTTGGTGCTTGCTTTTCATCACTCAAAGAGAAAAGCATTCTACTTGTTGTATACATTCCAGAATTCGCTGCAGATAGTAACGATGTAAGAATAACAGCATTAATAATTGATGCTGCAAATGCTATACCGATTCGATCGAAAACTATAGTAAATGGACTTTGAGATACTGATTGATTTTTATTTAATAATAAAGGATCAGTATAAGGAATAATAGCTGCAATGACGACAATAGATAAAACATAAAATAATAAAATTCTCCAAAATACTTGCTTAACAGCCCTTGGCATAGTTTTTTCAGGATTATCAGATTCACCTGCAGTGACCGCTACAACTTCCGTACCACCCACAGAAAATCCTGCTACAAGTAATACTGCTAAGAAACCAGATAAACCACCTACAAAAGGTGCTTCACCTTTGGTATAATTCTCGAATCCATATGTATGTCCACCAAGAATACCAAAAATCATTAATATACCGACAACAATAAATACAATAATTGTGACTACTTTAATTAGTGATAACCAAAATTCTGTTTCGCCAAATGCTTTAACAGTAAAGATATTTAATAGGAATATAATCGTTATAAAAATTAAACTCCATACTAGAGGACTGAAAATTTTAAATACATCCCAATAAAATAAAACATTAGAAGCTACCATTACATCAACGCTTGATACTAATGACCATAGAATGTAATACAACCAGCCCATTGTAAAACCGATAGACGGATCAATGAAACGGGTAGCATATGAACTAAACGAACCAGATACAGGATAAAATGTAGCAAGTTCTCCAATAGATGACATTAAAAAGTAAAGCATGATTCCTATCAATAAATAAGCTAAGATAGCTCCTCCAGGTCCTGCTTGAGAAACGACACTACCTGTAGCAACAAAAAGTCCAGTGCCTATTGCACCTCCGATAGCAATCATAGATATGTGTCTTGACTTAAGACCGCGTTTCATATTGTTATCTTCCATATAATATCTCCTAAATTAAAATTTAAAATATACAAATCATTTTAATCGTTTTGGTTCAAGTATTCAATAACTTTTGAACAATTTGTTTTAAAAATTTTAAATTTTCTGATTTTTTAAACGATTAGTTTTTGTTATGTAGAAGGAAACTGACTAAATTAAAAGAAACTTATTGCGTGAAAATGAAGGATATGATAGAATTTTAAATCGTAAGAATTCCTAATTATATATAACAAGAAAGGATGTTATTGATGCGCGTTAATGTAACTTTAGCTTGCACTGAATGTGGCGATCGTAATTATATTACAACAAAAAATAAACGTAATAACCCTGAGCGTATTGAAATGAAAAAATATTGCCCAAGATTAAATAAATACACGCTACACCGTGAAACTAAATAATTCCTTATCTTTTAAATACGACAAAAAGATAAACTATTATAGACTCATACATGTTTAAGATGAATAACATGTATGAGTCTTTTAATTTTAAAATAAATGTCTTTGTAATTTTTTAAAAGTATGTTAATATATAAAACGTAATTATTACGATTTATAAAAAGGAGATAATATATGGCTAAAAAATCTAAAATAGCTAAAGAATTAAAAAGAGAAAAATTAGTAAATCAATATTATGAATTACGTAAAGAGTTGAAAGAAAAAGGAGATTATAAAGTATTAAAGAAATTACCAAGAGATTCATCTCCAACTCGTTTAACAAGAAGATGCAAAGTTACAGGACGTCCTAGAGGTGTAATGAGAAAATTTGAAATGTCTAGAATTGCATTTCGAGAACATGCTCATAAAGGTCAAATTCCTGGTGTGAAAAAATCTAGTTGGTAATTGAAACTAATACTTTAGTCCGTTTACATTGTATTTAAAAAATTGTAAAGTATATAAGGATATAAATAATAAGAGCGAGAAAAAGGTGATTTCTCGCTCTAGATTACGTTATAAATAATTTTGTAAAGAGTCAGATATTTTATTTATGTCTACAGTGTCTTTTAAATTTAAAATGTATAGGGGAAATTTAAAGTATGAAAATTTTTGATTATGAAGATATTCAATTAATTCCAAATAAATGTATTGTTAATAGTAGATCTGAATGTGATACGACTGTACAATTTGGGCCAAAAACTTTTAAGTTACCAGTGGTTCCAGCTAATATGCAAACAGTAATGAATGAATCTTTAGCAGAATGGTTTGCAGAAAATGATTATTTTTATATTATGCATCGCTTTAATGAAGTAGGTCGCATACCTTTTATTAAAAAAATGCAAAATAAAGGACTTTTTGCTTCTATTTCAGTGGGTGTAAAGGAAACTGAATTTGAATTTATAGAAAAATTAAAAACTGAGCACTTAATACCTGAATATATTACAATTGATATTGCTCATGGTCATGCTAATTCGGTTATTAATATGATTAAACATATTAAAAAACATATTCCTCAATCATTTGTTATTGCGGGTAATGTAGGAACCCCTGAGGGAGTAAGAGAGTTAGAAAATGCTGGTGCAGATGCTACTAAAGTTGGTATAGGACCAGGACGAGTATGTATTACTAAAATTAAAACTGGATTCGGTACAGGAGGATGGCAATTAGCTGCATTAAACATTTGTAGTAAAGCTGCACGTAAACCAATTATTGCTGATGGAGGTATTAGAACACATGGTGATATTGCGAAATCTATTCGTTTTGGAGCTACTATGGTTATGATTGGTTCATTATTTGCAGCGCATGAAGAATCTCCTGGCGAAACAGTTGAGTTAGATGGTAAACGTTATAAAGAATATTTTGGTAGTGCTTCCGAATTCCAAAAAGGGGAACATAAGAATGTTGAAGGGAAGAAAATGTTTGTGGAACATAAAGGTTCATTAAAAGATACCTTAGTTGAAATGCAACAAGATCTTCAAAGCTCAATTTCCTATGCTGGCGGTAAAGATTTAAAATCACTAACTACTGTTGACTATGTTATTGTAAGAAACTCAATTTTTAATGGTGATAGAGATTAATATATGTTTAGTAGGTGAATATTATTAAAAAGTTCCTTTTATTTACTGCAATATTTTTGTTATTTATCATTATTAAACCCATTGAAGAAAACCAGTTTTTTATTAATTTACAAAATAATGTAAGAGATAAAGTAGAAGTTTTATTAAATGAAGATACAAGTTTTAAAAATAATGTGCTTAAAGTTCCAAAAAAACAAGAATTTGCAGTTAATAATATTCAATTAAATATGTCTCAAAAGGAAGTAGAAAATAAGATAGGGCGACCAAAAAGAGTGACATCAAATGAATATGGTACAAAATGGTACACTTATTACAATGATGATTATCAAAATTTTTTAATGGTAAGTTACATTAATAATAAAGTTAATGCTTTATTTAGTAATCAAAATATTATAACTTCTAAATCTAAAATTAAATATAATACCCCTAAAAAAGTGGTTGAACAACGTCTCGGTAAACCAGTAGATAAAATTACAAAAGGACGTTATCGTTTTGTTGTAAAAAATAATGAATATGATGTTTTTTATAAAGATCACATTTATACCACTGCATTTTACGATAAACATAATAAAAATAACTTAACAGGGTTGTTGCAAGTGAGTGAATCGATGGAAAACCGATTACAAAAGCAATATGGTGCACCATCTACAACGCTAGAAAAAAGCTTTGAATATCAAAATTTTGATTTAGTTAATGCAGAAAGAAAACAACACGGATTAAATACATTGGATTACTCTAAAAAAATATCTCATACTGCAAGAAAACATAGTGAAGATATGGTTAAAAATAATTATTTTGATCATACTGATTTAAATGGTCATTCACCTTTCGATAGAATGAAACGTGATGGTATTCAATTTAATGCTGCTGCTGAAAATTTAGCTTATGGTCAACAAAGTAGTATTTATGCTCACGAAGGACTTATGAATTCTCTAGGACACCGAGAAAATATTTTAAATACGCACGTAAATACATTAGGTGTAGGTGTAGATTTTAATAAAAATCGACAACCATTTTGGACAGAAAACTACGCTGGATAATGTTTGATTTATAATATATAGGGGTATGTTCATTTTGCAAGGAAGTTGATATTATGCCTACAAAGAAAAATAAGAAAAAAGATATACTTGATAAAGTAAAAGAGATTTTAAATAAAAAATAAAACTAGAAGCGTCTATGCGCTTCTAGTTTTTTGTATATTAAACATATATAAGAGATTTTAACGTAACGAACAAGAGATAAACTATAATTCTCTATATAGACCAATGACTTTACCGATAACTGTTACATTATCTAAATATATGGGACTCATAGCACTATTTTCTGGTTGTAAACGATATCGATTTTTTTCTTTGAAAAAGCGTTTTACAGTAGCTTCATCATCTTCAGTCATTGCTACGATAATATCTCCATTTTCAGCAATAGTTTGGCTTCTTACAATTACTTTATCTCCGTCTAAAATACCCGCTTCAATCATACTTTCACCGATAACATTTAAAATAAACACATCACTATTGTGTGTAGACGTTAAATGTTCTGGTAATGGAAAGTATTCTTCTATATTTTCAACTGCGGTAATCGGAACTCCTGCTGTAACTTTACCGATAACAGGAACATAGATAGTTTCTTCTCTAGTCATATCATTATTTTGGTCACTCACGATTTCAATTGCTCTAGGTTTAGTAGGATCTCTTCTAATATATCCTTTTTCTTCTAATCTAGATAAATGACCATGCACAGTTGAACTTGAGGCAAGACCAACAGCTTCACCAATCTCTCTTACACTTGGTGGATAACCTTTTATTTGAACAACATGTTTAATATAATCATAAATCTCACTTTGTCTTTTAGTTAACTCTCTCATATATAGGCACTCCCTAAGTTTATTTTAATATAGTATAGCATTTTTTGATTTTTTAAACAAACGTTTGTTCGTAATTCTATTGACTAGGAACACTAGTTCTGTTAAAGTATTTATACAAACAAATGTTCTAGGAGTGAAAATAAATGCTTAGTAATCGTACTAGTAATATCATTAAAAATATAATTGTTCTAGTAGTATCTTGCATCGTTTTTCTGGTGTTTTTTACTAATTTATATCAGAACGCTCATACGGAACACATGTACGAAATTACCGATCATACGATCCCTAAAAAAGCGATTTTAAACGATGATTATAAGAACGATATACCCAACAATACAGAACAAACAGACTATAAAGTGTTCGCATTAGTTAAATAAATATTTAAGAGATACAGATAAAAAGTTATTACTTCTAAGAAATGGGAATATGAAGTATTATATAAAAATACTTCATTTATTTTAGAAAGAGTTTATGATGCTTAGATTTTTTATCTATGTCTCTTTTTTGTTATATTAATTAAGTATTTTATATGTATTAAAGAAAAGAATAGGAAGTGTAATGACATGTCAAATAATAATTTAAATATAGATAGAATTAATGAATTAGCAAAAAAGAAAAAAGAGCAAGGTTTAACAGAAGCTGAAGCAAAAGAGCAATCTAAGTTGCGTAAACAATATTTAGATTCTTTTAGAGAGGGATTTAAACAACAAATTGAAAGTACCAAAGTCATTGATCCAGAAGGCAACGATGTAACGCCTGAAAAACTTAAAAAAATTCAAGAAAGAAAAAAGAATGATCAATAGTTAATAACATTTTAATCATTAACATTATAATCTTATCATTTACTATATTTTTAAGTTATAATATATAAAAGATGATTAATTCTAGAAGGGAAGTATGTAAGATGTTTAATGAAAAAGACCAATTAGCTATTGATACTATACGTGCATTAAGTATTGATGCAATTGAAGAAGCAAATTCTGGTCATCCTGGTTTGCCTATGGGAGCTGCACCAATGGCCTACACGCTTTGGACTCGCCACTTAAACTTTAATCCACAATCTAAAGACTACTTTAACAGAGATAGATTTATATTATCTGCAGGTCATGGTTCTGCTTTACTATATAGTTTATTACATGTCTCTGGAAGCTTAGAATTAGAAGAATTAAAGCAGTTCAGACAATGGGGTTCTAAAACACCTGGACATCCTGAGTTTCGTCATACAGATGGTGTTGAAGTTACAACAGGTCCATTAGGGCAAGGATTTGCTATGTCTGTGGGAATGGCTTTAGCTGAAGCTCATTTAGGTGGTAAATTTAATAAAGGTGATATTAACGTTGTAGATCATTATACTTACGTGTTGGCTTCAGATGGAGATTTAATGGAAGGTATTTCTCATGAAGCAGCTTCATTTGCTGGTCATAATCAATTAGATAAACTTATTGTATTATACGATTCAAATGATATTTCACTTGATGGTGAACTTAACAAATCTTTCTCAGAAGATGTAAAACAACGTTTTGAAAGTTATGGATGGAACCATATTTTAGTAAAAGATGGCAACAATTTAGAAGAAATTGATAATGCGATTACTAAAGCTAAACAGCAAAATGGTCCTACGTTAATTGAAGTTAAAACAATTATTGGTTACGGCGCGCCAAACGTTAGCGGTACAAATGGTGTTCACGGAGCGCCACTTGGTACTGATGAAAGAAAACTTACATTTGAAGCATATGGATTAGATCCAGAAAAACGTTTCAATGTTCCAGAAGAAGTATATGAAATCTTCCAAACAACAATGTTAAAACGTGCAAATGAGCATGAAGATGAGTGGAAAGAAAAATTAGAAACATATACAGAAAAATATCCAGAATTAGCTGAAGAATTTAAATTGACAATCAGTGGTAAATTACCTGAAAATTATAAAGATGAATTACCAAAATTCAGTAGTGACCATAATGCAGCTACTCGTGCAGATTCTGGAGAAATCATTCAAGCAATTAGTAAATCTGTTCCTTCATTCTTTGGTGGTTCTGCAGATTTAGCAGGATCTAATAAATCAAATGTTAAAGAAGCTACAGATTACAATCCTAATACTCCAGAAGGTAAAAATGTTTGGTTTGGTGTAAGAGAGTTTGCTATGGGTGCTGCAGTAAACGGTATGGCAGCACATGGAGGTTTACATCCTTATGGTGCTACCTTCTTCGTATTTAGCGATTACTTAAAACCAGCATTACGCTTATCTGCAATTATGGGATTGAATGCAACATTTATCTTTACACATGATTCAATTGCTGTAGGTGAAGATGGTCCAACACACGAACCTATTGAACAGTTAGCAGGTTTAAGAGCTATTCCAAATATGAACGTCATTCGTCCAGCAGACGGTAATGAAACAAGAGTAGCATGGGAAGTTGCATTAGAATCTAAACAAACACCAACATCTCTAGTTTTAACTCGTCAAAACCTTCCTTATTTAGATGTAGATGAAGAAACGGTTGAAGAAGGCGTACGAAAAGGTGCATATATTGTATTTGAAACTGAAACTAAACCAGAATATCTATTGTTAGCAACTGGCTCAGAAGTAAGCTTAGCTATTGAAGCAGCTAAAGATTTAGATAAACAAGGTAAAGGTGTAAGAGTAGTTTCTATGCCAAACTGGTTCGCTTTTGAGCAACAATCAGACGAGTATAAAGAATCAGTTATTCCAAAAGAATTAACTAAACGTGTTGCAATTGAAATGGCTTCACCACTCGGTTGGCATAAATATGTAGGCACTGAAGGCAAAGTCATTGGAATCGATGGTTTTGGTGCAAGTGCACCAGGAGACTTAGTTGTTGAAAAATATGGCTTTACTAAAGAAAATATTTTAAATCAAATTCGCACTTTTTAATATTATGATTTAGTCAACATAGAGAGCGGGAAATGAATTCAAAATGAGTTCTTTCCTGCTCTTTCTTATTTTGTGAATAGTACTTTATATGAAGTGATTTATAATATTAGTATTCGTGTTAAACAGTTTGTTAATATAAAAGCGAAGTGGTGTTATTCTAAAACTAACTCTTGAAATCAAGATAGTTATTTAGTAAAATTCAGTAGGATATAGAAAGTGGGTGAAACAATGGCAACTTGGTTAGCAATTTTATTAATCATTGTAGCACTTATCATCGGACTAGTTGGTGGTTTCTTCTTAGCAAGAAAATATATGATGGACTATTTGAAAAAAAACCCACCTATCAATGAAGAAATGTTACGTATGATGATGATGCAAATGGGACAAAAACCGTCTCAAAAGAAAATCAATCAAATGATGACGATGATGAACAAAAACATGGATCAAAACATGAAGAGTTCAAAAAAATAATAGTTATTAAAGGATTGTATGCCATAAGGGTTTACAATCCTTTGTTTTTGTTGTAAAACATTTTTAGTTGGAGTATTTAAGAATTATAATAGTATTAAACTTTTAGTTATGTGAATATAAGAAGGTGTAAATTTGGCATATTTAGTTTTTTCCATAGTATTTGCATTGTTTATGGGGATTGTTGTCATAGTTATTCGTATGAAAGCACAAAAATTCCCTGTAAATGAAAAGAAAATTATTTTACCTCCTATCTTTATGTCGACAGGTGCTTTGATGTATGTCATTCCATATTTTAGATTAACTGGGGCTGAAATTTTAGAATCTATCATTTTAGGTGTGATATTTTCGTCTGTACTTATCTGGACAAGTCATTTTGAAGTTCAAGGTGCTGAGGTATATATGAAACGATCAAAAGCGTTTCCAATCATTTTAATTTCGCTTTTAATTATTAGAACAATCATAAAAATATTTATTAGTAGCTCTATTGATCCAGGAGAAATCGGAGGCATGTTCTTTTTATTGGCATTTAGTATGATTGTTCCTTGGCGTTTAGCTATGTTATATAAATATAAAAACGTTAAAAAATCTTTAGTCTCATAATAGAGATTAATAATATTAGCTTATCTAAAATTAAATAAAATATTATTTTTTGATATTAAATTGAATTGAAGTTTAGAGCGAGTATGTGAGTTCATTGAGAATTCAATCTCGCTCTTTTTTAAAATTAAATTATAATTCTTTAAAAAGTAAGGGGAATGTTATGAAAATTATACATACTGGAGATTGGCATTTAGGAAAGATACTTAACGGAAAACAATTTCTTGAAGACCAATCATTTATTTTAGAACAATTTATTCAATGTTTAAAAGATGAAAAACCTGATGTAGTTGTGATTTCTGGGGATATTTATGATACAACTTATCCGAGTAAAGAAACCATTTATCTTTTTGAAAATGCTATTCATACGATTAATATAGATATGAATATCCCCATGATTATTTCTAATGGTAATCACGACGGTAAAGAACGATTGAATTATGGTGCTTCATGGTTTGAACATTCCAAACTCTTTATACGTACAAAATTAAAACATATGAATCAGCCTATCGTATTTAATGATGTACATTTCTATGTACTTCCATTTTCTACTATTAGTGAAGTAAAAGAATTTTTTAAAGATGCTTCTATTCAAACGTATCAACAAGCAACAGAAAAATGTATTAATTATATAGTAGAAAATTTGAATAAAGAGAAAATAAATATTTTAATTGGTCACTTAACGATAAATGGGGGAAAAACATCAGATTCAGAAAGACCTTTAACAATTGGGACTGTTGAAAGTGTTACTAAATCGTGTTTTAACGTATTTGATAAAGTGTTATTAGGACATTTACATCATCCATTTAGTATTAAAGATGACATTATTGATTATTCTGGTTCACTGTTACAATATTCATTTTCAGAAATAAACCAGCCTAAGGGATATAAACGTTTGGTGATTAAAGATAAAAATGAAATATCAACATCATTTGTGCAACTTAAACCTTTAAGAGAGCTTGAAGTGGTTGAGGGCGAGTATGATGAAGTGATTCAAGGACATATTCAACCTAAAAATAAAGATAATTATATACATTTCAAACTTAAAAATATGTCGTATATTAGTGATCCAATGATTCATTTAAAACAACTATTCCCTAATACTCTTGCGCTTAGCAATATTACTTTTGAAAATGAGGGACCTTTACATCAGACACAAATACAACAACAAGACGACCAAACTATTATTAAGCAATTTTATAAGATGATTACAGATAATGAGATGACAAAATACCAGGAAGAAAAAATAAATAATTTAATCACTTTGGTATCGAATAAGGAGGTCTAAAATGAAACCAATAAAATTAACGTTACATAATTTTGGCCCATTCTTACATGAAATGATTGATTTTACTCAAATTAAAAATGATCAACTTTTTTTAATTAGTGGTAAAACTGGTTCGGGAAAAACCATGATATTTGATGCAATTGTATTTTCGTTATTTGGAAAAGCTTCTACAGAAGGCAGAAGTGAAGCGGGATTAAGAAGTCATTTTGCAGAGGCAAAATCTCCTATGTGGGTTGAATATGAATTTCAACTCAATAAAAAATATTTCAAAATTATTCGTCAAGGCGCTTTTACTAAAGAAGGAAACACTAGTCAAACACCAGGAAAACTAGATGTGTATGAATATGATTCTAAAAGTGAAACATATGAATTAAGAGAAAGTAAAATCAGCGTTGGAAATCAATATATTAAATCATTACTAGGAGTTAATGCTGAACAATTTAGACAGTTATTTATTCTTCCACAAGGTGAATTCAAAAAATTTTTAGTATCCAATAGTACAGATAAACAAGGGATATTAAGAACTTTATTTAATAGTATACGTTTTGAAGAAATTCAAAAACTTCTTCAAAGTGAAGTGAAAGAAGAGAAAAAACAAATTGAAAAAAGATACAATCAAATAAAATTACTATGGGAAGATATCGAAGCATTTGATGATGAGCAATTAATTCAATTTAAACAAATTCATCACATGAAAACTCAAGAATTAATACAGACTATTCCCGATTTTAGAGCAATAGGTCATCAAATCGAAGAAAAAAGACTGCATCTAAAAAATGAGCAAAACGAACAATTGCTTTCTATAACAAAACGTATTGATTTAAATAAAACGTTAGAACAACAACTGAGTGAACTGAAAAAATATCATCAATTAAAACATCAGTTAGATGAACAAATGGATGACATAAATGCATTAAAAGTAAAATTAAATCGATTAAATGATGCTGGCATGCTGTTTAATTTATATGATCAACAACACTTTAAAGAAGAAAAACGTCAAACAATAAAAACCAAAATAATAGAAACTGAAAATAAAATATCGCAATTAAATAATAAAATAAACATGCTTGAAAAAGAACGTAAACAATTAGACAAGATGAGTGACTCATATCATTTAAAAAGTGAGAGTTTAGAACAATCAAAGCCCTTTTATAATTATTTGAATAAATATCAACAAGCGTTTAAAGAGCAAGAACATATTATTCACAGTTATAATGAAATGATGAAAGAGCAAGAGCAGTTAATTAATAAAGAACATAAAATGAGTAAATCTATTGATAGCTATAAAGTGGATAATAAAGCTATTGATGAGCTGACTGAACAAATATATCAATTACAAAAACAATTAGATGAACAACAGAATTTAAAAGATAAGTATGAAAAGCAAGTTTCCCTAAAACGACAATATCATCAACATTCAAAAGAGGTACAAAATTTAAAAAATGACATTGATACACTCAATCAACAGTTAGGAATCATTGATAAACGTAATATTGATTTAAATGATAAACAAACCTTTATTATTGAAATACAGTCAGCGTTACGTATTGGCGATACATGTCCAATATGTGGAAATGAAATTGAATCTTTAAATCAGCATATTGATTTCGAAACTATTAATCAAAATCATCAATTACTTGATAAACTTTCTAATGAAATTAATGAAAAAAAACAGCATTTAAGTAAAAGCGAAGCGACGTGTGAATTACTCTCTCAAAGCATATCAGATTTAGGAGAGATAGAGTATAAATCGATTAATTTAGACCAAATCAAAGAAAAGTTACAAAGTGCAAAGTCTGAAAAAATACAATTACAACAACAATTAGAAGAGTTAGATAAATTACAACAAAAATTTCATACGTTACAGCAAGAGAAGCATCAGCAAGAACTTAAATTAGAGAAATTAGCTTCTCAAAAACGTCAGAATCAAACTTTAATTCAAGATTTTGAAATAAATACAGGATATTCAAGTATTGAAACTTTTAAAAATTATTACTTAAGTCTTCGAAAAGAGATTGATGAATATCATCAACATGTTAATGATACTAATAAAAACATGCAATCATATCAAAATGCGCTAGCTTTAGAAAATAATAGTGTTGATAATTATTTAGCTACGAGTAAAGAACTACAAAAAGAATTAGATTATTTTGCAACAACTATCCGAAAAGAAATGAAACGATTAGGTTTAGAAAATGAAGATGAAATAAAAAAATTAAAGCAGGAACTTCAAAATAAAGAACATATTGAGAAAAGAATTAATCAATTCGATGAGGAACAACATAAATATAACGTTGAAATAGAACGATTAACACGCCTTACAAGTGAAAAAGAACTTGAAGATATATCTAATCTTGAAATGCAAAAAGAACATATCGAAGAAAAATATAATCAGTATGTTAATGATGTTGTATCAATACAATATAAAATTAAGAAGAATGATGAAAAATTTGCAAAAATAGAAAAACATATTCACTATTTAGATGAAGAGTTAAAAGAGCAGCAACAAATTTTTAATTTATCTGAGGTTTTATCTGGAAAGAATCATCAAAAATTATCGCTTGAAAACTATGTATTAATTTATTATTTAGAAAGAATTATACATCAAGCAAATATTAGATTAGATATAATGAGCGGGCGAAGATACCAACTTAAACGAAGAGAATCAATATCACAAGGATATAGTGGATTAGAAATCGATGTATTTGATTTATATTCTAATAAGTCAAGACATATTAGTTCATTATCAGGGGGAGAAACGTTTCAAGCATCCCTGGCTCTAGCATTAGGATTAAGTGAAGTCGTACAACAAGAATCTGGAGGTATTACGTTAGAATCAATGTTTATCGATGAAGGATTCGGCACACTTGATCAAGAAACTTTAGAAACATCTCTTGATACATTATTAAATTTAAAAACATCTGGACGGATGGTAGGAATTATCTCTCATGTGAGTGAATTAAAACAACGAATTCCATTAATACTTGAAGTAAATACAAATCAGTATCAAAGTTACACAAAATTTAAATGGAAATAACAAAAGAGGCTGGGACATAATTCCTAAAAAATAGCCAGTAAATGAGTTTTTTATAAATTCATTTACTGGCTTCTTTATTTACAATACTACGTATTGTTGGCTCGCTTTCTTAGGGGACAGCTTCAGCCTGTAGTCTTCAGCTTGTCCTGTTCCCTCAAGAGTCTCGCCAAAACACTCTGTATTTATATGTAATTTTACATTGAAATACTTCAAAAAAATAAGACCCTTTCGTATAATTTAATAAACACTAATAAACTAAATTAACGAGGTGCCTTATGTATAAAGATTATAACATGACTCAACTTACTCTACCAATGGAAACTTCAATTCTTATCCCCACAAATGATATTTCACGACATGTCAATGATATTGTAGAAACCATTCCTAAGACTGAATTTGATAAATTCAGACATCATCGTGGTGCAACATCATACCATCCAAAAATGATGTTAAAAGTCATTCTATATGCCTACACACAATCTGTGTTTTCAGGACGTAAGATAGAAAAATGACTTAATGATAGCATCCGAATGATGTGGCTATCACAAAATCAAAATTCTTCTTATAAAATGATTAATCGATTTAGAGTCAATCCAAAAGTAGATGCTTTATTAGAATCATTATTTATTCAATTTCATAGTCAGTGTTTGAAACAACATCTTATAGATGAACAGGTCATTTTTATTGATGGTACGAAAGTTGAGGCGAATGCCAATCGATATACATTTGTATGAAAAAAGAGTATTCAAAACCATGAGTCAAGGAAGAATGAAGATTCTAAAGTGCTCTATCATGAATGGGTGACAAATAAAATCATAACTGAGATTAAAGAAGATCGCGATAATGACTTAACAAAAAAAGAAATAGATTTGATTGGTAGTCATTTCGATAAAGAAATCGAAGATTTAAACCAACATATCGATAATGAAAAATGGACTAAAATAAGAAAACAAATACGGCTCAAAAGAACTAAAATTAAAAAATATAAAAAGCAAATTAATAATTACTCTGAGCGAAAGCATAAATACGAAGGCTAAAAATTTATTTTAAAGCATAGAAATAGTTATTCTAAAACAGATCATGAGGCCACATTTATGAGAATGAAAGGAGATTATATGAAAAATGGACAACTCAAGCCAGGTTATCATTTACAAATAGCGACAAATTCTCAATTCGTTTTATCTTATCATGTGTATCAAAATCTTACTGATACAAGAACGATGATACCATTTTTAAATTCAATTCAAGAGACCTACGGTCATTTACCTGAATATATCGTAGCTGACGCAGGTTATGGTAGCGAACCCAATTATATGGCAATTATAGATGATTTTAATCGAACATCGCTTATAACTTACGGTATGTTGATAAAAGATAAAACTAAAAAGTATAAAGTGACATCTTTAATACTCAAAATTGGGATTATGACGAAATTAACGATGAATACATTTGTCCAAACAAAAAGCGATTAGGTTTTAAAAGATATGCCTATCGTCATGATAAATATGGTTTTAAACGGGACTTTAAATTATATGAATGTGATGATTGTTCAGAATGTTCTTTGAAGCACCAATGGATGAAATTCAATTCAAAAACAAATAAAAAAATAATGAAAAATTATAATTGGGAATATTTTAAAGCCCAAATTAATCAAAAGCTTTCAGAAGCAAAAACAAAAACCATCTACAGTCAAGGAAAAATTGACGTGGCGCCTGTTTTTGGATTTATGAAGGCTATTTTGGGTTTCACTCGAATGTCCATTTGAGGGATAAATAAAGTCAAAAGAGAACTAGAATTTGTATTAATGGCACTTAATATAAGAAAAGTAGCAGCTCGACGAGCTGAAAATAATCAAAAAAATTATAAAAAAGACAATTTCTATATTATTTCAATAGAAATTGTCTTTTTTCACTTATCTAGAAACTTTATGTCCCGGACTCTTTCGATTTATTTATTTGTTTTTAAAAGATCTCGAATTTCTGTAAGTAATACCGTATTTGTATCAATTTCTTCTTCTGGTTCTTCTTTTCTCATAATTGTATTGGCAATCTTAACAAAGATAAATAATGCAAAAGCAACAATAATAAAATCAATAATTGACTGAATGAAAAGACCATACTTAATGCCCCAAAGTTGCCAATCTTTAGCAAAATCTACCGAACCGAACAGTTTACCAATCAATGGCATGATAATATAAGTTACTAAGGATGATACAATTTTATTAAATGCTGCTCCTATAACTACAGCAATTGCTAAATCTAAAACATTTCCTTTAAATGCAAACTCTTTAAATTCTTTTAGCATAGTAATCTCCTATTTATTTAATTTTTATATAATATATCATACAAAACATAAATAAATTAGTAAATATTAAAATTAATGAAATTTGATTAAGATTAAAACGTTTGTTATTATATTAAAGTGGTTTACCGAAAAATTAATTAATTATTTTTATAATTAATTGTGTATTTTTCATTTTGAAAAAATTTAATATTACGATGAAGGGAGTTATATTAGTTATGAATTCTTCTTCTGAATCAAGTAAGAAAGGAAAGAAATTTTCGCCGGTATTTATTTATAGTGCGATTATCGTAGCGATTATTGTATTAATTGGGGCAATTGTACCGGAACAATTCGATTCAATTACTAGTTCAATAAGTGGATGGATTACTGATAAACTTGGTTGGTATTATTTAATACTTACAACTATTATTGTTTTCTTCTGTGTCTTTTTGATTTTCAGTCCAATTGGGAAATTAAAACTTGGCAAACCTGATGATAAACCAGAGTTTAATACGATTTCATGGTTTGCCATGCTATTTAGTGCAGGTATGGGTATTGGTTTAGTATTCTATGGTGCAGCAGAACCTATGTCACACTTCGCAGCACCACCAACTGCTAGTC
This sequence comes from Staphylococcus hominis subsp. hominis, assembly GCF_002901845.1. GTDB lineage: Bacteria > Bacillota > Bacilli > Staphylococcales > Staphylococcaceae > Staphylococcus > Staphylococcus hominis. The sequence goes on from NZ_PPQE01000025.1 coordinate 659,204, forward strand.
CAAAAACGACAGAAGCCTTTACTGAATCACTTCGTTCTACTTTCTTCCATTGGGGATTTCATGCTTGGGCAGTTTATGGTGTCGTAGCTCTTGCCTTAGCATACGCTCAATTTAGAAAAGATGAACCAGGACTTGTTTCTAGAACATTACGCCCATTGCTTGGAGATAAAGTAGAAGGACCTATTGGTACGATTATTGATGTACTTTCAGTATTCGCTACAGTAGTAGGGGTAGCTGTATCATTAGGTATGGGTGCATTACAAATTAACGGTGGTTTAAATTACTTATTTGGCGTCCCAAATAATGTATGGGTTCAATCACTTATTATTGTTGTTGTTACAATTTTATTTATTATTAGTGCTTGGTCTGGTCTAAGTAAAGGAATTCAATATTTAAGTAATGCCAATATTGGTTTAGGTACAATATTAATGATTGTTGCTTTAATTGTTGGACCGACTGTATTAATTTTGAACATGTTTACAAGTTCAATTGGTAGTTTGTTCAATACATTCTTATTCAACAGTTTTGATACAGCAGCATTAAATTCTCAAAAAAGAGAATGGATGTCTTCTTGGACACTATATTATTGGGGCTGGTGGTTAAGCTGGAGCCCATTCGTAGGTGTATTTATTGCGCGTGTGTCTAAAGGACGTTCAATTCGTGAATTTATTTCAGGTGTATTACTTGTTCCAGCTCTAATAAGTTTCTTATGGTTCAGTGTATTTGGCGTATTAGGTATTGAAATGGGTAAAAAACATTCTGAGCTATTCAAGATGTCAGCAGAAACACAACTCTTTGGCGTATTTAATCATTTACCTTTAGGAATGGTTTTATCACTTGTTGCACTTGTATTAATCGGTTCATTCTTTATTACATCAGCCGATTCAGCAACATTTGTATTAGGTATGCAAACAACATATGGCTCATTAGAACCATCTAACGTGGTAAAAGTAACATGGGGTATTGCACAATCTCTTATTGCCTTCATCTTACTCTTAGCAGGTGGTGGAGATGGCGCAGAAGCATTAGGCGCACTACAAAGTGCTGCAATTATTAGTGCATTACCATTCTCCTTTGTGGTCATACTAATGATGATTAGTTTCTATAAAGATGCTAACCAAGAACGCAAATTCTTAGGATTAACATTACAGCCTAATAAACATAGACTAAAAGAATATATTGAATATCAACAAAAAGACTATGAATCTGATATATTAGAAAAACGTCAAAATCGACGTAATGCAGAGAAAGCAGAACAATAATTAAAAAAAACGCCTAAGACAACTTATTTGTCTTAGGCGTTTTTTAATATGGTTAGATCGAAATATAAAGACTTTCAAAAGAAAATCCACATCCAATATATGTTGATATTGGAGCCAAAAATTCAAAATGAATTTCTATTCTACTTTCCTTTTTATTTCATTTAGCTTATTGAAAAAAATTCTCATTTAATAAAAAATACTTATAGTTTAAATGTACTATGATAAGTATTTCTTATATTAACTGATT
>NZ_PPQE01000025.1:660725-713870 GCF_002901845.1 Staphylococcus hominis subsp. hominis
TAAAACCAAAATTCAAATCACTCAAATTCTAGTGATATATAGTTGTTTTAAAAAACATATAATTATACAATTTAATTAAAGAAGTATAATTATGAATTTTTAATATTCAAGGGGGATAATCAAATGGCTTCTAACATTAAAGAACAAGCAAAAAAATCATTTGAAGTTCGAGGTAAATCATATACATATTATGATTTAAAAAGTCTTGAAGAACAAGGTTTAACTAAAATTAGTAAGTTACCTTATTCTATTCGTGTTCTACTAGAATCAGTATTAAGACAAGAAGATGACTTTGTTATTACAGATGATCATATTAAAGCATTAGCCCATTTTGGTAAAGAAGGTAATGAAGGAGAAGTACCTTTCAAACCTTCTCGCGTAATCTTACAAGATTTTACAGGGGTGCCTGCGGTTGTCGACTTAGCTTCATTACGTAAAGCTATGAATGATGTAGGTGGAGATATTAATAAAATTAATCCAGAAGTACCGGTTGATTTAGTCATCGATCACTCTGTACAAGTAGATAGCTATGCAAACCCACGTGCGTTAGAACGCAATATGAAATTAGAATTTGAAAGAAACTATGAACGTTATCAATTTTTAAACTGGGCTACAAAAGCATTTAATAATTATAATGCTGTACCGCCTGCAACAGGTATCGTACACCAAGTTAACTTAGAATATTTAGCTAAGGTAGTTCATGTAAGAGACGTGGACGGTGAACAAACTGCTTTCCCAGATACACTTGTTGGTACAGATTCACATACTACTATGATAAATGGTATTGGTGTATTAGGCTGGGGTGTTGGTGGTATTGAAGCTGAAGCAGGTATGCTTGGTCAACCATCATATTTCCCAATTCCTGAAGTGATTGGAGTACGCTTAACTAATTCATTACCTCAAGGATCAACTGCCACTGACTTAGCATTACGAGTAACTCAAGAGCTACGTAAAAAAGGTGTAGTTGGTAAATTTATAGAATTCTTTGGTCCTGGTGTTGCCGATTTACCATTAGCTGATCGAGCGACTATTGCTAACATGGCGCCTGAATATGGTGCAACATGTGGTTTCTTCCCAGTTGATGAAGAGTCACTTAAATATATGAAATTAACTGGTCGCTCTGAAGAGCATGTTGAGTTAGTTAAAGCTTATTTACAACAAAACAATATGTTCTTTACATCAGATAAGGAAGATCCACAATATACAGATGTAATTAATTTAGATTTATCGACAGTTGAAGCTTCACTATCTGGTCCTAAACGTCCTCAAGATTTAATTTTCTTAAGTGATATGAAAAAAGAATTCGAAAAATCTGTAACAGCTCCTGCTGGAAATCAAGGTCATGGTTTGGATCAAAGCGAATTTGATAAATCAGCCCATATTCAATTTAACGATGGCTCTGAAACAACTATGAAAACAGGAGACATTGCAATTGCAGCGATTACTTCATGTACAAACACATCAAATCCTTACGTTATGTTAGGTGCTGGTTTAGTTGCGAAAAAAGCAGTTGAAAAAGGATTAAAAGTGCCTGAATATGTTAAAACATCACTAGCACCAGGTTCAAAAGTAGTGACAGGTTACTTACGTGATTCGGGATTACAAAAATATCTTGATGATTTAGGATTTAATCTAGTAGGTTATGGATGTACAACTTGTATTGGTAACTCTGGACCGCTATTGCCAGAAATTGAAAAAGCTATTGCTAAAGAAGATTTATTAGTTACTTCTGTATTATCTGGTAACCGTAACTTTGAAGGTCGAATTCATCCATTAGTAAAAGCGAACTATCTTGCTTCACCTCAATTAGTCGTTGCGTATGCTTTAGCTGGTACAGTTGATATTGATTTACAAAATGAACCACTTGGTAAAGCTAAAGATGGTCAAGATGTATACTTAAATGATATTTGGCCTTCAATTAAAGAAGTTGCTGATACAGTAGATAGTGTTGTAACACCTGAATTATTTAAAGAAGAATATAAAAATGTATACAACAATAATGAAATGTGGAATGAGATTGATGTTACTGACTCTCCATTATATGACTTCGATCCTAATTCAACATATATTCAAAATCCAACATTCTTCCAAGGTTTATCAAAAAAACCAGGTACCATTGAACCATTAAAAGATTTACGTGTAATGGGTAAATTTGGTGACTCAGTTACAACTGACCACATTTCTCCAGCAGGTGCTATTGGTAAAGATACACCAGCAGGTAAATACTTATTAAATCATGACGTACCTATTCGTGATTTTAACTCATATGGTTCTCGTCGTGGTAACCATGAAGTTATGGTGCGTGGTACATTTGCGAATATTAGAATTAAAAACCAATTAGCACCAGGTACAGAAGGTGGCTTTACAACATATTGGCCAACTGATGAAATTATGCCAATTTATGATGCTGCAATGAAATATAAAGAAGATGGCACTGGCTTAGCAGTATTAGCAGGCAACGATTATGGTATGGGATCTTCACGTGACTGGGCTGCTAAAGGTACTAATTTATTAGGCGTTAAAACTGTAATAGCACAAAGTTATGAACGTATTCACCGTTCTAACTTAGTTATGATGGGTGTATTACCATTACAATTTAAAGATGGAGAATCAGCTGATTCACTTGGTCTAAATGGTAGAGAAGAGATTTCTGTAGATATTAACGAAGATGTACAACCACATGATATTATTAAAGTTCATGCAAAAAAAGAAAGTGGAGAAGTGGTTGATTTTGATGTCATTGTTCGTTTCGATTCACAAGTTGAAATCGACTATTATCGTCACGGTGGCATTCTACAAATGGTATTAAGAAATAAACTTGCTCAATAATACAATTATTCGAAAAAATATTTAAAATTTGAATGTATTTTGAATCCTTAGATGGCAATCTCATCTAAGGATTTTTTCTTCATTTGTGTCATTGAGCTATTTCAATAGTAGAAGTAGTAAATGGGGAATTCTATAGCAAGTAACTTTTTTATGTTAATATTGAAAGTGAACTTAATTGGAAAGAGGTACATAAATATGATTTATAGTATGACTGAAATTGAAGCGAGATACCAAGAGACAGATAAAATGGGAGTAATTTATCATGGGAATTATGCTACATGGTTTGAAGTTGCTCGTACTGATTATATTCGTAAATTAGGTTTTAGTTATGCAGATATGGAAAAAGAAGGAATTATCTCACCCGTCGTGGATTTACAAGTTCAATATAAGAAATCCATTTTTTATCCTGAAAAAGTTAAAGTGAAAACATGGGTAGAACATTATTCAAGATTGCGTTCAACGTACTGTTATGAAGTATATAATGAAAAAGGTGAATTAGCTACTACAGGGTCCACGCAGCTATTATGTATTAAAGCAAGTGATTTCAGACCAATTCGTTTAGATCGTTATTTTCCAGAATGGCATCAGGTATATAGTAAAGTCGAAGCATTGAATAACGAAGGTAAGGAATTAGAAATCACACAACGCAGCGATTTGAATATATAAATATAAGACCATAAATATCTGTAAATATTAGATACTTATGGTCTTTTTTTAATTAGTTGTAGAATAAACAATTTCGTCTTCATGGTCTACTTTTTCAACTAGAACTTCATGATCTTCAAAATACCATAAGTCATCTTCTGAAACTACAATAATTAAATCATTATAGTTTTCATGATAACCTATCTCAACGTCATTGCTCGGTTCCACACGAAATGCTGGGCTAAAACCTTGTTTAAGTTGAAATTCTCCACCATACCTCACATAAAATTGTAAGACTTTATTCTCTTCAGGTAAATCTAATTCATTTTTAAACCATTCAACTGCTTCATCAGTCAATTTGATTTTCATTATATGACCCATCCTTTATATTAATTATTATTATATTTATAATGTAATAATTGCTTGAACTAAAACATATTGTTCTCACTATTAAACATGAACTGCTTATCATATTTAATTAATAGAACTAAATCCGAATCTTCACATTTGGTGCAAGAAACATCCATTTTACATCCATTTGATTTTTGGCTCTTCACCTTTAAAAATTCTAACAATATTAGAACGGTGTCTAAAAATTAAAATGATTGATACAAAAGCACTCATTCCAAATAATATGTAATCATGAATAACTAATGAACCTATCACACAGCTGATTGCCGCAATAATACTAGATAATGACACATACTTTGTTAAATATAAAATTCCAAAGAATATGACTGCTAAGATTAAAAGTAAGATTGGATTAACTCCTAACACAACTCCGGCACTTGTGGCTACAGCTTTACCCCCTTTAAATTTAAGATAAATAGGGTAAACATGACCAATTATTGCAAAAATACCGACAATTAATCCATGTGTGAAGAATGTACTAATTGGTCCATGCGCATGCACTGGGAGCCATAATGGGAAAAATACAGTAATGAATCCTTTAAATATATCTAAAAAAGTAACGATAAATCCAGCTGGTTTTCCTAAAACTCTAAAACTATTTGTGGCACCGGTATTACCGCTTCCAAATTCTCTAATATCTTTTTTAAAAAAAACTTTTCCTATAACATAACCATTTGGAATAGCTCCAATGAGATAGCTTAAAATCAACATGAGAACTATCATCATCATTTGTTTACACATCCCTTATATAATGTAGGTATATTTTATCACAAAGTATTCCTGACAACGATTAAAAATTGAAAAAACGTCTTATATATTAAGTTAAATACGTATCTTATATAACTCATACTTGCATTTTAATGCGTTTTATATAAGAATAACTATTGTAAAGTTAAAAAAACGAACGTACGTTTGTAGGAGGCGAACGCATTGGCAACAAAAATGACAAATCATTATTCAGATGATTCGATTCAAGTATTAGAAGGACTTGAAGCAGTTAGAAAACGTCCAGGAATGTATATTGGGTCGACTGATAAACGTGGATTACACCATTTAGTATATGAAATTGTCGATAACTCCGTCGATGAAGTTTTAAATGGTTATGGTAATGAAATTGATGTAACAATCAATGAAGATAATAGTATTTCAGTGGAAGATAATGGAAGAGGTATGCCAACTGGTATGCATGCGTCTGGTAAACCTACTGTAGAAGTTATTTTTACTGTATTACATGCTGGAGGTAAATTTGGACAAGGGGGATATAAAACTTCTGGAGGACTTCATGGTGTTGGTGCTTCCGTAGTTAATGCTTTAAGTGAATGGCTAGAAGTTGAAATTCATCGAGATGGACAAATTTATAAGCAATCTTTTAAAGACGGTGGTATTCCAACTTCTGGTTTAATGAAAGCGGGAAAAACTAAGAAAACAGGTACAAAAGTTACATTTAAACCAGACTCAAGTATTTTTAAAGCAACAACGTCATTTAATTTTGATACATTAAGTGAGCGCTTACAAGAATCTGCATTCTTATTAAAAAACTTAAAAATTACTTTGAAAGATCTACGTGATGGAAAAGAACGTGAAGATGTTTATCATTACGAAGAAGGTATTAAAGAATTTGTAAGTTATATCAATGAAGGTAAAGAAGTATTACATGATGTTACGACGTTTACAGGTGCTGCAAATGGAATCGAAGTAGATGTTGCTTTTCAATATAATGATCAATATTCTGAAAGTATATTAAGTTTTGTTAATAATGTACGTACAAAAGATGGCGGAACTCATGAAGTAGGATTTAAAACAGCAATGACACGCGTATTTAATGACTATGCACGTCGTATCAATGAACTTAAAGATAAAGATAAAAACTTAGATGGTAATGATATTAGAGAAGGATTAACAGCAGTGATTTCTGTACGTATTCCAGAAGAATTACTGCAATTTGAGGGACAAACTAAATCTAAGCTTGGTACATCTGAAGCGCGTAGTGCAGTAGATTCTGTTGTTTCTGAAAAATTACCTTATTACTTAGAGGAAAAAGGGCAATTATCTAAATCACTTGTGAAGAAAGCTATTAAAGCGCAACAGGCAAGAGAAGCGGCTCGTAAGGCACGGGAAGATGCACGTTCTGGTAAGAAAAACAAACGTAAAGATACATTATTATCAGGAAAGTTAACGCCTGCTCAAAGTAAGAATACTGAGAAAAATGAATTATATCTTGTCGAAGGTGATTCAGCAGGGGGATCAGCTAAACTTGGGAGAGACAGAAAATTCCAGGCTATTTTACCTTTACGAGGTAAAGTGATTAATACTGAAAAAGCAAAACTTGAAGATATTTTCAAAAATGAAGAAATCAATACAATTATTCATACCATTGGTGCTGGTGTTGGTAATGATTTTAAATTAGAAGATAGTAATTATAATAGAGTTATTATTATGACTGACGCTGATACAGATGGCGCCCATATTCAAGTGTTATTATTAACATTTTTCTTCAAATATATGAGACCTCTTGTTCAAGCAGGTCGTGTTTTTATTGCATTACCTCCGTTATATAAATTAGAAAAAGGTAAAGGGAAATCTAAAAAAGTAGAATATGCTTGGACAGATGATGAATTGGAAAAACTTCAAAAACAATTAGGTAAAGGTTTTATTTTACAACGCTATAAAGGTTTAGGTGAAATGAATCCTGAACAATTGTGGGAAACTACAATGAATCCTGAGACAAGAACGTTGATTAGAGTTCAAATCGATGATGAAGTACGTTCTTCTAAACGTGTAACAACATTAATGGGAGATAAAGTTGCACCAAGACGTGAATGGATTGAAAATCATGTTGAATTTGGCATGCAAGAAGATCAAAGTATTTTAGATAATACAGAAGTTCAAATACTAGATACTGAAGAAGATGATGAGGAGGAAGTCAATTGAGTGAGATAATTCAAGACCTATCACTTGAAGATGTTATTGGCGATCGCTTTGGAAGATATAGTAAATATATTATTCAAGAACGTGCGTTACCAGATGTGCGTGATGGTTTAAAACCTGTACAACGTAGAATTTTATTTGCTATGTATAGCAGTGGCAATACGTATGATAAAAATTTCCGTAAAAGTGCGAAAACAGTTGGGGATGTTATTGGTCAATATCATCCACATGGTGATTCTTCAGTTTATGATGCAATGGTACGTTTAAGCCAAGATTGGAAGTTGCGTCATGTATTAATCGAAATGCATGGAAATAATGGTAGTATTGATAATGATCCACCTGCTGCGATGCGTTATACAGAAGCGAAATTAAGTCAACTTTCTGAAGAGTTGGTTCGTGACATTAATAAAGAAACAGTGTCCTTTGTACCAAACTATGATGACACAACACTTGAACCTATGGTGTTACCAGCAAGATTTCCAAATTTACTAGTAAACGGTTCGACTGGTATTTCGGCAGGATATGCTACTGATATTCCTCCACATAATTTAGATGAAGTAATTCAAGCAACATTAAAATATATTGATCATCCTAATATTTCAGTAAATCAATTAATGAAATATATTAAAGGTCCTGATTTTCCAACGGGCGGTATTATTCAAGGCATTGATGGTATAAAGAAAGCCTATGAAACAGGAAAAGGAAAAATTGTTGTTCGTTCAAAAGTAGAGGAAGAAGCGTTAAGAAATGGACGTAAACAATTAATTGTGACAGAAATTCCTTATGAAGTGAATAAAAATTCACTTGTGAAACGTATTGATGAGCTTCGTGCTGATAAAAAAGTAGATGGTATTATTGAAGTACGTGATGAAACAGATCGTACAGGTTTAAGAATTGCTATTGAATTAAAAAAAGATGTTAATTCAGAGTCTATTAAAAACTATTTATATAAAAACTCTGATTTACAAATTACTTATAATTTCAATATGGTCGCTATTAGTGATGGACGTCCAAAATTAATGGGTCTACGTGAAATTATTGACAGCTATTTAAACCATCAAATTGAAGTTGTAGCTAATCGTACCACATATGACTTAAATCATGCTGAAAAGCGTATGCATATTGTAGAAGGTCTTATGAAAGCTTTATCTATATTAGATGAAGTGATCGCGCTAATTCGTCATTCTAAAAATAAAAAAGATGCAAAAGATAATTTAGTAAAAGAATTTGACTTTACTGAAGCACAAGCAGAAGCCATTGTAATGCTTCAATTATATCGTTTAACTAATACTGATATTGTTGCACTTGAAGAAGAACATGAAGAATTACAAACATTAATAGAAGAGTACCGAAATATTCTTGATAATCATGACGCATTATTAAATGTTATTAAAAAAGAGCTTACAGAGATTCGAAAACGTTTTAAAACATCACGTTTATCTTCAATTGAAGCGGAAATATCAGAAATTAAAATTGATAAAGAAGTTATTGTACCAAGTGAAGAAGTTGTTTTAAGTATGACTAGACATGGATATATAAAACGTACGTCTACACGTAGCTTTAATGCAAGTGGTGTGACAGAAGTAGGTTTAAAAGAGGGAGATAGTTTACTCAAATACCAAACTGTAAATACTCAAGATACAGCTTTAGTATTTACGAATAAAGGAAGATATCTCTTTATTCCAATTCATAAAATTGCAGATGTGCGATGGAAAGAGTTAGGTCAGCATGTATCGCAAATTGTGTCTTTAGAAGAAAACGAGAGAATTATAGATGTATTTAACGAAAAAACATTTGATGGTAAAGCTTTTTATATTATTGCAACTCGTAATGGCATGATTAAAAAAAGTAATCAATCATTATTTAAAACCACGCGATTTAATAAGCCACTCATTGCAACAAAGTTAAAAAATGAAGATGAAGTGGTAAATGTACTTCGCATAACTCAAGAACAAATGATTACTGTTATTACACATAAAGGCATGTCATTAACGTATTCTACAGAAGAACTTTCAGATACAGGATTAAGAGCGGCTGGTGTGAAATCTATCAATTTAAAAGATGAAGATTACGTTATTATGACTGATACTGTTGATAAGAATAATTCAATCATTATGGCTACGCAAAGAGGAGCAATAAAACGTATTGCTAAAGATATATTACAAGGTGCCAAACGCGCACAAAGAGGTATTACACTTTTAAAAGAATTGAAAAAAAATCCTCATCGTATTGTAGCTGCACATGTTGTCAGAGATGAAACATACTATACACTTTATTCAGATAAACATGCTGAAACAGGTGAAATTTCTCGTATTCATCTTTCTGAACAATATACAAATGGTTCATTTGTGGTTGATACAAATGAATTTGGAAATGTAAAATCAATGATAATAAATTAATATGATTTTAAAATTTTTGTTTTCAAGTAATTCATAAGATGATAAAATTAATTTAATATTTAATTATTTATAACTCACAAGAGATTTATATTGTTGGTAAGTATATCAAAGTGATTACATGAGAAATATGTACATTTTGATCTTTAATACTACAATATAAATCTCTTGTAATGTATATCATAACAATAATTTTGATGAGAGGGATTTAATTGAGAGATTTTGATAGTTTAATACCTGATTGGTTTAAATCCGTCGTCCAAGTTGGAAATGATTTAATCTGGTCACAGTATTTAATAGGTTTACTATTGACAGTAGGTATCTTCTTTACTATTAGTTCTAAATTTGTTCAGCTACGAATGCTACCTGAAATGTTTAAGGCATTAGTCGAAAAACCAGAAACTCTGAAAAATGGAGAGAAAGGTATTTCACCTTTTCAAGCATTTGCTATTAGTGCAGGTTCTCGTGTTGGAACAGGAAATATTGCTGGTGTAGCAACAGCGATTGTGTTAGGTGGCCCTGGGGCAGTTTTTTGGATGTGGATTATCGCATTTATCGGAGCTGCGAGTGCATTTATAGAAGCAACACTTGCACAAGTTTACAAAGTTCATGATAAAGATGGTGGCTTCCGAGGAGGTCCAGCTTATTACATAACCAAAGGTTTAAATCAAAAATGGCTTGGTATTACATTTGCTGTGTTAATTACTGTTACATTTGCATTTGTATTTAACACAGTTCAATCGAATACTATTGCTGAATCTTTAAGAACCCAATATCATATTAGTCCAGTCATTACTGGTATTATTTTGGCTGTCATTACAGCAATCATTATCTTCGGCGGTGTACGTAGTATTGCAACGTTATCATCTTTAATTGTTCCAATAATGGCTATCGTTTATGTTGGTATTGTTTTAGTTATCTTACTAATGAATTTTGATCAAATTATTCCAATGATTGGTACAATTATTAAAAGTGCATTCGGAATGGAACAAGTCGCAGGTGGCGCAGTAGGTACAGCGATTTTACAAGGTGTAAAACGTGGCTTATTCTCTAACGAAGCAGGTATGGGTTCAGCCCCCAATGCGGCTGCTACTGCTGCTGTACCACATCCAGTAAAACAGGGATTACTTCAATCTTTAGGTGTCTTCTTCGATACAATGCTTGTTTGTACAGCAACAGCTATTATGATTTTACTTTACTCAGGCTTAAAATTTGGTGAAAAAGCGCCACAAGGTGTAGAAGTTACACAATCTGCATTGAATGAACATCTTGGTTCTCCGGGCGGTATTTTCTTAACTGTCGCGATTACTCTATTTGCATTTTCTTCTGTAGTTGGTAATTACTATTACGGACAATCTAATATAGAATTTCTATCTAAAAACAAAGCAATTTTATTTATTTTTAGATGCTTAGTTGTTGTATTAGTATTTACAGGAGCAGTTGTTAAAACTGAAACCGTATGGAGTACAGCGGACTTATTTATGGGATTAATGGCCATTGTAAACCTTGTTTCCATTATAGGTCTTTCAAATATTGCATTTGCTGTTATGAAAGATTACATTCAACAAAAACGTGCTGGTTTAAAACCTGTATTTAAACCAGAAAACCTTGAGATTAATTTATTTGGTATTGAATCTTGGGGACGTGAAGATAAAATATCTAAAAAACATTAATAATTTAAATCAACACTTCTTTTCTCCATCTTTTAGAGTAATGCGAGAAAGAAGTGTTTTTTAAAAGGACGACTTTTCAAATATAATGTTTAACTATATAATTTTAATAGTAAAAAAAGGATGATAATGATGAGTAAATATCATATTTCAAAAATTTTAAATAATAACGTCATCATATGCATCAATAGTAATCAAGAAGTTATTTTAATTGGTAAAGGTATTGGTTTTAATAAAAAGCCTGGAATGGTCGTAAATGATAATGCTTCTATTGAGAAAGTGTATAAATTAGATCAAAAACAACAACAAGAGTATTACAAATCTCTAGTTGAAATAGCTGATGAAGAGGTCTTACAAGCAATTATTGAATCAGTTAACTATATTACAAGTACAATCTATATGAACGATGATAAACAACTAGTTATTGCCTTAACCGATCATATTATTTTTGCATATAAACGCTTAAAACAAAATCAAATAATTAGTAATCCCTTTGCAATGGAAACTAAACATTTATATAGTGAGGCGTATGATATTGCCACACAAGTTATACAGAGATTAAATGAAAAATTAGATGTCACATTTCCTGAGGATGAAATAGGTTTTATAGCATTGCATATTGCGTCAAATAAAGAAGATTTACCTATGAGTGAAATATCTTTAATTAATAAAATGATAAGTAAATGTGTATTAATTATCGAAAATGATATAGGGTATCCTGTAAATCCTCGAACGGTCCAATATCAACGATTTATTAGACATATTCAATTTCTAATTCGTCGTTTAAATAAAAAGGAATATGTTCATGCACAAGATGAATTTATCAATATGGTCAAAACATATTACCCTAATTGTTACAGTACAGCATATAAGATTTCTAAAGTTATTCAAAAAAATCTAGATATTGATGTAGATGATTCAGAAATTGTTTATTTAGCTTTGCATATTTATCATTTTCAATCTCAAAATAACACACAAAATGAATAAGCTACATGGTATGATATAATATAGATTATTTTATTTTAGATTAAAAGGTACGGTGAAAATGATATGTCAATGGACCACAATAAAGTTGAAGGAAAGAAAGCTAATAAGCTAAGCTTTTCTGAAACACGCTTTATGAAGTTTCTAGGTGGTAAAGATTTATTATTTGCGCTAGTTTCATTAGTATTACTTGGTATTACTATATTCATCTTTGACAAAATTTCTTATGTTTTTCAGCCTTTTGTCATTATCTTTAATACTATTGCAGCGCCAATTATTTTATCGCTTATTTTGTATTATTTGTTAAATCCAGTGATTAATTTGATGGAACGGTATAATATTCCAAGATTATTAGCAATTACAATAGTCTTTCTAGTGATTATTGGAGGAGCAACATTAATTATCGATTTATTAATTCCTGTGATTGGTGATCAAATTAAACAACTTGCAAATAACTTCCCAAAATATATTGAAAAATTTAATAGAGCTATTGATAAAGTGACACATATGTCTATTTTATCTTCATTTTATAATCAAATTCAGGACTGGCTTGATTCTACTTCTAAAAAGATTCCATCGTTAACGTCAGATTATTTTAGTGGATTTGGAACTAAAATTAGAACATTTGCAGAAGCTGTTGTGAATGTTGGTGTTGTGATTGCGACTACTCCATTTGTATTATTCTTTATGTTGAAAGATGGAACTAAATTTAGAGATTATACAACTAAAATTGTGCCGCCTAAATTTAGAAAAGACTATCATGATTTATTAGAAAAAATGAGTGTACAGGTCGGCTCATATATTCAAGGCCAAATTATCGTATCATTTTGTATTGGTATTTTATTGTTTATTGGTTATTCTATTATTGGTTTAGATTATGGATTAGTTCTAGCTTCAATTGCTGCAGTAACGAGCGTAGTCCCATACTTAGGACCAACAATTGCAATTTCTCCGGCAATTATTATTGCGATTATTACTTCACCATTTATGTTATTAAAATTGATTATTGTGTGGACGTTGGTTCAATTTATTGAAGGTCATTTTATTTCTCCTAATATTATGGGAAAAACGTTAAAAATTCATCCGCTAACAATTATCTTTATTTTATTAAGTGCGGGTAATTTGTTAGGTATTGTAGGAGTTATTTTAGGTATTCCTGGCTACGCTATTTTAAAAGTATTAGTTTCTCATATCTTCTTATTATTTAAACGTCGTTACAATAAATACTATGGTGACGATGCAGGTCAATATGAGATTAAAAAAGAAGAACATAAAAATTACACAGAAGCAGAATAAATCACTATATTAAAAAGCCTGAGACATAATGAGTTGTCTCGGGCTTTTTAATATAGTGATAGTCATCGTTGTAAAGTAGAGCGATGAATTCTCCTCCACTACCTTTTATCTTACAATTATGTTAGTTCAATAGTCTAAAGATATATACCTAGAATATGATATGATATATTTTATATTAATATAATGTAAAGGATAATAATGAATAATGACTGAAGAACATAAAAATAGATTGATATCTATATTAAAAGTGGTATTTGCTGTCATACTTTTTATTGTAGTAGTTGCTACTTTATATCATGAATTGTCACATATTAACTTCAAACAAACATTAGAAGCATTTAGTAAAATCAATCGATGGTTTTTAATTGGTTTATTTATATGTGGTGGCGCATCAATGCTACTTTTAAGTTTATATGATGTCATTCTTGTTAAAACTTTAAAGTTGAGTATACCACTGAACAAAGTATTTCGTTTGAGTTATATTATTAATGCATTTAATGCTATTGTTGGATTTGGTGGATTTATAGGCGCAGGATTTAGAACATTTATTTATAAAAATTATACTTCTGATAGAAAAAGATTACTTCACGCTATTTCAATCATATTAGTTTCAATGTTAACTGGTTTAAGCTTCTTATCTATTTTAGTCGTACTTCATATTTTCGATGCTTCTCATATTCTTGATAAAGTACGTTTTGTAAAATGGGTATTGTACGTAGTCGCTTTATTTTTACCTATTTTTATAGTGTATACAGTCGTTAAACCGGTTACTGAACATAATAAATTGGTAGGAATATATTGCACGCTTGTTTCAAGTATTGAATGGATAGCCGCTGCTGTTGTACTTTACTTGTCGGCATGGATTATTGATATTCATGTAGCTTTTACAACATTACTTGGTATTTTTATTATTGCTGCATTATCTGGACTAATTAGTTTTATTCCAGGTGGATTTGGAGCATTTGATTTAGTTGTTTTATTAGGACTAAAATCCTTAGATATTCCTGAAGAAAAAATATTGATTGCCTTACTGTTATATCGTTTTGCTTATTATTTTGTACCTGTTATTATTGCTTTAATTCTATCTACGTTTGAATTTGGCAATTCTGCGCGTAAGTACTTTGAAGAGTCTAAATATTTTGTACCCGCTAAAGATATTACCTCATTCATACTGTCTTATCAAAAAGATATTATTTCAAAAATCCCAGCATTTGCTTTATCTATTCTCGCACTATTAACAAGTTTTATTTTCTTTATTAATAATGTGACGATTGTGTATGATGGATTATATGATGCAGATCATTTTATTTACTATATCATGTTGTCTATTCATACAAGTGCATGTTTAATATTACTTGTTAATGTAAGGGGAATATATAAGCAAAGTAAGAGAGCAATTATTTATTCAATGATTTCACTTGTTTTAATATTTCTTGCAACGTTATATACGTATGCTTCTATCATGTTACTTACATGGCTCATCATTATTTTTATCTTACTTATTTTAGCTTATCGACGTGCGAAAGTATTTAAACGTCCATTTAGATTAAAAAACTTAATATTTACCTTAGTCATTAGTGTGATTGTTTTATATATTAATCATTTCATTATTTCTGAAACCTTATATGCTTTAGATTTATATCACTTGGAAATGGATACGTCATTATTAAAATACTATTTCTGGTTAACTGTGGTAGTTGTTATATTATTAATTGTTGGTATTGCATGGTTATTTGGTCGTCGCTTTGAACGCCCACATCAATTCCAAGAATTTTCTCAATGTAAATCAATTATAGAAACATATGGAGGGAATTATTTAAGTCATTTGATATATAGTGGTGATAAAGATGTATTTATGCATGACAGTGAACAAGCCTTTCTTATGTATAGATATAAATCAAATGCGCTGGTCGTATTGGGAGATCCAATTGGAAATACAGCATCATTCCAATCATTGTTGGATGATTTCTATAGTTATGCTGAAAAGTTAGGTTATGATGTCATTTTCTATCAAGTATCTGATCGTTTTATGCCGTTGTATCATAATTTTGGAAATCAATTTTTTAAATTAGGCGAAGAGGCTATTATTGATTTAACACAATTTACTACTTCTGGAAAAAAACGACGTGGTTTTAGAGCAACACTGAATAAATTTAATGATTTAAATATTAAATTTGAAATTATAGAACCACCATTTTCTAAAGCGTTTATAGAAGAGCTTAGAAAAGTAAGTGATAAGTGGCTCGATGGACGTACTGAAATGCATTTTTCTGTTGGTCAATTTACAGAACAGTACTTAGATAAAGCGCCAATTGGAATTATGAAAAATGAAGAAGGTAAGATTATTGCTTTTTGTACATTAATGCCAACATACTATAACGAAGCAATTTCAGTAGATTTAATTCGTTGGTTACCTGAATTAGATTTACCTCTAATGGATGGATTATATCTACATATGTTATTATGGGGTAAAGAAAAAGGGTATAAAGCTTTTAACATGGGTATGGCTACCTTATCAAATGTAGGTCAACTCGATTATTCTTATTTACGAGAACGTATTGCGGGACGTGTGTTTGAACATTTTAATGGTTTATATCGTTTTCAGGGGTTACGAAGATATAAGGAAAAATATAGTCCTCGGTGGGAACCGCGATTTTTGGTATATAGAAAAGATAGTTCTCTATGGTACAGTATGTTAAAAGTAATGCGAGTGATTAGACATAAATAAAAAAGATATCCGAAATTGTTTTCGGATATCTTTTTTATTATGAGTTAGAACGAGGATCATAATTTGCGCGATCTCGCTGTTCTTGTGCGTAACGTTCAGGATTTTTTTTATAGAAATTTTGATGATATTCTTCTGCTTTATAAAAATTTGAAGCGGGAAGAACCTTAGTAGCAATGGCTTTATCAGAATGCATCGTTTGTTCTAAATCTTTGATATAATTAATCGCAACTTTTCTTTGATCATCATTTGTATAAAAAATAGCTGTTTGATACTGTGACCCTCTATCTTGAAATTGACCGCCAGCATCTAATGGATCAATGACTGAAAAAAATATTTCTAATAATTTATGATAAGAAAATAAAGCAACATCATACTCTATTTTAACAGTTTCATAGTGTCCAGTAGTTCCGCTTTTTACTTGTTCATAGGTTGGATTTTTAACTGATCCCCCCATAAAACCTGATGTTACTGATTCAATACCTTCAAATTGATCAAACGGTTTTGTCATACACCAGAAACAGCCTCCTGCAAAGTATGCTGTATTAATATTCATTTATGCCATCCTTTCCTAACACCTTTGTAATATTTATTGAAAACACTTGATTTTTTAAGGTATTTTATATAACTTATTTATATATTATAGTATATCCGAATATTATTTTGAAGATTTTAAAGAGTGTAAGGTAGGTAAATATGACAGAAGAGAAGGATAATACAATATTAAGACGGCAAACGGGGACAACGATACCTTCTAAACGACGCAAGAAGAAAAAATTTCGAAAATTACCTTTTGTAATACTGATTATTGTAGTTTTACTTATTGTAATGATTACGTATGTCGTTCATGGATATCAAAGTGGGATGAAATATGCACAAGAACATGCAAAAGATATTAAAATTCATAAATTTAATGGAGCCGTTAAAAATGACGGGAAAATTACAGTATTAATGCTCGGTGCTGACCAAGCTAATGGTGGGAAATCAAGAACTGACTCTATTATGGTTGTACAGTATGACTATATTAAGAAAAAAATGAAAATGATGTCAATTATGCGTGATATTTATGCGGAAATTCCTGGTTATGACAAATATAAAATTAACGCTGCATACTCACTTGGTGGACCAGAGTTGTTGAGACAAACACTAAATAAAAATTTAGGTATTAACCCTGAATACTATGCAGTCATAGATTTCACTGGCTTTGAAAAAATGATTGATGAGTTAGAACCTAATGGTGTGCCAATTGATGTTGAAAAAGATATGTCAGAAAATATTGGAGTTTCATTAAAAAAAGGACATCATCGA
Source organism: Staphylococcus hominis subsp. hominis (assembly GCF_002901845.1). Taxonomy (GTDB): domain Bacteria; phylum Bacillota; class Bacilli; order Staphylococcales; family Staphylococcaceae; genus Staphylococcus; species Staphylococcus hominis. The sequence goes on from NZ_PPQE01000025.1 coordinate 677,918, forward strand.
TTAAACGGTAAAGAATTATTAGGTTATGCTAGATTTAGACATGACCCAGAGGGGGACTTTGGACGCGTGAGACGTCAACAACAAGTTATGCAAACACTTAAGAAAGAATTAATTACCCCAAGTACAATCGTGAAATTACCTAAAGTAGCTGGTATATTGAGAGGATATATTAATACAGATATGCCAAACTCAGCTATTTTCCAAACAGGACTAAGTTTTGGAATACGAGGCGATAAAAATGTGGAAACACTAACTGTACCGTTAAAAAATTCTTATCAAAATATTAATACTAATAACGATGGTAGTGCATTAGATATTGATAAAGAGAAAAATAAAAAAGCAATAGAGTCATTTTTAAAAGATAATAAATAAGCAGGCCACTTTGGCCTGCTTATTTATTATCTCTTTAACTACAATAATATTATTATGTAAACTTTAAAGATTATAATATTATTGTTCTGATTTTCTCACGCCACCTACACCGTAGTGATTTTTCTTCATTTCATCAATAACTACATGGATTGCTTCTCTATTTGCGCCTGTTGTTTTCTCCACTGCATTTGTAACCTCAGTGACTAAGTTTTTTAATTGCTCATCTGAGCGTCCTTCTAATAATTTTACATTTACAATCGGCATGATGTTTTCCTCCTTATATAATTATGTGCTTAGTATATCATTTTTAAAAAATGAACTTCAAGATATTTAAACAGAACATTTGTTCTTTTTAATATTGTAAGGGAACAAATGTTCTTATATAATTGAATTATCTAAGGAGGGGATTGATATGTATGATTATAATTTACTTGAAGATAGAGACATACTATGTGTAGATCAGAAAAGTTTTTATGCTAGTGTGTCTTGTATTGAAAAAGGGTTAGATCCTTTAACGACAAAATTAGCAGTGGTAGCTGACACTAAGCGACAAGGATCTGTTGTGTTGGCAGCAACACCTAAATTAAAAGAACTTGGTATTAAAACGGGATCTAGATTATTTGAAATTCCACAACGTAATGATATTTATATTATTAATCCAAGTATGAGAAGATATCTAGAAGTATCATTAGAAATTTCTAAAATTGCTCTTAAATATGTTCCAGAGGAAGACTTACATCAATATAGTATTGATGAATTTTTTATGGATGTAACAAATAGCTACCATCTTTTTAATACTACAGTATATTCTTTTGCTAAGTGTTTTCAAAAAGAAGTTTTAGATAAGACGGGAATATACTGCACGATAGGTATTGGATCTAACTTGTTACTTAGTAAAGTAGCTATGGATGTCGAAGCTAAACACCTAAAAGAAGGTATTACTGAGTGGCGATATCATGATATCCCCGATAAATTATGGTGTATCTCACCATTAAAATCATTTTGGGGAATCAATAAAAAAACAGAAATAAAGTTAAATAAAAAAGGAATTATTACAATAGGTGATTTAGCGCATTATCCTCATAGATATTTGAAAAAAGACTTTGGTATATTAGGCACTGATATGCATTTACATGCTAACGGTATAGATCAAAGTAAAATAAGAGAAAAAAGTAAAATTCACAATCCAGCTATATGTAAAAGCCAAATTTTGATGAGAGACTATCAATTTAACGAAACAAAAACTGTTATGCAAGAGTTGATTGAAGATGTTGCTTGTAGATTAAGAGAAAGAAAGCAATTAGCACGTACTATACATTTTTCATTTGGATATACTGAAGGTGGAGGAATACATAAACAACACACTTTAACTGATGCTACAAATCTAGAACAAGATATGTTTAAAGTCGTTAATGATTATGCGAATCAGTTGTGTGATAAACACGCTTTGTATCGTACGTTAAGTGTTTCACTAACACAATTCATTAATGAAGAAAATCGACAATTAAATTTATTTATAGATGAATATAAAAGACAAAGAGATGAAAATTTAGCTAAAACGATTGATACGTTACAAAAAAAATATGGTAAAGGCATCGTTTCAAAAGCAATTTCTTATACTGAATCTGGAACAAAACATAATAGATTAGGATTAATGGCAGGTCATAAGATGTAAATAAATGGAAGTAGGTCAAAACTCATTTTGAATTTTGGCCCACTTCCTTTTTTATGGAATATAAGTATCAAATTCATTTAAAGCAACAATACCTAATTCACGATCTTTTGGAGTTTTAAAGGTAACTTGTAAAGCACCTAAAATATCCTCACGAACTTCTAAAATTTTTAAGTTTCTTATAGAAATATTATGTAAACTAAGTATAGAAGTAATTTTATTAATCATACCCGCTTTATCTGGAATATCAATATATAAATCATACCCAACATTGACTACACCATGTTGTTTAAGAGGTAATTGATCTCTAAATATTTTTGCTTCTTCAAAGAATTGATATATTTGTTGTTCTTCTTCATTTTTAAGTTTAACTATCATATCCTTAATATTGGTTTGCATATCTTCTAGTAAACTAATGATATTTTGTTTATTACTAAGTGAGATATCCTTCCACATTTCGGCATTACTACTTGCAATTCTTGTAATATCTCTAAATCCACCAGCAGCAAGCTGTTTGACTAAAGCATGATCATTTGCATGGCTTGAACTCAAGTGTACTAAACTAGAGGCAATAATATGTGGAACATGACTGACAATCCCCGTTACATAATCATGTTCTTTTGCATTAGTAACAATAAATTTAGCTAGTGTAGGGGAGAGCAAATCTTGTAATGTTTTAGCCGCTTGTGTATTATGTTCATCATCGTAAACTAAAATATAGTATGCATTTTCAAATAAGTGCTTTTTTGAATTAAGGACACCGGATTTATGGCTACCAGCCATTGGATGCCCGCTAACAAGATGGATATTTGATTCTAATAAACGTTTTTCAAAATTTTGAATGATAAGCTTTGTACTGCCAGTATCCGTTACAATCAAATGTGATTTAGTTTCATAATTAGGTAATGAATTTAGATATATCGTTGTTTGATGAACTGGAGTAGCAAAGATAATAATATCCGCTTCCTTAACACCAAGTGCATAATCATTAATCTTTTTATCAATTATACCAATAGACATTGCTTTATCTAGTTGAGTTACATCAGTATCATAGGCAGAAATTATAAAATCAGATTGATAAAATTTTAAATTACTAGCTAAGCTTCCACCAATTAATCCTAAACCAACAAATAAAATATTTTTCATATGAGTTCTCCTTATTTCTAAATATTCAGAATATCTATATTTTAAATGAGTCATTCATTTTAAACAATACTATTCATTAGAGTTCGCTATTTATCTAAGTTAAAATATATTTAAATTGATAAAGGGGGAAGTTGAATGGAATCAAAAATATTAGAATTAATTCAAAACTTAACTAACATTAATAGTCCTTCGGGAAATGCTTATAAAGCAATAAGTTATGTAAAACAAAAAGTAGAACATTTAGGATATTCAACTCAATTAACAAATAAAGGTGCTTTAATTATCACAGTTGAGGGTGAAGACAATGAGCGTCAACGTTGTATTACTGCTCATGTAGATACTTTAGGTGCAATGGTAAAAGAAATTAAAGAAGATGGTCGTTTAACAATCGATCTAATTGGTGGATTTAAATATAATGCGATTGAAGGAGAATATTGTCAGATTGAAACAGACTCTGGCGAAACATACACAGGGACAATATGTTTACATGAAACAAGTGTTCATGTATATCGTGAAAATGAAAAAATCCCAAGAGATATTGAACACATGGAAGTCCGTATAGACGAAAAAACGACTTCTAAGCAAGAGACAGAAGGTTTAGGAATAGAAGTAGGTAATTTTATTAGCTTTGATCCAAGAACAGAAATAACATCATCTGGATTTATTAAATCCCGACATTTAGACGACAAAGCAAGTGTAGCAATGATATTAGATTTATTAGAAAGAATAAAAAATGAACAAATTAAATTACCACATACTATTCAATTTTATATTTCTAATAATGAGGAAATAGGATATGGAGCGAATGCATCTATTTCTAATAAAATTGTAGAATTTATTGCTTTTGATATGGGAGCGCTTGGAGAGGGACAATCTTCTGACGAATATACAGTATCTATTTGTGCTAAAGATGCGTCTGGACCTTATCATAAAGAATTAAAAACACATCTAGTAAACTTATGTAAATTTAATCATATTCCGTATAAAATAGATATTTATCCTTATTATACGTCAGATGCGTCTGCAGCATTAAAAGCAGGAGCAGATATTAAACATGGGTTATTTGGAGCTGGTATTGAGTCCTCTCATGCACTGGAACGAACACATATTGATTCTATACATGCCGCTCAAAACTTATTATATGCCTATTGCTTGTCATCAATAAATTGAAATAAATATTGACAAGGAAGATTTATTTATGTATTATACTGAATTATAATAACATTTTAATAATTCTGAGAATTGAGTAGAAGATATGTGATGTAGCAAATAGAAAGCTAATGGATGATGTAAATTAGCACAGCATATGTTTGAATTGGACTTAGAAGGTTAAATTTAATAACAGTAAAGTGAACATGTAATGTTAATTAAGGTGGCACCACGGTAACGCGTCCTTATCTATGGAACGTAATCGTGGTGTCTTTTTGGTATAAATATAGTAATTATTAGCTAGATAATCATAGAAAGTTAGTGGTTGATGAAAACTAACATCACTAATAATGAAATTGGGTTTATACTTATAAAAAATTAAATGAAAAATGAGTGAACTTTAAATATTTTGATAATTCAAAATATTTAGTTAATTAAGGTGGTACCGCGCGTCAGCGTCCTTTTAAATAAGGATGCTGATATTTTTTTGAGAAAGGACTAAAGCTTAATGAAAATATATTATGAAATACTTAGAGCTAATATTACACCCGAAGTATTAGGAAAGTTAAAGAAAAATAAAATTATTTTAGAAAGTACCAGTCAAAAACAAGTTAAAGGTAGATATTCTATTGTAGCATTCGAAAGCTATGGTTCTGTTGTGTTAAACAACGACTTACTAACGATAAAAACAAAAAAACAAAATATTGAAATTACTGAAAAGTCTTATGAATACTTAAAAGATTATATCAATCAATTTAATATTCAGATTACAGATGAAAAATTAAAACATTTACCATTTGTATCTGGCTTTATTGGTACATGTAGTTTTGACTTAATAAGACATGAATTTCCAATGTTAAAACAGCAATCTATACAAGAAATTAAGGACAGCAATGATATTGAATTTCACATGATAGAAGATGTATATGTATTTGATCATTATAAAGATGAATTATATGTTATTGCTACAAATCAATTCTCAGAAGTAGAACAGAAAGATTTAGAAGAAAGAGTAAAAAATAGAGTAAAGGCACTATCTCAAATTAAAGCTTATACAGATGATTATATTCATCCTCCTACGCCTTCAAATATCATGCCAAATGTATCAGATGATGAATTTATAAATACTATAAAACAATTGAAAGAACTTATAAAAGAAGGCGATATGTTTCAAGTTGTACCATCTAGAATATATAGCTACAATCATTATTTTAAAAATAATACATTACAATTAAGTTATCAATTATACCAAAACTTAAAAAGACGTAATCCAAGTCCATATATGTACTATATTAATATGACTACACAAATTATTATAGGCAGTTCTCCAGAGAGTTTTGTAGCTGTACAAGATGGGACGGTCATTACGAATCCAATCGCTGGAACAATTAAAAGAGGTAAAACCATAAAAGAAGATAAGCAAAATGCAGAGCAATTATTGAGTGATGAAAAGGAATTAAGCGAACATCGAATGCTTGTTGATCTAGGCAGAAATGATATACATAGAGTCAGTAGAACCGGTAGTTCAAAAATTACAAAATTAATGAAAATTGAAAAATATGAACATGTCATGCATATTGTAAGCGAAGTAAGAGGTGAGATTAAGCGAGAATTATCTCCTATGACAGTAATTGCTAATTTATTACCTACAGGAACTGTTTCAGGAGCTCCAAAACTTAGAGCAATTAGGCGTATATATGAGACATATCCATATAAACGTGGCCTATATAGTGGTGGTGTAGGCTACATTAATTGCAATCAGAATTTAGATTTTGCCTTAGCAATAAGAACAATGTTAATCGATGATACTACCGTGAAAGTCGAAGCAGGATGTGGGGTGGTTTATGATTCAGTACCAGAAAAAGAATTAGAAGAAACATTATTAAAAGCAAAAAGTTTATTGGAGGTAACACCATGATTTTAATCATTGATAATTATGACTCATTTACATATAACTTAGTTGATATAGTAAGTCAATTAGACGACGTCATTGTTAAATATCCAGATGATAAAGATGTGCTTAATTACGTTAACCAAAGTGATGGTCTCATCATATCTCCAGGACCTGGTCATCCTTTAGATAGTAACCATCTATTAAATATTATTGAAAGGTATAAATCTTTACCGATATTGGGCGTATGTTTAGGTGCACAAGCAATAACATGCTATTACGGTGGCCATGTTATTCAAGGTGAAAAAGTCATGCATGGTAAAGTCGATATATTAACAGTTATTCAACAAACTAAATTATATAACAACTTAGCAAATCAATTTAATATAATGCGTTACCATTCATTAATAAGTGATGAAATCTCTTTTCCATCACAATTAATAATTACTGGAAGAACAAAAGATTGCATTCAATCTTATGAAACAAAAAATGGATTACATTTTGGTATTCAATATCATCCCGAGTCGTTTGCAACAGACCAAGGACAACAAATAATTAAAAATTTTATCGATATCGTAAAGGAAAGAGGTAAATATGATGACCTTAACATTACTCAACCAAATTCAAAGCCATGTAACACTCTCACAACATGAAACTACTGAATTTATTCAATATCTCATCAATCCAGAATGTCATACTCAAGATAAAGTAAAGTTATTACAAGCTTTCACAAATAAGTCGATACAACAAAAAGAATTAACTTATATAGTGAAAAGTCTTATTCATACGATGTATTCAACTCAACCTGAATACAAAGGAAGTATATGTGTTTGTGGAACAGGAGGAGATAAATCAAATAGTTTCAATATTTCAACGACAGTATCATTTGTAGTAGCAAGTGCAGATGTTCCAGTCATTAAACATGGAAATAAAAGCATTACATCTAATTCTGGAAGTACCGATTTATTACAACAATTACACATTCCTACTACGAAAGTAGCGAATGTAGCCAAACAAGTATCTAAAACGCATTTAGCATTTATCAGTGCTATGGAATCTTATCCAATTATGAAATATATTCAACCTATTAGAAAACTCATTCATGAACCAACTATTTTCAATATTGTCGGACCATTAATCAATCCTTTTAAATTAGATTATCAAGTAATGGGGGTATACGATGCTTCCCAATTATCCATGATTATTAAAACTATGAAAGATTTAGGACGACGAAGAGGTATCGTACTTCATGGCGCGAATAGAATGGATGAAGCAACGTTATCTGGGGATAACGAAATATATGAATTGCATGAAGATGGAACTATTTCACATTATGTTTTAAATGCACGAGATTACGGCATTGCTAATGCGAATAATATAGAACTTCAAGGTGGTACACCTGAAGAAAATAAAAACATTACCATTGATATATTAAGTGGAAAAGATCATTCCCCTAAAAGAAATGTCGTAGTGCTGAATGCAGCATTAGCCTTATATATATCAAATAGAGTGGATAGTATTAAAAAGGGCGTTGATTTAGCAAAAGATTTAATTGATAGTGGCAAAGCCTTAAAACAATATCAGTTGATGAAAGGGGAATAAAAGTGACAATATTAGATGAGATTGTACAGTATAAAAAACAATTACTAAGTGATGGGTATTATACTGATAAAATAAAACATATTAAAAAAGTTGATGTATCTTATAAGTCAGCTCTAGAAACCACTTTGAAAAGAGAATCAACATTGAGTATTATTGCAGAAATAAAATCTAAAAGTCCTTCTGTAAAAGCATTCAAGGACATTAACTTAGAGCATCAAATTGCTAAATATGAAAATCATGGAGCAAATGCTATTTCAATTTTAACCGATGAAAAATATTTTGGAGGAAGTTTTGAACGTCTACAAACGTTAACACAACTCACACATTTACCAGTATTATGTAAGGATTTTATCATTGATCCGCTTCAAATTGATCTTGCTAAGAGAGCTGGAGCTTCTATTATTTTATTAATAGTAAATATTTTAAACAATGATACACTTCAGTCTTTATATCATTATGCAATGTCTCAAAACTTAGAAGTCTTAGTTGAAGTCCATAACAAAGAAGAGTTAGAACGCGCATATCAAATTAAACCTAAAATCATTGGAGTAAATAATAGAGATTTAAAAACATTTATTACTAAAGTAGAACATACTAATGACATTTTGGAAATGAAAAAAGAAGGTTATTACTATATTTCTGAAAGTGGTATTACAACTTTAAATGATGTAAAAAAAATTGTAAGTAGTGGAATAGACGGGTTACTTGTGGGAGGAGCTTTAATGAATAGTAATAATATATCATCGTTATTACCTTCATTAAAACTAAATAAAGAGAAATGAATATACTAAAATTTTGTGGTTTTAAAACAAAAAGTGATATTTTAAAAGTCAATTCCTTAGACATAGACATGATAGGTTTTATTCATTATCCAAAAAGTAAACGTCATTTAAATATAGAACAAATTAACTATTTAAATCAATTTGTAGCAAAGCACATTCATCGAGTTATAGTTGTTGTGAATCCTACATATAAAGAATTAAATACATTGTTGCAACAAACCAATGTGAATGCCATTCAATTTCATGGTAATGAAGCAATTGAATTAATCCAAAAAGTTAAATTGAATTTTAAGAATATTAAGATAATTAAAGCGTTGCCGGCTACAGAAAATTTGAATAGAGATATTAATCAATATAAGCCATGGGTGGATTTATTTATTATTGATACTCCTTCAATTCAATTGGGTGGTACGGGTCAAACGTTTAATTGGAAAATATTAGAATCAGTAAGCCAAGACATTCCTTATCTTATTGCAGGAGGAATAAACATAAATGCTATTCAACAGATTGAAAAGCTAGATTTATCACATAAAGGCTATGATATATCCAGTGGTATAGAGACAAATGAATGCAAGGATAAATTGAAAATGGAAACAATTATAAATTACGTTAAAAGGAGCTTAGAATATGAAACAGATACAAACTGAAGCAAATGAACTAGGTTTTTTTGGTGAGTACGGAGGACAATATGTACCGGAAACATTAATGCCAGCTATCATTGAATTAAAGAGAGCGTATAAAAAAGCCAAAAGTGATCCTAAATTCCAACAAGAGATAGCATATTATTTAAAGGATTATGTTGGGAGAGAAACACCATTGACTTATGCGAAATCATACACAGAAACATTAGGTGGGGCTAAAATTTATTTAAAAAGAGAAGATTTAAATCATACTGGTGCCCATAAAATCAATAATGCCATAGGTCAAGCATTGCTCGCTAAACGAATGGGTAAACATAAACTTGTTGCAGAAACGGGAGCTGGACAACACGGAGTTGCAAGTGCCACAGTGGCTGCATTATTTGATATGGAATTGATTGTTTTTATGGGAAGAGAAGACATCAAAAGGCAACAACTGAATGTATTTAGAATGGAATTATTAGGAGCTAAAGTTGAAGCTGTGGATGAAGGTCAAGGAACTTTATCTGACGCAGTTAATAAAGCGCTACAGTATTGGGTAAGTCACGTAGAAGATACACATTATCTATTAGGATCAGCTTTAGGACCGGATCCATTTCCAACAATGGTTAGAGATTTTCAGAGTGTAATTGGTCAAGAAATAAAATCACAACTATTAGAGAAGGAACATCGTTTGCCAGATGCAGTAGTTGCTTGTGTAGGAGGAGGCTCTAATGCAATAGGAACATTTTATCCTTTTATCAAAGATAATGTGAAATTATACGGGGTGGAGGCAGCTGGCAGAGGTAAGGATACTAATCAACATGCACTTGCGATAGGGAAAGGAAAGGCTGGTGTGCTTCATGGATCAAAAATGTATTTAATCCAAGATGAACATGGACAAATTGAATTGGCACATTCTATTTCAGCAGGATTAGATTACCCAGGTATTGGACCTGAACATTCATATTATCATGATATTGGAAGAGTAACCTATGAATGTGCTAGCGATGAAGAAGCAATGGAAGCACTTGTCCGCTTCACCAAAATAGAAGGTATTATCCCCGCTATAGAAAGTGCACATGCATTAAGTTATGTAGAAAAATTAGCACCTCAAATGAAACAAAACGATATATTAGTAGTGACAATATCTGGACGTGGAGATAAAGATATGGAAACGATTCAACAATATATCCAACAAAGAAAGGAGGATAAAAATGAGTAAATTATTTATTCCTTATATCATGGGTAATAGACAATTTTTAGAAAATGTAAAATTACTTGATAAAAGTGGAGCAGATATGATAGAAATTGGTATTCCATTTTCAGATCCTGTAGCTGATGGACCTATCATTATGAAAGCTGGTCATGAAGCACTTCAAAATCATATAACAATCGACTATATATTTGATGAGTTAGATAAACATCAAAACGAAATTAATTGTAAATATGTCCTAATGACATACTATAATGTTATTTTAAGTTATGGAGAAAAAGCCTTTTTTAAAAAATGCGATGATATTGGTGTTTATGGAGTAATTATTCCAGACTTACCATTTGAATTAATAGAACAATTAAAACAACAATTAAATGATAATAGAGTAGTAAAAATAATTTCATTAATAGCAATGACGGCAGATACAAATCGTATACAAAATATAGCAAAACATGCTGAAGGATTTATCTATACTGTAACGATGAATGCTACTACAGGAGAAGATGGAACGTTTCATCCAAAGCTTAAAGACCAGATAAAAATGATTAAATCTTTTACAGCTCTTCCAGTTGTAGCAGGATTTGGAATAAGAACTACAGACCATATAAAAGATTTGGTAAAAGATGTAGATGGTGTTGTTATTGGAAGTGAAATCGTTCGAAGATTTGAAAATGATGACTTAAATCAAACAGGAGAATACTTAAGGGAGATTAGACAAATTTTAAATAACTATTAGCATAGTATAAAATAAAAGCTATTTAAAGTATTCATAGCATGAAATACTTAAGAATTAGTAGCAATGTAGTATTAATTGATTTAAAATGAAATTAGATATGAATTTAAGAGCTGAAAATCATTCTTTTTCAGCTCTTATTATTTGGAGAAGATAGAAGCCAAGAATTTAAGCGCATTTAGGTTAATTGGAAGTGTATACAGGTTTATATTTTAGTTTTAACCTTATCTAGTGTATACTTATTGAGATTAGACCGATGCGTATTCACAACATATACATAAGCTAAAATTTTAAAATTAGTCAACTCAAATTAAATAAAGATTCTAAATTAGGAGTTATAGAGATAATGAAGTTTACAAATTTAACAGCTACAGAATTTGGCGATTTTACTGAAAAAATGCCATATAGCCATTTTACACAGATGACTGAAAATTATGAGTTAAAAGTTGCTGAGAAAACTGAAACTCATTTAGTAGGAATTAAAAATAAAGATAATGAAGTCATTGCTGCTTGTATGCTAACTGCTGTACCCGTTATGAAAATTTTTAAATATTTTTATTCAAATCGTGGTCCAGTCATTGATTATGAAAACAAAGAACTCGTTCACTTTTTCTTTAACGAATTAAGTAAATATTTAAAACAACAACATTGTTTATATGTACGTATAGACCCTTATTTGCCTTATCAATATCGTAATCATGATGGTGATATTACAGGAAATGCTGGGAATGATTGGTTCTTCGATAAAATGAAACAATTAGGATATCAACACGAAGGGTTTACAACAGGATTTGATCCAATATTACAAATTCGGTTCCATTCAGTTTTAAATTTAAAGGATAAAACTGCTAAAGATGTATTAAATGGAATGGATAGTTTACGAAAAAGAAATACTAAAAAAGTCCAAAAAAATGGTGTTAAAGTAAGATTTCTTACTAAAGAAGAATTACCTATTTTCAGATCATTTATGGAAGATACATCAGAGACTAAAGAATTTTCTGATAGAGAGGATAGTTTTTACTATAATCGATTTGATCATTTTAAAGATAGAGTATTAGTACCTCTCGCATATATAAAATTTGATGAATATCTTGAAGAACTTCATGCAGAACGTCAGACATTAAATAAAGACTTAAACAAAGCTCTAAAAGATATTGAAAAACGACCAGATAACAAAAAAGCACAAAATAAAAAAATAAATTTAGAACAGCAATTAAAAGCAAATGAGCAAAAAATTGATGAAGCAACACAACTTCAATTAGAACATGGTAACGAATTACCAATATCTGCTGGATTCTTCTTTATTAATCCATTTGAAGTTGTATATTATGCAGGTGGAACGTCAAATAAATATAGACACTTCGCTGGAAGTTATGCAGTTCAATGGACTATGATTAATTATGCAATTGATCATGGCATTGACCGTTATAATTTTTATGGGATTAGTGGTCATTTTACAGATGATGCTGAAGATGCAGGTGTTGTAAAATTTAAAAAAGGATTTAATGCAGATGTAATTGAATATGTTGGTGATTTCGTTAAACCTATAAATAAACCAATGTATTCACTATATACAACACTTAAAAAAATTAAAAAAAGATTGAATTAAGAGGGGGATAGTGCGAATATGAAATTTACAGAGTTAACAGTTAAAGAATATGAAACCTTCGTACAAAATCCATCATTAGAGAGTCATTACTTTCAAGTTACTGAAAATATAAAAACTAGAGAAAATGACGGATTTGAAGTTGTGTTATTAGGCGTAAAAGATGAAAGTAATAAAGTGATTGCTGCAAGTCTTTTCTCAAAAATTCCAACTATGGGAAGTTATGTATACTATTCAAATCGTGGACCGGTGATGGATTATTCCGATTTAGGTCTTGTTGATTTTTACCTAAGAGAATTAGAAAAATACCTACACCAACATCAATGTTTATATGTAAAACTTGATCCATATTGGATTTATCAAATTTATGATAAAGATATCAATCCGGTTGAAGGTCACGAAAAAAATGATGCTTTAGTTAATTTATTTAAATCACATGGTTACGAACATCATGGTTTCACTACGAAATATGATCGCTCTAGTCAAGTGAGATGGATGGGTGTAAATTATCTAAAAGGTGAAACACCTGCATCATTGAAAAAGCAGTTTGATAGTCAACGTAAAAGAAATATAAATAAAGCGATAAACTATGGAGTAAAAGTAAGATTTCTTAAAAGAGATGAACTAAACATTTTCTTAGACTTGTATCGTGAAACAGAAGCACGTACCGGTTTTGTTTCAAAAACAGATGAATATTTTTATAATTTTATAGATACATACGGCGATAAAGCATTAGTGCCATTAGCATATATTGATTTAGATGACTATATTAAATCATTGCAAACCTCTTTAAATGATAAAGAAACGCGTCGTGATCAAATGATGTCTAAAGACAATAAAAGTGACAAACAGCTGAAAAAAATTGCTGAATTAGATAAACAAATAGAACATGACCAAAAAGAGCTCTTACATGCAAGTGAATTACGTCAAACTGATGGACAAATTTTAAACTTAGCTTCTGGAGTATACTTTGCAAATGCTTATGAAGTAAACTATTTCTCAGGTGGCTCATCAGAAAAATACAATAATTATATGGGACCATACATGATGCATTGGTTTATGATGAATTATTGCTTTGACCATGGATATGATCGATATAATTTTTACGGTTTATCTGGTGATTTTACTGAAAATAGTGAAGATTATGGTGTTTATCGCTTTAAAAGAGGGTTTAATGTGTATATCGAGGAGTTAATTGGAGACTTCTATAAACCAATTAATAAACCTAAATATTGGCTATTTAAAACATTGAATCGTATACGTAAGAAGATTAAAAAATAACAATTAGAATAAAAAGCATATTGGCAATCTTGCCAGTATGCTTTTTTATAATTAGTGATAGAGACTAATTATAAATAGTGTAGGTAAATTCTAAGTTGTAAATACAAGTTGCATCCTACAAATTAATAATAGCATATCAATCATTTTTATCAATGATACACCAAAATAAATTTGTTTTTGATATTTTATAAAAAATGAATTTTATATCTTTTTATAATTCAAATGATAAATACATAGCTATTATATCATCAAATAACTAATCTAATAGAAATCATTCCGCTTTGATTGATTTATCAAATAATTAAGAATGATTGTATGAATCGTAATGTCGACAACCATGATTCAATACTTTAGATATTGATTACCGAACTGTAGAAAAATAATAACTTTAAATAAATACTCATAAAATTAGAATGCATGGGCATATGTAAATGAGTTAAGGAATATATTAAAACTTTAAATATCTGTATTTTGTTAAAAAGCTTAAATTGAAGATATTCATATAAAAATACAGATTTCAACAATTTAGTTTACATAATATATATTATAGGAAGTTATGTGTATAACAATTAGGGGACCTATTCTATTTTAATGACACTTTAATGATACATTTTAGTTATCATTCTTTGGTTAACATTGATCTATCTAAAACGATTGACTTAGTTATAATTTGTTATAATAAAAATCAACTACGTTATATATAACGTAGAAAATACTAATATGAATCTAGTGTTGGTATTTATGACACAATATATTTTGATAATGAATCAATTATTGAATGCTTATTTAGTTTACATAATGTAAGATATCAAATTATTTTTGCAGATAAATAATTTATTACCTGTTCTACCTTATCAATTTACGGTCTATCGATGATAATGGACCATGATTTATAATAACAATTATTTCAAAGAATGACTTTTATATCATAAAAAATGATCCATTCTTATAATTTTGATTATCGTTTATTAAGACGATTTTATTAAATATACCTTTCCAATATTATGAGCAATATACTCCTTTTAAAATTATCGAATAATCAATAAGATCACTTATTTTAAGTCTAATACATGTATTAAAGAAATCACTACTAATATAAAAGGAATATGTAATATTTTAGGTAAAATAATGTTATAAAACGTAAATATTTAATTGATAATGATTATCATTTTCTATTATAATGTTCTCTAGGAGGTAAGAAAATGCAAAAATTATTTAAATATATTCTATTAATTTTATCAGTTATTTTAATTTTATCAGCATGTAATAAGCAATCGGATTCAAATTCTTCATCTAGTAAAAATACCATTACAGTAAAAAATACATATGAATTTAAGGATAAGAATCATACACATAGTAGAGGCAAAAATAAAACAGAAACAGTTAAAGTACCAGTTAATCCAAAACGTGTAGCAGTACTAGATTATGGCGCGTTAGATATTATGCAACAAATGGGACTTCAAGATAAAATAGTTTCTATTGCTAAAGGACAAGGTGCTTCATTCTTACCTTCTTCCCTTTCGGAATTTAAAAACAGTAAATATACAAATCTAGGCAATCCTGGAAGACCTAATTATGATGAATTAGCTAAATCAAAGCCTAATGTTATCTTTGCTTCATTTAGACAAGCACATACAAAAACAATAGATGAAATGAAAAAAGCGGCGCCTAATGCTAAAATTTTATTTGTTAGTCCCGATAATGATCATTATATTTCATCAATTAAAGAACATACGACATTGTTTGGTAAAATTTTCAAAAAAGAAGAAAAAGCAAAAGCGCTTAATCATAAATTAAGTGAAGAAGTGAAAGAGACTAAAAAAGTAATGAATAATGATACCGTATTACTTTTAAATGTTGATGATAAAGGCATTAGTGTCTTCGGACCAACTGGTAGATTCGGGGGCTTCTTAAATAAAGATTTAGGAATTAATCACGCTGATCCTAAAATGAAAGCAAATTCAGCTGGTAATATAGTTACTAATGAGTATTTAAATAAAATTAATCCTAATAAATTGTTTGTAATTAATCGAACTAAAAATGCGGATGACAAAACGTTACCTTCTGCTTTAAATAATAAAGTGATAAAAGATATGAAAGCAATAAAAAATCACCAAGTATATCAATTTGAAGCTAACGCTTGGTATTTTAGTGAAGGTGGTATTGAAACAACTATTCATCAATTAAATAAAATTAAAAAAGCCTTTAAAAAATAATCATGTTATACACCATTAATAATATAAATAGGAGTGGGATAACGAATTCAAAATGAATTCTATCCTACTCCCTTATATTTATCTTCTATCACGACGGCGATACATGTACTCGTCGTGATCATATTTTTTCATCTCTTTTTCCAATTGCTTTTCTTTACGTTCTCGGCGCCATCCTCTTGTAAAATACCATAAAAGGAAACTAATCATTAAACTTATAATGGCAAGAAAAGCCGCATAGCCTAATAAAGGCTGGAACGTTATATTATAAAAATTAGGAATAAAGAAAGCTAATATTGCTAAAACAACGAAGGTAATTACTGTTGCTGAAAACCATTTTTTCAGTACCAATGTACAAAAGACAGTTAATATCATCATTGCTACGATTGTAATCCAAAGATAATTTGGCATATCAAATATCGTCATAAAAAACGCCTCAACTTTTATATTTTATAATATGTAATATACAATACTTTTATAAATAATTATACCTTCTTAATTATTAAAATGACTCAGACTAAAGGCTTAAAACTGAGTTTACAAATAATATTATGTATAATATATATGAGACTAACTATTTAGGAGTGAATAAAATGAACACAGGCTTACCACTCAGAAAACATGTTCCAGATAATGAAAAATGGAATTTAGAAGATTTATTTACGAATGATGAAGCATTTTATAATACTTTAAATGATGTATTAGAGAAATCCGATCAATTTAATCGAAAATATAAAAATAATTTATCAGAAACTAAAATTATTCTAGATGCGCTTAAAGAATATGAAGACTTACTTATACAATTTGATCGATTAGGTAATTATGCTGAACTTAGATTAAGTGTCGATACTACAAATGAATTAGCGCAAACGTTAAATGCCAAACTATCAACATCTTATGGTAAGATATCTAGTTTATTATCATTTGTTGAATCTGAAATAATGATACTCTCTGATGATAAATTAAAAGAGCTAAAAGAACAGTTCAATAGTCCTCATTATCTAGAAAAATTAATAAAACGTAAACCTTATCAATTATCTTCAGAAGTTGAAGAAGTGCTTGCTAGTTTGTCACCTACTTTTCAAAGTGCTTATGAACTCTATGGAACAACTAAAATGCTTGATATTGCGTTTGAATCGTTTGAACATAATCATGAAACGTATCCTTTAGATTATGCAACTTTTGAAAACGAATATGAAGACAGTTCAGATCCAGAGTTTAGACGTAAAAGTTTCGAAGCTTTTAGTAATGCATTACGTAAATATCAACACACAACAGCTGCAACATATAATCAACATGTGCAACAAGAAAAAATTGAGGCTAATTTAAGAGGCTATGATTCTGTTATAGATTATTTACTACAAGAACAAGAAGTTACACGTGAAATGTATGATAGACAAATTGATGTCATCATGAGTGATTTAGCACCTGTGATGCAAAAATATGCCAAAATACTGCAAAGAATTCATAACTTAGATAAAATGCGATTTGAAGATTTAAAAATATCAGTTGATCCAAGTTATGAACCAGATATTTCAATAGAAGACTCAAAACAATATATTCACGGTGCTTTAGGTGTTTTAGGCGATGACTATATTAAAATGGTTGATAATGCTTATAATCATCAATGGATTGATTTTGCTCAAAATAAAGGTAAAGATACTGGCGCGTATTGTGCTAGTCCTTATTTTACGCATTCATATGTATTTATTTCATGGACAGGTAAAATGGCAGAAACCTTCGTATTAGCGCATGAATTGGGTCACGCTGGTCATTTTACATTGTCACAAAAACATCAACATTTATTAGATTCAGAAGCATCTATGTATTTTGTAGAAGCGCCTTCTACAATGAATGAAATGCTGATGGCAAACTACTTATTTAGTAATAGTAATGATGCTCGTTTTAAACGATGGGTGATTGGCTCAATTATATCTCGCACATATTATCATAATATGGTCACGCATTTACTAGAAGCAGCATATCAAAGAGAAGTATATAAAAAAGTTGATAACGGTGAATCTTTAACAGCACCGGTTCTTAATAAGTTAATGAGAAACGTTTATGAACAATTCTTTGGTGATGCGGTTGAACTTACTGATGGAATGGAATTAACTTGGATGAGACAACCACATTATTATATGGGATTATATTCATATACGTATTCAGCTGGATTAACTATTGGCACAGTGGTCTCTCAAAAAATTAAAAAAGAAGGACAAAAAGCAGTCGATGCATGGTTAGAAACGTTAAAAGCTGGAGGAAGTAAAAATCCAGTTGAACTTGCAAAAGTAGCAGGCGTTGATATAACAACAAATGCCCCACTTAAATCTACTATTGCGTATATTTCAGAATTAGTAGATGAAGTAGAAATACTTACAAATGAAATCGAACATAATTAATGTATTATAAAGGAGTGAGACACTATTCAAAATGAATAGTGTCTCACTCCTTTACTTTGATTTTTTTAGTTTGAATAAAACTATCAACTATAAAGTAGTTTAACGATCATATTTATCAAAATGTTCACCAGTAAAGTAATAATAAACACTTTCTGCTATATTTCTTACATGATCCCCTACTCTTTCTAAGTTACGTGCAGCTAAATGAGCTTGTCCAGCTACAAACGGATCATTATCAATTAGATAAGTTGTGTTAACAATATTCACGTATAAATCGTCAATATCTTTATCACGTTCGATAATTTCTTTAATCAATGTTAAATCTTCATTTTTAACAGCAGTATTTAAGTCTTCTAACATTAATAATGCAAGTTTACCCATTGTTTTTAAACGTGTTAAGACATAATGATCTGTAATTTTTACTCTTAGTCGAATATGAGCGATATTTGCAGCATTATCCCCCATTCTTTCAAAATCAGTAGAAATTTTTAAAGCTGCTATCATCATTCTTAAATCAGTAGCAATGGGTTGTTGTTTCGTAATTAACATGATTACTTGTTCGTTAATGTCATAATCAAATTTGTTAATTTCTTTATCTTTTTCAATGACGTGTCTAGCAAAGTTTCTATCATCTTCACTCAATGATTCAATAGCATTGTTAACATTTGAATAAACACGAAGACCAAGACGACGAAGTTCTTTAATTAAATCGTCCAATTGGCCTTCATATTTTTGTCTAATAATTTTCATTAAGCATTAACCGAAACGACCAGAAATATAATCTTCTGTTTGTTTGTCTGAAGGATTAGAGAAGATTTTATCAGTATCGTCATATTCATTTACATAACCATTAAGGAAGAATGCTGTTTTATCAGAAACACGTGCAGCTTGTTGCATGTTGTGTGTAACCATAATGATAGAATAATTTTCTTTTAATTCTTGAACCAGTTCTTCAACTCTTAAAGTAGAGATAGGATCTAATGCAGACGTAGGTTCATCCATTAAAATAACATCTGGTTCAATTGCTAAACATCTAGCAATACAGACACGTTGTTGTTGTCCCCCTGATAATCCATACGCATTTGTATGTAATCTGTCTTTTAATTCATCCCAAATTGCAGCACCACGTAATGACTTTTCAACAATTTCATCAAGTAATTTTTTATCTTTAATACCATGGATTTTTGGACCATAAGTAATATTATCATAAATTGATTTAGGAAACGGATTTGGTTGTTGGAATACCATTCCTACATTCGTTCTTAGTTTTTCTTTTGAATAGTTGCTATCAAAAATATTTTGTCCTCTGTATAAAATTTTACCCGCAGTTTTAACTGATGGTACTAATTCAACCATACGATTTAATGTTTTAATATATGTTGATTTACCACAGCCAGAAGGTCCGATAATAGCAGTGACATTATTTTCTAAGATATCTAAATTGATATTTTGTAAAGCATGATTTTCACCATACCATAAATCTAAATTTTGAGTTGAATAAACTACTTTTCTTTCACTGTCAGGTTTAATATCTTTTTTATTTTCATTATTAGTTGTTACAATTGTTGTCTTTTGCGACTGATTGTCGTTATGTTGTTGTGTGTCGTTTGTTGGATGAGTGTGATTTGAGCGTTGATCAACAACATCATTTGTATGTTGTTCAACGTTCTTTTTCTTTTCATCTACATTGATTTTTGCCATATATAAAACTCCTTTTATTTTAAGAGAGAAAGCAGAAACCTTTTTCTCTATCCCAAATAACTTTAATAATAAAATGCTTAATATTTTCTAGAAAATTTATTACGTAAGAAAATTGCTAAACCGTTCATTAATAATAAGATAACAAGTAATACGATAATACCTGCTGATGCCACGTTTTGGAATTCAGCTTGTGGCATTTTAGCCCAAGTATAAATTTGAGTTGGTAAAGCAGTAAACATTGAGAATAAACCAGATGGTACTGCTAAGAAAATAGTCGGAATACCGATTAAGATTAATGGTGCTGTTTCACCTAATGCACGTGAAAGTGATAAAATAAATCCCGTTAAAATACCAGGTAAAGCAGCGGGTAAAACCACTTTTCTAATTGTTTGCCATTTATTTCCACCTAGACCATAAGATGCTTCTCTTACAGAATTAGGTACGGCACGAATCGCTTCCTGACTTGAAACGATAATAATCGGTAAGATAAGTAATGACATTGTTAAAGCAGCAGCGATAACAGTATTTCCTAAAGATAATGATTCAATACCAGCGCCACGTACAAATAATGTTAAACCTAATAAACCAAATACAATTGAAGGGACACCAGCTAAGTTAGAAATACAAATTTTAACGAAACTTGTAAACATATTATCGCGTGCGTATTCTTCAAGATAAATTGCTGTACCAACACCTAAGATAATAGAAATTGGGATAATAGTAATCATTAACCATAATGTACCAGCTAATGCGCCTTTAATCCCAGCTTGTGATGGTGTTGAAGATGAGAAACTTGTAAAGAATTCAGGTGTTAAATGTCCTACACCTTTTACAAGTGTTTGAATCAGTAGTGCGGCAAGAACGATTAAAGCAAATACAATACATGCAAAGAATAGCCATTTATTAAGACTATTTTTTTTATCACGACTAGATAGATTTTTTTCGACTTTATTTTTGTCAACTAAACCTTTAGCTCTTGGATCAGTCGTTGCTGTCATATTAATACTCCTCTCTATAACGCTTAGATATCCAGTATGAAATTAAGTTCATAATTAATGTGAAAATGAATAATGTGAAGCCAACTGCATAAATACTATAGTAAATATCTGAACCGAATGTCGCATCACCTGTAGCAATTTCAACAATATAACCTGTCATTGTTTGAATAGAGCTTGTTAATGTTAAAGATGATGTCGGTGAACTACCTGCAGCTAATGATACGATCATTGTTTCACCAATAGCACGAGAAATACCAAGTACAATTGAAGCAATTACACCAGAAGCGGCAGCTGGTAATACGACTTTAGTTGCCACTTCAAATTTAGTTGAACCTAAACCAAAAGCACCTTCCCGCATTTTATTAGGTACAGAAGCCATTGCATCTTCACTCATACTTGTAATAATTGGAACAATCATTATTCCAACTACGATACCAGGACTGATAGAGTTAAAACTATCGAGTTGAGGTATAAATGTTCTTAATAAAGGTGTTACAAAAGTTAAAGCAAAGAAACCGAATACGATAGTTGGAATACCAGCTAAGATTTCAAGAATAGGTTTAATAATACGTCTTGCTTTATCGCTTGCATATTCACTTAAGTAGATTGCAGCCCCTAATCCGATAGGAACAGCCACTAAAGTACCAATGAAAGTGATTTTTAAAGTACCAAGAATTAAAGCCCAAATACCATATTTAGGATCAGAACTTGTAGGGCTCCAATCTTTAGTAAAAAGAAACTCAGTAATTGAAACACGTGTAAAGAATGTGATTGTTTCAGTGATTAACGTAAATAGTATACCGATAGTTGTTAAAATAGAGATGGCAGCAATAATTCCTAAAATAATTGGCACGATTTTATCAGAAAATCCACCTTTTTTAGCGTTATTTTTAGCTATCATCTCTCTAACATTAGTGTTAGAAGCCATATGTAACCCTCTCTTTTTATTTCTCCCAATAGATTTTAAAAAAGAGCAGGAAATTATCAGGTAACGAATGAGTTCAAATTAATTTAAAACACTTTAACAATCACCCATGTATATATCCTGAACAACTCATGTAACATTTACATGAGTTGTTAATTCCCAGCCCTTTATATTAATAATGATTATTATTTGTCAGAATCTTTTTTGTATTTATCTAATTCTTTAATTTCATCTTTATAAACTTTGCTTGGTGAAGCAACGTATCCAGCATCTTCAGCTGATTTACCTTTATCATCTAAAGTGAATTTCAAGAATTCTCTCATAACATCATTATCTTCTAATGATTTTTCTTTAACATATAAGAATAATGGTCTACTTAAAGGATAAGAACCATCTTGGATAGTCTTTTTAGTAGGTTCTACAGATTTACCATCGTCACCTTTAATTTTAACTTCTTTTAATTTATCTTTATTTTGTTTATAGAAGTTATAACCGAAGTAACCAATACTTTCTTTGTTTTTCTCAACTGATTGAACGATAACGTTAGTATCTCCATTTTTTTGAGCTTTGATATCTTGTTTATCCATAACTTCTTCTTCCCAGAAGTCATAAGTACCATGACTTGAGTTTGGAGAGAAAGCTTTGATTTCTTTGTTAGGCCAGCTAGAATCTACATCTTTCCAAGTTTTAGCTTCGCCACTGTAGATTTTTTTCAATTGATCTTTAGATAATTCTTTTACAAAGTCATTATCTTTATTAACAGCAACAGTTACACCATCTTGTGCAATTTTAAATTCTTTATATTTAATGTTTTTGTCTTCTAATTTTTGTTTTTCTTCATCTTTGATAGGTCTAGAAGCTTGTGAGAAGTCTGTTTCACCAGCGATGAATTTTTCAAAACCAGCACCAGTACCTGCTTGACCAGATGAAATAGTTGCGCTTGGATGATCTTTAGCCCATTTTTCATTTAATTTTTCAACGATTGGAGCAACAGTAGATGAACCTTCACCTTTTGCAGAACCTTCAAGGTCTTTTCCATCTCCTGAACCACTGCCGCCACTATTTCCACCGCCACATGCGCCTAAAAGAACAGTAGCACCTAAAACAGTTGTACCAACTAATTGCCATTTCTTCATTAAAACATCCTCCTAATTATAGATAACCCAAAATGTTATATGTATTTCTTACAATGCTTATATTACATACTTTTTGTTAATGTAAAATAGAGTAATTGTAAATATTTTGTTAATTTATCAAAAAACTTATGTTTTATATAAATAAAACCCATAAAAAAACCATCGAAAGTGTTACCTTTCAATGGTTTTGAACTATCTATATAATATAGAAGAAACTCGTTTTTCATGAACTCATTATTCTTGAATAAGGGTTTTACCTTTTTTAGTTAATGTAATTTTTCCAGTTTCAATATTTATAATTTTTCTTTTATATAAATGACCAATTGCACGTTTAAATGAACCTTTACTCATGTTGAATACTTCTTTAATTGCTTCCGGACTTGATTTATCCCAAAATGGAAGTTCACCATCATACTCTACTAACAAATCAAAGATGACTTGACCATCTTCATCTAAACGTTCATGTGCGAGTGGTAAGAATGAACCGTTCAATTCACCTTTTTCATTATGCCCGATAATACGTACTTCTACAGCTTCGCCTAGTCTTGGCTCATGTTTACGTTCAGACTCATGTACAAATACTTTGTAACCATCCTCAGTTAATAAAAAAGTACCGATACGTAATAAACGATAAGGTCTTGCTTTTAATACTTGATTTTGCATATCATCATTAGATACAGGTGTAAACATTTTTTCCACAATTGTTTCACTAGCTAAACGCGCGAACATTTGATGATCTCTATCGATTCTTAATGTGACTAATACATAATCTCCTGATTGAGGCCATAACGATTTAACTTTAGGTAAATCTTCCCATGGAATAAGCACTTCTCTTGGTAAACCAACATCTACTCTTGCACCATCTCTATCTGTTTTTAATACTTTTGCAAAATCATATTTATCTTTTGTAATATCAGGCATATTTTGAGTAGCAAATAATTCACCTGAACGGTTTGGATAAATGAAGAAACTATATTCTTCTCCAATTTCGAATTCATCTTCCTCATTGATTTCTGACTGATTTAACTTCACTTGTTCACCATTTGGACCTTTTAATAAATAAGTAGAGCCTTCCAATCCAAGAACTTCTAGAAATTCAATTGAACCAACGATATCTTTGTCTAATGCCATAGTTGTCTCCTTTAAGCAGTGTATTTCTAAGTATTATAACATGAGTTTTGTAAAGTATCATTGACATAAATGATATAAGGTCGAATATAGGAACATTATATGATATAATTTTTTGCGTTAGATAAACGATGAATAAAGGAGTAAATGAATGTTACAAGTTACGGATGTAAGTTTACGTTTTGGTGATCGTAAACTATTTGAAGATGTAAATATTAAATTTACTGAAGGTAATTGTTATGGACTTATCGGTGCGAATGGTGCAGGTAAATCTACTTTCTTAAAAATCTTATCTGGAGAAATTGATTCACAAACGGGTCATGTTTCTCTTGGGAAAGATGAACGTTTAGCAGTATTAAAACAAGATCACTTTGCTTATGAAGATGAACGTGTATTAGATGTAGTTATAAAAGGTCATGAACGTCTATTTGAAGTGATGAAAGAGAAAGACGAAATTTATATGAAACCTGACTTCAGTGATGAAGATGGCATTCGTGCAGCTGAATTAGAAGGTGAATTTGCTGAAATGAATGGATGGAATGCCGAAGCAGATGCAGCTTCCCTACTATCAGGACTTGGTATTACCCCAGATTTACATGATAAGCAAATGTCAGAGTTAGAAAATAATCAAAAAGTAAAAGTATTATTGGCACAAAGTTTATTTGGAGATCCAGATGTTTTATTACTCGATGAGCCTACCAATGGTCTTGATATTCCTGCCATTAGTTGGTTAGAAGATTTCTTAATTAACTTTGAAAATACTGTCATTGTCGTATCTCATGATCGTCATTTTTTAAATAATGTATGTACACATATTGCAGATTTAGATTTTGGCAAAATCAAAGTCTATGTTGGTAACTATGATTTTTGGTATCAATCAAGTCAACTTGCTCAAAAAATGGCTCAAGAACAAAACAAGAAAAAAGAAGAAAAAATTAAAGAATTACAAGACTTCATTGCTCGTTTCTCTGCGAATGCGTCAAAATCAAAACAAGCAACTAGTCGTAAGAAGCAATTAGAGAAAATTGAACTTGATGATATTCAACCATCTTCAAGACGTTATCCTTATGTGAAATTCACCCCAGAAAGAGAAATTGGTAACGATTTATTAGTAGTTGATGGTATCTCAAAAACAATTGATGGTGAAAAAGTTTTAGATAATATTTCATTCACTATGAATCCAAATGATAAAGCTATTTTAATTGGCGATAGTGAAATTGCTAAAACTACCCTATTAAAAATACTTGCTGGTGAAATGGAACCAGATGAAGGTTCATTTAAATGGGGAGTGACAACTTCATTAAGCTATTTCCCTAAAGATAATTCTGATTTCTTCGAAGGCGTAGATATGAATTTAGTTGAATGGTTACGTCAATATGCTCCTGAAGATGAACAAACTGAAACATTTTTACGTGGCTTCTTAGGACGTATGCTATTTAGCGGTGAAGAAGTTAAGAAAAAAGCAAGTGTATTATCAGGTGGAGAGAAAGTACGTTGTATGTTAAGTAAAATGATGCTTTCAAGTGCCAATGTTTTACTACTTGATGAGCCAACGAATCATCTTGATTTAGAAAGCATTACAGCTGTTAATGATGGATTAGCTTCATTCAAAGGATCAATTATCTTTACTTCATATGATTTTGAATTTATTAATACAATCGCTAATCGTGTGATTGACTTAAACCAACCAGGTAGTTTATCTAAAGAATTGCCATATGAAGAATATCTAAAAGAAATTGGTGTGTTACAAAAATAAAATAACAGGATTTTAATAAGGTATCTTCTATTTTTAAAATTTAAAATATGTATAAAACTGTCGATAAATAACGAACTTTATCGACAGTTTTTTTATAAAATATTATTATTTTCGAATTATTGTTATTATTTACACAAATTACTTATTATTACTATCTATTTTCTTTAACAGTAATATTACTTTAATAATTTTCAGTTTATTTCAAAAAATCACAAAAATCGGTTTACAGTTAAAAGGTGCTTATGTATAATTAAAAACATAGTAATTGAATAAGAAATTGATGAGGCGCATCAATCATTAGTATATATTAGAATACTGTCTGCCACGGCTAATATAGAAAGGGTGCGATGCCGAAACGAATTGCAACCGCAGTAAGCGTTCGTTGGACTTTGTGGTTAAGAGCTGAGAGTTTGTCATTATTATTTAATAATGGAGTGCATCACTTGTATATAAATTACGAGCAAGTTCGCACATTCCGAACTTGCTCTTTTTTATGACGTGTGCCCCTAAATTCTAGGAGGTAAAATCTTGAAACGACGTGTTTTAAAGTTCGGTGGTTCATCTGTCGCCGATTTTACAAAGATAAAAAATATTGCAGAAATGCTTAAACGCCGTGTAGATGACGGTGAACAACTTATTGTTGTCGTAAGTGCTATGGGCAAAACAACAGATCAATTAATGGAAAATGTTTCTCATCTTACAACAACACCAAAAGATGAAGAACTTGCTCTATTATTAACAACTGGTGAACAACAAACAGTTTCTTATTTGTCGATGGTATTAAATGATATTGGCGTAAGTGCTAGAGCTATGACTGGATATCAAGCAGGTATCAAAACAGTAGGTCATCATTTAAAAAGTCGAATTGCAGAAATTAATCCTGAAACATTTAACAAGGAATTTAAAGACAAGGATGTTTTAGTTGTAGCAGGTTTCCAAGGAGTGAACGACGAATTAGAGTTAACTACGCTTGGTCGTGGTGGTTCAGATACGACTGCTGTTGCATTAGCAGCTAGTAATCAAATCCCTTGTGAAATTTACACTGATGTTGATGGCGTTTATGCTACTGATCCAAGAATTTTGAGTGAGGCAAAACGTTTAGATTATGTGTCTTATGAAGAAATGATGGAAATGAGCGCTTTAGGTGCTGGTGTGTTAGAAACAAGAAGTGTAGAACTTGCTAAAAATTATGATATCCCCTTGTATTTAGGTAGAACGTTATCAAATGTGAAAGGAACATGGATTATGCCAAGAACAGAAATATTAGAAAAAAAGCCGTAACTGGAGTTGCATTAGATACACATATGATGCATGTAACAATTAGTTATCCTCTTCCAGATAATCGACTTCTAACTCAATTATTTACTGCTTTAGATGAAGGTTCAGTTAATGTGGATATGATTTCTCAAATCGTAAATGTTGAAGGTTTACAACTATCTTTTTCTATTAAAGATAGTGATGTACAACAAATTTCAAGTATCTTAGAGGAACTTTCTACAACATTTGATGCATTAGACTATAAAATTAATGAAGCGTACGTCAAAATTTCATTAATTGGTTCAGGAATGCGTGATATGTCTGGTGTAGCTTCAAAAGCATTTATTACGTTAATTAATTCTAATATTCCATTTTATCAAACAACAACTTCTGAAATTAGTATTTCTTATGTTATTGATGCAGAAAATGGAAATAAAGCGGTTGAAGTTTTATACGATGCTTTTGATATTTAAACTTAAGTTAAAATAAGTAATTTAAAATTCAATTAATATTTAAATGGAGTGATTCTTTTATGACAAGATTAGCAGTAGTTGGAGCAACAGGATTAGTCGGAACAAAAATGTTAGAAACAATTGATCGTAAACATATTCAATTTGATGAGTTAGTATTATTCTCATCAGCAAGATCAGCAGGAAAAGAAATTGAGTTTCAAGGGAAAACATATACAGTTCAAGAACTTACAGAAGAATCAGCAAGTGAAAAATTTGATTACGTGCTAATGAGTGCAGGTGGCGAAACAAGTAAACAATTTGCCCCTATTTTCGAAAAAGCTGGAGCAATTGTTATTGATAATTCAAGTCAATGGCGTATGGCAAACGATGTGGACTTAATTGTACCAGAAGTTAACCAACCAGAATTTAAACGTGGTATCATTGCCAATCCTAACTGCTCAACAATTCAGTCGGTCGTGCCACTCAAAGTTTTATACGATGCTTTTGGATTAAAGCGTGTAGCTTATACAACATATCAAGCAGTTTCAGGTTCAGGGATTAAAGGTAAGAGAGACTTAGCTGAAGGTGCGAATGGTAAAGCTCCAGAAGCTTATCCACATCCTATTTATAATAATGTTTTACCACATATTGATGTTTTCTTAGAAGATGGATATACAAAAGAAGAGCAAAAAATGATTGATGAAACACGAAAAATTTTAGGACAACCTGACTTACGTGTGACTGCAACATGTGCACGTGTACCTGTTCAAGATAGTCATAGCGTAGAAATTGATGTTACTCTTGATAAAGAAGCAACAGTTCAAGAAATTAAAGATTTATTTGAAAACGATAATCGTGTTGTTTTAGTAGATAATCCTGAAAATAATGAATATCCTTTAGCTATTAATTCAACAGGTAAAGATGAAGTGTTTGTAGGTAGAATTCGTCGTGATGACTCACTTGATAATACTTTCCATGTTTGGTGTACTTCAGATAACCTACTTAAAGGTGCAGCTTTAAATGCAGTTCAAGTGTTAGAACAAGTCATTAAATTAAAAGGAGCTAGATAATATGGCACATATTTTTGAAGGTGTAGGTGTAGCGCTTGCTACTCCATTTACTAATAATGAAGTTGACTATAAAGCATTAGAACAACATGTTCAATTTTTACTTGATAATAATGTTAAAGCAATTATTGTAAACGGTACTACAGCAGAGAGCCCTACTTTAACAGAAGAAGAGAAAGAAACAGTACTTCAAGCAGTGATTAAACAAGTTAATCATCAAGTGGCTATTATCGCTGGAACTGGTACAAATAATACAGCTAAATCTATTCAAGCTTCATTACGTGCTAAAGAATTAGGTGTAGATGGTATTATGTTAATCACACCTTACTATAATAAAACGAATCAACGTGGCTTAATTAAACATTTTGAAACTATCGCGAATGAAGTTAAGTTACCTGTTGTTTTATATAATGTACCTTCAAGAACGAATATGACAATTGATCCTGAAACAGTCGAAACATTAAGTCATAATGATTATATTGTAGCTATTAAAGATGCTACAAATGACTTTAACTATTACGAAGAAGTGAAAAAACGTATTCATCAAGATGAATTTGCTCTTTACAGTGGTAATGATGATAATGTCGTAGAATTCTATAATCGCGGAGGTAATGGCGTAATTTCTGTCATTGCTAACGTTATTCCGAAAGAATTTCAAGCACTCTATGATGCTAAACAAAATGGGAAAGAAATTGAGAAAGACTTTGAACCAATTGGTCAATTGTTAGATGCACTTTCAGTTGATGTCAACCCTATTCCAATTAAAGCTCTAACAAGTCATTTAGGATTTGGAAATTATGAATTAAGATTACCTTTATTACCACTAGAGAAAGAAAAAGCAAATGTATTAGTGAATGCTTATAAAGCATTTAAAGCGGAGGAATAAAAATGAAAATTTTACTCATTGGATATGGCACAATGAATCAACGCGTTGCCAGATTAGCAGAAGAAAAAGGTCATGAGATTATTGGTACAATTGAGCCAGAAGAACATCAACATTCACCATATAAAACTTATCATCATATTGCAGACGCACAAAATGAAGCTGATGTAGCGATCGACTTCTCTAATCCTAATCTATTATTACCTTTATTAGATGAAGGTTTTGAATTACCTTTAGTGATTGCTACTACTGGTGAAAAAGAAAAACTAATTCAAAAATTAGAACAATTAAGCGAACGTATGCCTGTTTTCTTCAGTGCAAATATGAGTTATGGCGTCCATGCATTAACTAAAATTCTAGAAGCAGCTGTTCCCCTTTTACACGATTATGATATTGAGTTAACTGAAGCTCATCATAATAAAAAAGTAGATGCGCCAAGTGGCACGCTAGTCAAACTTTATGATGTTATTAAAGAATTACGTGAAAATGTAACGCCTGTTTACGATCGACATGAGCGAACTGAAAAACGTGAAAAAGATGAAGTCGGTATTCATTCAGTTCGTGGCGGTACAATTGTAGGCGAACATGATGTTTTATTTGCTGGCACAGATGAAACAATTACCATTTCTCATAAAGCGCAATCTAAGGACATTTTTGCAAATGGCGCAATTACAGCTGCTGAAAAATTAAACACAAAATCAAATGGTTTCTATACATTTGACAACTTATAAAATAACTTAAGGAGATTCTAAACTATGGTACAACACTTATCTGCACAAGAAATTATTCAATATATTAGTGATGCTAAAAAATCAACACCATTAAAAGTATACGTAAATGGACAATTCAATGACGTCACTTTTCCTAATACATTTAAAGTATTCGGATCTGATGATTCAAAAGTAATATTTTGTGAAGCGGATGATTGGAAAACATTTTATGAAACCAATCAATCACATATTACTGACTTAGAAATTGAAATGGACCGTCGTAATTCTGCTATTCCTTTAAAAGACTTAACTAATACAAATGCACGTATTGAACCAGGTTCATTCATTCGTGAACAAGCTATTATCGAAGACGGTGCCGTTGTGATGATGGGAGCAACAATCAATATTGGCGCTGTTGTAGGTGAAGGCACTATGATTGATATGAATGCAACATTAGGTGGTCGTGCGACAACGGGTAAAAATGTTCATGTAGGTGCCGGTGCAGTATTAGCGGGCGTTATTGAGCCACCTAGTGCTTCTCCAGTAGTAATCGAAGATAATGTATTAATTGGCGCAAACGCAGTTATTCTAGAAGGCGTAAGAGTTGGCGAAGGCGCTATTGTAGCTGCTGGTGCTATCGTGACTCAAGATGTTCCTGCCGGTGCGGTTGTAGCTGGTACACCTGCTAAAGTCATTAAACAAACATCTGAAGTTCAAGACTCTAAACGAGAAATTGTTGCAGCGTTAAGAAAATTAAATGATTAATGACAAACTTGAATAATTGAATGCTAAAGGCTGGGACAACATGTTCTCAGCCTTTACAATTAAATGAATACATAAGTTGAATAATAAATGAATAAAGGATTGATTAAGATGAGCGAATTAGAATTTGTCACACAACATAGAAGACATTTACATCAACATCCAGAATTAAGTCTTCACGAATTTGAGACAACTCAATATATTACTCGATTTCTAGATGAATTAAATGTACCTTACGAACAACCTCTTGAAACGGGTGCTATTGCATATTTAGAAGGTAATAGTGACCATACAATTGCATTTCGGGCAGACATTGACGCCCTACCCATTTTTGAAGAAAATAATGTCGATTATCGTAGTCAAACAGATAATGTGATGCATGCTTGTGGTCACGATGGTCATACAACAGCATTGATGTTATTTGTTAAACGATGTAAGGTGATGGCTGATCAACATCAATTACCTCATAATGTCGTGTTTATCTTCCAACCAGCTGAAGAAACAGGCGGAGGCGCAAATCGCTTAATTAAAGCAGGTGCTTTTAATCAATATCCTATTGAAGCAGTATTTGGCATTCATGTCAATCCTTTCGCTGAGGAAGGACAAGTCGTGATACGCGATGAAGAAATTACAGCAAGTGCCACTGAATATCGTTTTTTCCTAAAAGGATTATCTAGTCATGTAGCTGATAAAGAGCAAGGTCATTCATGTGGCGAAGCACTGATTCATGTTTTAAATCAAGTTGGTCAAATACAGCAATATCATTTAAATGGACTAAAACGTAATATTGTTCATATGGGCCACTTTAATGCAGGCGAAGCAATTAACACGGTGCCTAGTAACGGTTATTTAGAAGGAACTATTCGTACTTATGATGCCACTGATTTAAATATTGTGAAAAATCAAATGAATAAAATTGCAAAAAGTGTGAAATTATTATTCAATGTTGATTGTGAAGTCAAATTTGAAGAAGGATATCCTGCTACAATGAATAGTCCTAAACTACGTCATATCGTTGAAAAATCTATTCTATCTGCTAATTTAGAAGTTATTGAAAAGCCTCTGCCATTTTTATTCGGCGAAGACTTTAGTTTTTATGGCCAACAATTAGCACCGTCTTACTTTGCTTTTGTAGGAACTCGAAATGAAGATAAAGGCTTTATCACAGGCTTACATACATCGCATTTAAATTTTGACGAAAAAGTGCTTATTGATGTTGCCAATTACTATGAACAAATATTGAACCATTATGGAAAGGAGTAAATTAAATTGACAGCAGTTTGGTCAGTTGATTCAAAAATATTTTTAAGAAATGCAACTAAAGTAAAGAATAATCAATCAATAATGGCAGTTGTAAAAAATAATGCTTATCATTATGGATTAGAGTTTGCAGTAAGAACATTTTTAGAAGCGGGTATCCATACATTTAGTACTACTTCCTTAAAAGAAGCAGTGAGAGTTCGTAAACTTGCGCCTCATGCTACAATCTTTTTAATGAATGCAGTTTATGACTTTGATACAGTTCGAAATAATAATATTCAAATGACGCTTCCCTCTTTAGAATATTATTATCAGTACAAAAGTGAATTAAAAGATATTAATGTTCACTTAGAATTTGAAAATTTACTCCATCGTTCAGGTTTCAAAAATCTTGACGAAATTAAAGAAGTACTTCATCATCATGAAAATGATAATGGAAGTAAAATGAATATCGTTGGCCTATGGACGCATTTTGGGTATGCAGATGAATTTGATGTTCCAGAGTATGGGATTGAACGGGAAGCATGGTTAAACGTCGTTAATACATTATTAAATGAAGGATACCAATTTAAACTTATCCATGCGCAAAACAGTGCGAGTTATTATCGCGAAGGACAACAACTTCTTCCCTATCATACACATGCACGTGTAGGTATCGCTTTATATGGTTCAAGACCATATAGCAAATTAGATGAACATGAGATTGAACAAGCCTTAACCGTAAAAGGAAATGTAATTCAAGTTCGTGAAGTAAATAAAGGTGATTATTGTGGTTATAGTTTTGC
This sequence comes from Staphylococcus hominis subsp. hominis, assembly GCF_002901845.1. Lineage (GTDB taxonomy): Bacteria > Bacillota > Bacilli > Staphylococcales > Staphylococcaceae > Staphylococcus > Staphylococcus hominis. The sequence goes on from NZ_PPQE01000025.1 coordinate 711,420, forward strand.
ATTTGAAGCAATGCATGATCATACACATCTTGCAGTTGTTGATATTGGCTATGGTGATGGTATTTTAAAAAAACGTGCAACACACGAAGCATTAATTAATGGTAAACGTTACCCTATTCGAGCATTAATGATGAGTCACATGTTTGTTGAAGTCGATGATGATGTTCATGCACAAGATGAAGTGATACTATATAATAATGATATACGCATTGATGAATACACATTCAAAGGTGTTGGCGCTAATTCAGAACAACTTAGTGCGATGAATCATGATTCTCTTATAAAGGAGTTTAGATAAAATGTCAGTTAAATATAATGATTATGGTGAATTAACAATGGCGGGTACAAGTTTGAAAACACTAGCTCAAAGTTTTGGTACGCCTACCATTGTTTATGATGAAGATGAAATTCGCAATCAAATGCGTCGATTTCATAATGCTTTTCAAAAAAGTGGATTAAAATACAATATTTCATATGCTTCTAAAGCCTTTACTTGCATTCAAATGGTAAAGTTAGTTCAAGAAGAAAACTTACAATTAGATGTCGTATCTGAAGGTGAGCTTTATACAGCATTAGAGGCTAAATTTGATCCTAGTCGCATCCACTTCCATGGCAATAATAAAACGAAACGTGAAATACAATATGCTTTAGAAAGTGGCGTTGGCTACTTTGTTATTGATTCTTTAGAAGAAATTGAATTAATCGATCGCTATGCAAGTGATACAGTTAATGTTGTCATTCGTGTGAATCCTGGAGTAGAGGCCCATACCCATGAATTTATTCAAACTGGTCAAGAAGATAGTAAATTTGGTCTTTCAATTCGCCATGGTCTTGCAATTCAAGCAGTTGAAAAAGTCAAAGCATCAAAGCATCTTCATTTAAAAGGAATACATTTCCATGTAGGATCACAAATTGAGGGTACTGAAGCTATGATTGAAACAGCTAAAATTGTTTTAAATTGGCTTAATGAGCATCATATCCAAGTTGAATTACTTAACTTAGGTGGTGGTTTTGGTATTAAATATGTCGAAGGTGATGTGAGCTTCCCTATTGAAGAAGGTATTGCTGAAATTACAGATGCGATTAAATCTGAATCAGAAAAATTAAACTACGACGTTCCTGAAATTGGTATTGAACCAGGACGTTCAATTGTTGGCGAAGCGGGCATTACTTTATATGAAGTTGGAACAATTAAAGACATTCCTGAAGTAAATAAATATGTTTCTATTGATGGTGGTATGAGTGATCATATTAGAACTGCTTTATATGGAGCAAAATATCAAGCATTACTTGTAAATCGTCATGAGGAGGCAGACGAAACGGTAACTATTGCCGGAAAGTTATGTGAATCTGGAGATATTATTATCCGAGATGCTATGTTACCTTCTTCTGTAAAACGTGGAGATTATTTAGCCATTTTATCTACTGGCGCATACCATTACTCTATGGCATCTAATTATAATCAAATGCAAAAACCACCTGTTTTCTTCTTAAAAGATGGAAAAGCACGTGAAGTTATTAAACGTCAATCATTACGTCAATTAATAATTAATGATACAAAATAAAATAACGAAAAAGTTTATACTTACCCGTTAATGTTGCACCATGATGATATTTGAATTCATTGAATTCAGATATCAAGAATTGTTTTAATTGAAGATAAAGTATGTTGGCGAAATACTTGAAGGAACAGGATGAAGCTGTTCTTTAAGAAAATGATCCAATAACAGAAAGTATCATAAATAAAGAAGCCAGTAAATGAGTTTTTTAAAACTCATTTACTGGCTATTTTTCTGGGATTATGTCCCAGCCTCAATTATATATAAAAAACACCCTACATCTTGGTAAGGTGTTACTAAAGTCAATTTTTGCAATCTATAAATTATAGTTTAACAACGTTTGCAGCTTGAGGACCGCGATCGCCTTCAACTACTTCAAACTCAACTGATTGACCTTCTTCTAATGATTTATAACCTTCTTGGTTAATTGCTGAGAAGTGTACGAATACGTCGTTTTCTCCTTCAACTTCGATGAAGCCAAAACCTTTTTCAGCGTTAAACCATTTAACTGTACCTTGTTTCATAATTGTGAAACCTCCAAGACTAAAATTCATTCAATATGCATTATTCGCATATTACAAAAAATACGTGTTATAAATATGTATAAATAACAAAATGCTATCAATCAATATTACAGATATTCTTTGCAATATGGAATAAAACTATTGCTTGGTAACTATTATATGTTAGTTTGAACTAAATTGCAATACAATTATAGAAAATTCTCTTTTAATTAATTTTTGGTAGATTATAATAAACTTGTTTATTATTTAAAATAATAAAACTATAAAATATTTGTAAATCTTCATCACAATCTTCACAAAAATTTAAATCACAATTATTATAAAATGCATAAATATTATATTTCCCAATAACATAATTATTATAATAT
>NZ_PPQE01000025.1:713880-726568 GCF_002901845.1 Staphylococcus hominis subsp. hominis
TTTTTACTTTTTTTAATAATTGATTGATAATCTTTTAACATTTCTTCATAGTTACTATAATGATGTTGTTCTACGATTTTTTCTGTCCAGTCGCTAAATAACCACCATCCCTCGTAGTCAGCACGAATCTTTGCAACTGTCCACATGACTAAGTCCCCTCTCAAATTAAAACTCTAATAAATATTGTAACTTTTTTTTAGACGAATTCAAGCTTAAAGACTTCGTTCTTTTAATTGAGATAAAGATGATATGTGTATTAATTATTAGTTTTTTGTAGGAAAAATACGTATAATATAATGTAGAGGTGATAATGATGCAACGTAAACATATACAAGTATTTGGAACTGTCCAAGGTGTAGGGTTCCGTCATCATACTGAATTAATTGCAAAAAAACTTGATATATTTGGTACTGTTCAAAATGTTGAGGATTATGTAGATATATATGCTCAAGGTGACGAGGAACAAATAAAATCATTTATTGATAAAGTGATTGCTGGTGCTTCTCCTGCATCTTCAGTTTCTGATTATAGTATTGAAGATTTAGACACAACAAATAGATACTCAGAATTTAAAACGATTTATTAAATAAAGGAAGATGAATATTGAGATATAACCTTTCTCGACTTCTGGGTGTTTTAGTAGGAATTCCAATAGCTATTATCTCATGGGTGACAAGTGTATTTGGATTTGATTTATCCTTTATACTTGATGCCCTAATAGGTATTGGAATGTTTTTTGTATCTTATTTTCCTACTCAAAGATTGACATCCAAAAAATATTTAAATGAAATTGGATTATCACGTAGAGACTATCGTTTTGTTAATCAGCAACTCAATCAATCACATAATAAAATTCGTAATATTTTAAAATCATATATTAATATCAGATCGATTAAAGATTTTCGTCAAATTAATGATATTTATAAAATTTCTAAGTCTATTCATTTTGCTGTTAAACAGAGACCTTCATCATTCTTCAAGGTAGAAAGTTTCTTTTATTCGCATATAGATAATGCACTAAATTTAATTGATGCATATACCCGTTTATCTAAAATGCCAAAAAAATCTGCTAAAGAAAAGCAAAAATTAGAGCGAACACGTATTACTTTAGATGAAGTGAAACGTACACTTATTGCAGATTTAAAAAGACTTAATGAAGATGATTATGAGCGTTTAGATATTGAAATGGAACTTAATCGGTTACAACAAAAACGATATAAAGAATAATAATTTAAAGTTAAGATAAGGAATGGAGAGAATTTTTAAATGAATCAAAAAGACCAATTTATTAACTCACATCCATTAGATGATTATATAGATCATCAAACGCATGATGTTTCAACTCAAAATGTTAAGCAAGACTTTAAACAACAATTTAACGAACAAGATTTAAAAAAAATTGATTCAATTAGTCAACAAATCAAACCATTAGATAGTGAAGGCCTATTATCTTTTGGGACACATCTACAGCAGAACATGTCTCAATTTTCACATCAAATGTTAGATGAAGTTCAATCGAAAGATGTGGGTCCTATTGGTGATACTTTAAATCAATTAATGTCTAAGTTAAGTGAAGTTAATCCTGATGACTTGAATCAAGACAATCAATCTAAACTTAAACGTTTATTTAGACGAACAAAAGCTTCAATAAATGAAGTATTCTCTAGAATGCAATCTGTAAGTTCACAAGTTGATAGAATCACCATTCAATTGGATAAGCATAAAGGAAATTTAACTAAAGACATTCAGTTACTCGACCATCTTTATGAACAAAATAAAGTATATTTTGATGATGTTTCTCTATATATTGCTGCTGCACAGCGTAAAAAACAAGACATAAATGCTAATGAATTGCCTAAATTGCGTCAACATGCAGAACAATCTGGTAATCAAATGGATATTCAAAGTGTCGCTGATATGGAGCAATTTGTTGATCGATTAGATAAAAAAATTTATGACTTACAATTATCACGTCAAATAGCAATTCAAACAGCACCGCAAATTCGCATGATTCAAAATGTGAATCAAGCATTAGCCGAAAAAATTCAAAGTTCTATTCTCACAAGTATTCCTTTATGGAAAAATCAGATGGCTATTGCTCTCACTTTAATGAGACAAAAAAATGCTGTAACAGCTCAGCGTGCAGTTACTGATACCACAAATGACTTGCTTACTCGAAATGCAGCCATGTTAAAACAAAATGCAATTGAAACGGCTACTGAAAATGAACGTGGTATCGTAGATATTGAAACGCTTAAAGCGACTCAAAATGACATCCTTGAAACGATTGAACAAACACTGCAAATTCAATATAATGGACGTCAAAAACGTCAACAAGCTGAAAGAGAATTATCACAACTCGAGAATGAGTTAAAAGAACATTTACTTACTATGAAAAAAGAATAGATAAAATTAAAACACCGATTGCTCTCATTTAAAGAAGTAACCGGTGTTTAGTATATCTATTCCTTTTGATAAACAATATACGATTGATTTATAAACTTAGATACGATATACCCTATTATGATTGAAATGATAGCTATAGGTAACCATTCTAAAGAATATTGCTTAAGAGGTAAATGATTTATAACATTTAATTTTATTAAACCTAACGTATTTATTGTACTTACAATTGAAACAAGACTAACAATGATAATAGGTATTTGTTGCGCAATAGGTTTAGTTGGAATAAAACGCGCAAGTAAGATTAAAATAATCATAGTAATAGCTACAGGATAAATAATACTTAATACAGGAACAGACATGTTTATAACAGAATTTAATCCTAAATTAGCCAATATAAAACTGATAATTGTAAAACCTATAACATATACCTTATAACTAATTTTTGGAAATATACTATTAAAGTATTGACTCACAGATACAATAAGTCCACAAGCTGTAGTTAAACAAGCTAAAGCAACAATGATACCTAGTAAGTATTTGCCTAGAACACCAAAGCCATTTGTAGCCATTGTAGTAAGTAAATAAGTTCCTATATTTTGATTTTTAGCCATTAGAGTTGTAATCGTATTTTGACTTATTCCCATATGATTACCAATATACCCTAAAGAAACATATATAAAAATTAATGCTAAGGCGGCAATAAACCCAGCTATAACTGTTTGTTTAAATATTTGATTGGTGTGTTTAACTCCTGTTGCTTTAATGGCATTAACCACAATCATTGAAAATGCAATTGCTGCAATTGCATCCATTGTTAAATACCCTTCAATAAAGCCATGGGAAAAACTTTCTATATTTGAAGAATATGTTTCTGGATTTCCATGAGATGAACCGTGTCCCTTATAGTCTACAAATCCTTTAATGATCATAGCCAAAATTGTAATTAATAATAAAGGAGTTAATAAAGATCCAATTCGATCTACTATTTTACCGGGATTAATACATAAATATAAAACAATAATAAAATAAATAAGTGTAAAAATGAATAAAGACATATTACTATTTGAATGAGTAATGGGTGTAATAGTCATTTCAAAAGACGTAGATGCAGTACGTGGTATAGCAAATAGAGGTCCAATGGTTAAATAAATAATAATTAGAAAGACAACTGAAAATCTCGGTGACAGTTTATTAAAGGCACCAATATATCCTTGTTTATCAAGTGCCCCAACGACTACTCCAAGTAATGGTAAGCCTATTCCAGTTAAACAAAAAGCTAAAATTGCTGGCCAGAAATAGGCACCACTTTCTTGTCCTAAATTAGGAGGAAAAATTAGATTACCTGCGCCAAAAAACATAGCAAATAGCGTAAAGCCGATAATCCAAGTATGTTTATTCATAGACTTGCTCCTTTTTATGTATATGTTTGCAATATTTAACATTCTAGCACAAAAAGAATTTACAAGTCTATGTATGTCACAAAAATTTGAATATTATAAATCAATATACAGTTTAATTATTGATTATGATTAAAAAGATTTTAATAACAATTTTTTTAGCAATGGTGATAAGTGACTCGGTAAATTTTCAACACCTTCTACAAATAATGCAAATTGTCCATAAATATTATGAATGGTTTCTTCAATATCTTCAGTAATAGGATCTTGGCTTAAAAAGACATTAAATACTTCGATTCCAAATTTACGTGCCATTTCCACAGCTTCATACGTATCTAAAATGCCGTCTTGAGCATAGTTATATGCTGAAGGTTCCCCATCTGAAAAGATAATTAAGAAACGTTGTTGATGACTTCTTCTTAATAAACGTTCACTTGCAATTCGTATAGCTACGCCATCTCTATTATCATCTTGAGGATGTAATGACATAATGCGTGGTCCACTTTTTTCTATGATGGAGCGATCGTAATGAACGATTTCATCAATGATATTAGGTTGTTTTCGATCATCAGAGTCAAAAGCATCTTCATTAAAAGCAAGTATCTCATGTTTAACGTTGAGTGCTTTTAATGTTTCATGAAATAATACGACGCCTTTAATCGTTTCTTCCATTTTATCGAACATACTAGCAGATACATCAATCAGTAATGTAAAAGTCGCATCGAATGTTTTACTAAGGTCTTGTTTTTTATAAAACAATTTATATTGATCATCAATAAACCAATTGGTTAAATCACGTTGAAGACGACCTTTAGTCAAATTATGACGTTCGTCCACGTGTTCTCTATCGATGGTTTTCTTTATAATCTGAATTAAATCTTTAGTTTCAAATTGTACTTCATTTTTAACTTGTTGGTAGCTTGAAATATACTCTGGCTCTATATCAGGCACTTTCCATTCTATTTCGACATTTTCATTAATACCACGTAAAGCAAATGATGGATTAGAACCTATAGAACCGCCTTCGTCACGATCAAGTGAATGATTAGAGCCACGTCCTTTTTTCGTCATCATATCTGTCATATCATCAGTTGAATCACCTTCACGTGCAGTGTCGTTATCACTCATGACGTCACTATTTTCACCTTCATGTAATTCCATTTCAAGATAAGCGCCACCTTCAGATTTACTATCTTGAGCGTTTGTTTCAGCTTCGGCTGATGTAGTGTCAGTTTCTTGATTTGTATTATCTTGCCCATCAACGTTACTTGCATCCATACGTTTAATATCCTCATAAGACATTTCATGAATAGCTTCATATACTTTTCTAGGAAGATGATAATATTCATTTAACATATCATGTGATAACATTTCATCGATTTGGAACATGATACGTTGTGCAAGATACATATTATCTTCAGATGATTCATTTTGGAAAAAATCAGGTAAATATTGAAACATATGATTTAATATGTCATCTAATTGTGGATGTATCGTGGGTATATCAAAGAAGTTTTGACTTAAAAATGCTCGCTCTAAATATAAGAAAAGTAAATCTGTATATACCGTTTTTGTTTTATAGAATTTAATTTGTGATTCCGTATAAGATAATCGAGTTTTCACTCTTAAATCAATTTGTTTAGCAGTGCTAGGCCGATCCACTTTAATAAAATTAAAAACGCGCATATCTTCTAGCAATCTAAAGAGTTGATGATAAAATTTGGGATGGCTAAATTCATTATCATGAAGGACTTCATTTACGATAGCTTCGTCCATCATTTTATAACCATATGCAGCGAGCATAACATCTGTTTTTAACCCTGCACTTTCAATATCTTTTGGACGATGAGACCAAAACCAACTTGTAATTAAAGTATTATTAATAGGATCATAATAAGGGAACTTTTGAATTTTTACTTTAGTTTGTTCGTTTTTCAGTAGTAAGCGCGCTAAATCTTGTAACATCATGACTTGCTTAGCATCTAGCTGCTCATCATTAAATTTTATAAAACGATCACTCATAATAATCCCTCTCTAAAAGTTTAGTTCGATTGCATTTCTGATGGCTTGCTGTTCGCGTTCATCTTCAAGTTTATCGATAATTGTACGCTTAATTGCTCTCTCTATTGGCATAACTGTAATTAAGTCACTTAAGTCAATTAACGCACGAATACTAGCTGCTTCTTCTGAAATTTGTCCTTGTTTTGACATTGTACGTAAGTCTTCATTAAATTTAATGATTTTTTTAATTATATCATCATCTTGAAGTTGGCTTTGTTGTTTAATGACATCTTTAAGAATGTCTCCTCCAATGTAATCAACTTGTATGACAATAAAGCGGTTTTTTAATGCTTCATTCATTGGTAATGTCCCAACATAGCCTTCATTTATCGCAGCAATTACATTGAAACCAGGGGCTGCTTTAATTACTTCTCCAGTAAAAGGATTGGTTAACTGACGTCTATAGTCTAATACACCATTTAAAATAGGTAATGTTTCAGGTTTAGCCATATTGATTTCATCAATATATAAGATATGACCTTCTCGCATGGCTTTTATAACTGGGCCGTCAATAAAAATAATTTCTTGTTGACCTTGTTCATTTGTTTTTATTGTTTTAAAACCTAATAAGCTCTCTGCGTCTAAATCAACAGAACAGTTAACTTGATGCATCGGCGTTTGGACCACTTCACTTAAAGTTTCAGCTAATCGTGTTTTACCAGAGCCTGTAGGGCCTTTTAATAAAATATTTTTATTTAAATTAAACAATGCTTTTGCATCATTGAATACAGATTGATCTGAATTGATATAATGATTATTTGGCATTTTAATATTCTCCTTTATAAGATGAAAAAATAGACCAAGAGCGTGTATAAATGTATAGATATTGGCACATCACTCTGAGTCTTAATTTAATCGTTATCTTTTTAGAAATTGAATGTATTTAAACTTCTTTAAAATAATCTTTGTAATAACCACCTACTAGATCAGAGTTATCAATGATTTGATAATATTCTTCAGTTTCATTGATGACATCATATTGTTTTCCAATAGTAAGCATATCTGATACTGTGAATTTTTTTGCATCAGTATTAACTACCATCACTTGTTTAATTGGTGTGCGTGATTTCCAATCTTCATGTAACATTCCCATTTTAAATCCTCCAATAAAATGATTTATATTAATTTTTTTCTAAAGTATATATGAAAGAGATGCCGCTACCTTCAGTAATGCGTAACGATTGAGCATCACCTTGATTTAATATTTGATAAGGAATACCTATTTCATCCAGTTCTTTTTGTGCATGTTCAAAGTCTTCAGTTGAATTTGTACTGAATTCAATTTGTTCCACAATTCCTTCTTCTTTTAATTCAACTTGATCATTAGATTGATATAAATGAATTTCTCCACCAAGTCCACCATCTCCGATTTTAAATACCTGGACAGTTTGATCAGGAAATTCAGTAGATTCATATTCAGCATAATGCGTTAAATTAAATACATTTTTAAAGATAGAAGTTGTAACCAATAATTCGTTTACTTTAATAATTACTGGTCCCAATCCTTGAATTTGATGAAGAGGATTAACAGCACTTTCAAAAGTAGGTGTGCCTAATCCAACACCAACATTCAGTTCATTAGAATAGATATCAAAAATTTGATGATTATCATCTTTAAAATTAAAGTGCTGATTACCGTTTAATTCAGTGATTGAACTAAATTGAATATTATTTTTTTCTAATATTTGTTGGTATTCTTCTAAACCAGCATTCGATGGTGTTCTTAATCCCACGCTTGATATATGTACATTTCTATAATTAGGATTAGGAACTTCTACAAAGTGAAGTCTTGTACCAGGATTTAATTCAGCATCACCAAAACGTAATGCTTGTCTTTTTGTTGCAACATTAAGACCTAAAATATTATGAAATAAATTCTGTGTTTTTGAGAGATCACTTGTTCCAATCGTAACACTTCTTAGTCCACTCATTCATCGACACTCCCATTTATATATCTTTTCTTAAACATTATAACGTATTTTATATATGAATAATATGTTGAACTCTTAAATAAGAGTATTGTTTTTTATTATAAAATATACGTAAATAAAAATATTATATATGATTAAAGTGTGTATAATAAATAAAATATATATAAGATAATATATATATTTTATCCCTCCCCTACTTTGTTTTATATAGGTAGGGGGGATATATCATAGGTTATTTAATTGTCTTAAAACAAACTTGATAAATTATATAAAGTTCGTTTTTAACTTATTGTAGCTTTAATGACTATTATTTTTTTATGAATTCGTTTGGAATATCCTTAAAAATATTTGTTGTTTTTTGTCCAAATATAATACTTAATTTATCATTTTTATACATATTAGCATCTGCTTTGGAAAAGTCATAAATGGATAATGAGGGATGCGCTTCTCTGTTATTTTTTATATTCTCAATTTTTTTAATACTAATATAACTAAAACATAAAAAGAGTAGAATAAATTCATTATGAACTTATTCTACTCTTTATCAATTTTTGATTAAGGTTTCAATATATTTAGCTCTTTAATAAACGAAATTAAGATTCTAATAATAAGTCTTCTGGGCTCTCGATAAGCTCTTTAATTGTTTTTAAGAATCCAACTGCTTCTTTGCCATCAATAATTCTATGGTCATAGCTTAATGCAATGTACATCATTGGTCGGTTCTCGATTGTATCTTTATCAATAGCAATTGGACGAGTGATAATTGAATGCATACCTAAGATAGCAGCTTGATTACCATTAATAATTGGTGTACTCATCATAGAACCAAATACACCACCATTAGTGATGGTAAATGAACCATTTACCATATCATCTAATCCAAGTTTTTTATCACGTGCTTTTACTGCTAAATCTGCAATTGATTTTTCTAGTTCAGCAAAGTTTTTCTTATCACAATCTCTAACGAATGGTACTAATAATCCATCATCTGTTGAAACAGCAATACCAATATCATAGTATTGTTTAGTAATCATATCGTCTCCATCAATTTCAGCATTAACTTCTGGATATTTTTTGAGTGCTGCTACTGCTGCCTTAGTAAAGAATGACATAAATCCTAATTTAGTGCCGTCATGATCTTTAATAAATTGTTCTTTTTTACGTTTTCTTAATTCCATTACATTTGTCATATCAACTTCATTAAATGTTGTGAGCATTGCGGTATTATTAGATACTTCTAATAATTTTTTTGCAGCTGTTTTCTTTCTTCTAGACATTTTTTCACGGATCACTGGTTTATTAGGCGTATTAGCAGTTGATTTTTTAGATGTTTCTTGTTGTGAATTAGGTTGAGTATTTTGATTAGATTGACTTGGTTTTTGACTATTATCAACATCTTCTTTTCTTATCACATCGCTACCTTTTCCAGCTACTTCATTTAAATCAATACCATTTTTACGAGCATGACGACGTGCTGATGGTGTTGCATTCACTCTTTTATTATTGATTGATTCTGAGTCGTCATTTGAACTTGTATCGCTACCTTGTGCTTCAGTAGAAGTGCGTGGTGTTGAATAATTAGTTTCTGCAGAATCTGTTTTTGTGTTTTCATTTTCAGAATTTGAATCGTTATTTTGTGATTCGCTTGAACTACTTGTACTACCTTTACCTTCACCGACAATTGCAATAGCTTGGCCCACTTCTACAGTGTCGCCTTCAGATGCAAGTTGTTCTTGAAGTATACCATCTTCTTCAGATACAACTTCAACATTCACTTTGTCAGTTTCTAATTCAAGAATAGCTTCTCCTTTTTCAACATTATCCCCTATGTTTTTTAGCCACTCTGCAACTGTACCTTCTGTAATTGATTCTGCTAATTCTGGAACTTTTACCTCTGCCATTATATTTCCCCCTAGTTATTTTTGACACTATTTTCAATAATTTTATGTTGAACAAGTTTGTGAATTTCTCCATCACCTTCGGCAGGTGCTGCACGTTGTATTCTACCCTGATAACTTAAATTATATTGATGTCCAACAATAGATTTAAGATATGGGTAAACAAATAACCATGCGCCTTGGTTTTTAGGTTCTTCTTGAACCCAAGCAACAGATTCTAAATTTGGTAATTCTTCTAAAGCTTTTTTAATGTCCTCCTCTGGGAAAGGATATAATCTTTCCACAGCAATAAGTTGTATATTTTCATTAGGTTCTTTTGCTAATGTTTCTTTTAAATCAATAAACATTTTTCCAGAAGCTAAAATGACTTTTGTTACTTTAGCTTTTTGAGCATCTTCAACAATAATTGGTTTGAAACCGCCAGTTGTAAATTCACTAATTGGCTTAGCCACTGTTTTATTTCTTAGCAAACTCTTAGGTGACATCACAATTAATGGTCTCATCGCTTCAGTATTTAAACTTTTAGCTTGTGCACGTAATAAATGGAAGTAGTTACTAGAACTTGATAGATTGACCACTGTACTATTATTTTCAGCCGCCAGTTGTAAGAATCTTTCTAAACGTGCTGATGAATGTTCAGGACCTTGACCTTCAAAAGCGTGTGGTAAGAATAAAGTTAGACCACTACGCTCGCCCCATTTAGCTCTGGCAGATGACATAAAATTATCAAACATCATTTGTGCCATATTTGAAAAATCTCCATATTGGGCTTCCCAAATATTCATACTATTTTTATTTTCAACATTATATCCATATTCAAAGCCTACGACTGCAGCTTCTGATAATGGACTGTTATGCACTTCAAATGTTGCTTTTTGACTTGGTACATGGTGAAGCGGTGTATACGTATTGCCATTGTCTTCATCATGTAGTACAGCATGTCTGTGACTGAATGTACCACGTTCACTATCTTGACCTGTCAAACGAATTGATATGCCATCTTGAACAATTGTTGCAAAAGCTAATTGTTCTGCTTGAGCCCAATCAACTAGACCATTTTCATTTTCAAAAGGCTCTCTACGTTTTTCTAATACTTTATTTAATTTTCTAAATACATGGAAATCTTCAGGATAGTTTAACATTGCATCATTAATTTCTTTCAAATGTTCAAAGCTAAACTCTTTTTCATCACTTTGTAAAGGCAACTGAAGCGATTCTGGTTTATTCATTGCAGTACTATTCATTTTATCTGATTTATCAATTTTATCTTGAGCAGTACGCATTTCTTTTTGTACAGAATCAATCATTTCAGACATTTGTTCTTTCGTTAAAATACCTTCATCTACAAGTTTATTTCCATAAATCACTTCAACTGAATCATGCTTTCTAATATTGTGATATAATGTTGGATTTGTAATAGATGGTTCATCCATCTCATTATGTCCATATCGACGATAACCTACTAAATCAATGACAAAGTCTTTGTGGAATTCTTTTCTAAATTCCATAGCAATATCAATGGCTTCAATTGTCGCTTCTACATCATCTGCATTCACATGAAGAATAGGTACATCATAACCCTTAGCGATGTCTGATGAATACGTTGTAGAACGACCATCAATAGGTTCAGTTGTAAAACCAATTCGGTTATTTGTAATTATATGTAGTGCTCCGCCAGTTGAATAACCATCTAAATTACTTAAATTCATTGTTTCAAAATTGATACCTTGACCAGGATATGCAGCATCTCCATGAATAATAATTGGCATACCGTGATGAAAATCTGTAGTTGGTCCACCCGCATGATGTGTATCATCTTGAGCAGCACGTGTTTTTCCTATAACTACAGGTGCTACAATTTCTAGGTGACTAGGATTGTTTGCTAAAGAAATACGTTGTTCAATACCATATGAAGAAGTAGTTTTTACGCCACCTAAGTGATATTTAACGTCTCCTGTCCAACCAGCAGTAAGTTTTAAACTGCCATCTTCAGGTAAGAATTTCATTGGATCCGTGTGCATAAATTCTGAAATCATCATTTCATAAGGTTTTTCTAATACATGTGTTAAAACATTGAGACGTCCCCTATGTGCCATTCCAATTTGAATATTCTGAATGTCCTCTTGAGCAGCACGCTTCAATGTATGTTGCAACATTGGCACTAATGTATCTACACCTTCAATTGAGAAACGTTTTGCTCCGACAAAGTTCTTATGTAGATATTTTTCAAAACCTTCAACATGAGCAAGTGTTTTAAATAAGTTGATTTTTTCATCACTATTAATAGTAGCTTTATAAGGTGTTTCAATACGACGTTTTAGCCAAGTACGTTCTTTATTATTGTTAATATGATTGTACTCAAACGCAATAGAGCCTTTATAACGCTTTTCCATACGCTTTAACGCTTCATAAGCATTATCGTATATATCACTAAAGTGATCTGATACGATACCAGATGAAATATTTTCTAATGTCTCTTTATCTAAATTAAAATCTTCAATTTCTAATTTTGGGACATGCGTTCTTTTAGGCGCATTTACAGGATAAATATCAGCCTTTAGATGACCATATTGTCTAATATTATCAATTAATCGCATGACACGTTTGATTGTGCTATCATCTGCTGAAGTACCACTCCCATCTGTGGTAGACTTAGCTTTAATTTGTGCTTCGCCATTTTTTATTGTACTAAAAAGCACTTGTAAATCATCTGAGACAGAAGTTGGGTCTTGAAGATAATCATCATATAAATCGAGCATAAGACCCAAATTTGCCCCAAAATTTACTGGAGCTTCCGTAACATCCCTTTTATCCTTTGCCATTTTATACCCTCCACAAAATAGTTAAACCGCTTACAAAACTATCATAGCACTATTTTGACTATTGATAAAGACTATTGACTGAATATTATGTAAAAAGAAAAAATTCAATAAAGATAAATTTTTTTAATTTTATATTAATAAAAAAACACAGATTATTATCATCTGTGTTTTTA
>NZ_PPQE01000025.1:726578-885675 GCF_002901845.1 Staphylococcus hominis subsp. hominis
TTGATTTTAAATGTTGTGAATTGATTAAGTTCACTATCTACAGAAATGTAACCTCCATATTGACTCACAATCTTTTCAGCAATTGAAAGCCCTAAACCATTACCACCTTGGCTTCTTGCTCTAGATTTATCTACTCTATAGAAACGATCGAAAATAAATTCTTGATCTTCTTTTGGTATGCCTAAGCCGTGATCGGTAATTTCAATACTTATTTGTTTATTACGCAATTGTGTTTTAATACATATATGCTTTCTCTCTTTATCATATTTCATAGCATTGTCTATAAAAATTAAGATTAATTGTTCAAATTGATGACGATTAATTTGCAAAACTAAAGGTTTTTGTTCTAATTCAATCTCAAATAAATAATCTGGATGCAGTTGTTGAAGTGCCTTAATTCGTGATTGAATTTCTTCATTGATATCAACGTCCTCTTTTTCTAAGGATTGCATATTTACTTTATCTTTGGTTAATAATAATAATTCTTCTACTAGCTTTGTAATTCGATTCATTTCTTCTAATGAAATATTTAAAGATTCTTCTAAAATGTCAGGATCTTTCTTACCCCATCGTTTAATTAAATTTAAATGGCCTTGAATGATTTGAAGTGGTGTTCTTAACTCATGAGAAGCATCTTCAACAAATTGTCTTTGTTGATTAAAAGAGGCTTCAATTTGATACATCATTTCGTTGAAAGTTTCTATTAAATTATCTGTTTCTTTATAACTTGTATCAAGTTCTAATTTATTTTGAAAACCATCGCGTCGTATTTGATTCATTTTATTAGACATTGTTACTAGCGGTTTTGTAATGTTTTTAGAAATGAAATAGCTAATACATGCAGTAATCACTGTAGCGAGTAGACCAAAAACAACAGCAATAATATAAAGTGATTTTACTAAGTTGTTATAATGCTCAAGAGAATGAATAAGTACGCTATAACCTTTAAAGTTTGGACTATGAAGTGGTTCAGTAATAACTAAATATTCTTTTCCATTATTTCGCATTACCTGAATTCGATCGGTCTTTTGTAAATTGTTGTTAGGTATAAACTGAATTGTACTTTCATTAGATGATTTCATTATTCTTTGACCTATATGATCGTAAATAATGACTTCTTCATAATTTTCTAATGAAGCACTTAAATCTAATATCGATATATTATTAATCGGACGCGTTTGAATTAAATTGACAATATCACTTAAACTATGTTCTGCTTCATCCACTTCTCCTTCTCTTAAAGTATCTTTTAAGAAAAATATAATAATAAGACAAAATAAAATAATTGTCGTAAACATAATCAATGTAGTGATTGTCATCCATTTATATTGTAATGTATGATTTTTCATTATCGAATCACATATCCTACACCACGAACAGTTTCAATGACTTTCTCTTTATTAAAAGGTTTCAATTTATTTCTTAAATATCTGATGTATACATCAACCACATTCGTTTCTACTTCACTATTGTATCCCCATACATGATTTAAAATTTGTTCACGTTGTAATACGTGATTGCGATTCGTTGCTAATAGATACAATAAATCATATTCAGTTTTAGTAAAATCTAATTGCTTGCCATCAACAGTTACTTTAAATGCATCAATATCTATTCTGATACCATTGATATCGATAATATCTTTATGAGGCTGACGACGTAATACAGCGCGAATTCTTGCAAAAAGTTCCTCAATTTCAAAGGGCTTTACTATATAGTCATCTGCACCATAATCTAATCCAGTCACTTTATCGTAAGTATCACTTTTAGCAGTGATGATAATAATTGGTGTTGATTGCACTTGGCGTACACGTCGACAAATTTCTAGTCCATTTATATTTGGTAACATTAAATCTAAAATAATTAAATCAAAATCGTTATTTAATGCTTTTTCTAAACCAGGTTCCCCATCATATTCGATGTCTACTTTATAACCATCATGTGTTAATTCTAATTCAAGAAATCTGGCTAAATTTTGTTCATCTTCTACGATTAAAATATTAGTCATTTTTTCAGACACCTCTTTTTTAATAAACGTATGACTTCTCGTAATATAACCAATATTTTATCATAAAAATTATTTGTTACTAGAATGAATAAAATAAAAAGTAAAATTTTAATTGACAATCATTATCAATAAGTTATAATATTAATTGAAAATGATTATCAATTAATTCTAAGTTTCCCCTATAATTCAAAATACTTAGAATTATAATCATTTTCAAGCCATTCCCCCCTTAATTTATGTGTCCGTAAATATTAATAAACGTTCGTTTTAAAACGATACGTAAATAATAAATAAGTGCGCCAAATAAGGCGCACTTATTTATTGTTTATAAGATTGTAGGCTCATGTAATCCTTTTAATACTAAAGTTGAAAGAACGATACAGAAAGCACCTCCGATGATTCCTGCAATAATATCAGTTGGATAATGTACGCCTAAATAAACTCTTGAAATAGAAATGAGTAAAATAAGTGCCGCACATAGTCCGATAATAACACCTTTTGTACTTCCTGATGCTCTACGTTGGGCAATATACATTGCACTTCCAAAAAATGAAGTCGAACCCATTGCATGTCCACTAGGAAAACTAAATCCAGAAATATCAATTAAACGTAGTAATGTTGGACGTTCGCGATCAAAAATATTTTTTAGTAAAGGATTTAATATACCTGATAGTGACATAGTGATAACAAAAAATAAAGCTTCAATTTTGTAACGTTTAAGCATTAAATAAGCAACAAGCATTAATGACAAACAAACCATTGCCCATACTTCCCCAATTTTTGTTGCACCTAATAAAATAGATGTAGTAATAAAACTCTCCGATGCATAAATAAATTCATATACTTCATTATCAATCCATTTGCCTAAACGTGATTCATGGAAAAATGCAATGATGCCAAAGATTAATGTAAAAACAATGAGCAATGTAATGCGTTTCGTTCTATTCATCAATTGGTCCTCCTATATTAAAGCGCATCGTTCAAGATTTTATTAAATAAGTCTTCTTTAGTATAACTTTCTTTATAAGATTCCATTTGATGAATAATATCATTACGGTGAGACTCAATTTGTTTTAGTTGTTCGAGTAATTTGAATTGTGTAAGTTGATCTTCTGGAATCATTTTTCCATATCCTTTGGATTCAAAATATTTAGCATTGTCAATTTGATCTCCTCTAGATTGATCAAGTCCTAGTGGTATTAGCAACATTGGGATTCTTAAAGTCAAGAATTCATAGATAGCATTAGAACCTGCACGACTTACGACTGTGTCTGTAATCGATAATAAATGCGTTAATTCTTCTTTAACAAATTCATATTGGATATATCCTTTTTGTTTATAAGACTCATCTACTAATCCATGCCCCGTCAAATGAATGATTTGATAATCATGTAGTAAAGCTTCAAGATTCTCTCTAATAATATCATTTAATTTTTTACTACCTAGGCTACCACCCATAACAAGTAATACTTTTTTATCTGAATCAAACCCTGTTATTTCATAACCTTTTTGTTGATTACCTTCTTTTAAATCTTCTCTAATTGTTGCTCCTACAAAATCAGCTTTATCTTTAGGTAGATATTTAAGCGTATCTTCAAATGTTGTATATATTTTTTTTGAAAATTTTAAAGATATTTTATTTGCTAAACCAGGAGTTAAATCTGATTCATGAATAATGGTAGGAATATTCAATGAACGTGCTGCTATAACAACAGGAACAGAAACAAATCCTCCTTTAGAAAATAATAAGTCAGGCTTTTCTTTTTTTAGAACGCGACGGGCATCTAAGATACCTTTTAATACTTTAAAAACATCTTTTGCATTTTCAAAAGATAAATAACGACGTAGTTTACCACTTGAAATTGGGTAATATTTAATATTCGAAATTTGTGATTCAATCATTTCTCGTTCAATTCCGTTTTTAGAGCCAATATAAAAAACTTGATGTCCTTTTTCTAATGCAGTTGGAATTAAACTTAAGTTCACAGACACATGGCCTACTGTGCCGCCTCCGGTAAACGCAATTTTAGACATGATTATTAACCTCTATTCTTATATGTTTTTATAATATGCATAGAATGGTGCGCCTCTATTGAATGGATGATAGTCAATTTCTGTTTCTCCTACTTTTTGGAAACCAAATTTCTCGAATAAACCTTGAGCAGGTTTATTTAATGCAAAAGTATCTGTCAGAATCACATGGATATGATGTTCTTCTGCTAATTTAACTGCAAAATCAAATAATTGAGTTGCTGCACCTTTATAATCTTTAGAACCAACTAATCTATGAATAACATAAGCGTTATTTCTATCAATTGGCCATTCTAAATTATCATACCACTCTGATTGTTGTTGGTCGACAACAATAAATCCATAAATAGTGTTATTTTCTTCTAAAACATACAACGTCTTAGTATCAATATCTGCCTTAAAATGTTCAGGAGTTGGGTACTTATCGTCCCACTGATTATTCCCAAATGATTTCATTAAATCTTTTGCTTCTGACACTAATATTTCGATTTGATTAATATCTTCATGTTTACCTAGTCTAATCATATAATAGATATTCCTTTCTATTTTATTAATTTTAATAATTTATCTAAGACCGTGTCTTCATTATTTGATTTTTCAACTAATAATTGAGTGAATTTTTCATTTGTTTTGGTATCAAATTTTCCCGTTTCAGATAGTTGATTATTTGATTGGAATAGTTTAATAGTATTAGCTAATTGATTATCAAATTGGTTTGATTCATCTCCGTTATAATAACCTAAAGCATCTAAACCAATTTTTATTGATTTAACATTTTTATTATTATCGCCAACAGAATATGTTTTATCAGACGGAATAACACTTAATGATTGATACTTAGGAGAATCAATTGTAACATCTGGTCTAATACCTTTTCCATGAATATAATGATCATCAGGTGTTAACCATTTCATTTGTGTATATTTTAATAATGAGCCATCTTTAAGTTCTCGTGTGGTTTGAACGATTCCTTTACCAAATGTTTTTGAGCCATACACTTTAGCTTTATGATGATCTTTCATTGCTCCTGTAAAGACCTCTGACGCACTTGCGGAACCTTCATTTACTAAAATACTCACTTTCATATCTTTAACATCTTTTAAAGCATCATTAGAAGTTTTAATTGCTTCTTTATCATTGCCTTTTTCAAGTTGAACAACAGTCTGACCTTTATCAATAAAAATATTAGCCATTTTAACTGCCTCATCTAATAATCCACCTGGATTATTACGCAAGTCTAAGATGATATTTCGAACACCAGCATTATGAGCTTTTATAATTGCAGATTTTAATTCACCCGCAGTATTCTGTTGGAATTTAGTAATCGTAAATACACCTATGTTACCTTTTTTCTTATATTCCACACTTTTAACATGAATTTTACCACGTTTAATGTTAATATCTTTTTCTTCAGAACCGCGTTTAATAGTTAACTTAACATTTGAGCCTTCTTTACCTCTTACCACTTTAACAACTTGATCTAAAGGTTTACCTACCACTGACTTGCCATTAACTTTTGTGACAATATCTTTAGGTTGAAGGCCAGCTTTTTCAGCAGGAGAATCTTTCATGGGACTGGTAATCATAATATCTTTATTTTTCTTTTGCATTTCTGCACCAATACCTACAAAATCTCCAGATACATCTTCATTAAAGCTCTTTGTTTCAGACTTTGTCATGTATTCAGAATATGGATCTTTTAATTCTTTTACCATACCATTAATCGCAGCTTCAGAAAGTTTACTTGAGTTTTGTTTTTTGTAATAATCTGTATCTAACGTTTTATATGCAAATTCTATTTTTTTCATTTCTTGACGTTCTTCTTTAGTTAAACCACTTAATTTATGATTGATTCCTATCGTCGCAAATACAGCTATAATCGTTGTAATGATAATAACACTTAATAAAATTAAGATAAACTGCCATATTGTCAAATGCATCTTTTTTTTAGTAGATGCATATCTTTTTTCATCTGATTGTCCGTCATGGTGCTCCTCAGAATGATTATTCATAAAATCACTTCCTCTAATTACATCTTGTCTCTTATCATTTTTTATAAAGACATACCTAGTATGTCTTTATTTTTGAGCAAACGCAAATTATAAGAAATTGTATTTCTTAATTAGATAAAAATAAAAAGAGTGGCATATAAATCTAAAATTAAGATTTATATGCCACTCCATATCATATTTAGACATAAAACGAATTTAAATTAGAATTTTAACCATTCTGTATATTCTTCATATAAATCATCAAATACGGACATAGGTAACGTAATGTCACTTTGCATTTCGATATAGTCTGATAATATGTTGAAGTCACTTTCATGTTTTGGAAACGATAAGTCATTGAAAATGTCTTCGGCTAATTCACCTTTATCATCTTTACGTCCTCTAACCGTTAAGGCAAATTGATAAAATGAATGATCTTTCATTAGCTCATTGTCACATCGACAACTTTAGTTTCACCTTTAATAACAGCTTTAACATCATCGAGTGAAATAGATTCTGTTTGATCAGAATTTGTAATAATAATAGGTGAAATAACTGATTTGGCATTATTTCTAATAAATTCTAAATCGAATTTGAGTAGAGGGTCGCCTACTTGTACTGTATCACCACTGCTAACAAGTACATTAAATCCTTCACCGTCTAACTGCACCGTATCTAAACCAATGTGTACTAAAATTTCAAGACCATTTTTAGTTTTTAAACCAATTGCATGTTTTGTTGGAAAAACATTATCAACTTTTCCAGCAACTGGGGAAACTACTTCACCTTCAGTAGGATTAATACCGAAACCTTCACCCATCATTTTTTGGGCAAATACAGGATCTGGTATATCTTCAATTTTGACATATTCGCCTGTTAATGGTGCATATAGTTGAGTTTCTTTATTGACTTCTTTATCTTTACCAAATAATTTTTTAAACATTATTCATCGCTCCTATTTATTAAAATGTGGAATCAAATCGCCATATCCTAATTCTTCTAATTTTTCGTATGGAATAAATTGAATAGCTGCAGAATTAATACAATAACGCAATCCGCCACTTTCTTTTGGGCCATCATTGAATACGTGACCTAAATGACTGTTAGCATTTTCTGATCTAACTTCAGTTCGAATCATACCAAATGATTTATCTACGAGTTCAACAATTTCATCATCATCTAATGCTTTTGAGAAACTCGGCCAACCACAATCAGATTCAAATTTCTCTTCAGAAGTAAATAAAGGCTTACCAGAAATTTTATCTACGTATATTCCTTTATCAAAATGATTCCAATATTCATTTTGAAAAGGAGGTTCTGTACCATTTTCTTGAGTAACAAGATACTCCATATCATTTAATTCGCTTTTATCTTTTTTAATCATTTTGAGACCCCCAATGTGATTCTATAAATGCTTTTCTACCAGAACCGCGTTGATATTGCTCATAATGCATAGGATTTTTTTTATAATAGTCTTGATGGTAATCTTCTGCTGGATAAAAGTTTTTGTAAGGAAGAACTGGTGTGATGATTGGTTTTTTAAAAATACCTTCTTCATTTAGTTGTTGGATTTTTAATTCGGCAGCCTTTTTTTGTTGTTCATCGTGATAAAATATTGCTGGTTCATAGCTTTCGCCTCTATCAAAAAATTGCCCTTTATTATCTGTCGGGTCAAATATTTTAAAGTAAACATCTAAAATATTTTCAAATGACGTAATATCTGGATTATAAGTAATTTGAACTGCTTCTCTATGACCCGTTTGATTTGAACATACTTGTTCATACGTTGGATTTTCTATATCTCCGCCGCTATAACCTGATACGACATCTTCAATACCTGGGTAAGATGTAAAGGGTTTAACCATACACCAGAAACATCCTCCTGCTAATGTTGCATATGCCATTATATTACCTCCTCTATCTTTCTTTAAATTTACGATATAATGATATTAAATTAAAGTAATTAACTCAGAAATCAATAACTTAAGTGACCTATTATTTATCTATTATCCTCTAACTACGACAAGACCGATAGCGCCTTGACCAGTGTGTGTAGAAATGACTGGTGTCGTTACATTAACATCATAGCTTTGTTGTCCAAATGCTTCATTAAATTGATTTTTTACTTTTTCAACAAATTCAATCGTATTTGCATGTGCAATACCAATCGATTGAATAGTATGATTTTCAATAAATTTAGCAATTTCTTTTTTTAGATATTGAATACTAGAATTTTGAGTACGAGAATTATGTACGATTTCTAAATATCCCTCTCTAAGTGTTCCTATCGGTTTTATTTTCATTATATTTCCGATTAAACCTTTTGTTTTACTGATGCGTCCACCTTTAATTAATTGATTGAGTTGGCCAATAACAACAAATAGTTTAATATTTTTCTGCAAGTCTGAAATATGTTTAATAATTTCTATACTTGAAAGATTAGTATTTACAAGTTCTACTAAACGTTGAATTTGGTATGCTAATCCAAATGAAATTGATTTTGAATCAATCACATTTACTTTTGCTTCAACCATATTGCTCGCTTGTAAAGCAGTCTGATATGTTCCACTTAATCCTGAAGACATATGAATACTAAAGATTTCTACATCGTCATTGTCATTATCAAGTTGTTCATATAATTCAATAAATTTACCAATTGATGGCTGACTCGTTTTGACGTCAGCGTTTTCTTCAATACGTTTAATGTACTCCTCAGATGAGATATCTACTTGATCTACAAATGATTCTTTATCAATAGTTAAATTTAATGGAACGACATGTATGTTATGTTGATTTAAATATTCAGCTGATAAATCTGAGGTAGAGTCTGTAACGATTACTTGTTTAGTCATAATTTCTCCTCTTAGTTTATTTTATTTTCGTACTAAATGTAAAAAGGTATGTGGAATAGTATTTTTTTCATCAAGTTGACCCTCTTCAGAAGATGCAACCGTCCAATCTTCAAATGTGTAGGGAGGGAAAAATGTATCACCTTGATGTTTTCCGTCTACTACAGTGATATACATATCGTCAACTTTATCAATCATTACTTCAAATAATGTTTGGCCACCGAAAATAAAAACATGACCCTCTAAGTTGTAGATATCATCTATTGTGTGAATCACTTCAACGCCGTCAGGTTTAAAATTGTTATCACGAGTTAAAACTACATTTTTTCTATTTGGTAATGGTTTGCCAATAGATTCAAATGTTTTTCTACCCATTACAAGTGTATGGCCAGTTGAGAGTTGTTTTACATGTTTTAAATCATTTGGAATATGCCATGGTAGAGCATTTTTATAACCAATGACACGTTGTTGATCATGTGCCACTAAAATTGACAATGTCATTTATCATATCCCCTTTTAGTTTATTTTTAATTAAAGATAGATTACACAGCAATGGGCGCTTTAATTGCTGGATGAGATTGATAATCTACAAGTTCTAAATCTTCATAATTAATATCAAAGATTGATTGTTCAGAGTTTATTTTTAATGTAGGAGGTGCAAAACTTTCTCTAGAAAGTTGAGTCTTGATTGCCTCTATATGATTAGAATAAATATGTGCATCTCCAAAAGTATGAATGAATTCTCCAACTTCTAAATTACATTCTTTAGCAATTAAATGCGTAAGTAATGCATAACTTGCAATATTAAAAGGCACACCTAGGAAAATATCTGCACTACGTTGGTAAAGTTGACAACTTAATTTGCCATCTTGTACATAGAACTGAAACATTGTATGACATGGTGGTAATGCCATACTATCAATTTCAGTCGGATTCCATGCTGAAACAATGTGTCTTCTCGAATTAGGATTTGTCTTAATTTGTTGAATAACTGTTTTAAGCTGATCGAAATGATTACCATATTGATCTACCCAATCACGCCATTGTTTTCCATAGACATGTCCTAAATCACCATATTTTTTAGCAAAAGTATCATCATTTAACACTTTCTCTTTAAATTTTTTCATTTCCTGTTGGTACATTTTATTGAAATTTTCATCTTTTTGAGAACGATGTCCAAAATTTGTCATATCTGGACCATGATAATCTTCAGATTGAATATATTTTTCAAAAGCCCATTCATTCCAAATATTATTATTATATTTTAATAAATACTTAATATTAGTATCTCCTTTTATAAACCACAATAACTCAGTAGCAATAAGTTTGAAAGATACTTTTTTTGTAGTGAGTAAAGGGAATCCCTTCGTTAAATCGAAGCGGATTTGATGTCCAAATTTAGAAATGGTACCTGTATGTGTTCTATCATCACGTTGATTACCAATTTCTAAAATGTCATTACATAAATCGTGATAAGCCGAATCAAAAGGATTGAGCATATGTACATCTCTCCTAAATTTTATATTAATTATCATTATACTAGAAAATAGAAAGATATTGAATGAATTATATTATTGAGTATATATTATTTCAAAACATTTTTATATTTAAAAATCTCCAATAATAAATTATCTTAGTTTGATAATTTATTATTGGAGATGCATATTAAGATAGAGTAAATTAGTCTAATAATATTAACAATTTTCGTCGAAAGCATCTTTAATATCCATACAAATATCTTGAATATCTCTACCTTCAATATGTTCACGCGGAATAAAATGTTTTAATTCTGTACCTTTAAATAAAGCATACGAAGGGCTTGAAGGTACTTGTTGGATATAATCGCGCATTGTTTGCGTTGCTTCTTTATCTTGTCCAGCAAACACTGTGACTTTATGTGTTGGCTTTTTATCATTTTGATCAGCAACTGCTACAGCGGCAGGTCTCGCTAGACCAGCAGCACAACCACATGTAGAATTAATAACAACAAATGTTGTTTCGTCATCTTTAACATTGTTCATATAGTTTGATACATCTTCACTTGATTCTAAACTTGTAAAACCATTATCAGTTAATTCAGAACGCATTTGTTGTGCTAGTTCATGCATATATTGTTCATACGGATTCATATAAAAAACTCCTTTAATGTTTATTACGATTAGCAATTTGTTTCCATACGGAACCTAATGCTTCATCGCCATTTTCAATTCTAGAAATTGCCATTTCCACTTGAAGTTTTACTTCGTAAGCATTGTCGTTCGCATGCGCTCTTAGAGATGCGAGTTGCGCTTTGCCACCTTCTTCAAATAAAAACATTGCAGCTCTCCAACGAACAATTTTTTGTGGATCATCAAGTGCTTTTTCCATTTCTGGCAAAGCTTCTTTATAACCTAAATCACTGATACAGTCTCCAGCTGTACGTCGAATAGCAGGATGCTTATCATTTAATCCTTTATACAAATATGGCAATATTTCTTTACTTTCAATCATACCAAATAAAACAATCGCTTGACGTCTTAATGGTAACTTATTTTCATTTAAGGCTTGCTCTAAGAGTGGAATATCCTCAAGTGTTGGTGTTGGAAATTCTGTTAACATTCTGAGACGTACTTTCCAGTCTGATTCATTCAAGTACTCCTCGTATGAAACATGTTGATAAAAATGAGATGTACTTTTCGTTTGCTTAGATAAAGCTTGAACGACTAATTGTTCCAATCGACTTTTTGGATACAATGCAATGATTTCTTCATAAACTTCTTCCATAACTAAAGAAAGTTCTCCATAACGTAAACCAACCTCTTTCCATTTTCTAAGAAAAATAACATTATCATCATCTTCTTGTGCTTTAAGCATACTATTGATAAAGATATCAGGTAGTTGTTTACGTATTTCTTCATGAGCATTTGTTAATTTAATTTGATATGGGATATTTTTAAAAGTGAGTATCTCTGCTTTCACTTCTCCATAGTGTTCATCAAACTGAGATGATTGACTAATCGTTTCCTCTTTTTGAAGTGACGCAGTAATTTGAGGTAATACCTCTTCCCAATTTGCTTTCGGATACTTATCAATAGCTAAAAAGTCAATTACATGAAATATAGATTTAACATCTTTAATTTGTAATAAGTCATTAATAAAATCAGGTTGAGATGTTTTGACTTCTGTATATGTGTTCGACTGATTATCAGCACGCTTTTCACTTAAAACGATTTTCATTGTATTTGGGCTTGGTGTTGGTTCAATTTTTAATATTTCCACTACTGTTCCTCCTAAAATTAAAATGTGTCTTCAATTTTAGGTACAAGATCATCCCAATTGGCATATTCCTCTTTATCTACTGAAATAAAATCCATGACATAAAAAACTGACTTTACTCCTTCGATATCAAATAATCGATTAATAAAATCAGGTTGCCCATCTTGAGCAGATGTATACGTATTTGATTGATTATCTTTACGTTTTTCACTTAAATTAATTTTAATCGTATTATAATTTGGTGTGTCTTCAATTGACTTTATATGCATAAAATTCCCTCCTATTGAAGTTCATTGCCTAATTGCTTAATTTGCTTACCTATTGAACATTCAGAAATACAAAAATGATGTGCTTGTGTTTTTCCTTCTGTTTTTCTAATGTGTGTTTTCAGTAAACATTTATCACAATAAGTATTCATTAATTCATCAATTTTTTCTATTGCATTTTGTTCGGAATGTGTAAGTATAACTTTCACTCCTTATACTTAATTTTATAAATATGGAGTTATTATAACTTATATGATGATCATTTTAAAATAATCGATTTTATTTTTTAATATTTATAATATGAATTGATTAATGAGTATTGAATTTGAATTACTTTTACTATAAAATATTAAAGTTGCTTAGCGGTTTCTAAACACCCGCATTATCAAAATTTAGGAGGATAAATGATGTATAATGAATTTTTTGGCATTGCTACTTTTTTTGTAACATTTATTGTAATGGTTTTAATGTATCGTTGTTTTGGTAAACAAGGTCTTATCGCTTGGGTAGCTATCGGTACAATTATTGCTAATATCCAAGTCATCAAAACGGTTGATATTTTTGGTATCTCAGCAACTCTAGGTAATGTAATGTTTGCCTCTATCTACCTAGCTACAGATATTTTAAATGATATTTATGGACGAAAAGTTGCTAAACGTGCTGTATGGTTAGGCTTCTCATCAACTCTTGTTATGATAATTGTAATGCAAATGTCATTACATTTTATACCCGCACCAGAAGATATATCTCAAAAAGCATTATCTACGATTTTTGATTTAGTGCCGAGAATTGCTTTAGGTTCAATTATTGCTTATATTATAGGGCAACATGTAGATGTGTTCATCTTTTCAATGATAAAAAAAGTTTTCCAATCAGATAAAACATTTATTATTAGAGCTTATGGAAGTACGGTATTAAGTTCAATTATTGATACTGCATTATTTGTAACTATCGCATTTATCGGTACATTGCCTGCAAGTGTTGTATTTGAAATCTTTATTACTACGTATGTTTTAAAATTAGTCTCAACGATTTTCAATGTTCCATTTGGTTATATTGCGAAGTCATTCTATCGAAATGGAAAAATTCAAAAATTAGACGAAGGTTATTAAAACAATCATACATGCATATTGTTTAGGTTTACTAAGCAATATGCTATTTTTAAATAGACAAATAGTGTTTAATTAATGCTTAAACTAGAGGTGTTTTTAATGGCTAAAATATTTTTTGATGCTGCGACGAGTGGCAATCCGGGACGTAGTACGTGTGGGATAGTAATTAAAGAAAATGATATTAAATATACTTATACACATGATTTAGGAGAATTGGACAACCATAGTGCTGAATGGTCTGCATTCATTCATGCATTAGAGCATGCTCGTGAATTAAATGTTTCAAATGCTTTATTGCATACAGATTCTAAATTGATAGAAGATAGCGTGAATCAAGGTTATGTAAAAAATGCGCGTTTCAAACCATTTTTTGAAAATATGGAGATTTTAGAAGCAAGTTTTGATTTGCTATTTGTAAAATGGGTTCCAAGAGATAAAAATAAAGAAGCAAATCAATTAGCACAACAAGCTCTATACAAATTAATTAAGAATAAACAATAATAATGTAAAAAAGAAGATAAAAGAATTTATGTTGAATTCTTTTATCTTCTTTTTTTATCTGTTTTACATTAAAATTTTTGAAGCAAGATATTTACCAGAGACATAAAGTTCGTGTTCATTACAAATTGAAAGAATATGATTCAATGAATGTGTATACTTCATTTCTTCATATAATGCAGTTGTATCAATAGGCACATCTGTATAGATTTTCGCTAATTGTTTGGATAGAATCAAATTTTCTTTATCAATTGCAATTTTTTTCTGTTGATTAGGTGTAAGTGATTCGATATTGTCTAGTACGTTTTCAACGCTACCATAAGATTGTATTAATTTAATGGCGGTTTTTTCTCCAATACCTTTAACACCAGGATACCCATCTGCTGAATCTCCCATAAATGCTTTAATATCAATAAGTTGAAGTGGATGTAATGCATACTCTTCATTAAAACGATTAAGAGTATAATGATGATAAATATTAAAACCTCTTCTGATTAACCAGACTTCTACTTGTTCATTGATACATTGTAAAATATCTCTATCTCCAGTTACAATATGTACTTCATTATCTTTTGAATATATTTTAGCGAGTGTTCCTATGACATCGTCTGCCTCATAATTTGCAACACCGATATTCACAAAACCAAATTGTTCTGAAATGTCTTTTACGTAATCGAATTGAGGTATCAATTCATCTGGTGGTGCAGGTCTATTTTGTTTATAAGAAGTATACATATCATTTCTAAAGGTCGCTTGCCCCATATCCCAACATATCGCGACATGACTTGGTTTAATATCCTTAATTGCCGTAAAAATATGTCTAACAAAACCCTGAATCCCATTGGTTGGAATGCCTTTAGAATTATACATAAATTGTTTGTGTAGACTTGTAGCATAAAAATGTCTAAATAAGAGCGCCATTCCATCTACAAGTAAGACACGTTGAGTCATATATTAATCCTTCTTTCTAATTTAAAAGTGGGTCCAATTGTTGATTTACTGTTTCTAATTGTTTAATGAGTGAATCATCGATACGTTTAGATAATAAGTCATTGATTTGTTCTAAAACATTATTATTTAACTGATTAAGTTCGATGTTCGCGTCGTGAGTTAAGTTAGAAACATAATAATCTAATTGTTGTTTTAATGCGTTTAGTGATGGTTGTAGTAGTTCTAGTGTATTTGAACAAATCATTTCTTGTAGTTCTCTTTGCGCATTTGCATTTAAAATTTTACGTTTAGACAACTGTTTAGGTAAAACTGAAAGCATCTCTTCTAAACTAATACGTAATAGTGCATCATCAGTAAACGGCGCTGTTATTTTAAAATGAGGTTGGATAAGTACATGAACTGAGTTTAATTTTTGAATTGTTGGTGCTACTTGTTGATCTAATTGAGAAGTAAAGTATGTTTTTATTCTTTCGACTAATAAAGTTTGTTCTAAATATAATCGTTGATGAACTTGATCTAAGTACATTTTCGTAGCATGTTTCTTTTCATCATTAAAATCATTATTTTGTGTCATTTGACTATTATATACTTTTTTAACCTCATCTAATAATTGAAGCTGTAATCGTTTATTTAAATGATAGATTTGTTCTTCAACCTCATTTTTAGTATGTTGCTCACTTGTATGAATCATTTGGTTAGTTAATGGTGTTTTATCTTTATA
Source organism: Staphylococcus hominis subsp. hominis (assembly GCF_002901845.1). Classification (GTDB taxonomy): domain Bacteria; phylum Bacillota; class Bacilli; order Staphylococcales; family Staphylococcaceae; genus Staphylococcus; species Staphylococcus hominis. Next base: position 742,261 of record NZ_PPQE01000025.1, read on the forward strand.
AGTTTCAAGTTGTTGTTGTCGTTCTAACATACGTGTTTGATTTGTTTTAAATTCATAGATGATTTGATTAAAGTTATCGCGCATTTGCTCGATTTGATGAACCATTTGCTTCTCTAAAATCGTTTTCGATTCAGTTTCGACAAAATGATTAATACTTTCTTTTAATTTAAGAATGCCTTCATCTTTAGTCTCCAATGCACGTTTACTTGATACACCGAATAATTCAGATGGCAGATTCACTTGAGATAGAGCATCTTTTACATACTGCTCCACTGCTATTAAATCTTCATTAGTTTCAGCTAAATCTACCGCATTAATAATCATTTTAAATGTCTGTGCTTCATTTAATTGGTTAATATCTTTCATATGTTCAATAAATGCTTTGTCATTATCAGTAAATGAGTGATTAAAATAGCTCACATATAAAATTAGGTCTGAAGAAGTTAAGATTTGTTCAGTTTCATTTGTATGTCGTTGATTATTAGAATGTAACCCTAATGAATCAACGATAATTTTGTCTTTTAACCAATCCAGTGGAAGGTGTATATGAACGGTTTTAACAAATGTAGCGTATTCGTCTTCTGCACTCCATTGCTTAATTTCATGTTGTGAAATAGTATGTGTTATACCTTCTTTTAGCATATCTTGGTACATTGAAAAGTGCTTCTCTACTGATGTTATAAAAGCCAATTGATTTTTTTCTAATTGTTGTTTTAAAGACTCAATGTTACTATTCATAAATTCTTCTAAAGAGTTAAAAGAAACGTTTTGATATTCAAGCAATTGATTTAATTCATTTAACAATTGCGTATTTGTTTTCAAAGTAATTTGACTATCATGACCATATGAGATTTCAGTTGTAGCTGCCGTTGTTGGATTAGGTGAGCTTACAAGATAATGATCTCCAAGTAAACCATTAATCAAGCTACTTTTTCCTGCACTAAATGTACCGAAGACACCTATTTTTACAATTTTATTATCTATACGTTGCAATGTTTCTTTGATGTCTTGCTTTGTTTTATTGAATAAAGGAACAGGCTCAATGATAGCCAGTGCTTTCTGAATATCAAAGTGATGAGTTCTCGTAGCCTTAGTTGATGTAATATCTTCGTCTAAATCATTTGTTGAAGATATGGTTGATTGATTAAGTTCATAATGTATTTCTGTTCGATCAATTAATTTATCGAGTGAGTCATTCATATGAATATAATAATGTTTATAATTTTCAGTTGTTAATGACTGTTTTAAATTCTTGAACTCAAGATACTGTTCATATAAATGTGCATCATTATTATCTATGTTAGATAATTCCGTTGCTTCAGTATGTTCAATAATATCTTTAAATAATGAATCTGATTGTTTTTCGACAACGCGTGCAATTGCTTTTACAACGTCATCACTAAATGTGAGCACATAGGTATTATTAATGCTTGTTTGTACTTGATATAAATTAGAAATTAAAGTAGGTTCAATTTGATAATGTTGATTTAAAATTCGTTGATTCACTTCAGAATGATGGATAAAGCGAGTTATAAAAGATAAATCTTCACGCATGGGTTGACGAATGTGTCGATTCACTTTTTCTTGTAAACGGTCTACAACATTTTGTAAACGTTTTGCTCTCTCTTCTTCTGTTTTCTTTTTTTTATTTAGAAGACCACCCACTTTGAAGTCTAAAGCCATGCTTTCAAGATAATAACGAATATCTTCTCGCATATCATGAGTCATAATATAAGCATTATCTAATATATTTTTCCGTTTTTCTTTTAAGTACATTAATAATTGAGAAGAATGATTTAATAATTGTGCTTCTTCACTTATAGCTTGATTCTGTTGAAATTGTTTATAGGATTCTTCAAATTCGGATTCATTGATATTTAAGTCGTCAAGTATATTTTGCATATGCTCTTGAATATATGAAAGCTGAGTACGATGTATAAATTCAATGATACGTGTTACAAAATCTTCAATAGGTTCACGTAGTTTATCTTTTTCTTCTAAAAACTCTGAGAATAAATGAAGTTGATTGTTTGGATGATCAAATTTACTAACATAAAATAGTTGATCGACTTTAATATCCCAATCTTGTATAGATTGTTCTACTTTTTGTTTAAATGTATCAAAAGAAATTTCATTCTCATTATGCTTATCAATTTGATTGATAACAAAAATAATAGGTATGCCTACTTGATTCATGCGTTTCATAAATTGGAAATTGAGTGCAGACTGAACATGATTATAATCAACTGTATACACAATCATATTGCTTGTATATAAAAATTGTTCAGTAGTGGATTGGTGTGCAGAAACATTTGAATCTACTCCTGGAGTGTCTTGTAATGTAAAACCAAGATTAAACTTATTTGAAGGGAACTTTATTTCAATAGATTCCACATCCATATTTAATCGGTTCATTATTTTTACATCTTCATACGTTTTTAGCTTAACATAATTTTGATATTCTAAATTAGCAATAATCTCTTCTTCTTTTGAAACAGAAACTATAGCCGTATTACTCGTCGTTGGTACAGGTGAACTAGGCAATATATCTTGTTCTAATAATAAATTGATTAATGTTGATTTACCAGCTGAAAAATGTCCAACAAATGATAAAGTATATTGATTTAAATATACTTTTTTAATCACTTGATTTATTGTATGTACTAATGCTTCGTTATTCGATTTTTCTATTTCTTTTTTTAGTTTGTATAATACATCTAATTGTTCATTATTTTGCATAATGCTATCCCCTTTATTTCGCTCACTCTAAAATATAAAAAAATTAAGGTTATAAAACTAAAAAGAATTATAACCTTACTTTTAGGGTGATAAAACTAAATTATCTTTAGCTGTGTTTATTAAATTTTATCATAAGAAATAATAAAAACCTATATAGAATGAATTAGTTAAACCAAGCTGGTTTATCGCCATCAGTATTTGGTTTATTTACTCCAATATTTTGTCTAGAATAAAGTTCAGGTTGTTTCGCTATACGTACTGCTAAATTGGCTACACTTCTTCTAGAAACTTCTGTTCCTTTAAAGGTATCACCTTTTTGAGTAATTTCATAATCTGATTCATTTTTAAATGTTAACCAAGCAGGACGAATAATTGTATAATCTAAGTCAGAAGCTTCAATTAAATCAGCTGCTTTACGATATTTAGTTAATTTTTCACCAAATTGTTCTTTATTAAATGTATTGAATTTATCTGGTAATTCGTCATAAATACCAGGAGCCGCCACAAATATTAAACGTTTAACATTCTTTTTGTTCATGGCATCTATAATGGCTTGTGCTTCTCTATCTAGGGATCCTGATAAACTTGCAAAAACAATATCTACTTGATCTAATGCTTTTTCTAAATCTTCAACATTTTTAGCATCACCTTCAAAGACAGTGATACGATTAGATGCGTAATCAGGAATACGATGGGCATTTCTTAAAAATAAATCAACATTAAAACTAGAATTCTCTAAGAAAATTTTAGTTGCTTCAATTGATACTTTTCCGTTAGCCCCTACAATTAGAACTGTTTGCATAACTTACTCTCCTTACTATACTGTTTAAATGTGCTGTGTTTTTAACACGCTTACTAATAACTTTACAATAGTCACTATTATAGTGCTAATAAATACATAAATTTTAAATAAATATTATCTAATTTATTAAGAAAAATTTACAAAATTAATTATTTTCAAATAAATCTTCAAATCAATTTATTTATCAATATTAGGCTTTTTTCCCCAGTATTGATAATACGTGCATTCGATATAACCATTAAAAAGTTTTCGACGTTTTGTTGCTTTACGATCAACTAAATACTCAAATTCTTTATTACTTGTAAGAATATATGTTGATAAATACGGGTGTTGTTTCATTAGTTTACCTACATATCGATACATTTCTTCTACTTCATCTCTATCTCCAATACGTTCGCCGTATGGTGGGTTACCAACTAACGCTACAGGCCCTTCTTGGTCGATAGTTAATGTATTAACATCCTTAACACTAAATTGAATAATATCACCTAGGCCTACTTCTTCAGCATTACGTTTAGCAATTTCAACCATTTCTGGATCTATATCAGACGCATACACTTGAATATCTTTATCATAGTCAGCTTGTTGATCAGCTTCATCACGCATGACGTCATAAATATTAGGAGGCATGATATTCCATTCCTCTGATACAAATTCTCTATTAAAACCTGGCGCAATATTTTGAGCAATTAAACATGCTTCAATAGCAATTGTTCCAGAACCACAGAATGGATCAATAAAGGGTGTATCACCTTTCCAATTGGCTAAACGTACTAAGCTAGCTGCTAATGTTTCTTTAATAGGTGCTTCACCTTGTGCAATACGGTACCCTCTACGATTTAGCCCTGAACCTGACGTATCAATGGTAAGTAGGACATTATCTTTAAGAATGGCTACTTCAACAGGATATTTCGCACCACTTTCATTTAACCATCCTTTTTCATTATAAGCTTTTTTAAGACGTTCAACGATAGCTTTTTTAGTAATGGCTTGACAATCAGGAACGCTATGAAGTGTAGATTTTACACTACGACCTTGGACAGGAAATTGCCCCTCTTTATCGATAATTGTTTCCCAAGGTAATGCTTTTGTCTTTTCAAAAAGTTCATCGAATGTTTTAGCATTGAAGCGACCTACTACTATTTTTAATCGATCAGCTGTACGTAGCCATAAATTACATTTTACAATGGCATTAGCATCACCTTCAAAGAAAATACGTCCATTTTCAACTTGAGTATCATAACCAAGTTCTTGTATTTCTTTAGCAACTACGGCTTCAAGACCCATTGGACACACTGCTAATAATTGATACATTATTTCATCTCCTTTGTCTCATATCATATTAGTATATTAACAAATATTAAAATAATTATGTATACAATATAAAAAAAGCTCTCCATAAAAAGGGAGAGCTAAACTAGTCCGTGATATCTCTATAAGCCATGTTCTGTACCATTGTACTCATAACGTACACTAGTTGTACTGGTACTTTGGTGGTAACCATCTGTCTACAAATCTTTACTATGCGAGTAAAGATGTCTCGTTTATACGTTGAATTCCGCTAAACAAGTGCTCCTACCAAATTTGGATTGCTCACTCGAGGGGTTTACCGCGTTCCACCTTTTATATTTCTATAAAAGCTACGTCACTGTGGCACTTTCAAACTATTTTAACCGTATCAATTAATGACTTAGGTTATTTCATTGCCGTCAAATTAATGCCTTGACTTATTGTTTCATCAAGCACGAACACTACAATCATCTCAGATTGTGTGAGCATGGACTTTCCTCTATATTTCTATAGCGATTACCCAAAATATCACTTGTGTGAGTATAACATAATTTTAAAATATTTAATAGAATTTTAAATAGATAAATAATTAGCTATCAAAATCCAACATAATAGCAATCAAACATGCTTCGTAACAAGCTTATATCTTTAAGATACCAATGTATTATTTACCAAAAACAGCTTTTTCAAGATTAGAAATTCTTTTTAAAATATCTACGTTATTATTCGCTGATTTCGAATTACTTGAAGCAAATGACTTATTATCAGAAGGACGTGAAGTTGCAACTCTGATTCTCAATTCTTCAACTTCTTTTTTAAGTTTATTATTTTCTTCAGATAGTCTGACTACTTCATTATTCATATCAGCCATTTTCTGATAATCAGTAATGATATCATCTAAAAAAGCATCGACTTCTTCACGACGATAGCCGCGAGCCATCGTTTTTTCAAAGTCTTTTTCATAGATATCTTTTGCTGAAAGCTTTAAAGAAACATCTGCCATTAATTTCCACCTCATTCAAAACTTTGGTCTTGTTGCCATTGTAAATCGTTAATAAAGTCAGTAAGTTCATCAAATGTCACAATATCACAATTATAAGTCGTTTTTTCCATAAAATCAACTAACATCCTCTTAAAATATTTTGGACTTCCTTCTTGTTCATCATCATAAATTAATAACGTCATATCTGTATGATCTAATATGAATTGATCTGTTTGTTTAAATTGAAAAGGTCCTTGATATTCAGAATGAAATACACTATCTAGAAATTGTGCATTACTAGCAATAGATTCATACTTTGCTATATTGTGTTCATTCCACTTGGAGGTATGACCATAAAATGGTGTGATAATACCTAATTTTAACTCAGGATGTGTGTCTTGCAATTTTAATACTACTTCAGCTGCCCATAATTCAATACCAATTTGTCCTTGAATAAGTACCCATTCTAGCCCTTCGTCAATATACTGTAATAATTTATGTTCTATAAATTGTTTAAGATAATCCACTTCTTTCATATCATCTTTAAATATATTTAATTCAAATGATTTATATCCAGTCACATATACTGTTTTCAATGCATTGATTCCTCTTTATCTTTGATATATTTAAACAAATTGGTAAGATCATAATTAACGGACTTCAATTTTTCATTAAATAACTTCTTACTTGTTTTATTGTAGTGACACTCTACAGATAATTCCTTAATATGTTTAACTAACATTTCTAATTTTTCTTTATTCATATAAGGAAATTGGATTAGTTCATCATGATAATGAGATAATTCTTCAGTTAAACCATCAATTTTTTTTACATAAGGAACAACATCTCGATGAAATTGCTTCTCTGACTGTGTCAATTTTATTTCATTATAGCTTGACGCCATGTACTGTAATTCTTTAAGTAGTTCATTAATTAATGTGTACATAACGATGCCTCCTATATTCTTACAATTTATTACAATTATTATAGAGTATTGTTTAGATATAAATTTTACATTATTACAAATTTTTAAACATATTGTTTTCACTGTTAAAGCACGTTAAAATAGAATAGATAATTAATGAATATATTTAATTATGTGTAGTATAATATAAATATTATGCTCATTTCATTATTATCATATTATAGTTTAATATTATTCTCTTAGACATTGAAAGTGTAATATTAAATTTGTGTGGTGAGTATGATAAATTATCCAAATGGAAAACCATTCAAACTAAATCCTACTAAGGTTGGAAGTAATCAAAGTGAGGCTTCTAGTAACATTAAATATGGTGGACGAGGTATGACTCTCGAAAAAGATATTGAGCAATCTAACAATTATTATTTTAAGCATGGCGTGGCTGTTATACATAAGAAACCTACTCCTATTCAAATTGTAAATGTTCATTATCCTAAAAGAAGTAAAGCTGTAATTAATGAAGCATACTTTCGTACACCTTCTACAACTGATTATAATGGCGTTTATCGAGGCTATTATATTGATTTTGAAGCGAAAGAAACCAAAAATAAAACGTCTTTCCCTTTAAATAATATCCATGATCATCAAGTAGAACATATGAAAAGTTGTTTTCTACAAAAAGGACTCGTCTTTTTATTGATTAGATTTAAAGTGCTTGATGAGGTATATCTATTACCTTTTTCGAAGTTTGAACCTTTTTGGGAAAGATATAAAAAGGAAATAAAAAAATCAATAACAGTTGAAGAAATCAAAAAAAATAGTTACTATATTCCTTATCAGTATCAACCTAGATTGAATTATCTCAAGGCTGTTGATAAGTTGATATTAGATGAAAGTGAGGACCGCGTATGACGGAAAATAAAGGATCTTCCCAACCAAATAAAGGCAAAAATGGGAAATCCAAATCAAAAAAGAATAAGAATGTAAAAAGAACGATTATTAAGATTATAGGCTTTTTATTCATTGCCTTTATCGTGTTACTTCTACTCGGTATACTTCTATTTGCATACTATGCTTGGAAAGCTCCAGCATTTAATGAGTCTAAATTACAAGATCCAAAGCCTGCTGAAATTTATGATAAAAACGGTGATTTGGTTAAGAAATTAGACAATGGTGCACGTAGAGAACATGTTGAATTGAAAGATGTTCCTAAAAATATGAAAAATGCCGTGTTAGCAACTGAGGATAATCGCTTCTATGAACATGGTGCTTTAGACTATAAACGTTTATTTGGTGCTATTGGTAAGAACCTAACTGGTGGTTTTGGTTCCCAAGGGGCGTCTACTTTAACACAACAAGTGGTTAAGCGTTCGTTCCTTTCAGAAAAGAAATCTATTGGACGTAAAGCGCAAGAAGCTTATCTATCTTATCGTTTAGAGCAAGAGTACAGTAAAGATGATATTTTCCAAATGTACTTAAATAAAATTTATTACTCAGATGGTGTATATGGCGTTAGGGCTGCAGCTAAATATTACTTTAATAAAAATTTAAATGAACTTAATTTAGCTGAAGAAGCCTATCTAGCTGGTTTACCACAAGTTCCTAACCTGTATAACATTTATGATAACCCGAAAGAAGCTGAAAATCGTAAAGAAACTGTTTTATACTTAATGCACTACCATCATAGAATCTCTGATAAACAGTGGAAAGAAGCTAAAGCTACTTCATTAGAAGATAATTTAGTAAAACGTACAACAAAAGAACGTCAAATATCTAATGATGATTCTAATAGTGAGTATGATTCTTACGTTAATTTTGTTAAAGCTGAATTAATAGGCAATAAACACTTTAAAAATAAAAACTATAGTGATTTAATGCAAAGTGGTATTAAGATTTATACAAATATGGATAAAAACGTTCAAAAAACGCTTCAAGATCGCATTGATAATGGTGATTACTATAAAAATGATGATCAACAAGTAGGTTCAACCATTCTTGATAGTAAAACAGGAGGCATTGTAGCCATTTCTGGTGGACGAAATTATAGAGATGTCGTTGATCGTAACGCTGCTACAGATACACACTTGACTGGTTCATCACTGAAACCATTCTTATCATACGGTCCAGCAATTGAAAATATGCAATGGGCTACAAACCACGCAATGCAAGATGAATCAAGTTATTCCATTGATGGTGGTACATTCCGTAACTATGATGGGCAAGGTCATGGTACAGTATCTGCATACGATGCATTAAGACAAAGTTTTAATATTCCTGCTTTAAAAGCTTGGCAACAAGTATCATCAAATGCAGGTAAAGATGCTCCAAAAGATTTTGCGTCTAAAGTTGGTTTAGATTATGAAATTGATTTAGGGCCATCTGAAATTTTAGGTGGCGGTGCTTCTGAATTCTCACCTACTCAATTAGCATCAGCATTCGCATCAATAGCTAATGGTGGTACTTACAATAATGCACATTCAATTCGCAAAGTTGTAACATCTGATGATGAAACTATCGAATTTGATCATACAAGTCATAAAGCGATGGAAGATTATACTGCTTACATGCTTGCAGAAATGTTAACTGGTACATTTAAACCATATGGTTCTGCTTACGGTCATGGTGTTGCTGGCGTTAATATGGGTGCTAAAACAGGTACAAGTACTTATGGCACAGAAGTTAATAATCAATATAACTTACCTGACAATGCAGCTAAAGATATTTGGATGAATGGTTTCACACCTAAATATACAATGTCAATTTGGATGGGCTTCAGCCAAATTAAACCAGGCGGTGAAGATTCATTCTTAGGACATTCTGAACAAGAATATGCACAATATCTATATAAAGATGTGATGTCAGATATTACTTCAAGTAATGATGGTGACTTCAAAAAACCTGATTCAGTTACTGGTTCAAGTGCAAGTACACTATCTGTTAAAGATCATCCAGATAATAATACAACATCAGGAAGTAAATATGATAACAAGTCTACTAGTAGTTCAGATAGTAGCTCATCAAATGATTCAAGTAATTCTAGTAGTACAGAAAGTAGTTCAAGCAATTCTACTTCTACCAGTGATAACAACTCAAATACTACATCAACAACGAACGGTAATACTACAACGAATACTGGTAATACAACTGATAACTCAGCAAATAATTCAACTACGAACAACAGTGCTAACAATAGTACCACATCAACTCAACAAAATAATAATAATGATAATACAAATAACAATAGTAGTTTATCTAACATATTTAAAGCAAACACGATTTTTAATTTTAGAAAAGCGTCGTAATAGCTTTAAAAACGACATAGTCTTTTATAAGGCTATGTCGTTTTTTTAATTAAAAAAAGTCTAGAACAACTTTGCTCTAGACTATCTTTCATATTAATTATTATTTTGATTTTTTCTTCTAATTTGATATGAAGCGTTCATTTTAATAAGCTCATTTTTTAATGTTTTCATTTGACTATACCCCATAAAGTGGTATTTTCTTTTTAACATATATTGATATCGTTCTAAAAAATTCATAGGAACAACTGGATATTGGTCTAAATGATTTAAATCAATAGACTCTATTTCATTAATTTGTTTAAAGAACAAAAGAAGTAGTTCAAAATAATCATCGATATATTGTTTTGCTAAATCAGAATTTAGTTGTCTTTTCTTAGCATAGACATCAAGTTCATTTTCTAGCGATTCAAATTGTGATTTATTAATCATTTGTTCCGACTTCCTTTTTCATTGCTTTCATGCGTTTTTGCCCTTCTCTACAATCCTCAAGTAATGGACAAATATCACATTTTGGTTTTCGAGCAATACAATGATAACGTCCAAAAAAGATAAGTTGATGATGACTTTTACTCCATCTTTCTTTTGGAATAATATCACACAAACGTTCTTCTACTTGTTTAACATTATCTTTCCACTTATTAATACCTAGACGCTTTGAAACACGTTCAACGTGTGTGTCTACTGCCAAAGAAGGCTCATCAAAAGCTACACTCATGACAACGTTCGCTGTTTTTCGTCCGACTCCAGATAAGCTTTCTAAATCTTTATGTGTATGAGGAACTTGTCCACCGTACTGGTCGAGTAAAGATTGGCATAATTTTTTAATATTTTTTGCTTTATTACGATATAAACCTATTGATTTTATATCATTCTGCAATTCTTCTATATCTACTTTTAAATAATCTTCAGGAGTTTTATATTTTTTAAAAAGTGAACGTGTCACTTTATTAACTAAATTATCTGTACATTGCGCAGATAATAATACAGCTATTGTTAATTCAAAGGGATTATCATGTTTTAATTCACATTCTGCATCAGGAAACATATCTGCAATAACGTCAATCATTTCTAATGCTTTTTTCTTACTTACCATCTAGATTCTCTCCATTTAACCAGTCAAATTTAGGTATATGTTTTACAGTATGAGTTAATTTAGGTTTATTGAATTTTTCTCTCACTTTGTTAGATTCTTCTAAAGTTGTTACATTGTTTTTCTTCCAATTTAATAAGATACGATCAACATATTTAAAACTTAATTTATCATGACTATATGCTTCATCTAATGCAGCACGTATTAAAGTGTAATCATGTTGGTCTACATCAATCCATTGGTTGAGCGTTTCGATTTCATATGGTGATAATGGTCTCGAAAACAACTGTTCAATATATTGAAATAATTCCTTAAAGTTTTGTTGCGTTTGATGATGTGTAGTTTCATTTTTTTCTTGAGTTAAAATATCACTTAACTTTTCGTAAAAACGATTTAAATTCATATATTCAGTAAATTTTCCTTCCTCATCTTTACTTACATGTAGTGCAAGTAAATCACGCTGAATTAAATTTTGAATAATTGATGTTATTTCTCTCGGCTCCATATTTGAACCTTTTTGCAAAAATTCTATTGAGGGTTGTTTATTAGAAACTTCAGCGGCATAAATCAACTTAATCAAAATGACTAAATCTTTTTCATTTAAACCTAATTCATTGTAATGATCGAAAAGTTCCCTTCTAACTACAACAGGACGAGTTTTAAGTTGATGTGTGTCCATGATACCCCTCTCTTTCTTATTTTAAAAAGTGGGAGTGAGACATGAATAACATCATTTAGTCTCACTCCCCATGTATGATTTATAAAACGTGATATTTTATGGATATAAACGATTTAATAAACGTGGGAATGGTGATGTTTCTCTCACGTGTTCAACGCCTGAAATCCATGCAACTGTGCGTTCTAAACCTAAACCAAAACCACTGTGTGGCACACTACCATAACGACGTAAGTCTAAATAGTAGTTATAACTTTCTGTATCAAGTTGATGTTCATCGATACGTTGTTCTAATAATTCTAAATCATTAATACGTTCAGAACCACCAATAATTTCACCATAACCTTCTGGTGCAATTAAATCTGCACATAAAACTGTGTCTTCGTTGTTAGGGTTTGGCTGCATATAGAATGGTTTAATTTTAGTTGGATAATTTGTAATAAATACTGGTAAATCATAATGATTGGCTATAGCTGTTTCATGTGGCGCACCAAAGTCTTCACCCCATTCAATGTCATCAAATCCTTCTTCTTTTAAGAACTTGATAGCATCATCATAAGAGATGCGTGGGAATGGCGCAGATACTTTTTCTAATTTACTCGTATCTCTATCTAGCGCTTTTAATTCTAATTTACAATGTTCTAATACAGATTTTACGATATGAGATACATATTGTTCTTGAACTTGTAAACTTTCTTCGTGATTTGTGAATGCCATTTCAGGTTCAATCATCCAGAACTCAATTAAATGACGTCTTGTTTTAGATTTTTCAGCTCTAAATGTTGGTCCAAATGAGAAGACACGTCCATGTGCCATAGCTGCAGCTTCCATATATAATTGACCACTTTGAGATAAAAATGCATCTTGATCAAAGTATTTAGTATGGAATAATTCACTAGTACCTTCTGGTGCACTTGCAGTTAAGATAGGCGGATCAATTTTAGTAAAGCCATTTTCATTAAAAAATTCATATGTTGCTCTAATGATTTCATTTCTAATTTTCATTACTGCATGTTGCTTTTTAGATCTTAACCATAAGTGACGATGATCCATTAAGAATTCTGTACCATGGTTTTTAGGTGTGATTGGATAATCGTGAGCTTCATGAATGACATCAATTGATTTTACTTGCATTTCATAGCCTAAATCAGAACGATTATCTTCTGTAATCGTACCTATGACATATAGTGATGATTCTTGTGTAATGTCTTTAGCAAGTTTAAATGTTTCTTCATCGACTTCTGATTTAACGACAACGCCTTGCATAAATCCACTACCATCACGTAATTGTAAAAATGCAATTTTACCGCTTGAACGTTTATTTGTTAACCAAGCGCCAATTGTGACTTCTTGATTAATGTATTGTTTTGCTTGTTTAATTGTTGTTTTCATAATCAAACTCCTACTTTATTTTCTTTTTATACAATACTTATTTATTTTATCAAAATAGAAAGTGAACTTCTAGCACCTGAATAGTGTTCTCATTATTTAAAATAAACTATTTTTTCTATTTTTCAGTTTACTTGCCTGCATGCGGTAAAGTAATTTATTAAATTGTTGAATATCCCCTTTTTTTTGAGAATAAGATTCTAACGATTGTTCAAAAAAATGCTTATAGTTACTATTTGTTAAACGATCATCAAAGGAAACAATGAGTCCCTTATCGTCTTCGTTACGAATCAATCTACCTAGACCTTGTCTAAAACGCGTTACAGCATCAGGTAAGACATAATCTTTAAATGTAGATTCAAATTCTGAATCCATTAGCCAATGCTTTGTATTATATTTATTCATGAATGGTAATTTAGCAATCATCACACATTTAATACCATTAGATTGATAGTCAAATCCTTCAAAAAATGTTGATGTACCTAACAAAATAGCTTTATCAAAGTGATTAAATTGTTGAACGATTTTATAGTTTTGATTTTGTTGTTGGGTCAAAATAACATAATCGTCAAATATTGGTAATTCATTTAATAGCTCTTGTACCATATGCATCATTCGATAACTGGTGAAAAGTACGAGACATTTAGATTGTGTTATAGTTACGTACTCTTGAATATAGTCTACAATAGACGCTACATAATCCTCTGTATTTTTAAAATCATAAGAAACAACATCACTTGGAATATAAATATTTGTTGATTTATGATTTTGAAGTGATGACTGTACTTCATAAGTATTAAATTCTACATCTTCTTTAAACCAGTTTTTAAATGCCTCAAACGAATGGTTAAATGTAAGTGTGCCTGAAATAAATGTTAATGATTTAAATTTCTCGAGCACTTGCTTTGTTAAAATATCCCGTACTTCATAATCTTTTACAATTAGACGTATGGTCGATTTTTGATTCAAATTTTTGATAGATATGAAGGCAGTATGATTTTGTTTTAAACTTTGTTCTATATGTCTGTAATTATCGTTAATGTAAAGTAATTGCTTACGTATAGATTTGATTGTTTTATGGTTAATACCATTAAAAAATTCTAAAGTTTTATTGATTTTGTCTACAATTGTATGTAAATCTTTTAGAATACGTGTAGAATCAAAGTCGAATACATAATGATATCGATGTACATCATCATCATGTACATCTGAGTGTTGAACAATATCGAAAATATGATTAAATAGGGTTTCATTTAGTTCGTGTAAATCAGAAATATTAGATTTTAAACCAAACACGTCAATAGGTGGAATATCTAATCGTTCCAAAATACGTTGTTGCTCTAAATGATCTACTAATTTCAGAAGCTTTTCATTTTCATTTTTCCCTATTAAACCTAACTGATATTTGATATCAGAATAGTTTAATTCATTGGTCACTTGATTAAGAGCATAATCAGGTAAACGATGTGCTTCATCAATGATACAATCATCAAATAACTGATAGATTGAATTCTCTTGATCTGAATGAATAAGATGCGCATGATTAGTAATACCAATTTGAATATTTTGAGCATTACGCTTTATATAATTATAGTAATGAATATCGTGTCTTACTGGAACATAAGTTTCTAATTTTTGGTCAAAATACATTTTCTGACCACCTTTTAAATTTAACTCTTGTATATCTCCAGTATTTGTTTCTAATATCCATATAAGTAATTGCATTTTTAAAATATTCACTTCATAGTTAGCTGTATCATCTTTTAAAATTTGACTTATCAATCCTAGTGAAATATAGTCTGTTTTACTTTTAATAAGTGCAGCATTAATTTTGAAATCTAGCGCGCGATTAATACTAGGAATATCTTTTTGAAGTAATTGATGTTGAAGTAATTTCGTGTTTGTTGAAATCATTACATGTCTGCCTGTTTCAATGTTATACATCAATGCAGCTAATAAGTATGCTAATGATTTACCACTTCCTAAAGGTGCTTCAATAAGTGCCTTATCATTATGCATTAACTGCTCTAAAATAATTTCTGACAAATAGAGTTGTTGTGGGCGATAAGTAAGTTCAAGTGCTGTTGTAACTTCTAGATATAAATCTTTTAATGAACCTTTAAATTCAATTTGTGGCACTTTTAAGTCTTGTTGTTTTTTATAGATAATCTGTTCAAATTGAGCATACTGATAATCTATATCATGATTATGATGTTCTCTGACCATTTCAAATAAAATGTTAAATAAATCATATTTTAAATGCTTACTTAAATAATATAATTGTTTTAAGGTATCTATAGGTAATGACTCAAACTTTTTAAAAGCTTTAATCATTAAATAGGCCGTTGTTGTTGCATCCTCATCTGCTCGATGTGCATTTGTCAGAGGTATATTATGAGCATTTGCTAATTCACTTAATTGGTAACTTTTTTCAGTAGGAAATGCAATTTTAAATAATTCTAGGGTATCAAGCACCTTTTTAGGTTTAAAATGAATATTACTTTTTTCAAATGCTTTTTTAATGAAATTCAAATCAAAGTCAACATTGTGGGCTACAAATATACAATCTTTGAGTTGTTCATATATATCATCAGCAATTTCATGAAAATACGGTGCTTGTTCTAGCATAGTTTCTTCGATAGAAGTCAAAGCTTGGATAAATGGTGGGATTTCCAAATCAGTACGAATCATTGAATGATAAGTTCCTGATATTTTATTATCACGTACAAATGTAATACCAATTTGTATAATTTCATCATGTTCAAGTTGGTTTCCGGTTGTTTCTAAATCTACTACCGCAAAACTTGTATATGCCATATCTATCTCTCCTAATTCTATCCGTATGCTTATATATCTATATCTGCGCTTATAAGTCGTCTAGTCTGATTATCTTCATCTTTGACAATTAAAAAGCCGTCATTATTAATATCAATAGCTTCACCTATAAATTGTTCTCCATTTTCAGTAAATGTTAACTTACGATGCCAAATATTAGATGTACGAATGTATTCATCTCTAATCGTTTCAAATGAAGAGTTAAGAAATTGATGGTAACGCTTTTCAATTTCCTCAATTAAACGTTTCAAAAATTGATATCGATTGATTTCTTCTGAATGGTGCAAGCGAATGCTTGTAGCACGATGACGTATCATATCAGAAAAATCTTCTTCTTGATGGTTTAAATTAATACCAATACCACATATTATGGCCTCAACTGCATCAGCATTTGCTACCATTTCTGTTAAAAATCCACATACTTTTTTATCATTAATATAAATATCATTTGGCCATTTAATCTCTACTTTGTCTCTAGAAAATGCTTGGATAGCATCTCTAATTCCTAAAGCTATAAAAAGATTAAATTTTGGAATCATTGCAAATGAGACATTAGGTCTTAAAACAACAGACATCCATAACCCTTTTCCTTTTGAAGAAGACCAATTACGATTGAAACGACCACGACCTTTTGTTTGTTCATCACTTAAAATTAACATGGTATGCTGATTATCAACAAGACCTTGTTTAGCAATAGTTTGAGTAGATTCAACACTATCATATACTTCAATTTTGGATACTAAATGATTAGACTCTAGTACTTTATTGATAATGCCTCTATACCAACGATTTGGCGATGCATTAAGCTTATGTCCTTTATGATTAATTGAGTCAATATCACATCCATCTGCTTTTAATTGATCAATTACTTTTTTCACAGCAGCTCTCGATATATTAAGCTGATTTGCAATGTATTGACCAGAAATATATTCTGATTGATGCTCATATAACATTTTAACGACATCTTGACTATATTTTGACATTTTCATTCACCCATTTCAAAATTTCTTCTTTGTTATTTTTGATTTTATCAGTAACTATCGCACATTCTATTTCTCTCAATACATTTTTTAACCAAGGGCCACCATTTTTATTAAAATGTGCAAGTAAATCTTTTCCATTCACATCCATTTCTTTACGTTCATGTAATTGAAGGTGTTGAACGACTTGTTTAATAGAAAGAGAATTGATAATAAGTTCTGAAGCGGTAGGAATTTGATTATTTTGAAGTACAGAATAAATATTTAAAACCTTTAAGATATAATAGTCACTATAATCATAAACAAATAATTTCAAAGCATCTTTAGTAGTAATTTGAGGTAATGTTTCAATGATAGCAATATATGTATGTATATCTGATTTTTCTTTATTACTAATTTTTAATTGCTTTAAAGAAGGAAGATTATTATTTTTTATAAGTAAGATGGCTAACCATTGTTCAAATTCAAGAGGTTCATTGATGTAAACACATGTCATATCTAATTCATTAAAAAATGGAATATAATTAAAAATTTTTAAAGATAATAAATTATGATAACTCTGTTTAACATTACTTCCTAAGATTAATTTTTTAAATTCTACAACAATTCGCTCGATTGATAAATATTTAACGTCCGAACAAGTTAATTGCATTGCTTCAAAGGTTTCAGTATGAATATCAAATGTAAGTTGTGACTGAAATCTAAGGCCACGAATAATTCTTAATGCATCTTCTTTAAATCGTTCACTTGGATTCCCTACCGTACGTATCAATTTTGATTGTATATCCTTTTGACCACCAAAGTAATCAAATATTTTATAATTTTTATCCATAGCAATAGCATTGATAGTGAAATCTCTACGTTGTACATCTTCATAGAGATTTCTCACAAAATTAACTTCACTTGGACGACGGTGATCTAAATAATCACCTTCTGATCTAAATGTTGTCACTTCGTAATTTTCATTGTTGAAAACAACATTGATTGTGCCATGCTCTTTTCCAATTGGAATAGTGTGTTCAAATATATCTTCAATTTCGTCTGGCATCGCACTTGTAGTGATATCAATATCATGAATTGTACGATGCATAATGTAATCTCTGACTGCCCCGCCTACAAAATAAGCTTCGAAATGATGTTTTTCTATTTGATTTAGAATTGGCAAAGCTGTTTCAAATAATTCATTACCCATATTAATCCTCTTTTTTAATTCAACATTTTTTTATAGTAATATTCATATTGATCGACGATAAGTTCAGAACTAAATCGTTGTTTAATATCTTTAAGCATATTACTTTGTAATTTTTGATAAAGTTGCTCATCTGTTAATAATTTTAGTGCATAATGACTTGCTTGTTCACTATCTCCTACATCTACAATATAACCTGTTTCACCATGTTTGATGACTTCTTTGATACCACCAGCATTTGAACCTATAGGTACGACTCCTGTAGTCATTGCCTCTAATAGTGTAAGGCCAAAACTTTCTTTTTCACTTAACAGCAAAACTAAATCAGCCATTTGATAGAATTTACTAACTTGATCTTGTTTACCTAAAAATAATACATCATCTTCGATATGTAATGACCTTGCTATTTTACGCATATCTAAAAGTTCTGGACCATCACCTAATAAGATCAACTTGCTTGGTATATGTTTATGAACTTTAGCGAAAGTTTCTAAAATAGTGTCAATACGTTTGACTTTTCTAAAGTTTGATACATGTATAAGAACTTTTTCCTCAGGCTTTATATCGTAAAGCTCTTTATATTGATTTTCATGTTGTGTAGGAAATTCTTTTTCTCGAACAAAATTATAAATAGGAATAATCTCTTTATCTGTTTCAATAATTGACTGTGTTTGTTTAGCTAATGAATGACTGACACTAGTCACGAGGTCACTTTGTTCAATGCCAAATTTAATAGCGCCTTTAAGTGAATGATCATAGCCTAACACTGTGATATCAGTACCATGTAATGTTGTCATAATTTTTATATCTTTTCCAGACATTTGACGTGCTAAAATACCACATACAGCGTGTGGTACAGCATAATGCATATGCAAGATATCTAAATCATATTCTTTAATAACTTCAGATATTTTTGTGCTCAATGTAATATCATATGGTGGATATTGAAATACTGCATATTGATTTACTTCGACTTGATGGATAGTAATATTAGGCAAAGGCTTACGAATTCTAAAAGGAATATTTGACGTAATAAAGTGAACTTCATGTCCCCTTTCTGCCATTTTTATACCTAATTCAGTTGCTATGATACCTGAGCCACCCATTGACGGATAACATGTAATACCTATTTTCATAAAATAACCCCCTTTCTATCCATTATTTACGTTCAAATCGATTTTTATCTCTAGTATTAAATTTATCCATTGTATCATTAAAACTTTCTGTCATATCAATACCAAGTGAATTAGCAATGCAAAGTAAAACAAATAAATTATCTCCTAATTCAGCTTTAACAGAGTTTTCTTCTTCCGTTGGTTTCTTTTGCTTTTCACCGTAATAATGATTGATTTCTCTTGCAAGTTCGCCCACTTCTTCTGTTAGACGGGCTAAATTAGCTAATGGAGAAAAATAACCCGCTTTAAATTGACTAATATAGTCATCTACTTCTTTTTGCATTTGATTTAAAGATTTCATCATCATTCTCCTTTTTTCCGTTTCTTTCTAAGTATATCTCAAATTAGTTGTTAATGCATTTTATCAATTCTATTCTATGAGATATAAAAAAAGAGCGAAACAGAATTCATTTTTGAATTCATATTTCGCTCGATATAACTCCTTGAAAATCTTAAATGTTGTTACACAAGATTTAAGATTAAGTTAGTTTATAAAGGTAGTTTAGTTATCACTTGCACGTGCCAGTAAAATAATTCTAACAAGTTCGGCTACAGCTGTAGCTGTTGCTGCTACATAAGTCATAGCTGCTGCTGATAATACCTTTCTCGCATGTTTATATTCTTTTTCATTCACAATATTAAGTGCAGTAATTTGTTTCATCGCTCTTGAGCTTGCATCAAATTCAACTGGTAATGTCACGATTGAGAATAAAACTGCTAATGACATTAACCCAGCACCAATCCATAATGCAGTTGAGCCAAAAGCACTACCTAATGCTGTTAAAAAGATACCAGCCATAATAATGATATAGCTTAATGAACTACCAATATTTGCTAAAGGTACTAAAGCAGTTCTAAAACGTAAAAACGCATAACCTTGTTGGTGTTGAATAGCGTGTCCAACTTCGTGTGCCGCAATAGCTGTACCAGCTACTGAAGGACGATCAAAGTTTGCAGGAGATAAACAAACTACTTTCTTATTTGGATCATAGTGGTCTGTTAAAAAGCCTTCGCCCTTAACTACATCTACATCGTAAATTCCATTAGCATGAAGAATTTCTTCTGCTACTTCACGACCCGTCTTACCACTTGTTGATCTTACCTGTGAATATTTTTCATAATTTGATTTTACTTTGTGTTGAGCCCACATTGGAATGAGCATAATAATGACGATATATATAATATAAGACACTATAGACAATCAATTTCACTCTCCTTTAATCATATTCTACTGACTATCGAATTTTTTATCAAATAATTTAACCTTTATTAATTTATTAAAACTATAATAAAGGATAAGTGACATAATACTTAGCCATAGCGCGATAAAAGCAACTAAATGAACGTGTTGCTGTATAAAATCATAATAAGGATATTTCTTTAATATATAATCTACATAATCATTGTTAAATATCCATATCATAGAAATAAACAAACTGAGTATAGAAATTTTGAATCGTGGATAAAAATAGATACTTTCAAGTACCATAATTCCATGACTAATAATTAAAAGTACATTCATAATAGTTATATCGTTATTATTAACCATCATTATCAAATTCATAATGACAGCCCATAAACCATATTTAAATAATGTTACAAATGCTAGTCCTTCAATAATACTATTTTGTTTATTTAAAATAATTAAACAAATTGATATACATAACAATAGCGATGCAATAGGACTATCTGGTACAAAAATTAGATAATGCCATTGTGTCTTAAGTAATTGATCACCATACCATATAAAACCATAAATGGTGCCTAAAACATTACATATAAGCAATATTACGAGTATGGAACGTTGATATAATGATAATTCCCATAGTTGTCTTAAAGTAGGCATAAGTTATAATTCCTTTAATTTTGATCTATGAGTGATGAGTTAATACACTCAAAATTTGTGATAATTGATAAAAACGTTGTTGATCTTTCATTTGTAAACTTACATCGATATGATGTTCTAATTGTTCGATTAGTGAATACTTTTTATTTAGATCAAGACTTAAGTGATATATATTATTAAGATATGCAAGATATTGATCAGAATATATTAATTGTTGAATTATAAGCTCATTTAATCGCCCATCTTGCTTATCGTTGTATTCAAAGTGAATGAATATATCAATACAAATATCTTTAGAAGCTATATAATTGAATATTTCATTTGTATTAATTAATGTTTGATCGTCTTTTGTTAATTTAATCGCAGAGAAATTGGAGTGTTTTAGGCCAATTTCAAGGGTTATATGACTTTTAATTTTCTTATTTACAAAATGACTACAATTTAATTTTGGCGGTGAGGCTTTTAAATAATTTAATAGCCACACACTAATTCTGGACTTAAAATGATAATGAAACAAAGCATATTCAATATAGCTTTGTTTCATTTTAACTAATGTGTCATTCAATTTTAACACCCACTCTAGTCATTCAATCTGCTCAATTCTTCATTCCAAGTTTCATTAGTTGGATCGATAATTAATAATTCGTTAAGTAATACTTTAGCTTTATCTTTTTGGCCAATTTCAATTAAATAGAAATAATAATCGCTTAAGAATAGACTCTGAGATTTTAATGTTGGATAAGCCAATTCATAGAAATGTTGGGCTTCAGTATCTCTTTCTTCTTCCCCATATGCATGTGCTAAATGCCACATAAAGACAGGGTCAAGATCTTCTTCATCTACATAAGATAGAAGTGAAATGATGGCTTCATAGTCTTCTTTTTGACGGAATAAATCACTTAAGATAAGTAAAGGTTTATGGTAACCATTATCTACTTCAAGTGCTTTTTTAAGAAGTTCTACCCCCTCATTCGCATCTCCATGTTCAATTTCTAAACTACCGGTAGAAACCATGAGTTCTTTATAAAATTGATTAAGACGTAACCCTTCTTTACCTGTTTCAATCGCATCTGGATAATTTTTTTCATTTTCATATAAAGATTGTAAATAAAAGTAACCTTGAATAAAGTCTGGGTCTTTAGAAAGAAGTGTAGTCATAATTTTTATAGCTTCTTGAGTTAGATCATTTTTTTCATATGCGATGGCTTTTTTGAAAAAGTCATCAGAGATCATTTCATCTTCACTAATCTCATCAAATAACTGTATAGCATCACTATAATTTCCACTTTGTAACGCACAATCAGCCATTCTTGAAAATAAATTAATTCCATTTATTTCATATTCGCCTGTATCTAAAACAACTTCATATTCTCGTGTAGCACGAAGGTATTGTCCATCAAAATAAAGTAATTCTGCTAAAGCAAAATGAATAATTGGGTCATTAGGTTCTAATTCACGCGCTTCAGTTAACTTATCAATAGCAACTTCAGTCATATTGATTTGTTGATATAAGTCGGCTTCTAACATTAACTTTTCAGGTGATAATTCAACTTGATTTAAATATTCTAATGCTTCGTCTGTTTGATTTTCAGACATAAGGCCTTCGATAAAATAAATTAATAGTTCACTTTCATCTGGATACTTATGATATAACGTTCTAAACACTTCAAGACCTTGAGGTGTTAATCCAAAGTTATATAATGTTTCTCCTAAAATAAATAAAGCATCATCATTATTGGATGTTAATGCTTCATTTACACGTGTATCTAAATGATCTAATTTTTGAAGATTGATATCGTCTATTAATTTATAGATATCTTCCATAATATTTTATCCCTCATTTTCTAAAAGCTTTAATTTCGGCAAGAAACCAGGGAATGATACATTTACTGCATCAAACTGACGTATCGTTAATGGCGAATCACTTAAAATAGAGGCGACTGCAAGCATCATGCCAATTCTGTGGTCAGTTAAGCTATCTACTATAGCATTTCTAGTTAATTCAGAGGGATGAATAATTAATCCATCCTCTGTAGCTTGTAATTTAAAACCTAGTAAATTAAGCATATCTGCAGTTGTATCAATACGATTAGTTTCTTTTACCTTTAATTCCTCTGCGTCCTTAATCATACTTGTACCAGAAGCTTGAGTGCATAACAAAGCAATAATTGGCAATTCATCAATTGCTTTAGGAATTAAATCTCCTTCAATTGTGATTGGTTTCAAGTTGTTCGTATACTGAACTCTAATCGACGCAGTTGGTTCTGAAGACTCTGTAACATTAAATAATTCAATGTTACCATTCATTTGTTCAACGATATCTATAATACCTGAACGTGTAGGATTGATGCCAACATTATGAATTGTAATATCACTTCCTGGAGAAATCAAAGCAGCTACAATAAAGAAAGCAGCTGAAGAAATATCTCCTGGTACTACAAAGTTTTTAGGTTGAATATTGCTTATAGCATAAGGAGATGTTGTAATCACTTTTTGATTTACTTGTATTGGAATTTGATAATGTTTAAACATCGTTTCAGTATGATTTCTACTTATGTCTAATTCTGTAATTTGTGATGCTTCTTTTGAAAATAGACTTGCAAACAAAATTGCACTTTTAACTTGAGCACTTGCGACTTCCATTTGATAATTGATACCATTAATGGCTGAAGGCTTAATAATAAGTGGTGTATAGTTATTTTCAATACCATTAATATTTGCATTCATTAATTTTAAAGGTTTTAAAATACGATCCATAGGTCGTTTTCCTATCGATGTATCTCCAGATAAGACACACTCTATGCCCAATCCACTTAAAAGACCAGCAAGTAAGCGCGTTGTTGTACCAGAATTTCCAGTATATAACGTTTGATGTGGTATATTGAAATGTTGATATCCTGGAGAATTAACAATAAGACGATGTTCTTCAATTTCAATCTCAACACCTAAGAGTTTAAAAATTTCAATTGTACGTAAACAATCTTCACCTAGAAGCGGTTGTTCAATAATTGATTTACCTTTAGCGAGTGACGATAGCATAATTGCTCTATGCGTCATAGATTTATCTCCAGGTACTTCTATCTCACCCTTTAATGGACCATGAATATCTATTGTTTGACTTGTTGTCACAGTATTTCACCTACTCTACTAATAATTGTAGTTGTTTAAATGATTGCTTCAATATATTTTTTTCTACATGATATACATTAGGTTTACCTAATTTCTCGAGTAGAACCATTTGAATACCTTCACCATTATTTTTTTTATCTGATAACATATATTGATACATTTCTTCAAAATCAATCTGCTGAATTAAATCCAGCGGATAATTTAATTGATTCATATAATTAATATAATGTTGAATATCAAATTGTGTGCCAAGAAGATGATTTGCCACAATAAACTGATAAATCATCCCAATCATAATGGCATGACCATGAGGTATTTTATACTTATATTCTACTGCATGTCCAAAGGTATGACCTAAATTTAAATATTTTCTAACATTACTTTCTTTTTCATCTTTTATAATAATGTTTAGTTTTGTTTTTATGCCCTTAAAAATAAATTGATCCATATCTTTAAGTGATTCAAGTGTTTTCCTATCTGAAAAGTGTTTTTCAATATCTTCTGTAGCAACTGCGCCAGTCAATAAAGCATGCTTATATACCTCAGCGTATCCACTTAAAATTTCATGATAAGGTAAAGTTTTTAAAAAATTTAAATCATATATGACTGCTTTAGGTCTATAAAATGCGCCTATAAGATTTTTACCATGGGAAGAATTTATTCCAACTTTGCCTCCTACACTTGAGTCATGCGCTAATATCGTTGTAGGTACTTGTATAAAATCAACACCTCTTAATAATGTAGAAGCTAAGAATCCTGTAAAATCTCCTGTGGCCCCACCACCTATAGCCACTAAACATGTATTACGAGTAAGGTTCATTCCTAGTAGTTGTTCCATGATAGATTGATAATGATTAAACGTTTTCATTTTTTCACCGGCAGGAACGATAACTTTTTGAATGTTTGAATTGTGACATAATATTTCAAATTTATCTCTAAAATTAAAATCAACAAATTCATCTATAATTAAGAATACTTTATCGTAATCTTGAATATAATCGGATAAATATTTAAATGCATGATGTTCTACAATAATTGGATAATTATCACTGTGATATGTGGTTTGTAATTGCATGATATACCTCATTTCTAAAGGTTAATTAAAGATGTTTAAAATTCTATATTTAACTTTCTACGTTCTTCAATTTGTTCTTTAAGTTGATCGATATGATTAGATTGGAACTCTTCTAAAAGAGCTTTAGCAACTTCAAATGCAACGACATGTTCGCAAACAACGCTTGCTGCTGGAACTGCACAACTATCTGAACGTTCTATAGTTGCTTTAAAATCTTCTTTAGTATTAATATCTACTGAATTTAAAGGTTTATATAAAGTTGGAATAGGTTTCATAACGCCATTTACAATGATAGGCATACCATTAGTCATTCCACCTTCAAAGCCACCTAAATGATTAGATCCTCTATAATAACCTCTTTCAGAATGATATAAAATTTCATCTTGAATTTCGCTTCCAGGTTTTTCAGCAGCTTTAAACCCTTCGCCAAAGCTGACACCTTTGAAGGCATTAATACTTACAACACCTTGTGCAATGCGTCCATCGAGTTTACGATCATAATGCACGTAGCTACCTACTGCAACTGGCATATTTTCAACCATAACTTGAACTACGCCACCTATAGAGTCGCCTTCCTTTTTAGCTTCATCGATTTTATCTCTCATTTTTTGAGCAATCGATTCATCAATCACACGTACATCATTTTTATCGATATTTTGTTTAAATGTTTCTGTATCGTATAACCCTACATCTTTAATTCCACCAATTTCTACAACACGACTATACATATGAATGTCTAGTTGAGAAAGTAAAATTTTGGACACTGCTCCTACAGCTACACGTGCAGCTGTTTCTCTTGCAGAAGAACGTTCAAGTACATTTCTCAAATCACGATGATTATATTTCATTCCGCCAATTAAGTCTGCATGACCAGGTCTTGGCTTTGTAATTGTACGTTTCATATTTTCACGTGCCTCGTCACTAATTGGTTCAATACCCATAATATTTCTCCAATGAGTAAAATCATCATTTTTAACTACAATTGTAATTGGACTACCTAAAGTAAAGCCATTTCTTACACCAGAAACAATTTCTACCGCATCTTTTTCAATTTGCATTCGACGTCCTCTACCGTATCCACCTTGACGCTTAAACATTTCTTTATTTATTTCCTCAGCTCTCATTTCTAAGTTAGCTGGAACACCTTCAATAATCACGGTTAGTTGTGGACCATGTGATTCTCCTGAAGTTAAATATCTCATGATTAATAGCTCCTTTCCTTTACCACTTTAAATAGTATTATGTATTATTTGTTATCATATCATATTCAATGAAATTACATAACTAGTGTAGAATAATTGGTGTTTGAAAATTCAAATAATTTTATATAAAAAAGTACCTAAGACAACTGTTGTCTTAGGTAGTTTCTAACATGTCGGCAGTCAATGGTTGAATTGAAAATAAATTCCAATTTATTCTACTTTTTAAAAATTATTCTTCATAAAGCCAATTTTCTCTATTAGCTTCGTAGCTATATATTTCATCATCATTAAACCATAAATTGATTTCTCTTTCAGCAGATTCTACAGAGTCTGATCCGTGAATAATATTTCTCCCTACTGTTAAACCATAATCGCCTCTTATAGTACCGGGAGCGGCTTCAGTGGGATTTGTTTTTCCGATAATATGTCTAGATACCGCAACTGCGTCTTCTCCTTCAACAACCATGGCAAACACAGGTCCAGAAGTTAAAAAAGAAACAAGTTTATGAAAAAACGGCTTCTCTGTATGTTCAGCATAATGTATGTTAACAGTATCTTTAGTTGGAATTATAAATTTACCGCCAACTATTTTTAAACCTTTTCTTTCAATTCTAGAAATAATTTCTCCTATTAAATTACGTTGTACTGCATCTGGCTTAATCATTAAAAAAGTGCGTTCCATTATACAAATCCCCCTAATTAAAAAATTGATTTAATATGTATAAATACATTTAATAGCAAACAACTTACTACTACTAAATACTAACAGGTTATTAAAGCGTTTTCAACTTTTTTCTATTCTTATGTATTTCTAGAACGCATTCTTTTAATAAGCTTTCTAAATAAATTTTGAGAATTTGGTTCCTCTAATTGATCAATTAAGTCGAGTGCTTTATTTAAATAATGATCGCTCACTTCTTGAGATTGTGTGATACTATTTGAATTCTTGATTTGATCAATAAGTGGATCAAATTGATGTTTATTTGTCAGGTGTGATAACTCAACAATTTGTTTTTTGAAAACCGGGTCTTTTTTCATCTCTAATAAAACTGGTAATGTAATATGACCATTCATTAGGTCACTACCCACAGGTTTACCTAATTTTTTCTCAGTACTTGTAAAATCTAAAATATCATCTACAATTTGAAAACTCATTCCAATATAATGACCAATCATTTTTAATTTTCGAATCGTCTCATTATCAGCTTGTGATGTTATTGCACCAACTTCTGTTGAAAGTTGAATAAGCAACGCCGTTTTTCTATTAATACGTCTCAAATAGTTCGTAATATTTTGATGACTATTAAATTGGTCTTGGAATTGGAAGAGCTCCCCTCTACAAACATCAACAATTGCGTTAGAAATAATAGTATGAACACGATGATCTTCAATTTTAGAAAGTTGTTTTAAACCTAAAGCTAGTAAGAAATTGCCAGTTAGGATAGCAGTAGTGACATCCCATTTTTTTTCAATAGTCAATTTACCACGACGTTTGTCACTTTTATCAATCACATCATCGTGCACAAGTGTTGCCATATGAATTAATTCTAAAGCTACTGCAACATGATACGTATCTTCAGTAATTTTCTTTGGTCCAAACTGACTACTAAGAAGAACAAATGCTGGACGCACTCGTTTGCCACCCGAAGATAATAAATGAAATGCTGCTTCTTGTAATACAGAATCATTACTTTTAATAGCATTTTTTAAACGCTTTTCAACATTTTTAATTTCACTATTCATACTTAACTTTGCCACATTAATCACCTTTTATTTAGTAGAAGTTTCTATTTATAGCCAAGGTGCATTGCAGCAACGCCACCTGTAAAGCTACGAACTTTTACATGACTGAAACCAGCCTGCTCAAATAAACGCTTTAATTTAGTTTTATCTGGAAAATTGAATGTAGATTGTTGTAACCATTCATATTCTTCCCTAGATTTAGCAAACAATTTCCCGAAAATAGGCATCACAAATTTAAAGTAAAGTTTATAAACTTGTTTAAATACGGGTAATGTTGGTTGACTTGTTTCTAAACATACAATCATACCGCCTGGTTTCAATACGCGATTTAATTCTTTTAATGTTGCTAAATAATCAGGCACATTTCTTAAACCGAAACCAATGGTTACATAATCGAATGTTTTATCCTCAAATGGTAAATTCATAGCATCGCCGTGCACTAAGTGAATATTAGGCATTGATTTAGTTTTTTCTTTACCAACTTCAAGCATATTTTCACTGAAATCTAAACCTGTAACTTCTCCATTAGGTCCTACTGCTCTACTTAAAGCAATAGTCCAATCTGCTGTACCACAACATACATCAAGTGCTTTACTTCCAGGTAACACATTCATATCTTTCATTACATGTTTACGCCATATTTTATGTTGTTCGAAGCTTATTATATTGTTCAATCGATCATATTTTTTAGAAATATTTTGAAAAACCGTATGAACTTGTTCTTTTTTTGCATTATTTTCAGTCATTAATTATTACCTCTACTTTTCTCTTTATCGCTTTGCTTTATATGTTTAATAAATTGGTTTATTTCATCTTCATCATATTCACTTAAATAAGAGGGATAATATTGATGTACCCCACTAAATAATTTTTCAAATATTTCATATTGAGAAATCTCAATATCTGTAAAATGAGAAATAGTTATAAAAGGGAAAAGTGTTTCTATATCTAACACAGCCTTATATATATCATGACGCTCGAGTGAATGATGATGCAATGAAGTTTTAAGCTCATTAGATTTTATAATCGCTTCACTCATTAGCTTTTGATATGACACATCACCAATTTCAGATATTAAAGTATAAAAATGAGCACTTAATAAGTCACCAATTAGAATTGATTTCTTAGATAATTTATTTTTAGAAATATCATCTAGATGCTTCATTGAAGTATCAATAGTGAGGCAGGCAAGTTTAGCATTTTCTGGAATATTAAAATGATCTAAAACATCACTTAATCCTTTATTAATGTGAATTGCTTCATATTCATTAATTCCTTTAAGCCTTTGAGTAATTTGTCTATTTAATTTGCTTAATGTTCTTTCCATGTTCACACCTCACGTTAGTATCAATATACAT
This sequence comes from Staphylococcus hominis subsp. hominis, assembly GCF_002901845.1. Lineage (GTDB taxonomy): Bacteria > Bacillota > Bacilli > Staphylococcales > Staphylococcaceae > Staphylococcus > Staphylococcus hominis. The sequence continues at coordinate 771,985 of NZ_PPQE01000025.1, forward strand.
ATTAACATTATATTCATAAAAATAAAATATAGTGCTTATGACGAAAATAACTTCACAGACGCTTCACAGTGAATTGTACAATTATAAATAAAACATATGTATTTAGAATTAAACAATATATAAAATAAAAAGCCCTTATAGGGCTTTTTAAGTAAATTATTTTACAGCATCTTTTAATGCTTTACCAGCTTTGAATGCTGGAACTTTACTTGCAGGAATTTCGATTTCTTTACCTGTTTGAGGGTTACGTCCTTTACGTGCAGCACGTTCACGTACCTCGAAGTTTCCGAAACCAATTAATTGAACTTTTTCACCTTTAGAAAGTGAGTTTTGAATTGATTCGAAAACAGCGTCTACTGCTGAACCAGCTTCTTTTTTAGTTAAATCAGCTTGTTCTGCAACCGCATTGATTAAGTCAGTTTTATTCATTATGAGTTCACCTCCAGATGAATGATAATGATAAATTTATATCATTATGGTATGACTTTAACACAATAATTCCCTTTACCGCAACGATTTATATACTTAAAACGTTGAATTATCAGTATTTCGTGAATAATTTTATAAAATATTTGCGTTAAATAGCAAAATTACACTTTATTCAGCTTTTTTATCTCGTCCCATTAAATCCTTCACACTATCTTTCACTGGTTTATCTTCAAATAATACTTTGTATAAAGCATTGGTTATTGGCATATCAACATTTTGAGCTTTTGCTAAATGATATACTGAATTTGTTGTATAAATTCCTTCAACAACCATATTCATTTCGTTAAGTGCTTCTTCAGTCGTTTTACCTTTTCCTAATTTATATCCTAAAGTATAATTTCTTGAATGAGTAGACGTACACGTTACAATTAAATCACCAATGCCACCAAGACCTAGAAAAGTCATAGGATCAGCCCCTAGCTTTTCACCTAGTCGACTAATCTCAGCTAAACCTCTTGTCATTAAAGCAGCTTTAGCATTATCACCATAACCCATTCCAGCAACAATACCACTTGCTACAGCAATAATGTTTTTAAGTGCACCACCTAGTTCTACACCTATCAAATCATTATTAGTATATACTCGTAAGTAATCATTCATGAATAAATCTTGAATAAGTTTACTTATACGTTCATCTTTTGACGAAGCTGCAACAGTTGTAGGTTGTTTAATTACAACTTCTTCAGCATGACTTGGTCCAGATAGTACCCCCACACCATTTTTATGGTTCTTAGATACTGAATCTTCAATCATTTCTGATACACGTTTAAATGTTTCATTTTCAATACCTTTTGCAACGTGAATAAATGTTTTTTTAGTTTTAATATGTTGATTAATTTCAGTCACAACGTCTCTAATTGCTTTTGTAGGTAAAGCAATTAAAAATATATCTGAAAAATTAACTGCTTGTTCTAATTGATTTGTTGCTTTAATTGTTTCAATTAATGTTACGTCTTTCAGGTACCGTTTATTTTGATGAGATTGATTAATTTCATCTACAGTATTTTCATTTTTTCCCCACATTAAAACTGAATGGCCATTCTCTGCTAAAACATTTGCTAATGCAGTACCAAAACTTCCTGTACCAAAAACTGTAATCTTAGTCATCTTAATCTCTCCTCTTAGTTTCTTCTTCTAGGGATGATATGAATAGGCGTTCCTTCAAAACCAAATGCATCTCTAATTTGATTTTCAAGATAGCGTTTATAAGAAAAATGCATTAACTCAACATCATTTACAAAAACCACAAATGTTGGTGGTTCAATAGCCACTTGAGTAGTATAGAAGACATTTAAACGTCTACCTTTATCTGTAGGTGTAGGATTCATTGAAATTGCATCCGTCACCACCTCGTTAAGTGTTGAGCTTTGAACACGTTTTTTGTGATTTTCACTTGCTTCTCTTATATAAGGGAAAAGTGTTTTTAATCGTAGTCGCTCTTTTGCCGATACGAAAGCGATAGGTGCATAATCTAAAAATTGAAATTGATTACGTACATCATCAGCAAATTTTTTCATAGTATTAGTATCTTTTTCTACAGCATCCCATTTATTTACAACAATCACCATTGCTTTTCCTTCTTCATGAGCATATCCAGCAACGCGCTTATCTTGTTCAATAATTCCTTCTTCGGCATCAATAACTAATAACACCACATTTGAACGCTCAATTGCTTTTAAGGCTCTTAATACAGAGTATTTCTCAGTTGACTCATATACTTTACCTTTTTTTCTCATACCTGCTGTATCTATTAACACGTAATCTTGTCCATCATAGCTATACTCAGTATCTACAGCATCTCGAGTTGTACCTGCTACATTTGATACAATAACACGTTCTTCACCTAAAATGGCATTTACTAAACTAGATTTACCCACATTTGGACGGCCAATAATAGATAAACGAATAGTGTCATCATCATATGGATCACTATCTTCTTCTTTAAAATGTTTAACGACTTCATCTAATAAATCACCTAGACCTAAACCATGTGAACCAGAAATTGGATAAGGATCGCCAAAACCTAAAGAGTAAAAATCAAAAATATCACTTCTCATTTCAGGATTATCTACTTTATTTACTGCTAAAACAACAGGTTTTTTTGATTTATAAAGTAATTGAGCCACCATTTCATCACTTTGAGTGAGACCTTCCCTCACATTTACCATAAAGATAATAACGTCTGCTTCATCAATAGCGATTTCTGCTTGAGCTCTTATTTGTGTTTGGAAAGGTGCATCTCCGATTTCGATGCCTCCAGTATCAATGATATTAAATTCATGTGTTAACCATTCGCCTGAAGAATAAATACGATCACGCGTAACACCTGGAGTATCTTCAACAATTGATACACGTTCACCTACTACTCTATTAAAAATTGTAGACTTCCCCACATTAGGTCTACCTACAATTGCTACAATAGGTTTAGTCATAAGCTAACTTCCTCTCTTTCTAAAATCTCTATAATTTTATCATACGCAATGATGATTTAAAAACAAGTATATATTGTCATACGATAGATAGTGAGTAAAGATAAATAAAAAAAGAGCAAGAAAGAATTCTATTTGAATATCTTTTCTTGCTCTCATCATTAAATTAAATAATAAAATATTTAATATTAGAATTTTAAGTTTTTAAATTTATCACCAAAAACGTCACCTAAAGTTGGATTGTCTTCATCTGTTTCATTAGATAAATATGATTGAGTTGTAGCTTCGTCACTTTCAATCACATCTTCATTTGGTAATGTAGCTTTAATAGATAAAGAAATACGCTCATTTTCTTCATCAATACCTAAAATTTTAACGCTCACTTGTTGTCCTGGTTCTAACACTTCACTTGGTGTACCAATATGTTTATGAGCAATTTCTGAAATGTGTACAAGTCCTTGAACACCAGGAGCAATTTCCACAAAAGCACCAAAGTTAGCCAAGCGAATTACTTTACCTTCGATAACGTCGTTTTCGTGGAATTTACCTTTAATATTTTCGAATGGAGTTGGTAAAGTATCTTTAATAGATAAAGAAATACGTTCAGAATCTTTTTCAACAGATTTAACTTTAACGTCTACTTCTTGTCCAACACTTACCACGTCTTCAGGAGATTGAACATGCTCATGTGATAATTCTGATACGTGAACTAATCCATCAACGCCACCAATATCTACAAAAGCACCAAAGTTAGTAAGACGTGCAACTTTTCCTTTGATAACGTCTCCTTCATTAAGTGAATCTAATAACGATGCTTTTTTAACGTCATTTTCAGCTTGTTCAACTGCTTTACGGCTTAAAATGACTCTATTATTTTCAGGATCTAATTCTTCTACTTTAAGACGAATGGTTTGTCCTTCAAATACAGAGAAATCTTCAATGAAATCAGTTGAAATGAGTGACGCAGGAACGAATCCTCTTTGGCCCACATCCACAACTAAGCCACCTTTAACTACTTCAGTAACTTTAGCTTCGATTACTTCGTCATTATCAAGCTTTTCTTGTAAATATTCATATGATTTTTCGGTTTCAAGTTGACGTTTTGATAAAATGTAAGCGCCTGATTCATTTTCTTCGTCAATTTCAATTTTGGTTACATATGCTTCAATTTCATCACCCTCTGAAATAATCTCACTTGGATTTTCAATGTGATGAGTTGAAAGTTGGCTAATTGGAATAATTCCGTTATATTTAGCCCCATCAATATGAACTACTACTTGTTTATCTTCAACTTGTTGAACTTTTCCAGTGACTTTGTCACCTTCTTTAATATCATTAATCATTGATTCATTGAATTCTTCAGTCATCATGTTTGCCTCCTTATACACTACATAACTATAACATCTTATAAACACGAGGAATTGTCAAGAAATACCCCTTTAGTTTCATAAGTTTTTAAAAAATATATCATTTTTTAAAATTATTTAATATTAAGCAATAGAAAAATATATTTATTAATATCGATGAAAATCGAAACTTATGATTGAATATAAGACTAAGAAAATTTATTGTTTATATTTTCATAATTAATTATATATAACTAAAATAGCTATTTAAAATAATTCGCTTATACTTTAGTCATTTGACGAATTAAATTAAATAGCTATGTATGAAAATTACAGATTCTCTACTAACTTTAATATTTCTTCAGTTACGTCTTCTATAGTTTTACTCGTTGTATCCACTGTTATAGCATCTTCCGCTTTTCTTAAAGGTGAAATATCACGATTCATATCGTAATGATCTCTTTCTTCAATCTCTTTTTTTAATTGATTTAAAGTGGAAGGAATGCCACGTAATTCATTCTCTTTTTGTCTTCTTTCCGCTCTTTCATCTACAGAGGCAATCATATATACTTTTAACTCAGCATCTGGAAGAACGACGGTACCAATATCTCTACCGTCCATAACAATTCCTTTTTTTATTGCTAATTCTTTTTGTTTTTGTACGGCGTAGGTGCGTACAGGTTCTTTTGATGCAACATATGAAACATGTTGTGTGACATCATTTTCTCTTAAATAGTCTGTCACATCCTCGTTATCTAAAATAATTCGTTGGCCTTTTGATGGATTGTAAGTTAATTCTAAAGAAGTATGATTAATTAAATTTTGAAAATCTTCAGGAGCATCTTGCTTTAAATATTTATACGTTATTGCACGATACATTGCACCAGTATCGACATAAATCATTGATAATTTACTAGCTACTTGTCTTGCAATTGTACTTTTCCCAGCAGCAGCAGGACCATCTAATGCAATATTAATTGGATTCATAACATTTTTCCTTTCTTGTTGTTTTATCTGTATTATTTTATCATAAATATATATTTTAAAAATAGGAGGAGTTTAATGAAAAAGATACTTGTTATTCATACAGGTGGAACAATTAGTATGTCTCAAAATCAACTCAATCAGGTCGTTACAAATGATATCAATCCTATTTCATTGCATAAAAACATCATAGATCAATATGCAAATGTATATGAAATAAGTCCCTTTAATGTGCCATCACCACATATCACACTTTCTCATGTCATAAAGTTAAAAGATATCATTATGAAGGAATTTTCTAAGAATCATTATGATGGATGTGTGATTACACATGGCACAGATACGTTAGAAGAAACAGCTTATTTGCTCGATTTAACAATCGATATAAGTCAACCTATTGTTATAACAGGTGCAATGCGTTCATCAAACGAGATTGGTTCAGATGGGCTATATAACTTTATCTCAGCAATTAGAGTTGCAACTTCATTAGAAGCTTCTGATAAAGGCGTGATGGTCGTATTTAATGACGAAATACATACTGCGAGAAATGTTACTAAAACACATACCTCGAATATCAATACCTTTCAGAGTCCTAATCAAGGCCCTTTAGGTATCTTAACTAAAGATCGTGTTCAATTTTATAATCGTCCATATCGACAAAAAGTATTTCCAAGAATAGATGAAAGTTTAAATGTGCCATTAATTAAAGCGTATATGGGAATGACTAAGGATGTTTTAGAATTTTATGCTCAACAAAACGTTCAAGGTATAATTATTGAAGCGTTAGGCCAAGGTAACTTACCTCCAAGTTGTTTGAAAGGTATTGAATCATGTGTCAAAAAAGATATTCCTATCGTACTCGTGTCTCGCTCATTTAATGGCATTGTAAGTCCAGTATATGATTATGAAGGTGGAGGTTTTCGATTAGCTGAAGAGGGTCTTATTTTTTCTAACGGATTAAATGGCCCTAAAGCAAGATTAAAACTTTTAATTGGTTTAAGTAACCATATGAATCATAAGGAATTGAAAGAATACTTTGAAACTTAAAAAAGAGAGAAACAATGATGATGCACTCATTGTTTCTCTCTTTTAATTAAAATAAATGAAATTTAACTTTCTAGTGGAGTTTGTTTTTTTCTTAAAATACTTTGAGCGATAATGCCACCATGATATTTACCGTTTTCAATGAAAATTGAATTATTATCATTACCAGCTGCTATAACACCAGCAATATAACAGTTTTCCACATTTGTTTCATACGTTTCTTTATTATAAATTGGAGCTGTTCCAAATTCATTAGTATGAATATCTATACCAATAGATTGTAAAAACTTATAGTCTGGATGATAACCAATCATTGCAAAAACAAAGTCATTTGGTATTGTTACTGTTTCCCCATTCTTTTCATAAGTTACTGAATGTTGAGTGATTTCAGTAACATTTGCATCAAATTCCATATCGATTTTTTCATGGTTAACTAAAGATTCAAAGTTTGGCAAAATCCAAGGTTTAATTGCTGCTGAATATCGATCTCCACGATACAATACAGTCACATTTGCCCCAGCCTTTTCCAATTCCAAAGCTGCATCTACTGCAGAATTCTTACCTCCAATAACCACGACATCTTGATTGAAGTATGGATGTGCTTCTTTAAAGTAATGTTTAACTTTAGATAAATCCGCACCTTTAACATCTAAAGTATTATGTTGACCATAATAACCAGTCGCAACTGTTAAAAATTTACATTCATACACGTCTTTAGTTGTTGTAATTGTAAATTTATTTCCAATTTTTTTAACTGTTAATACTTCCTCAAAAGGATGTACATTCAACTGATGAAATCTTACTACTTCTCTATAATAGACAAGTGCTTGGTTACGACGAGGTTTACTTTCCTCTACAATAAATGGCACATCTCCAATACTTAATTTATCGCTAGAAGAGAAAAAAGTTTGATGCGTAGGATAATGATAAATAGCATCTACAATGTTACCTTTTTCAATTACTAGTGTTTCTATGCCTTTTTTCTTTTGCTCAATTGCTGCACTTAAACCACATGGGCCTCCACCAATAATAATACTTTCAATTGTTTGCATGTTTAATGGCCTCCTTTAATCACTAACATATTATATCAGTTTACAGATATATTTCTAAATAAAAATATTTACATTGTTATTTACTTATCTTCAAATGAACATAAAAAAGATACACCATTTTAGGTGTACCTTTTTTAATACATTCAGATATTATTGAGGAATAACTAATTTTTGACCATTTACAATATTATTACTAGTTAAGCCGTTAGCTCGTTTTAATTTATTTACATTTTCAACTGTACCTTCACCATAGTATTGAATTGCAATACGATATAAATTATCATTACCAGATACTACGTGAGTTTGTTGGCCAGCACTATTACTTGATTGTGTGCTATTTTGAGTTGATTGAGAATTTGAGTTATTGTCTGAACTTGATGAATTGTTATATACATTTGATTTATTGTTATCATTTTCAGATGTTGCACTTTCAGTAGAATTTTTATCATTATTATTGTTTGATGTACTGTTTTCTGTTGTAGCTACTTCATTTGACTCATTACTATCTTTTTTAGTGCTATTATCTGATTCGCTTGATTTATCTTCTTTTGTTGCTACTTTTTCATTTGATTGGTCTTTTTCATTTGTAGCTTTGTCTTTAGCGTTATCTTTGTTCTCAGTTTGTTCTGTTTTATTATCTGCAGTGTTATTGTTTTTTTCTTTATGGTCATTGTTAAGATACATGCCAATAAAAATAGCTAGAGCAGCTAAAATAAGTAATAAAGCTATGAGTGGAAGTAAAATTCCCATTAAACCACGTTTTTTATTACCGTTATGTGCTTGGAAACCATCATTATCTTCGTATTCACGATGTTTATCAGCATCATGATGATTTAGATTGTTATGTTCATCATGTTGTTTATGTTTAGAAGCGGCAGCACCAGCAGCACCTGCTCCAGCTGCGCCAGCACCAACTGCAGCAGCTTTTTTGCCTTTATTACCTTTTTTTCTGTGATGTTTATTATCTAGTTCATTATTATCTTCGCTGTTATGTTGAACGCTTCTATTTTCATTATCTCTATAATTTTCATCATCATGACGATTATTTTTACGTTTTTTATTACGTGATGCTTTTGCTCCAACAGCTCCTGTAGCAGCAGCTCCTCCAGCAATTGTTGCGTCTTTTCCGATTTTTGAATGATGAGCTTCATGTCTATCGTTATCTTGATCAAAATCACGATGACGACGATGATCACTATTCATTCTATCATCACTATTATCATCATTTTCATAACTATCGTCCTCAAGACGATGATTAGAATGACGATTATGTTCATCATAACGCTCATCTACATCGGAACGTTGATTATTCTCATCATTCTCGTGATTATGATGAGAATTATTATCGTTATGTACTTTGTCAAATGTCTCCTCATCATAACGGTCATCTAATGAACCTTCTTCATAATCATTAACCTGATCATTAAATTTTTTGTTACGACTAGAAGATTGGTTTCTTCTTCTTTGTCGTCTTTGTGCATTTCTTGGTGGAAACTGTTGATCGGTTTCATTGTTAAAATTGTCTATTTCATCGTTAGTTTCATTATTTACACGATCGAATTGATCGTTTGAATCTATCGATTGTCGATTTTTTTCAAAATCATCCTTAAAATTATCTCTAGACATAGTCAACATCCTCTCTTTTTCTTATTTTAATTGTCACATTATTTATACCCAAGTAATGCATAAATATGTATCATTTTTAAATTTCTTATAAATCACTATGTAATTTAATTATATCCTGTATAAAATATTTTAGTAAAGTAAAGTCACTAAACTCTAAATAAGTTTTTAATTTTTTCATTGAAAGTAAATTGTCTTTTAACTTTTTTTCTGTTGTAACACTCAATTTTACTTAAATCTGAATCATTGTCACAACATTCATTAGGTTGATTAGGAGATTCTCCAAAAAATTCCAATAAAAATTTTCTTCTACATTGATCTATACGAGTATAACCTATAATTCTTTGATAACCAGCTTGTTTACGTATATATGAGGTTTTAAAAATGTGTTTCAATTCTTTAAATGTATAATTTTGGTGTAATACTGTTAAAATTTCTTCTTTATTAGGTGGAAGGAATGCGCCTAGCTCAAAAGTTTCGACATCTTCTGTTACGATAGCATCATTAAATAGTAACGTCTCTAGAATATAAGCATCGTCTGGTTGATATAGACTAATCGCTTGACTTTGTTTTCCATCTCTCCCAGCTCTTCCAATTTCTTGTAAATAATTTGAAGGACTAGATGATAAATGAAAATGAATCACAGTCCGAATGTCTTTTTTATTAACCCCCATTCCAAAAGCACTAGTAGCTACAATAACTGGAATAAAATTATTAATAAATTGATTTTGAACAGTTTGACGTTCTTGATAAGTTAAATCCCCATGATAAATACCAGTTAAATATCCATGTTGATAAATGAGTTTTGCGAGTTGTAAGCATATTTTCTTAGATGATACATAAATAATTGTGGGACCTGAAGATTCAATAAATTTCAATAACCATTCTATTTTTTCGTCGTCATCCTTGAAATTAAAATGTGATAACGAAATATTTTTACGATTCATAGTAGTTTGTATAGTGTTTAATTTAACTTTTAAAATATGTTCTAAATCACTTGTTAAATGTGGCGGTGCAGTAGCAGTTAATGCTAAAATAGTCGCTAATTTAAAATGATGAGTGATTTGACCGATAAGTGCGTAATGCGGTCTGAAATCATATCCCCATTCTGATAAGCAATGCGCTTCATCTAATACTACTAAACCAAATGGGATGTTTTTAATTAAATTGAAATGATGAGATTGAAGAATAAATTCAGGACTTAGAAATATAAAACGACTTTGATTTAATAAATTGATATTTTCCTTCTTTTCTTGTTCATCCATACCTGAATGAATACATACAACCTTTCGTTCACCTTGAGATTTAAGTTGCATCACTTGATCGTCCATTAAAGAAATTAGCGGTGAAATAATAAGAGTAGGTTTTTGTTGCATATAAGTTGGAAATTGGTAACACAGACTTTTCCCACTACCTGTTGGCAAAACACCAAGTGTATGATTGCCTTGTAACACACTTTCTATAACTTCTTTCTGACCTGGGTGAAAACTTTCATGTCCAAACCATTGTTTAAGATTGTTCTCTAACATTGATTTCACCTCTTTCTATCCCAACAATCATGAGTTTAATTTCAAAGTATGATAAATGGTCAAACTCTTGTTTATATATTTTTAATCTTTCTCCTTTATGCTCTGTATAGTATTGAGTAAATTGAAAAACATCTTTTTTCTCTACGTAATTTTCGTAATTTTTCTCATAGCCTTTAATAAATAATTCTAAAATATGATCTTCTATTGTATTGAGTTTAACATTCTGTGCAATTGCAATTTCATTTAAACTCAAACCTTGATGAAGATATTGTTGAGTAATAGATGTTTTATTTAATAATGATGAAAGAATAATACATTCAGACAATATAGGATAACGTTGTTTATTTTCAATTTCACTTCCTAAGGTGACTAAATTATTCAATTCTAATGTATATAATTTTGAAATAGAAATATTCTCAATCAAACTTACCTGTTGTCTTGTATACATAGGCTCATCATAACCATGCAAATAATAATGAAGGTAACACTTATTATTGTTATTTAAACTGATTGCTTGAAATAAATCAGTCACTTCATTTTCAAAATCTTTTATTAAATCATTTTTAATAATAGTTCCATAAATCTTTTTAACTTTATTTTGAATAATAACTTGTTGGTTCATTGGTACGAATTTAAGTTGATGATGGAGATATTGAGATATCGTCTGAATTAATAATTGAATACATTTAAAAGTATTATTAAGACTGTCATAAGTGAACCGAGGATGCACCTTGATATTTAATTCTTTTATATCATTTTTATTCAAAAGTCGTTCAAATGTCTGATATTTTAATTTAGGTAAACTATGATATAATGATAAAAGTTGTTGAGAGCTCGCATCAAAAAACGTTTGATGTGACTTTTTTCCACTTAAAATATTATATATACTTTTATTAGTTTTATAATTGAATGAGTGATGTTTAACATAACTAATCATTTCTTGCATGAGTGAACTCCTCTTTTATAGAACTTTTATATCTAGAATATAATAAAATTATTTATTATGACTAGTGTAGCATTTTTATCAAAGGAGGCGAATAAAATGGCAAAGTACACAATCGTTGATATGGATACATGTATTGCTTGTGGTGCTTGTGGCGCTGCTGCACCAGATATTTACGATTATGATGACGAAGGTATTGCTTTCGTAATCCTTGACGATAATCAAGGTACTGCAGAAGTACCAGAAGAATTATATGAAGATATGGAAGATGCTCTTGAAGGCTGTCCAACTGATTCAATTAAAATTGAAGAAGAGCCTTTTGATGGAGATGCCTTAAAATTTGAATAAATCTGTAAATAAAATTGTATTACCATAATTATAATATAAAACCTCCGATGATTCCTACTTAGAAGTCATCGGAGGTTTTAATTTTATTTCAACACTTTTTTTAAACGGCGATATAGCAAGATAAAAATGATCGATATGACACATCCTTTAATAATATTAAAAGGAATAATACCAGATAAAATGATTACTTTTAAATTAGTAAACACATCACCAAGATTAAATATCATACCATATAAAGGTAGTAAGACAAAATAATTTAAAATACTTAAAACGATAGTCATTGCAATAGTACCGGCAACTAATCCTATAATTAGTGAACGACGAGATGAATATTGTTTACGATGACTAACAAAATAAGCTGTTAGTAAAAAACTAGCTCCAGCTAAAAAATTTGCCACAGGCCCAACAGGATCGCCAATATTAAATAAGAAATTTAATATATTTTTAATTAATGCTACAAGAAGACCAGATAAAGGACCAAAAATAAAAGTAGCTAATAAAGTCGGTACATCACTAAAATCTAATGTTAAGTATGGAGGCAAAAATGGTAACGGAAATTTCAAAAATGTTAATATGAATGCAATTGCACTCAACATACTTATGGTAATTAAACGCTTATTTTGTTGCATATTCAGTTTTCTCCTTCCATTCATCTTACTAAGAATTGGAGGATACTTTTACACAACAAAAAACCTCCACCTTCTCCCATCCAGACTATACTGTCGGCTTCAGATTTACACTGAATCAGCCACTTCTATTGAAGCAGGTCGCAGGCTCAAATTACTGCCGGTTGGGAATTACACCCTACCCCGAAGATGAATTATTGAATTTATCATTTAAAATTTATATTACACGAATAAATCTTTCATTGCAATATGTCTGTTTATTTATAAAAATGAGAGATATGTTTCATCAGTTTCATCGACTGATTTTAAATTAATATGACATGAAATATTATATTTAAAAAACTATAGATATAAAAATGCTCTTCAAAGTTTTATCTTTAACTTTGAAGAACATAATCTCAAAAAATTTGGATATTTAATCCTATTTTGTTGAAAGTTAATTATTTAGAATCTATAGAAGGTTTAGGTAATTTAATAATAAAGGTTGTGCCTTTATTCACTGTACTTTCTACAGAAATAATTCCGCCATGCTCTTGAATAATCATCTTACTAATAAATAATCCTAAACCAGTTCCTTGTTTACCCCTAGTTCTAGAAGCTTCTACTTTATAAAAACGATCAAATACATGATCAAGATGTTCAGGAGCAATACCGCTACCTGTGTCGTTTATATTTAAAATTTGATACTGACTATCTTTATTAGCAGTAATCGTAATTGAATCTCCAGGGTGTGTATAGCGTGTTGCATTATCAATTAAGTTTGTGAGTACTTGATCAATTCGATCAGCATCGTAATTCCATAAATCATCTTCATTAATATTTGGTAACAAGTCTATGTTTAGTTCTAAATCTTGTGCTTGTTGACGGTATTTAAGTTGTATTTTGCGTAATAATGGCATTATGGGCTGTATTTCTTTATTAATGGTTAATCCTTCCGCATCCATTCTTGCAACATTTAAAAGCTCGTTGACAAGGCGATTAAGTCGTTTTGTTTCATCTAATACAATTGATAGTGATTCTTTGATTTCGTTAGGTTCTGTTACAATGCCATCAACTATCGATTCAGTATAACCTTGTAATAACGAAATCGGTGTACGGAGTTCATGGGATACGTTTGCGATAAAATCTTTTTTCATTTGATCAAGATTATGTTCATTTGTCATATCTCTTATGATGATTACAATTCCACTACGACCATCTTGTTGAATACGATCAATATAACTCATTATAAATACATAATACTTAGAGTTTATTGCATATTCATTAAACTCTGTGCCTTTTGAATGAAACGTGGCATTAATTTGATTTTTAATTTCTGAATAAATAGATTTATCAATTGTCGGTAGTATTTGGTCTGCCATTTTGTTAGATAAAATAATTTCACTTTTATCATTTAAACCCACTACACCTTCAATCATAGAATTAAATAAACGATCACGAATATTTTTTTGAGTAGATAAAGCTTCAATGTGCTCTTGAATTTTATAACTCATATTATTAAAAGTATAAGAAAGTTCACCAATTTCATCTTTCGTATTTACGGTTGTTTTTTGAGAGTAATCTCCATTCGATACATTAATTGCCTGTGTACTTAATTTTCTAAGTGGTTTAGTAATACGATTAGATAAAAAGAACGCAAAAATCGTTGAAACAATAAAAAATACAATAGCAGTAATTAAAATAATAATGGTAATTGCATTATTAGTATCTTCAATTGTTTTTAAATCTTGATATATAAATACTCCGCTAAACTTAGCATGCTTACGATCTTGAGATTGCATCGGATATCCTAAAAGAATATAAGAATGGGATGTCCCTTTTTCACTTATTGTGACATTTTGTGTGGCAGATTTCCCTGTATTAAATACTTTATTAAAGTTGTCGTTGTTTTGAATTTCTTTTAACATTCTTTTTTTAATCAAATTATATGATTTTTCTGCTGACATATTTTTATTAGACATAATAATAACGCCACCTGTGCCATCAATCAATTCCTGACTATGTTGTATGGCAAGTGACTTGTTATCAGCTTTTTCAACAAGGTGACTAATTCTTGAAGCATCTTCTCTTATAGCATTTTCTGTTTGTTGGGTGTAATAATATTGAATAAATGTAATTAATGCTGCACTTAATAAAATTAAAACTGTCGTTACTATAAATATTATAGTTAACCACAGTTTTATAACAACACTATTTAGACGATTCATCATTTGTATTGACCTCAAATTTGTAACCGACACCCCAAACGGTTTGAATCATATGTGCTGCTTCTTCAGAAACTCGATTTAATTTTTCTCTTAATCGTTTAACATGTGTGTCTACAGTTCTTAAATCACCATAAAATTCATAATGCCAAACTTCTTTTAATAGTTGTTCACGATCAAATACTTTATTAGGTGTTTTTGCTAAGTATATTAATAACTCATATTCTTTTGGAGTTAAATTCACTTGTTGTTGATCCGCTAATACACGATGCGCATCATTATCGATAATAAGATGATTAAACTCAATGACATCTCTTGCATGTGGTTCGCTTTGTTCTGGTTTAGATGTTTGAGTTCTACGTAGTAATGCTTTCACTCTTAATACGACTTCTCGGGGAGAGAAAGGCTTCACTATATAATCATCTGCACCTGATTCGAACCCTTCCACACGATTAGTTTCTTCGCCCTTAGCTGTAAGCATAATAATAGGCGTATCTTTATGCTCACGTAATTTTGACGACATTTCAATACCATCCATTTCAGGCAACATTAAATCTAAAAGAATGCACGCATAGTCATTTTCCATAGCAAGTTCATATGCTTCTTTACCATCACTTGCTTCATGGATAGTAAACGATTCTCTTTCTAAGTAAAGTTTTAATAATCTTCTGATTCTATCTTCATCGTCTACAATTAATATTTCATTCGTCATTACAATATACCTCCTACACATGCTCTATACCGTTTTAATTATAGCATATTCACTATATTAAAGCTTTCTATTCAATTGACTTTGTGAAAAAAATATCAAAATATCTTTTTTAATGTAGAACCTATGATTTATTATTACAGTGAATAAATAAAAAAAGAATACACATTGTAATTGAGAATATACTTTGTATTGTTAAGTTATTTCGAATTAATTACCATTTTCAGCCATATGTCTTAATATTTTCACCTCATGAGGTGTTAATACTCTACCTTCACCTGCATTTAATCCTTTTAAATTAAGATTTCCAAATTCGATTCGTATTAATTTATCGACGGTGTGATTAAAATGTTCGAACATACGTCGAACTTGTCTATTTCTACCTTCGCTAATAGTTATTTCAACCAGTGTCGTATTTTTTTCTTTATTTTGATTTTTTATTTTAACTTGAGCAGGTTGTGTAAAACCATCCTCTAATTCAATTCCTTGTTCTAATGATTTAACTTCTTCTCTCATTAAATACCCTTTTAATTTTGCAACATATTTTTTTTGAATATGATATCTGGGATGAGTCATTAGGTTAGTAAATTCACCATCATTTGTAAGTAATAATAACCCTGAAGTATCATAGTCTAATCGTCCAACTGGATAAATTCTTGCTTCTAAATCTTTAAAATAATCTGTTACAACCGTTCTACCTCTATCATCTGAAACACTAGTAATAACTTGCGTTGGTTTATAGAACAGAATATAAATTTTATCTTCTTGCTCAATTTTAATTCCTTCAACTTCAACAGTGTCTGAAGATTTAACTTTCGTTCCAAGTTCTGTAACTACTTGACCATTTACTTTCACTTTACCTTCAGCGATTAAAGTTTCTGCCTTTCTTCGAGAGGTATATCCACTGTTAGCAATTCGTTTTTGAAGTCTTTCTAAATCTTTATTCATTTTATTTCTCCTTTTGATTTGTAAGTGTACTAAAGAAATTCTCAATCTCTTCGTTATCTTCTTCAGTAGATGGTAATTCTTCTATTGATTTCATTCCAAAAACATTTAAAAATAAATCAGTAGTCATGAGTAAATGACTCCGCGAATTCTCCATGTCTTTTGCTTCAATAAGTCCTCTAGCAATTAATGTTCTCACTGCACCATCAGAATTGATACCTCTTGTTATTTCGATATCACTTCTAGTTAATGGTTGATTATAAGCAATAATTGATAGTGTCTCCATAGCAGCTTGAGATAATTTCATGTTTGCTTTTTGCTTCACTAGTACTTCGATAAAAGGTGCACACTCTTTTTTGGAGGTTAACATATAAATGGAACCATATCTTTGTATTTCAAGACCTTTTGAATGATACGTCGAAATTAATTGATCAAGTTCATCTAAATCCATTTTTAAAATATCTGCAAGCTGACGTGCTTCCAGTCCTTCATCGCCTACAGTAAATAATAAGGACTCTATAATTCCAAGGTTATCCAATCGCATAGTTCACTCCTCTAATGATATTGATGTCTTCAAAGTTATTTGACTGTTCTATATTAATAAGACCTGCTTTAGCCATTTCTAATATTGCTAAGAAATGTGTAACGACTTTACTCACAGGTTCATTAAAGTTAAATAAACTAAAGAAGTTAAATGCTGTTTGTTTCTCTAAATGTTTAGCAACCACTTCAGTAGCTTGTTGAATTGTAAAAGTATCTTTTGAAATTTCAACTACTTTTGGCGTATTTAATGCTACTCTATTTTTTACTCTTTGGTATGCAACAATCAGTTGAGTCAAATCAATCGTTTGATTTTTGTCCCAATGCGTTTCTTTTTCCAAGTGAGATAAATCAGCTGGTGATTTAGTATAATATAATTCTCGTTCTTTTTTTAATTCTGTTAATAGTAAAGAATATTCTTTATAATTTTGATATTCGATTAAACGACCTACAAGGTCCTCACGAGGATCTTCTTCTAAGTCATTTTCAGTTTCTTGTTGTGGCAATAATAATCTACTTTTTATCATTAATAATTCTGAAGCCATCACTAAATATTCACTTGCAATATTAATTTCAACTTCTTTCATTGCATGAACATATTGCATATATTGTTCAGTTAAAGCTTTCATTGGTATATCATAAATATCTATTTCATATTTATGAATTAAATGAAGAAGTAAATCTAATGGGCCATTAAAAGCATCTAATTTAACTTCGTACATAAATTAACTTCCTTGTATTATAAAATCTAAATTGTGCATAATTCACCTAAATATTATAGCATGAATATATATTAGAATTAAATTAAGGGGGAGTATTCATGAATAAAGCATTAAGTCAATTCTACTATCAATTTCATACACACCAACATTATTTTTTATGTCATGATATTTTAGAAGAATTATGGAAGTCTAACCCTAATTTTTCTAAGAAAGATGCTATAGTGAGTTTAATACTATTTTCAACTGCCATGTATCACTATAGACGATGTAATAAGTTAGGTGCATTAAAAAGCTTTAAAAAAGCGTTATATACATTTAAGCATGCAAAGGATAAGGATACACTAGGTTTAAAGGTCAATGAATTTACTTTATTGATTCAAAATCAAATAGAAAAAGTGAAACATGATCAGACATTTCAACCAATACAGTTGCCAATTACATCTTCAATAGAAAGGGAACTTATCAATTTATATCCTAATTATGAATATAAGAAACAAATTAACAATGATGACATGATTGTTAATTGTCATCGTCTAAGAGATAGAAGCGATATCATTGCAGCTAGAAAAAAAGCACTTAAAAATAAAAGAAAGAAAAGTTAAATAATTCACTTTTCTTTCTTTTATTTTAAGCTCTAGGATGAAATTGATTATACATTTGTCTTATTTGGGATTTAGACACATGTGTATAAAGTTGTGTCGTTGAAATATCTGAATGACCAAGCATTTCTTGAACTGCTCTTAGATCTGCCCCATTTTCTAAAAGATGTGTAGCAAATGAATGTCTCAACGTATGAGGGGTTAAAGTTTTATTAATATTGGCCTTCAAACCATATTGTTTAATCATTTTCCATATTCCTTGTCTAGTTAAAGGTCTACCGTGCATATTTAAAAATAATACATTCGTAATAGTCTTTTTCAAAAGTTGAGGACGTACCTTTTCTAAATACGTATCTAGAAATTCAATCACAGTGTCTCCTAATGGTATAATTCGTTCTTTATTACCTTTACCAAATACTCTAACAAATCCCATAATAAGATTGATATCCTCAATATTAATTTGTATCAGTTCCGAAACACGCATGCCAGTCGCATATAATAATTCTAATATTGTACGATCACGATACCCATTTTTCTTATTTAAGTCCGGTGTTTCTAAAAGTTGAAGTACTTCCTCAACTTCTAAAACATCGGGTAACTTCTTCTCATATTTCGGAGTTTCAATTAAGACTGTTGGATCTTTAGCGGCATATTTTTCTCTAAGTGCAAATTGATGAAAATTGCGAATTGTAGAGATAAAACGCGCCATTGATTTAGCTGAAGCACCTTGGTCTATTAAATATCCTAAGCATTCTTGTATGACTTGGCGATCAATAAAATCGATATGAGCAATTTTATGTTCTTTCATGTACTCTTCATATTTAGCTAAATCGCGTCGATATGCGCCGATAGTATTGTCACTCAATCCCTTTTCAATTTGAATAAATTTTAAGAATTCTTCAATAATCGTATTCATATTACACCTCTGTTTATATAAAAAAGGTATGAAATAGAATTCAAAGTTGATTCTTAATTTCACACCTTCTATCGATTAATTATTACATATCACTTTTTTTTATCTTGAAAAGCTCTTCTAGGCATTTGCATATAAAGTTGATACAACACTTTATTAGGTTTAACTTATTATTTACCTTTAGCTTGACATTCTGAACATATACCGTGAAATGTTAAGCGATGATCCAAAATTTTAAATTGATATTCTGATTCAACACGTTCTTCCACTTTTGGTAATAAATCTTCATGAATTTCCTCTACCTTACCACATTCCATACAAACTAAGTGATGATGAAAATGTTTAGCACCTTCTTTTCTCAAATCAAATCGTGCTACGCCATCACCAAAATTAATTTTATCTACTACTTTTAATTCAGCAAGTAGTTCTAAAGTTCGATAAACAGTAGCTAAACCTATTTCAGGTGCTTTATCTTTTACCTTTAAATATACGTCTTCAGCACTTAGATGATCTTTTTCATTTTCAATTAACACACGAACTGTTGCTTCGCGTTGAGGCGTTAATTTGTAAGAAGATTGCTGTAATTGTTGTTTTACTCTATTTAGACGTTCTTCCACGGGAGCATCACTCCTCAATTAATTATAATCATTTTAAATTAAATTATTTCAATTAATAAATTACCAATAAATTTAGTAAAAATCAAGTAGTTATCACGTCTTATTTAGAATGATTATAATTTAATAATACATATTGTAAAGCAATCATTGTTTTCGCATCTTCAATTTCATGATTTTCTAAAAGTGCATGGATATCATCTAAGTGTATTTTATGCAATTCTACAAATTCGTCATCATCCAGATTCAATTCTCCTTCACTTAAATTATCAGTAAAATAAATGGTTAGTTTCTCATTTGAAAATCCTGGAGAACCATACATATGAGTGATGAATGTTAGATGATTAGCTTTGTAGCCAGTTTCTTCTTCTAATTCGCGTTTAGCTGCTTCTTCTCTTTCTTCATCTTCTTCTAGTTTACCTGCTGGAATTTCTAACAAGGGTTTTTCAATAGGTTTACGATATTGTTTAACCAATAATACTTCTTTTTCTGGAGTAATAGCGCAAATTGCCACAGCACCATTATGCTTGATAATTTCTCTCTTGGAAGTTTTCCCGTCTGGTAACTCCACATCGTGTAGTTCTAGATCGATAATTTTACCATTATAAATGACTGTTCTATCAAAAGTTTTTTCATTAAAGTCCATTATATCCACGTCCCTTTTCATTAAGTTAATAAATTGATAAGATAAATGCGTTAACTAAAGTGTATCGGAAGGAGATTGTTCATGCAAAAAAATATATTAAAAAGTGGCATTGAAATTTCGGAACTAGGTTTAGGGTGTATGAGTTTAGGCACAGAATACCATCACGCAGAGGAAATCATTGAGTGTGCAATTGAAAATGGTATCACATATTTTGATACCGCAGATATTTATGATAGAGGTGTCAATGAAGACATTGTTGGAAAGTCTTTAAAGAAATATCAAAATAGAGATGATATTGTTATAGGAACAAAAGTAGGAAATAGACCGCTTAATGATGGTAGTACTACTTGGGATCCTTCAAAAAAATATATTAAAGAAAGTGTTAAAAGTTCTTTAAAACGTTTAGGTTTAGAACAGTTAGATCTTTATCAACTTCACGGTGGTACAATTGATGATCCCCTAGATGAGACGATTAGTGCATTCGATGAACTGAAAAAAGAAGGTGTAATCAAAGCTTATGGAATTTCTTCTATTAGACCTAACGTGATTGAGTATTATTTAAAACATAGTCAAATAGAAACGATTATGTCTCAATTTAATCTTATTGATAATCGTCCAGAACGTCTTTTGAATCACATTCATTCTCATGGTGTAAAAGTTTTAGCACGTGGTCCCGTGTTTAAAGGGTTACTTACTTCAAATAGTGTTAATGTACTTGATCAGAAATTCTCAGATGGTATTTTTGACTATAATTATCATGAATTAGGAGAAACGATTGCTTCTGTTAAGGAAGTTGAAAGTAATTTAAGTGCTTTATCATTCGAATATTTAAAATCCCATGATGCATTAGGATCTATTATTGTTGGTGCAAGTTCTGTTTCACAATTAAAAGATAATATTACTAATTTTAATAAAACAGTAAGTTTGGATCAAATTAAATCTGCACGTCACCGCGTGAAAGATTTAGAATATACTCAGCATCTTGAGTAATTAATTAATAAATTCTTATAAACAATCGTTGATGTAAAGTACAAGTGATGAAGTATCTATGATGAATGCTTCATCATTTTTTTAGGTTAAATTATATTTTATTTTTAAACAATGAAGTAAAATATTTTTCAATTTTTCTAGGAGCTAATTGGTAAAGTTTTAATAGTGGATTCATCCATAGCGGCTTGTTAATTTCTACTTTACGAGTGATGATACCTTTAACGATATCTTCTGCGAGTATTTTAGGATCTATCATTAGTGATGCATATTTATTAGCGTACTTCAATGATGGATCTGCTTTTTTGTGAAATGGTGTATTAATGGGACCTGGATTAACAGTCATAACATGAAAGCCTTGCTCCTCAATTCTTAGAGCATTTAATACGCCATTTAAAGCAGCTTTAGATGAGCCATAAAATGCAGCGTTCGCTTGCGTTACAAATGCTGCCTGACTTGAAATAGCCACTATAGAAGCATTCATTGTTAAATATGGTTTAACAGTTTTAAATAATGTAATAAAACCAAGCACATTCACATCATAAGTCTCCAAGGTTTCTTCTAACGAATGAGATTGTATTGATTTAAAAAAGCCTAAACCTGCACTATAAATAATTCCGTCAATCGGATAACAAAGGGATTTAGAAATAGTATCTATTTGTGAAGTATCTTGTAAATTACATTTAATCATTGAAACACGATGTTTGTACGGATTAAAATTAATATTTTCGAATTTCTCCGTACTACGAACAATGAGGGTAATATATGCACCTTTTTTTAATAATTTTTTCGTTATTTCTAAACCTAAGCCACTAGTTCCTCCAGTTACGATGAAATGTTTACCTACAATCACTGATGAGTCTCTCCTATCTAACAAGTATAGTTAATTTTTGATAATAATTATAATGAATATGTTACTATAGTTTTATCAATTAAGGGTAAGGATGGTGCTATTTTATGAAGTTAGTATTTTATGGCGCTGGTAACATGGCACAAGCCATTTTTAAAGGAATTATTGATTCTAAAATATTAAATCATAACGATATTTATTTAACAAATAAATCAAATGAGAATACTTTAAAATTATTTGCGAAAGAATTAGGAGTAAAATACAGTTACGATGATGCATTTTTATTAAAAGATGCAGATTATGTTTTTTTAGGTACTAAACCTCATGATTTTGAAACGGTCGCATCACGTATTAAATCACATATACAATCAGACCATCGTTTTATATCTATTATGGCTGGTTTATCGATAAATTATATCCGAGAAAAGTTAGAAACGAATAATCCTGTTGCTAGAATTATGCCTAATACAAATGCACAGGTAGGTCATTCAGTGACAGGTATTAGTTTTTCTGGTAATTTCGATCCTCATTCTAAAGATGAAGTAACAGAATTAATTAGTGCTTTTGGCTCAGTTATTGAAGTTGACGAAGAATATTTACATCAAGTGACGGCTATTACAGGAAGCGGACCAGCTTTTTTATATCACGTATTTGAACAATATGTTAAAGCAGGAACATCATTAGGTCTTGAAAAGAAACAAGTTGAAGAATCCATTAAGAATCTCATTATTGGAACAAGTAAGATGATTGAACGATCGGATTTAAGTATGGAACAACTTAGAAAAAATATTACCTCTAAAGGTGGTACAACACAAGCTGGATTAAATGAACTTGATCGACATGATATTGAGAGTATTTTTAAAGCCTGTCTAGACGCGGCAGTTGATAGAAGTATTGCCCTTTCTAAAAGTGAAGATGAGTAATAAAAAAAGCTATAACGAAAATTAAGTCATACATATCGTTATAGCTTTTTATGAGTTTTTACGTATCATTATAAAACGCTAATATTATTTAAAATTTGAATGTATCGAAGTCTTTAACAAACTCAAAGTTTGGTGTATCTTTCATTTCTTTTAATGCACGGTTTATCTCTTCTATATCTTCTAAATTATATCGATTACTTAGGTGGGTAATAAAACTTTTCTTCACATTAGACTGATGAATTAACCTAAATACATCATCAATGTGACTATGATGATAGTTATTTGCTAAAATTTTGTCACCTTCAATATATGTTGCTTCATGAATCATAATATCCGCATTTTCTGCAAGTATATATTCGTTGTCACACGGTTTCGTATCTCCAAAAATAGTAACAATAGGTCCTGGTTTGGCTGGACCTTTAAAGTCTTTAGAAAGATAAATTTGATTATTATATTCAAAAGTATCAAACATTTTTACTTCTTGATATTTAGGACCCGGTTCTAGTCCAATTGCCTTTAATGCAGTTACATCAATTGTACCTGGTGTTGTAGGAGCCTCAATTCGATAACCATATGAAGGTATACCATGATTTAATAACCTTGATGAAACTGTAAAGCCATGATGATGATATGTAAAATTATTATCAATTTCAATATATGTAATAGGATAGTTTAAATGAGATTCAGATAATTTCAAAGCAGTTTCAATAAATTGTTGTAAACCTGTTGGCCCTATTAACGTCAATGGCTTATCTTCTCCACCTTGGAATGAACGACTTGTTAATAATCCAGGTAATCCAAAAATGTGGTCGCCATGCATATGCGTAATAAAAATATGATCAACTTTGCCTAATTTTATTGAGTGATGCAAAATTTGATGTTGAGTCCCCTCTCCTACATCGAATAACCATACTGAATTTGAATAAGGTTCTAAATTTAAAGCAATCGCTTGAGTATTACGATCTTTAGTAGGTAAACCCGCACTCGTTCCAAAAAATGTAACTTCCATGCATTTGCCTCCTCTTTCTTCAATAATATATTTTATCATACGTCTATAAGTTTGTTATCATATGAAATAAAATAAATGAATTTATCAGAATTTAGGGTATAATGTAACTTATAAAAAATAAATTGTATGTTATTTAGTTTAATGTTGTAAATATTATCAACAATTTTAGGCAAAAACATATCAAGAAAAACAGTTTTAATTTATAATGAATTAATCATAGCAATTAAAGAATTGAGGTTTTGAATTTGAACACACACACTAAACATATCCCTTGTTTAATTACTATATTTGGCGCAACTGGAGATTTGAGTCATAGAAAATTATTCCCTTCTTTATTCCATTTATATCAACAAGATAATTTAGATGACCATATTGCCATTATTGGCGTTGGTCGAAGAGATTATACTAACGACTTTTTCCGTGAACAAGTTAAACAATCTATTCAAACGCACGTCAAAGATACTGATCGACTCGATGAATTCATAGAACATGTTTTCTATTTTAAAAATGATGTCAATGAAGAAGAAAGTTATCATGAATTATTAACATTCTCTAATGAACTTGATGATACATTTAAATTAGAAGGTAATCGCCTATTCTATTTAGCAATGGCACCTCAATTCTTTGGACCAATTTCTGATTATTTAAAAGCTTCTGGCTTAACTGAAACTAAAGGATTTAAACGCCTTGTAATTGAAAAACCATTTGGTAGTGATTTTAAATCTGCTGAAAAATTAAATAATCAATTACGACAATCATTTAAAGAAGAAGAAATATACAGAATTGATCACTATCTTGGTAAAGATATGGTGCAAAATATCGAAGTTCTACGATTTGCTAATGCGATGTTTGAACCTCTTTGGAATAATAAGTATATCTCTAATATCCAAATCACTTCTTCAGAAATACTAGGTGTTGAGGATCGTGGAGGTTATTATGAATCGAGCGGTGCATTAAAAGATATGGTACAAAACCATATGTTACAAATGGTTGCATTACTAGCAATGGAAGCACCTATTAGTCTTAAAAGTGAAGATATTCGAGCTGAAAAGGTGAAAGTATTAAAATCTTTAAGACAATTAAAACCTGAAGAAGTCAATCAAAACTTTGTGCGTGGACAATATGGAGAAGGGACTATTAATGACCAACGTGTTATCGCTTATAGAGATGAAGATCGTGTTGCGTCTGATTCCAATACACCAACCTTTGTTTCTGGAAGATTAACTATCGATAACTTCCGTTGGGCTGGTGTACCATTCTACATTCGTACTGGTAAGCGTATGAAGTCTAAATGTATACAAGTTGTTGTAGAATTTAAAGAAGTTCCTATGAATTTATATTATCAAACGGATCGACTACTAGATTCTAATTTATTAGTTATTAATATTCAACCTAATGAAGGGATTTCATTACACTTAAATGCTAAGAAAAGTATTCAAGGTATCGAAACAAAGCCTGTTCAACTGTCTTATGCTATGAGTGCACAAGATAAAATGAACACAGTAGATGCATATGAAAACTTGTTATTCGATTGTCTTAAAGGTGATGCAACCAACTTTACACATTGGGAAGAACTTAAATCTACATGGAAATTTGTAGACGCTATTCAAGAACATTGGACCATGATTGATCCAAACTTCCCTAATTATAAATCAGGGACAAATGGCCCTATCGAAAGTGATTTATTATTAAGCAGAGATGGAAATCATTGGTGGGACGATATTCAATAAACAGATATACTAGAAGCTTCATGTGATAGATGTATAAAGGATAAGACATATTATATTATTTTCACTCATTGAAAATAAGGTCTTGTCCTTTTTAAATTGAATATTGAAAGAGTCATTTAAAAATTTAATTTAATTTTATATTATTGATGTATATTTTTATAAAATAATGTAAAATATTAGTATTGATTGTAAATTTATTGGAGTGAAGGTTTTGGACGTTATCAAGCAGATACAACAGGCAATTGTATATATAGAAGATCATTTATTAGAGCCTTTTAATTTGCAAGATTTAAGTGATTACGTTGGTCTTTCCCCTTACCATCTTGATCAATCGTTTAAAATGATTGTTGGACAACCTCCTGAAAGTTATGCTCACTCTCGAAAAATGACTGAAGCTGCTAAAGAAATGATACAAAGTTCTTCGAGATTGGTTGATGTAGCAAAACGCTATAATTATTTAAGTTCCAATGACTTTGCAAATGATTTTAGTGATTTTCATGGAATATCTCCTATTCAAGCTTCTACTAAAAAAGAAGAACTAAAAATGAATGAACGTTTGTATATTAAATTAACAACTACAGAAAGAGCACCATACCCTTACAGACTAGAAACAACTAAAGACACACCTTTAGTTGGATATGTAAAATATATTGAGGCTAATCAACTATCTAACCCTTACAAAGTTCCTGATTTTTTAGAAGATTTATATTTAGATGGTAAAATAAAAGAATTAAAACGATATAATAATATAAGTCCATATGAGTTATTTGTTATTACATGTCCTTTAGATGAAGGTGTAGAATTATTTGTGGGCGTACCTAGTGAACGTTATCCAGCTCACTTAGAAAGTCGATTGTTGCCAGGGCGACACTATGCAAAATTTAATTTGCAAGGTCAAGTGGATTATACTGTTAATGAAGCTTGGTATTATATTGAATCCAGCTTACAACTTACTCTACCTTATGAAAAAAATAGCTTATATGTTGAAATTTATCCTTTTGATCTCTCATTCGAGGACCCGTTCACTAAAATACAGTTATGGCTACCTATTAAACAAGAAACTTATGATATAGAATAAAAGAAGCGTTAGATGACTAAGTTATTAAACTTATGTCATCTAACGCTTTACTATTAAAGTTCGGCTACGAACGCTTCAAAAGGTCTCATATTAGTGATATCTAAATCATTTTTATAATTGTGTAGCTTAATTTGAGATGGTTCAACTTCGAATGGTAAATTTAATGATGCAACATGATCTGTTAAATTTCCTGCAACTAGAACTGTCTTATTATTGAGTTTACGTGTGTAAGCAAAAATATTCTCGTTCGCATCATCGATTAAATTAAATTCACCATAAGTATATATATCATCAGATTTTTTTATTTTAATTAGACGTTTATAAAAATTAAGAACGGAATCTGAATCCTCGGATTGTTGTGCTACATTTATTGTTTTATAGTTAGGATTGACTGGGAACCATGGCGTACCTTCAGTAAAACCTCCATTTACTTCATTAGTCCACTGCATAGGTGTTCTAGAATTATCACGATTCTCCATTTTATATTTATCTAATAACTGATTAACATCTCCACCTTGAGATTTAACAATTTGATATTCTGTTTTTACAGCAACATCGTTAAATGTTTCAATACTTTCAAATGGATAGTTTGTCATACCAATTTCTTGACCTTGATAAATAAAAGGTGTGCCTTGTTGTAAGAAATATACCACTGCATGGCTAGTAGCAGATTCAAACCAATACTTTTTATCATCTCCCCAAGTAGAAACACGTCTAGGTTGATCATGATTTTCGATAAATAGTGCATTCCATCCTATACCCTCTAGTTGTTTTTGCCAACGGTTTAATACATTTTTATAAGATAAAATATCAAATTTAGAGTCTCCAGTACTCCATAAACCTAAATGTTCAAATTGGAAAATCATATTAAATTTACCTTCTTTTTCTCCAACCCACTCTTTTGCATTATCTGGATTCACGCCATTTGCTTCTCCAACAGTCATAATGTCATAATGACTAAGTGATTTGTCCTTCATTTCTTGAAGCCAATCTTGAATGCCTGGTTGATTCATATCAACATCAAATGCTGGAGCGTATTGTTTTCCTTTTGGAACAGGTAAATCACCAGCTTCAAATGTTTTTTTGATATGAGTGATCGCATCGACTCTAAAACCATCAATTCCTTTTTCGAACCACCAATTCATCATTTTAAAAACAGCTTCTCTAACATCAGGATTACTCCAATTTAAATCAGGTTGCTTTTTACTAAATAAATGGAAATAATACTGTTTTGTTGTGTCATCATATTCCCATGTTGAACCATTGAAAATACTCTCCCAATTATTAGGTTCAGAACCGTCAGGTTTAGGATCTGCCCAAATGTACCAATCTCGTTTAGGATTATCTTTACTAGAACGAGATTCTATAAACCATGGGTGTTCATCAGATGTATGGTTAACAACAAGGTCTAAAATTAATTTCATTCCACGCTTATGAACCTCAGATAACAAATGATTAAAGTCTTCCATTGTTCCAAATTCTTCCATAATATCTTGATAATCACTAATATCATAACCATTATCGTCGTTTGGAGATTTATACATAGGACTAAGCCAAATGACATCAATACCTAAATCTTTCAGATAATCCAACTTTTCTACCATCCCTGGTAAATCACCAATACCATCATTATTGCTATCATTAAAACTTCTTGGATACACTTGATATGCTACGGCTTCTTTCCACCAATTTTTTTCCATTTATATCGCTCCTTTGAAAATATTATGTAAATAAATGAACTTTGAAATAATAAATCATAGTATTCGAGTTAGTTATTTTAATAGTCAATGTTAGTCTTTAATATATAATCTAATTTTTTCTGGATTTATAGAAATATAAAATAATATGTAATAACATTATATATGGATAATCCAGTTTTTTAGAAAACGTTTACACCTATATTTATCGTACTAATCGAGTCTCTAAATGTCAACTTGGGATATATCGATTAAATATAAATTAAAATAACAAGACTATATTTATTAAGACATCTATACAAACCTATCATAATAAAAAAATCTGAGACACTTAATGATGTCCCAGATTTTTAATCATGCAATAATTATTCTTCAGTCCATTGAGTATGGAAAATACCATCTTTATCTTTACGTTCATAAGTATGTGCCCCAAAATAATCACGTTGTGCTTGAATTAAATTAGCAGGTAGATCTTCTGAACGGTAGCTATCATAATAGTTGATACTTGCTGAGAAACCAGGTGTTGGTACACCATTTTTAACACCAGTAGCAACTACTTCTCTAAGTGCATCTTGATATTCAGTAACAATACCTTTGAAATAAGGGTCTAATAATAAGTTTTGAAGACCTGAATTATTGTCATATGCGTCTTTAATTTTTTGTAAGAATTGGGCACGAATAATACAACCTTCACGCCAAATCATTGCTAAATCACCTAATTTAAGGTTCCATTCGTTTTCATTGCTCGCTTTACGCATTTGGGCGAAACCTTGGGCGTATGAACAAATTTTACTCATATATAACGCTTGACGGATTTTTTCTAAGAATTCTTCTCTATTTCCATCAAAGTTTGATTTAGGACCACTTAATACTTTCGATGCCTTCACACGTTCTTCTTTAATTGAAGAAATGAAACGTGCAAATACAGATTCAGTAATGATTGTTAATGGTATACCTAATTCTAATGCATTAATTGATGTCCATTTACCAGTTCCTTTTTGACCAGCAGTATCAAGAATTTTTTCTACAAGAGGCTCATTATTTTCATCTAATTTAGTGAAAATATCGCCTGTTATTTCAATTAAATAACTTTCTAATTCTCCAGCATTCCATTCTTTAAAAGTTTTAGAAATTTCTTCATGAGACATACCTAATAATTCTTTCATCATTGCATAACTTTCAGCAATTAATTGCATATCAGCATATTCAATACCATTATGAACCATTTTTACATAATGTCCTGCACCATTTGGTCCAATATATTCTACACATGCAGCACCATCTTTTGCTTTAGCAGCAATGGCATCTAAAATATCACTTACTTTGTTGTAAGCTTCTTGTTGACCACCAGGCATTAAAGATGGACCAGTTAACGCACCGATTTCACCACCAGAAACCCCCATTCCAATAAAGTTGATACCACTTTCAGCAAGAGCTTTGTTACGACGAATTGTATCTTGATAGTTTGTATTACCCCCATCAATTAAAATGTCATCGTCATCTAATAAAGGTAATAAGCTATCTATTGTTGCGTCTGTAGCAGGACCAGCTTTAACCATTAATAATATTTTGCGTGGTTTTTCTAAAGAGTTCACAAAATCTTCTAAAGAATACGTTGGATGAATTTGTTTACCTTCTGATTCCTTAATCATTAAATCTGTTTTATCACTAGAACGGTTATAAACAGATACGCTATAACCACGTGATTCGATATTCCATGCAAGGTTTTTACCCATAACAGCTAAACCTACAACACCTATTTGTTGAGTCATATTACTTACCTCTCTTATTCAATAATTTCATTAGTATTGTATCACAAAAATATAAATGACTTCACTAAAGTAAAATATTATTTCGCTACTAATTCAACAATTTTAATCAATTGACTCGTAAGTTGATTTAAAGCAGCTACAGGAATACGTTCAGAAGTAGTATGAATATGTTCATATCCTACACCTAATATGACAGTTGGAATATGATACGTGTTAATAATACTGCCATCTGAACCGCCACCAGCAATAACAGTTTTACCTGAAAGACCTAAAGTTTTCGCACTCTTTATAGCATACTGAGTTACAGTCTCAGAATCGTTTCTTCTAAAACCAGGATAACTCTTAGAAATTTCAACATTTGCTTTACCGCCTAATTCTTTTGCTGTAGTTTCGAAAGTTTCTTTCATATGGTTGACTTGATACTCTAAACTTTTATCATTATGCGAACGAGCTTCTCCCTCTAAAATGACTTTATCTGCAACAATATTTGTAGCAGAACCGCCATAAAATTTACCAATATTAGCTGTGGTATCTTGATCAATCTGACCTAAATGCATTTTATTGATCGCCTTAGCTGCAATATGAATTGCACTTATACCTTGGTTGGGTTTACTAGCATGTGCTGTTTTCCCATAAATAGTTGTATTAATAATCATTTGAGTTGGGGCACCCACCACTGTTGTTCCAACCGCTTGGCTGGCATCAACAGCATAGCCGAACTCTGCATCTATTAAGTTTTGATCTAATTCTTTAGCACCTTTTAAACCTGCTTCTTCTCCTACAGTGATAATAAATTGAATTTGTCCATGAGGTAATTCTTGTTCATTTATAGTTTGAATCATTTCTAACAAAGCAGCTATACCTGCTTTATCATCTGCCCCTAATACAGTTGTGCCGTCTGAATATACATAGCCATCTTCTTTAAGGATTGGTTTAACGTTAATACCTGGAACAACTGTATCCATATGGCTAGTAAAATAGATTTTAGAAACATGTTCTTTTCCTTCACTACTTGGTAAGGTACAAATTAAATTATTTGCACCTAACCATTCTCTTTTAGACGCATTATCTTCTACAACATTTAATCCTAAATCTATAAATTTCTTTTTTAGAATGGGTTGTATCGTTTCTTCATTCCCAGTTTCAGAATTAATTTGCACTAACTCTAAAAAAGTATTAAGTAAACGGCGACTATTAATCATTATGAAAACCCCTTTCTTATATAGTTAATATTTTAACTGACTTTGAGAATTAGAGTAAATAAATTGATTGCCATTTTTATCGAAATCATTTAAGGTTATTTTATATATTATAAGTTATTAATATAACGAATAATTAAATTATTTAAAGGTTTCAAGGAGCGTTTACATTGAATAATAAAGTGCTAAAAATTATTATCATTATCATGTTAATTGCAGTTGTAGCTGCACTGTTACTTACAAGTCTTGTTCCTCTCATGCATTAAAAATTACTTAGAATAGAAACTATCGACAAAAAACCAAATTTGACGATAGTTTTTATTATTATTTCTTAAATTTATGCAAATAAAAAAGACAAACTTTTTGTATTTAAAGGAAGTTTGTCTTTTTACTTTGATTAGAAATTATTTTTAGATGTTATATTTCACTATGTAATTTTAAAGAGCCGAAGTGAGATTTAATATTTAAATATTCTTCTAATTCATTTAAAATTTGCATCATACTTGCTCTTGATTTTAAAGATTGATGTGATTCTGGCAATGGCAATTCGTCTAATTTTAAACGTATCTCATATAATGAATGTAGTCTTAACACAGTGTAATCATTACTATTAACATTATCTCCAATTTCAGCCATTAAATGGGCAACAGTCTCTATCAAAGGATCATTAGATGAAGTATTATGAATTAATGTTTGTATTCTGCGTAGTATTTCTAGTTGTTCTTCTCTCATATCGAAATAGTGATAATATGAGTTTTCATTTCGCACAAAGTGATTTTTAACGTCTCTAAAAGCAATAGATTTAGCCTTACGAATATTGTTTTCTAATGTATCAAAAGAAATTGACAATTGTTTATTAATATTTAAACACGCTTCACTATATTGTTTAAATATCGTTTTAATTTCATTTTCAATTTTTTTCTTAAAATTACCTAATGTATTATCTAGACTAGGCATAATTAAATTCATTAAAAATGCTATTCCTAAACCAATTATAAGAAGTAAAATTTCATTAATAATTAAATGAAGACCAATCACTTTGGCATTAAATACGTGAAGTAAAATGACACAACTTGTCACTACACCTTCTTGAACATTCAACATCACTGTAAGTGGAATAAATAATAAAACAATTAATCCTAAAACGACTGCATTTTGACCAAGTAAATTAAAAATAAATGAACCAAAAAATAACATTAATAAACACGAAACGAATCGAGAACCAATTGCTTGTAGTGAGTGAACTTTAGTATGTTTAATACATAGAACAATGAGGATAGCACTTGAAGCATAGTTATCAAGTCCTATCCATTTAGCTAAAATAACGCCTAAAGTAATTCCTACAGCTGTTTTAAGTGTTCTAAATCCAATTCTATAAGGATTTAAAGTTAGCATGTATTGTTTCTCTTATCTTTCTTCACAATACTTATCAAATAACTTTTGAAGTTGATTGATAACATCCATTACGTCATGACCTTCTATTTGATGGCGTTCTATCATTTCAGTAATCTTACCATCTTTCATAAGTGCAAATGAAGGACTTGAAGGTGCGTATCCTTCAAAATATTCTCTTGCTTGCTGAGTTGCTTCTTTATCTTGACCAGCAAATACAGTAACTAATCTATTAGGTAACTTATCATAGTGAAGTGCGTGACTTGCGGCTGGACGCGCTATACCTCCTGCACATCCACAAACTGAATTTATCATTACTAGTGTAGTACCATCTTGTTTAAATACTTTATCAACTTCATCTGAAGTAGTTAATTGTTCATAACCAGCAGATTCAATTTCATTTCTAGCTTGTTCTACAACACCATTCATATATAAATCAAAATTTAAATCCATTTAGAATCACCTTTCAGTCAATTGTTATGTATTGTCATTTTACTAATTTCCAACATATAGTTCAAATAGGTTGGTTGTAATATAACAAACTTTTAATAAATATTTGTTGTTTCAATTGAATAGCTTTCAATTCGATTTTTTACTTGCGACATAAATCGTCCAGTTTGAACACCATCTAAAATACGATGATCAATTGAAATACATAAATTAACCATATTTCTTATAGCTATCATATCGTCGATGACAACAGGTTTTTTAACAATTGATTCTACTTGTAAGATTGCTGCTTGAGGATGATTAATAATACCCATTGAAGATACAGAACCAAATGTCCCAGTATTATTAACTGTAAAAGTACCACCAGTCATGTCTTCTTGAGTCAGTTGTTGATTTCGAGCTTTTTGTGCTAGTTGATTGATTTCTCTAGCAATACCTTTAATTGATTTTTCATCTGCATTTTTAATTACAGGAACATATAATTTGTCTTCATCAGCTACAGCTATCGAAATATTGATGTCTTTATGAATTATAATTTCATTACCATCCCAACTGCTGTTAAGTAATGGATTAGATTTCAAAGCTTCTGCTACAGCTTTTACAAAGAAAGCAAAGAATGTTAAATTATATCCTTCTTGTTTTTTAAACACAGTCTTATAATGATTTCTAGTTTTCACAAGGTTTGTAGCATCGACTTCTATCATCATCCAGCCATGTGGAATTTCAGTGGCACTGGTAACCATATTTTGGGCAATTGCTTTTCGCACGCCTTTAACTGGTACTGTATAATCGTCTAATGGTTCATTTGATGAAGCGTTATTATTTCTTGAACTCGTTTCGGAATGATTGGTTATCTGAGTGGTAGGTGTTTCGTTTAAGTCTTGCTGGTTATTTTCTTGAATATAAGTTTCAATATCTTTTTTAGTTACTCTACCCTCAAATCCTGTGCCAGGTACTTGTGATAAATCAATATCGTTTTCTGAAGCTATCTTAAATACGACTGGAGAAAATCTTCCATTATTGATCGAATTCGTAGATGATTGATTTGTGTTAGAAGGCTTAGACTGACTCTTTACAGAATTACTTTGTGTTTGACTAGGTGTTTCATTAGTATCGTCTTGATTAGAATTTAAAGATGTATCATCGGGTTGAATTTTACAAATGATTTGATTGATTTCAATCGTTTCACCTTCAGTAGCAATTAACTCTGTAATTGTACCAGAAATAGTTGAAGGAACTTCTGCTGTTACTTTATCTGTAACTACTTCACATAGTGGTTCATATTCATCTACATGATCCCCTTCAGAAACTAACCATTGTTCGATTGTACCTTCATGGACACTTTCTCCTAATTTTGGCATTTTAACATCCATTATGTTACCTCCCTAAAATTGTGCTAACTCACGCATTTTTTTTAATATCTTATCAGGATTCATCATTACTTCATTTTCTAAGTTAGGAGAAAATGGCATTGATGGAACATCAGGACCAGCTAACCGCATAATTGGTGCATCTAATTCGAATAAACAATGTTCAGCTATGATTGCTGAAACTTCAGACATGACACTACCTTCAAGGTTATCTTCAGTTACAAGCAAAATCTTACCATTTCGTTTAGCGCGTTCAATAATCGTTGTTTTATCTAATGGATAAACTGTTCTTAAGTCAACTACTTCAACATTAATGCCATCTGCCTCTAAAATATCGGCTGCTTGAATACAATAGTTAACACATAAACCATAAGTGAAAACTGTAATATCATCACCTTCACGTTTAACATCAGCTTTACCCAAAGGAATAGTATAGTAAGAATCGGGTACTTCTTCTTTTAAAAATCGGTATGCTTTTTTATGTTCAAAAAATAATACTGGATCATTTGATTCAATTGAAGATAATAATAAACCTTTCGCA
The DNA here is from genome assembly GCF_002901845.1 of Staphylococcus hominis subsp. hominis. GTDB lineage: Bacteria > Bacillota > Bacilli > Staphylococcales > Staphylococcaceae > Staphylococcus > Staphylococcus hominis. Next base: position 807,288 of record NZ_PPQE01000025.1, read on the forward strand.
TCATATGGAGTTGAAGGAATTACAATTGTTAATCCAGGTGTAGATGCAAAGATACTCTCAATACTTTGAGAATGATATAAACCACCATGTACGCCACCACCGAATGGTGCACGAACAGTTAAAGGACATTGCCAATCGTTATTAGAACGATATCGCATTTTAGCGGCTTCACTAATAATTTGATTAACTGCTGGTAAAATAAAATCTGCGAATTGAATTTCAGCTATAGGACGTTTGCCAAGCATTGCTGCACCAATTGCAGTACCGATAATATTTGATTCTGCTAAAGGCGTATCAATTACGCGCAGTTCTCCATATTTTTCTTGTAAACCACGTGTCGCACCGAATACACCACCTTTTCGTCCTACATCTTCTCCTAATATAAAAATATTATTATCTTTTTCCATAGCCAAGTCTTGTGCATTTTGAATGGCTTCTATATAACTCATTTTAGTCATTGAAAATATCTCCTTCTGGATCATACACATATTGATATGTTTCTTCTACATCTGGATATTGAGCATTTTCAGCATCTTTTGTAGCTTTATCTATAATAGATTTATGTGCGTTATCTAATTCGTTTAACCAATCTTCATCAATAATGCCTAAATCGAGTAATTCATTTTTGAATTTAAGATTACAGTCAGATGTCTTAAAAGCATCTCTTTCTTCTTTAGAACGATATGTATCATCATCATCAGAAGAATGAGGAGTCATTCGAGTGGTAATAGCTTCAATCAATGTTGTCCCTTCGCCATTAAGTGCCCTTTCTCTTGCTTCTTTCATTGCTTTGTACATCGCAATTGGATCATTTCCATCTACGGTTTCTCCATGAATACCATAACCTATTGCTCTATCAGATAGATGCGTTGCTGCATATTGTAATGAATCTGGTACTGAAATTGCGTATTTATTATTGATAATTACACATACAAACGGTAAGTTATGGACTCCAGCAAAATTCAATCCCTCATGAAAATCTCCTTGATTAGAACTACCTTCTCCTACAGTAGCAGTTGCTATATTAGATTGTTGATTCATTTTTAATGCTAATGCTGCTCCTACTGAGTGAGGGATTTGTGTTGCTACCGGAGAACTTTGAGATAAAATACCTTTTTCTCTATGACTAAAATGAGAAGGCATTTGTTTTCCTCCAGAATTAATGTCATCCTTTTTACCGAAAGAAGCTAACATTGTATCATAAGGTGAAATCCCCATATATGTAACGAAAGCTAAATCTCTATAATACGGAGATGAAATATCTCCTTCTTTCATTGCATACGCCATACCAATTTGAGTGGCTTCTTGTCCTTGACCACTTACTACAAATGGTATTTTTCCAGCACGGTTAAGTAACCATAAGCGTTCATCTAGTTTTCGTCCTAAGTCCATCCATTTATATATTTCTCTCAAATCTTCATCTGTAAGTCCCACAGATTTGTAGTCAATCATTTTTATTTCCTCCTTTAAACGTGTATTGCTCTATTTTCAGCCTTTAGTCCAAGTTCCATCAATATTTCAGACAATGACGGATGTGCATGAGTCGTTAATCCTAATTCTAATGTTGATCCATTCATAAATTGTAATAAAGCAACTTCATTTATTAACTCCGTGACATGTGGGCCTACCATACTTAGACCAATAATATCTCCATTGTCCTTATTTAATATAATTTCACAAAAACCACGTTTATTTTTAGTTTCTTCAATAACTGCTTTTCCAATAGCATTAAAAGGAACTTTATAACTTGTTGCCTTAATATTTTGAGATTTAGCAGTTTCTATATTTAAACCGATAGATGCGACTTCTGGATAAGTATAAACACATTTGGGCATTAAATGATAATTCACTGGAAGCGGATGATCATTAAACATATGTTCAACTGCAGTGATTCCTTCTTTAGAAGCTACGTGAGCTAATTGTAATGTTCCGATACAATCACCTGCTGCATAAAGATGCTTATCACTCGTTTGTTGAAATTCATTTACTTTGATATAACCATGAGTATCTAATTGAATTTTAGTATTTTGAATACCAATATCACTTGTATTAGGTACGCGACCTACTGCAACTAATATTTTATCAACTGTAATAGTAGTTTTTTCATTTATATGTATTTGGATGACATCATTTTTATGTATGATATTCTCTTCACTTAGTTGGCAATCTTCAAAAAATTCTACACCTCGTTCAATTAAACTATCTTTTAAAAATGTAGAAATGGATTTACTGTCAGAAGGTAATATACGTTTACCTGCTTCAATCACTTTAACATTTACATTTAAATCAGTTAGTAAGGAAGCAAATTCAAGGCCAATCACGCCGCCCCCAACAATAGCAATACTGTCTGGAAGTGTATCAATTTGTAATATATCATCGCTCGATAAAATATTTCGATGATTAATTTTTAAAAATGGTAATGTTTGAGGTCGTGACCCTGTAGCGATAAGTACAAATTGATTTGGAAGTAACTCTGAGCTGCCATCTTCGTATTCAACAGAGATTGTTCCGCTTTGTGGAGAAAATATAGAAGTTCCCATAATACGTCCAATACCATTATAAATATCAATATGATTTTTTTGCATTAAACTTTGAACGCCATTATGCATTTGATTAACAATATCCGTTTTTCGATTCATCATTTTTTCAAAATTAATATGTAAACCCTTTGTGTCTATACCAAATTCTGAAGATTGTCTAACAGTACGAGTCACTTCAGCAGATTTAAGTAGCGCTTTAGTAGGGATACACCCTTTATGTAAACATGTGCCACCTAATAAAGATTTCTCTACAATTGCTACCTTTTTTCCTAATTGAGAAGCACGAATCGCTGCTACGTATCCTGCTGTCCCACCACCTAAAACAACTAAGTCATATTGTTTTTCAGACATTTTGCTACTCCTTATTAATCAGATTTAAAGGTTAGAATTGAAAAGTGTGAATAAACAATTTGAATATAAAAAATAACATTATACTCAATATGTTCTATTTCTTTTCGACATCCAACCTTAATTTAAATTATTTAATTATAAACTATTTATGATTTTGAGCAATCATTTCTCTAGCATTTTCTCTTGTTAATTCAGTTACAATTGCTCCAGAAATCATACGGGCAATTTCGTCAATTTTATCTTCTTTTTTTAACTCTTTCACTTGAGTTGTTGTACGATCATTCTTAGACATTTTACTAATTAATAAGTGATGATCACTCATAGAAGCTACTTGCGGTAAGTGAGATATACAAATAACTTGAATATATTTTGCAATATCTCTCATTTTTTCAGCCATTTTTTGAGCTGCTTGACCAGAAACACCCGAGTCAACTTCATCAAACAAAATAGCAGTTTGACCTCTTGATTCAACGAATATACTTTTTAACGCTAGCATAATACGAGAAAGTTCTCCTCCAGAAGCTATTTTATTTAAACTTTTAAGTGGTTCGCCCTTGTTAGGACTAATGAGAAACTCTACAAATTCAATTCCTTCTATTGTAGGAGTTTCTAATGGCTGAAATGAAATTTCGAGGTTAGCCTCTTTCATTTGTAAATTTTGAATTTCAGCCACGATATGCTCCCGTAACGTTCGAGCTACAATTCGTCTTTCCTTCGATAATGACTGTCCATATTTTATTACTTTTTCATAAAGTAGGTCAATTTCTTCTTTTAATTGAGAAGTACTTTCTTCATAATTTTCAATCTTAGCAATTTCATTTTCTAATTTAGATTGATAAGTAATAAGTTCATCAATGTTTTTACCGTATTTACGTTTGAGATTATTCAGTAAGTTCATTCTAGATTCTAATTCATTAAGTAATTGTTCATCGAATTCAGTATTTGACATTTCATCGTATAGTTCATGTTTAGCATCCTCTAAGGTATAGTAGAACTGATCAATATCTTCTTTAAGTTTTTTAAATCTACCTGGAATAATGTCATCAATAGTTTGTAAATGATTACTTAATTCATATAAACGGTCAGTGATAGCATGTTCATCTGTAAGTGTGACATGTGCATTGTTTAATGCTAAACTTAATTTTTCAGAATTCTGGATTCGTTTTATATCAGATTCTAATTGAGTAATTTCACCTTCTTTTAGAGAGGCTTCTTGCAATTCCTCAAATTGAAACTTCATTAAATCAAGACGTTGCAATAATGCTTGATCAGCAGACTGTAACTCTTCAAGTTCTTTTTTCTTTTCTTTATATTCATTAAATGTAGTTTCATATTGTTCTTTAACACTGCTATATTGATTTTCAGCATAATCATCTAATAATTTTAAATGATATTTTTGTTTTAATAACGTTTGCGTTTCATGTTGGCCATGTATGTCTAAAAGTTCTTGCATCACTTTTCTTAAATCTTGAAGCGTAACAATTTGATTATTAATACGACAAATACTTTTTCCCGAACTAAAAATTTCTCTTTTTACTAATAGAAAGTCTTCATCAATATCAATATCTAACTCATTTAAAACTGAAATGGCCTCTTTACTATTATCAATATCAAAAATCCCTTCGATAATTGCTTTTTTCTCTCCATGTCTTACAAAATCAGAAGAGGCACGCATACCAATAAGTTGGCCTATTGCATCTATAATAATTGATTTACCAGCTCCAGTTTCACCGCTAAGCACAGTTAAACCATCAGAAAAATGAATTTCGAGTTCATCTATAATTGCAAATTGCTTTATTGATAAGGTTTGTAACATAGATTAATCGCATCCTTATAATAAATTGAAAATTCTTGTTTTAATTGTATGACTTGCTTCTTCATCTCTGCATATTAATAGACAGGTATCATCACCACAAATAGTTCCCAATACTTCATCCCAATCAATTTGATCTAAGATTGCTCCGATAGATTGAGCATTACCAGGAAGCGTTTTTAGTACGAGTAAGTTTCCTGTTCCTTCAATATTTACAAATGAATCCATTAAGTATCTACCTAATTTTTCTAAAGGATGGTACTTTCTATCGTTGGGAAGGCTGTATACATACTGTCCTGATGAAGCAGGTACTTTAATTAATTGTAATTCTTTAATGTCACGAGAGACAGTCGCTTGAGTAACATTTAGGTCGTATTCATTTAGACGTTTTACAAGTTCATCTTGTGTTTCAATTTGTTCACTTGAAATAATTTCTCTTATTTTTATATGTCTTACAGATTTTTTTGCCATTATGAACACTCCTAGTTTCGAATATTTATACAATGATTTTAACACAACGCTATTTTAACTACTACTAAAGTTATCCTTTAGAAAGGTTGATTTGAAGAATGATATTATTATTTATGATACGTATTATCATATTTTCTATTTAAATTAAATTTAAATTTATATACATTTATGCATTTTAAATCATTAAAAGTAGATTACTAAAACAAAAAACTCTTTAAAGATTATTGTCTTAGTAATCTTTAAAGAGAAAAACTCTAACTATTAATGGTCACGTGAATAAAATAAATCTACAATTTCTAGAAGCGGTTCAACATCATATTGTGGTTTCAATTGATTAATTGTATCTATTGCAGCATCTTTATGATATTTTAGTTTTTCTTCAGCGCCTGATTTACCAAGTAAAGAAACATAAGTACTTTTATGGTTTTCTACATCGCTTCCTACTTTTTTACCCAATTTTTTCTCATCACCATAAACATCTAATAAATCATCTTTTATTTGAAACATTAGGCCTAAGTGTTCACTGAAACAATCTAATGTATTTAAAATTTCTTTGTTTACATTGGCAATATCCGCAGCACTTAAAATAGAAAATTTTAAAAGAGCCCCAGTTTTTGCCTTATGAATTTGCTCTAGAGTATGTAATTCTATTGGAGTATTCTCACTATCCATATCTAAGGTTTGGCCACCGACCATGCCGAGATTGCCACTATCATGTGCTAGTCTTGAAATAACTTTTACTTTTGTTTCAGCATCTAAGTTTTTATCATTTGCAATTAGTTCAAATGATTTTGTTAGTAAGGCGTCTCCCGCTAAAATCGCTTTCCATTCTCCATACACTTTATGATTTGTTAATTTTCCTCTTCTAAAATCATCATTGTCCATTGCAGGTAAATCATCATGTATAAGTGAGTAAGTATGAATCATTTCTAATGCCAGTGCGGTTTGTAAACCTTTTTTATAATTTTCATTTAACACTTCTAAAGTGAGTAATACAAGCACTGGACGAATTCTTTTACCACCAGCATCAAGTGAATATTGCATACTCTCCTCTAGTTTAGTATTTAAAGGAGACGATTTTATAATACCGTCAAGATTATTATTTATAATTTCAATCAATTCATTCATTGATTTCTTCAACATCATCTTCATCCTTTGCTTCTTCTTTGATTAATTGATTTACTTTATTTTCAGCATCTTTCAAAGTTTTGTCACAAGCAGATGATAATTTCATACCACGTTGATATAAATCAAGAGATTCTTCTAATGAAACAGTTTCATTATCTAACTTTTGAACTATACTTTCTAATTCTTTCATCATTTCTTCAAAACTTTGTTGTTCTTTACTCATCTTCACACCTTACTTTCTTAACTATAGCGTCTATATTACCGTCTTTCATTGATAATGTGATTTCATCTTGTTCATTTAAATCGTGTGTGCTTGTAATGACTTTATTGTCCTTATTAATAATTGAATATCCTCTTAACATTGTATTAGTTGGACTAAGTTGATTTAATTGCTCAATTTTATTCTTTAAATTAGCTTTATTATGATTAATTAAGTTATATGTTAAATTTATTAATCTATTTTCATTATTACGGATCATTTTTTGATATTGTACAATTGAATCATTTAATCTTCTTATATTAAAATGTTGACGCAATACAGTGATATTGTTTCTTTTTTTTTCAATATTTAACGTTAAACGTTGTGTTAGTTTTTTTTCTAAATCATCTCTTCGTTGAATCTGTTGTTCATATAACAACGTAGGTTGCTTAAATTTATAATAAGATGATAAATAATCTAATTGTTTATGTTGTTTTTCTATTAGTTGTTTAATACTTTTAGTAAGAGAAAATCGATACTGATGTATTTGCTGAATGAGTTCGTACTGATCTGGTGTAGCGATAACAGCAGCTTGAGTAGGAGTTGCTGCTCTCATATCTGCTACAAAATCACTTAAAGTAAAATCAGTTTCATGTCCTACAGCTGAGATAATTGGTGTATGACACTCATATATAGCTCGAACAACTTCTTCTTCATTGAAATTCCATAAATCTTCAATAGAGCCGCCTCCACGGCCTAGAATGATGGTATCTACTCCTAAAGTATCTGCATACTTAATTTTTTCAATAATATCATTTTTAGCATTAATACCTTGTACTAATGTACTAATTGATATTTTTTCTACTAGAGGGTATCTACTATCTATAGTAGTGTGAATATCTCTGATTGCTGCTCCAGTATCAGCTGTAAGAATAGCAATCTTTTTAGGGAATCTAGGGATTGCTTTTTTATGATTTTGATTAAAAATCCCCTGTTTATTTAGTTTTTCTTTTAATTGCTCTAACTTTTGGTATAAATTTCCTATACCGTCAATTTCCATTTTATTAACATAAATTTGATAATTTCCTCTACGTTCATAAACCGAAACTCGAGCTTCTAATAAAACTTCGTCTCCTTCTTTAGGATCAAATGTTAGTTTAGAAGCATTTCCCTTAAACATCATAGCACTTATCACACTATTTTTATCTTTCACATTAAAATAAAGATGACCACTAGAATGTTTTTTAAAGTTTGAGAGTTCACCTTTTAATAGGATAGATTGCAAGTGTGGATCTTGATCAAATTTATATTTAATATATTTAGTTAAAGTAGAGACACTTAAATATTCTGACATGATTCATCACTCAAATATGTTTATTTTATATTACTTAAGACACCGTTTATAAATTTATAATGACCTTCATCACTAAATTGTTTTGTTAGCTCTACTGCTTCATTAATGATGACTTTAGGAGGCGTATCACTATGAAGCAATTCAAAGGTAGCCATTCTTAAAATAATACGATCCGTTTTTAATAATCGTTGTATAGACCAGTCTTTTAATTTTGGTTCAATTGATTGATCTAAAACTTGTTCATGATCTTTCACTCCTGTAACAAGCCAATGAATGAACTCAAAATCTAAGTCTGGATAATCGTCTTTTATAAAATTTATAGCTTCATTGATTGTTAAATCTGTATTTTTCATTTCTAGTTGAAACAATGTCTGAAATGCTTGTTTTCTTGATTCTTTGCGACTCATAAGAAACTCCTTTGTATTATGGTAACTTTAATTTATTCAATTGTGATGTGCATGATATGAATGTTAATTTCTTTGGGTTCGATAGCAGTCATTGTTTTAATGGAATTAAAAATAGAAGTTTGAATTTTACTTGCAACTTTAGCTATTTTTATTCCATGTTTAATAGAGCAATAAACATCAATATGAATACCATCATCTTTAGTATTAACTTTTAAATTTTTATTTAAATTTTTACGACTTATTTTTTCAATATTACTCTTTTTTAGTTCATAAAAATGCCCAGTCACTCCTTCAACTTCAGAAACAGCAATACTTGCTATTACTGAAATAACTTCTGGTACAATTTCTACTTTACCTAAATTAGCATGTGAATAATCTGCTACATTTACCATTGTTTTATCCTCCTATTCACTCTCAGCCATAATATTATACTTTTCTAAAAAGTTTGTATTATAATCTCCAGATTTAAAAATATCATTATTCATTAATTTAAGATGGAATGGAATGGTTGTATCTATTCCTAGAATTAAATATTCACTTAGTGCTCGAATCCCAGTCATTATTGCTTCATCTCTGGTAGGTTCATGCACAATCAATTTTGCTACCATTGAGTCATAATAAGGAGGAATCGTATAGTTTGTATAACATGCTGATTCGATTCTTACTCCGTATCCTCCTGGCGCAAGGTATTGTGTGATTTTACCTGGTGAAGGCATAAAATTTTTATAAGGATTTTCAGCATTAATTCTATATTCAATGGCATGGCCATTTATTGTAATATCATCTTGCGTATAAGGTAGCGGTTCTCCCATAGCAACTTTTAATTGCAATTTCACTAAGTCTACACCTGTTACCATTTCAGTAACTGGGTGTTCTACTTGAATTCGTGTATTCATTTCCATAAAATAGAATTTATTTTCATTTAAATCATATATGAATTCTATAGTACCAGCATTTTCATAATTCACTGCTTTAGCTGCTCGAATAGCGGCTTTACCCATCTCTTTACGTTTTTCATCTGTAAGTATTGGCGAAGGTGACTCTTCTACTAATTTTTGCATACGTCTTTGAATTGTACAGTCACGTTCGCCTAAATGAATGACATTACCGAATTGATCACCAATCACTTGAATTTCAATATGACGGAAATTTTCAATGAATTTTTCTAAGTATAATCCACCATTACCGAAAGCTGTTTGAGCTTCTTGTTGTGTCATACGGTAACCATTTTCTAAATCGTTCTCATTTCGTGCAACGCGAATTCCTTTACCTCCGCCACCAGCAGTAGCTTTAATAATAACTGGATATCCTATCTGTTTAGCCACTTTTTTAGCATCTTCAATCGAATCAATTAATCCATCACTTCCTGGTACTACAGGCACGTTAGCGGCTATCATTTCAGCTTTAGCTACATCTTTAATACCCATTTTTTGAATGGATTGATAACTTGGTCCAATAAATTTTAATTGGCAAGCTTCACAAAGTTCAGCGAAATCCCCATTTTCGGCTAAAAATCCATAACCTGGATGAATTGCTTCACATCCTGTTGAAGTTGCTATAGATAGGATGTTTGGAATATTTAAATATGAATCTTTAGACTGAGTTGGACCGACACAATATGCTTCATCAGCGATTTGAGTATGTAATGCATCTTTATCTCCCTCAGAATATATAGCAACAGTTTGAATACCTAAATCATGGCAAGCTCTAATAATTCTAACTGCAATCTCACCACGATTTGCAATTAATACTTTTTTCATTATTTCACCTTAAATAACGGCTGGCCATACTCTACCATTTGTCCGTCTTCAACTAAAATTTCAACGATTTCTCCTGTAACTTCTGCTTGAATTTCATTAAATAATTTCATGGCTTCTAAGATACATACAGTTGAATCATTAGTGACTTTATCCCCAACTTGTACATAAGCTTCCTCTTCAGGTGATGGGGATTTATAAAAAGTCCCGACCATCGGAGCATTAATTGTTTCGTAGTTTGACGTTTCATTTTCTTGGTTTACTTCACTAGTTTGAGACATTTCATTTGCCATTGGTGTTTGTACTGATGGTTGAGATGCCATCACTGTTGGTTGTTGTGAATATTGAGGCGTAATAATTTCAGTTTCTTTTTGTTTTTTTAAATTAACTACGCTACCTTTATTATCTTCTATATTAATTTCAGTTAAACTTGATTCATCAAGAATTTGAATTAATTCTTTAATTTCTTTAAAGTTCATAATTTAATGACTCCTCGACTTAGTTTTCATCTACCCATCTATTTTACTTGAGTGTGAAATTCAATTCAAGCGTGTTCATTTAACTGAGATCTAACTTATGATTAAAAAAGTATATAAGTAATTATAATATAGTAAATTTATATTAAAACTTAGATACTAAAATATTGATTATTCTTTTTAATCATTTATATAAAAACAGGTTAATCCATAATTAAATATGCATTAACCTGTTTTAATTTAAATTTTTAAAATTATTAATTATGCTCTTGAAATGTAACTGCCATCGCTTGTATTAATAACTAACACATCGCCTTCGTTAACAAATAATGGTACATTTAAAGTATAACCAGTTTCAACTGTAGCAGATTTTGTAGCACCAGTTGCAGTATCACCTTTAATACCTGGCTCTGTTTCAGTAACTTCAAGTTCAACAGTTTTTGGTAATTCAATACCAATCGTTTCGCCTTCATATGACTGAATTTGAACTTCCATATTCGCTTTTAAATATTTTAATTCATCTTTTAAATAATCGCCAGATAATTCTGTTTGATCAAATGTTTCATTATCCATGAAGACATGAGTATCTCCATCAGCATATAAATATTGCATACGACGATTTTCAATCATCGCTTGTTCTACTTTTTCACCAGCTCGGAAAGTTTTTTCTTGAATAGCGCCTGTTCTTAAATTACGTAATTTAGAACGAACAAAAGCAGAACCTTTACCTGGTTTTACGTGTTGGAAATCAATTACTTTCCAAATTCCATTATCTACTGAAATAGTTAAACCTGTTTTAAAATCATTAACCGAAATCATTCAGTTTCCTCCTCAATTATACGCTTACTATAAAATAATAAGGTCTTTTGTGCATTTAGTAAAGACTTCACACCCATTTTCAGTAATTAAAATGTCATCTTCTATACGCACTCCACCAAGACCATCTACATAAATACCTGGTTCAATAGTAACACAATTATTAACTTGAACTGTATCATTAGTGTTTTTAGATAATACTGGACCTTCATGAATATCTAAACCAATACCATGACCTAAAGAATGACCAAATTCATTACCATAACCATGTGCTTTAATATAATCTCTAGATAATGCATCAGCTTCCTTAGTTGTCATACCTGGCTTGATTTCTTCAATTGCCTTTATTTGAGACTGAAGCACGATATTATAGATTTCTTTCAATTTTTTATCAGGTTCACCAATCGCAAATGTTCTAGTAATATCTGAACAGTATCCTCTATAATATGCACCAAAATCAAGAGTAATCATGTCACCTTTTTCGATTACTTTATCGCTAGCAACTCCATGAGGCAAAGCCCCTCTATAACCAGAAGCAACGATTGTATCAAATGATGGACCATCAGCGCCTAGTTCTAACATTTTGCTTTCAAGCAATGCTTTTAACTCTCTTTCAGTCATTCCAACTTTTGCAATGTTTAAAATGTAGTTATAAGTATCATCCACGATCTTAGCCGCATATTTTATTTTATCGATTTCTTCAGGTGATTTAACTTCTCTAATTTTTTCAATGGCATTGCCTATACTTACGTAATTCGTATCAATTTGGCTTAATTCTCGAAACGTATCATAGCTAACTAAATGACCTTCAAAACCTACTGTTTTATACTGCTTGTTTTCTATAATTTCTTTTATCTCATCAATAATCCCACTACGTCGATTTACAATTTCAAAATGAGTGGCTTGGTTTGTGGCTTGTTCAATGTAACGAAAATCTGTAATCAACTTATTTTCATTATTAGAAATAATTAAAGCGCCACTTGTTCCGGTAAAATCAGAAATATAACGTCTATTATAGTCAGATAATATAACAAGAGCATCAAGATTTTCACTTTCTAATATATGACGAACTTTAACTAATTTATCCATTTAACCCACTCCTTGTATAACGTTTGTACATTTTTATTATATACATTAAAATAATAACATACTTAAAATATTAAAGATATTTTGATTTAGGGAGATTTACATGAAAAGATTATTAACGATTTTAGGAGCTTCTTTGTTTTTGGTTGGCTGTGGCTCTCAAAATTTAGGACCTTTAGAAGATAAAACAACCAATTTAAGAGATGAGAATCATAATTTAAAATTAAAAATTCAACAACTAAATCAAGATATAAATAATCAAAAATCTCAGTTAGAAGCATTAAATAAAGATAAAAAGAATGTATCTAAAACTGTTGATAATAATAATGAAGCTAATTTTTTACAAGCTTCTTCAAATTATTATCAAGATATTGCTAAGATTATCGATAAATTTAATCAACTTGATTTTAATAAAACAAAAAAAGATGATAAAAATCAAAATCTTGAAAAGCTAAATTCATTATCAAATGATATAGATGATGCCTACAGTAAATATAAAAGTGATACAGATAAAGGTAATATATCAAATGATAATACTAACGAAGACAAAAATATTAAACAAATAAACAAAAATCTTCAATCTGGTTTTAAAGATATTAAAAATGGCTATGAATCTAATAATAAAAAGAAAATAAATCAAGGTAAGATGAAGTTATCACAGATTAATGTTTCTAGTAGTTCATAAAATAGGAGTTGTTTAGTTGAAAAATATTATATTTTATTTCGTTTTAATTATAGCAGCTATAGGTTTACTGCTAAATCTAAATATTTTTGTAATGACGTTCATGAAATCAATTTTCACACTTATAATGATTGCTCTTATTATTTACTTTATCTATTATTTTTTCTTCCTTACAGAAGATCAGAGAAAATACCGAAGAGCAGTTCGAAAATATAAAAAAAGACAACGAAAATAAAAACAAGGAGGTTCAAGAGTATTAGTACTCTTAAGCCTCCTTGTTTTATTTCTATTTTTTATATAACCACTCTTCTGAACGATATTTTTCTTCAAGCACTTTTACTTCGGCTAATTGATTTTCAGTTAGAGATAGTGGTTTAAATTCAATATTTAATCCTTTTTTAAATCCTTCTTCAAATGCTTTTTCCATTTCTTCAATAGAAATGTGTCTATCTGATATATCATTTATTGCTACAGCTTTATCTACGAAAGCTTTTTTCATTTTTTCTTTCAAGCGATCATTCTTAAAAATAAACATATCAAATAATTCGTCTACATCTACATCTTGAAGTAGTGATCCGTGTTGAAGAATAACGCCCTTTTGACGTGTTTGTGCACTACCTGCAATTTTACGTCCTTCAACGACCAGTTCATACCAACTTGGAGCATCAAAGCAAACGGCACTTCTTGGTTGTTTTAATTTTTCTCTTTCTTCTTTAGAACGTGGAATAGCAAAATAAGCATCAAATCCTAATAATTTAAAGCCTTCTAAAAGTCCTTCTGAAATGACACGGTAAGCTTCAGTAATTGTAGAAGGCATATTTGGATGAGATTCAGGTACGATAACACTATATGTTAATTCTTTGTCGTGTAAAACGCCTCTACCACCAGTTTGACGGCGAACTAAACCAAATCCATTTTCTTTCACTTTATCGATATCAATTTCTTTTTTTAATCTTTGAAAATAACCTACAGATAAGGTAGCAGGATCCCAAGTATAAAATCTAACTACAGGATCAATTTCCCCTCTTGAAACAAAATTTAATAAGGCTTCATCCATCGCCATATTATAATAGGGGTCATGGCTTCCAGTATTGATAAAATTCCATGTTTCAGTCATATAAAAACTCCAATCACAACTTAATTTATATAAATTCAACGTTAATATTACGTTAGAATGTATCAATAATATGAAACAATAAAAAAATTTTGATAAATTGAGCTAACACCTTTATAATTAATAATATCGGTTAATTAGGGAGGATGCAATATGAATGTATCTTTGATTATAGCATTAATAATTATAGTTTTAATAATCCTTTACATGGTTGGAAATTTCTTTCTTAATCGACGAGCTGTAACTGAACTAGATCAAAACGAATTTCATAAAGGTTTAAGAAAAGCCCAAGTCATTGATGTACGTGAAAAAGTTGATTATGATTATGGTCATATTAATGGTGCTCGCAATATTCCAATATCTATGTTTAGACAAAGATTTCAAGGTTTACGTAAAGATCAACCTGTATATCTTTGTGATGCAAATGGTATTGCCAGTTATCGTGCTGCTCGCATTTTGAAAAAAAATGGATATAAAGATTTATACATGCTTAAAGGCGGCTATAAAAAATGGACTGGTAAAATTAAAACTAAAAAATAATTATCAGAAATAAAACTCTCAAGAAATTTCTTGAGAGTTTTATTATTTCTGAAATTAAATCATCCATTAAACTATTTACAATATTAAAGTTTTTCTTGATGTAAATCTTCAAATTTAAGAATAGGTTTACGAGCTGCAGTTGTTTCATCCAATCTATCAATGATAGTTGTATGAGGTGCTTCTAATACGTTATCAGGATTACTTTCAACTTCGTCTGCAATTTGAAGCATTGCATCAATGAAGTAGTCTAAAGTTTCTTTAGATTCAGTTTCGGTTGGTTCAATCATCATACCCTCTTCCACATTTAGCGGGAAGTAAATTGTTGGTGGATGTACACCAAAGTCTAGTAAACGTTTTGCCATATCCAGAGTACGGACACCATATTCTTTTTGTTTAGATCCACTTAAGACAAATTCATGTTTACAATATTGTTCATAAGGGATTTCATAACGATCTTTTAATCGTGCTTTAATGTAGTTCGCATTTAAGACAGCTGCTTCAGACACTTCTTTTAATCCTTGTGCACCCATAGTTCTAATATACGTATAAGCTCTTAAATAAATACCAAAGTTACCATAAAATGGTTTTACCCGACCGATTGAATTTTCAATATCATTATCATATTTAAATGTATCACCGTCTTTAATCACCATTGGTTTTGGTAAATAACTTGCTAATTCTTTTTTTACGCCGACTGGACCTGAACCAGGACCACCACCGCCATGAGGACCTGTGAAAGTTTTATGCAAGTTTAGGTGCACAGCATCAAATCCCATATCTCCAGGGCGAACTTTATCCATAATAGCATTTAAGTTTGCTCCATCATAATAGAGTAACCCGCCTGCTTCATGAACAATTTCACGAATCTCCATAATATTTTTTTCAAAGATACCTAAAGTATTTGGGTTAGTTAACATAATAGCAGCGGTATTTTCATTAACGACACGCTTTAAGTCTTCGATATCAACTTCACCGCGTTCATTAGATTTAACAGTTACTGATTTAAATCCAGCAAATGAAGCTGATGCAGGGTTTGTACCATGTGCAGAGTCTGGAACAATAACTTCATTACGATGGCCCTCACCATTTTTTATATGATATGCTTTAAAAATCATTAAAGCTGTCCACTCACCATGAGCACCTGCTGCTGGTTGTAGAGTTACTTCATCCATACCTGTAATTTCTTTTAGTTCTTCTTGTAAACTATAAATAATTTCTAATGAACCTTGAATTTGTTCTTCCTCTTGTAGTGGATGAGATTCTGCAAATCCAGAAATACGAGCAACTTTTTCGTTGATTTTTGGATTATATTTCATAGTACAAGAACCTAAAGGATAAAATCCAGAATCTACCCCAAAGTTTTTATTCGAAAGTTCCGTGTAATGACGTACTAAATCTAATTCTGCCACTTCAGGAAACTCTGCTTTATTTTTACGAATAAATTTATCATCTAAAATACGTTCAACAGAGTCAGTTTTAATATCACTTTGCGGTAAAGAATATGCATATCTACCTTCTCTAGATCTTTCAAAAATTAATGGACTAGATTTACTTACTGTCATTTAGCTCACCAGCTTTCTCAACAAATGTATCAATCTCTTCTTTAGTTCTTAATTCAGTAACAGCAATTAACATATGATTGTCAAAGTCTGATGAAACTTCACCTAAGTCAAAGCCTCCGATGAAACCATGTTCTGCTAATTTTTTATTTACATTTTTGATAGGTTGATCAAACTTAACAACAAATTCATTAAAAGATGTACCATCTAGGACTTCAAAACTGTTATTTTTAAATTGATTTTTAGCATAATTAGCATGTTCTAAGTTTTGAACCGCAATATCATAAATACCTTGTTTACCAAGAGCTGACATAGCAATTGAGGATGCTAAAGCATTCAATGCTTGGTTTGAACAAATATTTGATGTGGCTTTATCACGACGAATATGTTGTTCACGAGCTTGTAAAGTAAGAACAAATCCTCTATTACCTTCATCATCTTGCGTTTGTCCTACTAATCTGCCAGGAACTTTACGCATTAACTTTTTAGTAGTAGCAAAGTAACCACAATGAGGACCGCCAAATTGAGTAGGAATACCAAATGGTTGTGTATCACCAACAACAATATCTGCTCCAAATTGTCCTGGAGGTGTTAAAACGCCTAATGCTAATGGATTAGAATAAACAATGAATAACGCTTTTTTATTTTCAATATAAGAATGAATTTTTTCTAAATCTTCAATTGTTCCATAGAAGTTAGGGTATTGTACAGCAACTGCTGCAGTATCATCATCAATTGCTTGTTCTAATTTTTCTAAGTCAGTAATCGTTCCATTTAAATCAACTTCAACAATTTCAAATTCTTTTCTTACTTTAATATATGTTTTTAATACTTGTAGAGCCTGATAATGGAGACCTTTAGATACTACAATTTTGTTCTTTTTAGTATGATTAAAAGCTAATATACAAGCTTCGGCAAAGCTAGTTATGCCATCATACATAGATGAATTTGCGACATCCATTTGAGTAAGTTCACAAATTAATGTTTGGAATTCAAAAATTGCTTGTAGTTCACCTTGAGAAATTTCAGGTTGGTAAGGTGTATAAGCAGTATAAAATTCAGAACGAGAAATCATAGCGTCTACTACTGCAGGTGTGTAATGATCATATACTCCTGCACCTAAAAAACTCACATGTGTTTCTTTAGTAATATTTTTATTTGCAATAGTATTCAATCTTCTTAAAAGTGAAGTTTCAGCTTCTGCACTATCTATATTTAAATCTCTATTAAGTAAAATATCTTTTGGAATATCTCCAAAGAGCTCGGTAATTGAATTTGCTCCAATTGTTTCTAACATTTCTTTTTTATCTTTATCAGTTAATGGTATATAACGATGACTCACATTGCACACCCCTTAGTTATTTTTCGATTTGGTTTTTCTTAACAATTTTAGCTTTTAATTGTCTTTTACGAACTTGAACTAGTAATTCTTTACCTAACTCAAATTCATCACGATCAATAATAGCCATAGCAATTGATTTTCCTGAAGAAGGTGATTGAGTTCCTGAAGTAATTTCACCTATTTCTTTTCCGTCAAGATTCATTACTGTATAACCCGTTCTTGCAATGCCTTTATCTATAAGTTCTAAACCCACAGTACGTCGTTTTGACCCATTCTCTTTTTGATTTTTTAAAACAGATTTACCAATAAATTCATCTTCAATTAAAGGTTTAGCAGCAAAACCAATTCCACCTTCATAAG
The DNA here is from genome assembly GCF_002901845.1 of Staphylococcus hominis subsp. hominis. GTDB lineage: Bacteria > Bacillota > Bacilli > Staphylococcales > Staphylococcaceae > Staphylococcus > Staphylococcus hominis. The sequence continues at coordinate 825,283 of NZ_PPQE01000025.1, forward strand.
GCGTGATTGATTCAGTGAGATCTTGTCCATGAAGAGGTAAACCAGCTTCTAATCTAAGTGTATCTCTTGCACCTAAACCACAAGGTACAACGCCTTTATCAATAAAACCATTCCAAATGTCAACTGTATCATTTGAATTACAATAAATTTCAAAACCATCTTCACCTGTATATCCAGATTGAGATAAGATAACATTTTTTCCAAAGATAGTTACATTTTGTTTGAATTCAAAAGGCTTCATTTCACTTACATCAACATCAACAAGTTCACTTACTAAAGTTCTTGCTTGAGGACCTTGAATCGCTAATTGACCATATTGTTCAGACACATTTGTTACAGCAGCATTAAATTTAGATTGATGTTTTTGAATCCATTCGAAATCCTTATCAGTATTGGCTGCATTAACAATTAATAAGTATTTGTTATCAGCAATTTTATATGTTACTAAATCATCAATAATACCACCCTCATCATTACATAAAGCTGTATATTGAGCTTTAGTTTCAGATAAATTAGTAGTATCATTTGAAAGTAAATATTGAACAAATTTACTAGCATTTTCACCTTCAATTAAAATTTCTCCCATATGACTTACATCGAACATACCCACTTTGTATCTAACTGCGTTATGTTCTTCTTTAATACTAGTAAATTGGACAGGCATAGCCCACCCACCGAATTCAACTATTTTAGCACCACTATTTACATAAGTTTCATATAATGGTGTCTTTTTTAATTCGCTTGTCATTTAAAAACCCCCTATTTTATAAAAAAAGCAGAGTAGCAGAAGCTACCCTGTCTAAATAACAAATCCAGGACTGCGTAACAGTATTATCCTTTTGCCTGAGAGTTTCGTAGTTTACTTGCACCTTCGGCGATAACATGACATAATTTCAAAACAACTATAGAATCAGTTCAAGTTATTCTCTCTAATACTGATCATTCGCATGGTATATGATTTAAAATTGTTTTATATACACATTCAATTGTTTTACTACTATCTACTTTTGTGGATGCGATTTCATTATATCTTGAAACTCTCGATAAATACAAGTCTTTTAATTGTTTTTCACTTTTGTTTTTCGCATTTGGTCTATGTGGATCATTAGCAATTCTATGATAGATAATATCAATATCACAATCTAACCAAATAACTGTTTTATTTTTTAAAAGTGAGATAGAATCATCGTTTTCTATAATCCCTCCTCCCGTTGATATAATATCGTATTTACCAATACAATCCTTTAAATAGTTATATTCTAACTTACGAAATCCTTTTTCACCAATTTCATTAAAAATATCTGGTATTGTTTTAAATTCTTTCATTTCTATATATGTATCTAAATCAATATATGAATAGTATAATTTTGAAGCCAAATATTCACCAATAGTACTTTTACCAGTACCCATAAAGCCTGTTAATATAAGTGGTAAATAAGAATGAGTCATCCTAATCACCTCTCTTAAGTTTATCACTTATTATACTATCATAATATATTTGAATATTATGTATTGTTTTTAATTTTATACTATATTGAGCAGAATAAGTAGATATAATTATCAAATATATACTAAGAATAAATAATGTATAGCTACTTATATATCCTTTCATTTTATAAAAATAAGTTTTTTTCATAGTAGTCGTTTTTATCACCTATTTTTAGATTTAATTTTATGATGTTAGAAGGTAAAATTTGAAATTCTGCATTGATGACGTTATTTAGTAAAACGATATTGCCATTTCCATTAATTTTGTAAAATAGTTTGTTGTTTTTAAATTCTATATAATCTTTAGACGATTCATTATCAATGATAATTGTATGTTTATCCTTAATTATAAGGGCATGATGTTTTTTCGAAATAATTTGAGTTATATTTGTCTGAAAAAAAGCATATTCTGTTTGATAACTATTATATGACTCGTATAAATAGGAATGAGTCAATTTAATTAATTGAGGAAAAAATGTTAACATCATTGTTGTTAAAAATAATGAAACTAACATTTCTATTAAAGTGAACGATTTTAATTTAATATTTAACGCATGATTCGATTTCAGTTTCTTTGTGAAGTCCACATATTTTATTGGAATAAAGTTTAATATGATAATCACCTAAATTTATACCTTTTGAAATGGTTTTTTTATCATAATGGTTGATACTACTCATTATGGTTTGCTTGATTTCAACAATTTGGTATTCTCTTTTTAATGTATGATTTAAACTGATTAGTAGTGGAATTAAAGTAAAAACTATAGTAGTGAATATATATAAGCTAAATAAACTATCGATGAGTAACACTGCTTTAAATTTTAAAATATCTAATTCTTCCTTTTTCAATATTAATGATTAATTTATATTGATGTTGATTAATTTTCAATATTAAAGAGCCAAACTGATTTGTTCTTCCTTCTTTATTAAAAGTAATTTTCCCTAAATTTTTAACTTCAACTATTTTTCCATCTTCAATATTGTAATTGTACCGACCACCATGTGCTTCTATTACTTTTATAATTGAGGAATGTTTTGAAATTAACAATGTAATAGATTGATGATTACGCATCGCTTTAGATTTAAAATATTCTAATTGATTAACAAATTGTGTTGCTTTTATATCGTCTGACAAAGAAATATTGTTAAATACATTTACCCTTAACGTTGCATTAAGTAAGATTGTTAAAATCAAAATGATTAATAGGCTCTCTATAAAAGTGAATGATTTAATACTCTTACTCTGCAACTGCTTCTCCATTTTTAATACTGATAGTTTCTCCAGACTTACAAGATGATTGCCCTTGTTTTATAAACCCTTCAGTTATTAAGTTCTCAATAGAATTAGGAACTCTATTATGTTTTAAAGTATAAGCTTCAATTTGACTATTGACCATTTTCACTTGTGCTTCACATCCTGTTGATTGAATATGTGCCATTTGTTTAGCTATGTTTGGAATAATAAGAATGAGTAAAACACTAATTATTAATAGTACAAGTAACATCTCGATTAAAGTAAAAGCTTTTAATTTATGTTTGAATTTTTTCATAAAAACCTCCATTTTACTTTATTTAATATTTTGCATAAGTTGGAACATGGGTAACATGATCACTAGATACAAGCTGACTATAAAGGCTCCTAAGAATATAAATACGATAGGTTGGATCATTTTTGATTGTTTTAAAGCTGTTTGTTGGAGCCTTTGAATTAATATTTGACAATACATTTTCAACTCAATATCTAATTTATTGTTTTTCTCACCTTGCTTAATAAACTGTATTAAATCATATTGATAACATGGTATTTTAATCAAAATATTGGGTAAATTAATGCCTCTATTTAGTTCATTTTGAATAACGATACCAATATAATTCAAAAATGAGTTGTTTTGTAGATGAATGTACATATCTACGACTTGTTGAATACTAATACCATTTTTATAAAATAAAGCTAAATCATTAGCAAGTTGATATGTTTTTATAGTCGAATAATAAAAACGTACAATTGGTATGTAAGAAATGAATGTAAGTTTTTTGGATATATCTAATTTATTAAGAAAGATAAATATAATGATGGATAAAGTTAGTAAAGTAGAAAAAACAAAAAGAAAAATTTGTGGTAAATGACTAATTAAATATGTAATAATAGTTTGTGATAAATTGAGTTTAACATCCATCATTGAATACAGATGTTTAAATTGAGGTAAAACTGTATAATTTAATATACTTAACATAGTTATAAATATTGCAATTAAAATAATGGGATATTGAATAGCTTTTAATATTCGTTGTTTAGCTTGAAGATTTGTTTTTAAATAATTCATTGCTTCCTCTAGTGCTTCATTTATATTCCCATATTTCTGCGCAAATTGAATTTGAGTGATAATAGATTTAGGATAGCCTATTAATTCTAATATTTGATCGCATTCTCCTCCCGTTTTTATTATTTTAACTATCTTATTTGCTATATTTTTATTTTTATAATTAAAATACAAATTTATAAAATTAAAACATTCTAATAATGTAAATCCACTTTTAAGTAAGTTATTCAAATTATTTAGAAGTATAATTTGTTGATTTTCGCTAAGAACTTTAGAATGTTTGTTAAATATATTTTTCAACCACATCTTCACATATAAGACCTTCTTTCGATAGCGATAACAATTTTTCTTTTAAATTATTAAATGTCTCAGGAAGCGTATGGTTATGTTCAAAAAAATATTGAATTTGATTATTTGTAATAGACTCACAAACAAGCTTTCTTTGATTTAAAGTAGTTGTAACTAATCTTTGATTTGAAATGACATTTATTGCTTGTGAAATTTCTTGAACACTAATCCCCATCTCTAACAATCTGAGTATTGCGCCCTTACAATTGCTTGAATGCATAGTGGTTAGTACTAAATGACCACTTAAACTTGCTTGAATAACACATTTTGCCACTTCAGCATCTCTAATTTCACCAATTAAAATAACATCTGGATCACATCTTAATATTGCTTTAAATGAATTAACATAATCTATACCAGCTTTATGATTTACTGACACTTGTGTTATCCCTTTTAATAATTGTTCAACAGGATTTTCTATTGTAATAACATTTAAATTTAATTCTTGAAAAGCATAGAGTACTAATTGATACATCAAAGTACTTTTACCTGAACCTGTTGGACCAGTAAGTAAAATGAGACCTTGCTTTTTATTCATTAGAGGTTTAAAGTCATTAAAGTCTTTATACTCTCTTTTAGAAGTGAAATATTGAGGGATAAGTCTGATAACACAACTTTCTATTCCTAATGACAAAGGTAAAGTAGAAATTCTTAAATAAAATATTGATTTAGCATGATAAGTATATCTACCACTTTGAGCTACTTGATGTGTTGATACATCTAAATTTGCTTTAAATTTCATATAAATTAATAATTTTTCATAAATGTCATTACTAAATATTTCATACGTCTCTAACCTATCATTCACTCTGAATTTAATATGTACTTTATCCTCTGAAGGAATAAAGTGTACGTCACTTGCATTTTTTGAAATTGCTTTATTAATTATTTCTTGAAATAATAATTTCAAAAAAACACCTCCTACATATATAAACGTAAGAGGTGTTTAAATTACTTTTTTTATTGTCCATCTAAATATGGATTGAGTTGTTCATCATCTACCGTAGTGTATTGACCGTGACCTGGGAATAAAGGCAAATCTCCGTCTAATTCAAATAATTTGTCTTTAATTGAGTCTACTAATGTTTCATAGTCTCCTCTATATAAGTCTGTTCTTCCAATACCGTTATTAAATAATGTATCTCCGACTACTGCAAAATCGTCAAAAACGTAAGTTAAACTTCCTGGTGAATGACCTGGTGTATGAATAACATTAAATTTAAATTCATCAATTGTAAAATTACCTTCATCTAAAGCAATTGGTTGAGCTTTACTAGTAGTGAGTGGCATACCATATTGTTTAAACTTTGAAGAACCATTTTTTTCAGGATCAGTTAAGAAAGAAAATTCTTCTTTATGCATATAAACAGGTACATCATATTTGGATAATACATCATCTAAAGCACCAATATGATCAAAATGAGCATGTGTAAGTAATATTGCTTTCAAAGGTTTATTGATTTGATTTAATTGCTTAAATATTTTATCAGATTCTCCGGCAGGGTCAACTAATAATACACTGTTATCGCTTTCTATAAAATATGCGTTTGTATCAACTAATCCTAAAGATAAATTAGAAATTCTCATATTACTCTCCTTGTTTATCTAAGTGTTTTTGAACAGATTTTAACTTATCATTCATTTTACGAGACTTATCTCTTCTATCATCAATACGGATATTTGTACATACTCTATTTAATCCTTTATCAAATGGTAATTCGTGAATTGCTTGAACTACTTCAAATAAATTTTTAAGATCACCTTCGATAAGCGTATTCATAGGTGTTAATTGATAGTCAATTTTACCTTGTTTTTTAAATTCTTCTAGTTTCATTTGGATTTCTGCAATATATTTACTAACACTTGGACCTTCCGTTCCAACTGGTATAACAACTACATCAACAATAGCCATTATTTAACACCATCCTTTTCAATTATATATGTTTTTATTAGTCCAGCAGCACCAGTGATACCAGCATCATTTCCAAGTTTTGCTTGGACAATTTCAGTATCTTTTTGAGCAGGAGTAAATGTTAAATTATGATATTCTGTTTTAATATTTTCAATTAATATTAATCCTGCTGTAGACATTCCTCCACCTAAAACAATATATTTAGGATTGCTTGTAGCACTAATTATACTACATAAATAAGCGATATGATTTGCGACCTTCTCTGTTATAAATATGCAGAATTGATCTCCTGCTTTTGCTGCATCAAATACAGCTTTAGCAGTTACTTTATTTTCTTTTATAAGTGATAAAATAGATGATTTAAAAGTAAGTTTAGGATAATAAAAATTGACTAAATTAACAACTCCAGTAGCTGAAGCAACAGTTTCAATACATCCTGATTTGCCGCAGTTACAATTAAAACGTTGATCAAAATCAGTTCTAATATGACCTATTTCCGCACCTGAACCATTATGACCATGTACAATTTCACCATTTGAAATGATACCTCCACCAAGACCAGTACCAAGTGTAATAGCAACTACATCATTTGCACCTTGACCCGCACCTTTATGCTTTTCACCTAGTGCAGCTACATTTGCATCATTATCAACATATACAGGACAATCTATAAATTCACTAAAAATCTCTCTCACATTTACATTTCCAGGCCAATGTAAATTAACAGCCCCATGTACGATTCCCGTTTCAAAATCAACAGGACCGGGAACTCCTATACCAACTCCGATAACATTTTGAAGATCAAAGTGATAAGATTCAGTTGCTTCTTTAAAAGAATCAAAGACTTGCCTTAATAATGTTCGACCTGTATGGTCTGAAGTATCGGTTTCAATAGACCATTTATGTAATCGTTCTAATTTCGTATCAAAGATACCTAGTTTACATGTTGTTCCACCTATATCAGCTGCTAAAATAATATTTTTCATTTATGCTCATTCCTTCTTTGATTAATTATTAAAATACATTTTAGATATTCTTCTTTTGATAAAAGATCATAATTGTAAAGAGAACGTATTTCTTGTTGCATCATTTCATACATATCTTCTTTATCTTTAAAATATATAATAAAACCATAACGTTTCAAAAGTTGCAAGACATCATAAAAATTGTTAATTTTTAGATTCATTACTATCTTTCAATTCTTTTTCTAAATTTTTATAGCTTTGGTTGTTGCCATCAATTTTTAAAGCTTTTTTTATATATTTTAAAGATTTATCGTTATCATTTAATGCTCTATTAGCTATGGATAATTCATAGTTTAGTAATGCAGAGTTAGGATGACTTCTTAGGCCTCTTTCCCAATCAGCCATTGCTTCTGCTTTAGAACTTTTAGTAGCAGTTATTAAACCCTTTAAGTAATATGTTTCATCATCATCGTATCCTTTATTGATTGTATGTTCAACAATTGATAAAGCATCATCATAATTATAAGATATCATTTCGTCTTTAATAAGTTTATCGTAAATATTTTCCTCTTTAATTGAAAATATTCTAATTTGTAATAAAACAAAAAGTACTAATAATAAAATTAAAAATAACCAAAATAAATTACGGTTCTCATGAAAATAATAGCCTATTAATGTAATAAGGAAACCACCTATGAAACCACCTAAATGAGCCATTAAATTAATGTTCGACATAAATAGCGAGACAAAAATCAATATTAATACAACAACTAACAATTGTATTATCATTTTCTTATTAAAAGTCTTACTTAAGTACATCATCGTTAAAATAGCTCCTATAAGACCAAAAATAGCTCCACTTGCACCAACAGATATGGTACTTATATTAAAGGATAACGAAGCAAAGTTTCCAAATAAACCAGAAATTAAATAGATACCTAACATTTTATATGGACCAACGATAGTCTCTACAATTTTACCAAAAATGAATAAAGATAGCATATTCATTAAAATATGTTCAAAATTAAAATGTAAAAACATCGAGGTAATAAGACGGTACCACTCTCCGTGCACTACATTGAAGTGTACTAATCCCCCAACATCTAGTAACTTAATATCTGAAAAATGATTTAGATAAATCTTCATATATAACCATATTAGAACGTTTATAGCTATAAGTGTATAAGTCATTGGTGAAAACATCATCATATACTTATCAACAAGATTCGTATTAAGTACACGTTTTTTATAATCCAACGATGATTTTTTTTCTTTTTTATTAATGCGCTTTTTTAAAATAAAATTAGGCATTGTATTTTCTAAGTCTTTTTCATTAGTGATACTATGATAAATCAACTTAGTAGGATGCATTTCATCGAGATGATCAATATTCATCGATGTTTCTAAAAAGTAGAAGAACTCGACTTTTTTAATTTTAAATCCTAACTTTTTTTGTAAATTCTCTTTATGATCATTTATTTTAGATTTGTCGAAGCGTATCTCTTGAGTTGAACTCACTTCTTTTCTAAATACAATAAGTTCTTCTTTTTTCTTATTGGATAACCAAATTTCATTTGTATTTTTATCTGTGTGTTCTAATTTATAGTTAAAATATTTGATCCAATAATAAATTGATTTCCAATATAGTTTATCAATATTCATTAATTCCTCCCAAATTTAGTATTACATATAATTAAATTATCTACAGGTTGATCATGTTTTTCCACATCGAAATCTGATATTTGGAAGTCATATATAAGACTAATCGAGTTAATATCGTGTTGATTTAGAAATTTATCATAGTAACCTCCTCCGTATCCTATACGAAAACCATTTGTTTGAAAAGCTATTCCAGGTACAATAAGTAAGTCCATGTCATTACTAATAGATGTATCTTCATTAACATAATTAATACCTTTATCATCGGTAGCTATTGATGACAAATCTAATAGTTGTTTAAAATTCATATTACGACTTCTGTAATCTGTATCGGGCACAAAAATTTGTTTTCCATTATCTAAAGCGAAAGTAATAATATTGTATGTATTAATCTCGTGTGGCATAGACAAAAATATACCGATACGATGTGCTTTTTTAAATTTTTCATTTTCAATTAATTGTTTCATTAACCAAATATCAGCTTTACGCTTATTTTTTTTATCAAAGTCTTTCATTTGTGATAAAATATTTTTTCTAATTTGCTTTTTACCCATTCTTTCTCCCATCCTTTAATATATTATAACGTTATTATATAGTGATGTCATTTATGATAATTCAAATTATTTTAAGTTAAAAAATATATTAATCTATATAAAATAAATATAATTGCTAATTATATATTTAAGATGATTAATGGTTGAATGATCTACTAAAGTAAAAAAGGTTGGAACAATTTTGTTCCAACCTTTTTTACTTTTAATATTATTTAGTTTCACGATGTAGAGTTTGTTTGTTATCACGTGAACAATATTTTTTCATTTCAATACGTTCAGGATTGTTTCTTTTATTTTTAGTAGTAATGTAGTTTCTGTCACCACATTCAGTACAAGCTAATGTTACGTTTACGCGCATGATTATACCTCCTTACCTTTTCTAAATACGACTTTATTATCATACCACTTAGACGATTAATTGAAAAGTATTAATTTTTACTAGTATTAAGTAGAAAAGCATCTTATCAACGGTTATTAAAATTATTTTTCATTTTTAAAGTAGTAATTAATGATATCTCTTCCTAAATCTCCCCCATTTAACCATGGTGGCGGAACAGGTTGATTAGTATATACGATAGAAAAAGCTAATTTAGGATCTTTAATAGGCGCATAACCTATATATGTTGAGTTAACTCTAGATTGTCCGTTTTGATAAACTTCAGCAGTACCAGTTTTACCAGCTGATGGAACAACAGTTTTATGAAAGCTTGCATAGCCTGTACCATCTTTTTCATTGAAAGCCATCTTGAATCCTTGTTTTACTTCATCTATCTCATCTTGAGAATTATTAATTTTATTTAGTATATTACCTTTAATTTTATCTTTAACCGGTCCTACTTGATCACTATTTGTTGCGTCATGTATAGCTAAACCAATGTGCGGTTGTACTCTGTAACCATTATTTGCAATTGTAGATATATATTGTGAAAGTTGAATAGGTGTATAAGTATCATACTGACCTATTGATAAATCTAAATAATTGCCTGGATTATTAGTTAATGGTTCAATTTGACCAATTGTTTCATTAGGTAAATCGATACCTGTTTTAACACCTAATCCTACTTGATTTAGACCTTTTCTTAGTTTTTGACCAGCTTCTTCAATATTATTAGGTAAACTCATACCACTTGAGTAAGGATCACCAGCTAGTCTTAAAGCAGTTTTAAACATATATACGTTTGAAGAATGCATTAATGCTTCTTTGTCGTTAATTAGGACTTTGCCATTTTGGTTAAAGTAAGAACGTTTAGTTAGTCCGCCTCTAAAGTGTAAAGGTTCATCAATCATTTCTTCACCGACTTTGATAGTATGATTTTGATAACCAGTTAATAAGGTTGCTCCTTTAACAGAAGAACCGACTGCAAATTGGCCAGTAAAGTTACCTAAATCATAATCTAGCAGTTCACCATTTTTATCAATTTGTCTTCCAGCCATTGCAAGAATATCACCATTTTTAGGATTTTGAACAACTACAAGCGCATTGTCCATGTTGGTTGCTCCTTGACTACGCAGTGTTTTTATTTCGTTTTCTAACAGAGACTCAACTTTTTTCTGTAAATCAATGTCAATTGTTAGTTGTAAATCATTTCCACGTGACCCAGGGTTAATCACTTTAGAACTAATAACTTTACCAGATTTATCAGTAGTGTATTTCAGCTGTTTCTTTTTACCACGTAGAATGTCTTCATATTGATACTCTAGATAAGCTTTCCCTACCCTGTCATTTCTAGAATATCCTTTTGCTAAATACTGTTCAGTTAATTCTTTAGGAATACCCTCAGAAGGTGTAGAAACACTACCAAATATACTTCTTAAAGTTTCACCATATGGATATTTTCGATCCCAGTCCATTGAAGTATTGACACCAGGTAAATTATCCAATTGTTGAGAAACAGCAGCATATTCCTTTTCACTAACATCTTCATTTTTTATCATTTGCGGATCAAGTGTAGATCCAGATGACATTTCTCTATATATAGCTAACACTTGTAAATCATGCTTAGATAAACTATTTAATTGAGTATTTTTAATTTTACTATGTAATTGTTTATCATACTGTTCTTGACTTATGCTACCATTGTTAAGCATAGTTGTTTCTTTTTTCATTAATTTATTAACTTCTTTTGGATGATTTTGTATCCAAAAGTCTTGTTTATCTTGCTTTGTAATCTTATCAGTATTCATTGTAATGAGTTTAGCTAATTTTTTAGCGGTATTTAACATGTCTTGTTGACTTGTTTTTCTAGAACGCGTGTAGGTAATTGCTAATTTCGAAGCATTATCAACTAAAATCTTGCCATTTCTATCTAGTATTCTTCCTCGTGGTACGGACTCATTGACAGTAATATTCTCATCATTTTTCACTAATTGACTATAATGTGCACCTTGTGCAATTTGTAAATATCCTAGTCTTAGGACAATTAATACGAAAATCAAAACAATTGCACCAAATATAAAACGAATTCGTTTATTCATCGTATGTTTTATTTTTTCATCATTTGATTTTTCTTTTAATCTTTTAAGCAAGACAACCGACCTCAATTATTAATCATGTATACTTATAAATGATATATGAAATTGTATAATTTTTCTATATTTTTCATAAAAAAAGTGATCTCCTAAAAAGAGATCACTAATAAATACTTTTTTTATTTATTATTTTGTAGCAGCATTGTATAACTCGTCTACTTTTTCCCAATTTACAACATTCCAGAAAGCACTGATATAATCTGGACGTTTATTTTGATATTTAAGATAATAAGCATGTTCCCAAACATCTAAGCCTAAAATTGGAGTTTTTCCTTCAGTAATAGGGTTATCTTGATTTGGAGTAGTAACAATTTCTAATTTTCCATTATTTACTACTAACCAAGCCCAACCTGAACCAAAACGTGCTGCAGCTTTATCAGCGAATTCTTTTTTAAACTCATCTAAAGAACCCCATTGTTCTTTAATTTTATCAACTACAGTACCTTTTTCTTCAGAATTAGGAGTTAATAATTCCCAGAATAATGAGTGATTTAAATGACCTCCACCATTATTACGTACTGCTGTTTGAATATTTTCAGATACACTATCTAAATTTGCAACAATTTCTTCAATTGATTTAGATTCTAAATCAGTACCTTCAACTGCAGAGTTTAATTTTGTAACATAAGTGTTATGATGTTTGTCATGATGAATTTCCATTGTTTCTTTGTCGATATGTGGTTCTAATGCATCTGCTGCATATGGTAAATTTGGTAATTCAAAAGCCATAAATAATCATCCTCCTAAATTATCTTCACATAAATCATAACAAGCTATATGATGTACAACAAATCATTTGCTTTAAATATTATTCACATAGTTGTCATATTTCTTATTATACTCTTTTTATATCTCATTTTAGTAGTTTTTAAACATTATATTTCAATATTGGTAAAAATTCAGACTTTTGACCTATAAAAAAACTGAGACGCTTATTTACGTCTCAGAACATATCTCATTTTAATTTATACCTTTATTATGGCAAGTTTCACATATACCATATACTTCTAATTTATGAGTGTGAATATCTACATTAGGTAGAAATTGCTTAACTTGCTCAATTGGACAAAAATCTATTACTTTTGTATCTCCACAATTTTCACATATAAAATGATGATGATGGTGATTAGTACAAGCGATTCTAAATTTCATTTCTCCATCTAATTCTGTACTTTCAACAATATTTAAATCTTTAAAAAGATGAAGATTACGATAAATAGTATCAAAAGATATACCTGGATAATCATTGTCTAATTGTTGTTGTATATATTTAGCATTAATATATTTATCTTCATTAACAAAGATATTAATCATATCTTCTCTTTTCTTAGTATATTTTAACCCATTGTCTTTTAAAATTTTAATAGCGTCGTTTGTATTCATAATTTAATGCTCCTTTTTGGCAGTTCGTTTAGTTTTCTGTAGTAACATCGTTATTCCTAAAATTAGAACTAATAATACCACGATGACACCACCAGGAGATATATTAATATAAAATGCTAAGGTAAGTCCTAGAATGACAGAACATTCACCTATAATAATACTTAAGATAATCAACTGTTTAAATCCTTTAGTTAATCGCATTGCTATAGCTACAGGTAATGTAATTAATGCACTCACGAGTAAAATTCCTACTACTCTCATTGATGCAGAAATAACCATAGCAACAATCGTTATAAATAAAAACTGAATCCATTTTGGAATATTAATAACCTTACTATATTCCTCATCAAAAGATAAAATAAATAATTCTTTGTATAATAAAAGAATGAATAATAATACGACGATTGAAATGATCGTAATTGTGACTAAGTCACTTAAATTTACAGCACTAATTGATCCGAATAATAATCCAACAATTTCTTGATTGAACCCATCAGCTAGAGAAATAAAAATTGCGCTTAATGCAATTCCAGCACTCATTATAATTGGAATTGCAATTTCTTGATAGTTTGAATACGAAGTTCTTAATTTTTCTATAAGTAAAGCTCCAACTATTGCAAAGATTATACCAAACCACATAGGGTTTATAAATACTAATACTGGTGATAAGGTAATAATAAACATTCCAAACGAAATACCGCCTAGTGTGACGTGACTTAAAGCATCAGCAATTAATGATAATCGCCTTACCACTATAAATGCACCAATTAAAGGTGCAATAAAACCAATCAATATCCCACTTAAAAGTGAATATCTCATAAAATCAAAGTTTAACAATGCTTCAATCATGATATTCACCTCTTAATTTAATCCATATACTTATCATAATTAACTCCTATTTAAAATTATGCTTCACAGCATGAACGATTATGTTGATGATCAACAAATTTAATTGGATGACCATATATTTTTGAAATTTCAACTTCATCAAGAGACTTAAATTCTTCAGTAGAACCGTGGAAATGAAGATGTTTATTTAAGCAAGCGACTTTTGTAGCTGTGTCTACCACAACGCCTATATCATGAGTAACTAAAATAATCGTTATACCTTCTTCTTTTAAATGTTGCAAGGTGGCATAAAATTCATTCACATGTTTTGCATCAATCCCATTTGTCGGTTCGTCTAATACTAAGACAGATGGATTTGAAATTAAAGCGCGTGCAATTAGTACACGTTGTTGTTGTCCACCTGATAATTCTGCAATATTTTTATTCTTTAGATGATGAATATTTAAACGATGTAAGACATTATCTACTTGTTGTTCATCATTTTTATTAAACCACTGAAAAATTCTTTTCGTTTTAGTTAAACCACTTAAAACAACTTCTTTCACACTAGCAGGAAATCCTGCAGTAAAAGCATTGGCTTTTTGAGACACATAACTAATTTTTAATGCAGATTGAGTATTTTTTTTATAAGATTTCCCGTCAATGTATATTTCACCGCGTTGTAATGGTAATAAGCCAAGAATAACCTTTAAAAGAGTAGATTTTCCTGCTCCATTAGGACCAACAATTGCAAGAAAGTCACCTCTATTAATTCGGATATTAATGTTTTCTAATACTTGTTTATTATCAAAATAATAATCAATATTTTTTAATTCAAAAACAGGTTGATTCATCTTTTCACCTCGCTAAATACTATACAATTATATATGTTTTTTGTAAATAGTAATGTTTACGAATTAAAATAAGAGTAAGATAGTCTCTTTGTAGATTATGCTATCTTACTCTTATTTTAATTATTGATTCAATATTTTTTCTTTTAATTTAGGATCAAAAATTTGAGATTTTAACATTTCAATTTCAAAGCGATAAGGCGGCTTTTTATTTTTCTTATCTTCTCCTACATAAGGAGTTTCAAGGATTTTAGGAATGTCTTTAAAAGCTTCATGATGTACCACATTATTCAAGGCATCAAAACCAATATATCCAAATCCAATATTTTCATGTCGGTCTTTATGTGCACCTTGTTCATTTTTACTATCATTTACATGAACAACTTTAATACGGTCTATTCCAATAATTTTATCAAACTCATTCAAAACGCCATCAAAATCATTTTTGATATTATAACCAGCATCATGTGTATGACAGGTATCGAAGCAAATAGATAACCGATCGTTATGTGTCACACCATCAATAATGCGAGCAAGTTCTTCAAAACTACGTCCAATTTCTGTTCCTTTTCCAGCCATTGTTTCAAGTGCAATTCGTACATCATGATCATGTGTTAACACTTCATTTAATCCTTTAATAATCTGATTAATTCCTTTATCTGCACCAGCACCTACATGTGCACCTGGATGTAAGACAATATCTTTCGCTCCTAAAGCTTGCGTACGTTCAATCTCATTTTGAAGGAAATTAACACCTAATTCATAAACTTCAGGTTTCGTTGTATTTCCTATGTTTATTATGTAAGGAGCGTGTACAACAATATTTGATAAACCATATTGTTCCATAACTTTATGCCCTTTTTCAATATTTAAATCGTTTATACTTTTTCTTCTTGTATTTTGAGGTGCACCTGTATAAATCATAAATGTTGATTCACCAAATTGATGTGCTTCTTCGGCCGATCCTTCTAACATTTTTTTACCACTCATTGATACATGTGAGCCAATTAACATTTGTTTCACCTAACCTTTTTTATTGTTTTTTCGTTGTTGTCTACTACGTTGTTTACTGTATTGCTTTCTTTCTTGTCGTTTCATTCTTTCTACTTCTTGTTTAAATTTCTTTTTATAACCTGGTTTAACTTTATTTTTAGATTTACTTCTTACTTTATGTTTTACTTGATTTGTTAAATGATCATCTTTACGTTCGCGTTTATGACGTGTATTGTGCGCTTTGATTGGTTTAAGTTCTCCATTTTTAATATCAACATTATCAAAGTGGTAGCCTTTATCTTCAATAAGAGAAATATTATGTTCTTCATCTGGGCTATATAATGTTAGAGCCACGCCTTTATAATTTCCACGTCCTGTTCTACCCACTCTATGAGTAAAGAAATCAATATCATTAGGAACATCAAAATTCACTACATGACTAACGCCTTCAATATCAATTCCTCTTGAAGCTAAATCACTTGCAATAACATATTGGAAATCTAAATTCCGAATACGTTTCATTTGTTGTTTACGTTCTCTTGGTGTTAAACCGCCATGAATCATACCAACTTTAATGCCAGACTCATTAAGAGATTGAGCAAGTTCATTTGCATTTTCTCTACTGTTACAAAAAATAATACATAGATATGGATTTAGTATATCAATTAATTGCAAAGTTTTATCAACTTTTTCAGTTCCTTTAGTAGGAATCAAATAAAATTCAATATTTTTTTTATTTTGGGATTTGTTATCAACTACAACATATTCAGGGTGACTAAGATACTTATTTAAAAACGGTTCTAATGATTTTGGAATTGTTGCACTAAAGACTGCAATATTAGCATTTTCATCTAAACGAGCAGCAATATAATCAACATCTTCTATTAAGCCTAAATCAATGAGTAAATCTGCTTCATCGATAATTAAATATGATGCCTTATGAATATGCAAATGTCCACTCTGAGCTAAATCATTGATTCGTGTTGGTGTACCAATCACTAATTGAGGTTGTTGATTTGTTCGTTGTTTATCTTTCTCTATGTCAGTACCACCAATAAATAAACTTACTTTAATATCTGATTGAAAACTAGCTAGATGACTAGCCACTTTATACAATTGTTGTGCTAATTCACGAGTTGGTGCAACAACAATACTTTGAGGTTCTTTAATGTCAGTATTAATTAAATCTATTAAAGGTAATAAAAAGGCGTGTGATTTGCCAGTACCGGTTTGTGATTGACCAATTAAATTGGTTCCTTTTTTTATACGTGGAATAATTCTATTTTGAATTTCAGTAGGTTTATTAAAATTTAAATCTTTAACTGCATCAATAAGATTTGTATTTAAATTAAATATTTCAAATGGATGATTAGCCATTCATCTGACCTCCTTTGTATAGTTTTAAATATAATTAAATGGATCTGTATTTATTTCTGAAGCTTCTATATTAAACTGCTTACTCTCATTACTAAATAACCATTGTCCTAGTAAACCTTTAAGTCCTTCTTTCATAACGTACTCACTATAATGATTGATATCTAATAAATGAATGCCATTAGTTTTAGCATCAAGTGCATCATGATGTTTTATGTCTCCAGTAACGAAAACATCTGCTCCCTTTTTAAAAGCACTAGTTTCAAAACCGATACCAGCACCTCCGATAATAGCAACTGTTTTAATTAACGCTTCTGAAGGACCTGTATAACGAACGCTAGGAATATTTAAATGTGCTTTAGCATATTTAGCAAAATGTTCTAAATTTAACGGCTCATTTAGTTCGCCTATTTTTCCAAGACCATAATTAGCAGATGTCGTCATCTTAATAAAATCATATACAGGTGTTTCATAAGGATGGTAATTAATAATTGCATTTTTAGCAATATTTAATTGATCTTTACGAATCATAAATTCTAGCTTCACTTCATTTACATATTCAATTCGATTTAGTTCTCCAATATGAGGGCGAGCCTCTCCAACTGGTTTGAATTGACCTTTACCTTTGGACTCAAAGAAACAATATTCATAATTCCCTTCTTTTGCTAAACCAATATTATTAATATGATATTTAAATGATTCTAGATTTTCTTCGGGAATGTAAGTTTGTACTTTATAGTAAAATGATTCTTCTTCATTTAAAAATCTAATATTAGTTAAATTTAATTTTTTTGCTAGCATCTCATTGACACCATCAATGTGATTATCTAAATTGGTGTGCAAAGCAATAAGTTGAATATCATTTTGAATAAGCATGTGTATTAATTTACCATATCCATCATTAACTAATGATTTAATACCTTTAAAAATTAAAGGGTGATGGGCAATAATTGTATTGTATCCTTTGCTAATTGCCTCTTCTATTACTTCCATTGTGCAATCTAATGCTGTCAAAATACCTGTTATCTCTTTAGTGTCATCTCCAATTAATAAACCCACATTATCCCAGCTTTCAGCAGTTTTAAGGGGAACGTGTTGGTCAATAATTGACATTAGTTCTTTAATTTTCATTATAGAGTACCTCTCTTATCATTGATATCTCTTCTTCAATCTCTTCTAGTCTCTCACGATGTTGTATTGGATTCAATTGATTACGAATATGCTCTAAAGCTGCTAACTCTCTTTCCCACTTTTTTATAAAAATACCGTTTTTATTATTTAAAAGAATAGGACCAAATTTAAGTGATTTTTTATTAAGAAGATTAAGATTTTCTTTCCATTCACTAACTACAATTTCATAGATATGTCCTTTTTCTTCTAAAATTTCTTCAGCGATAATATCATAATTAAGATGTTGAAGTGTCTTGCGTAAGGTTTCAGTTTGAATATTACTTTGCAAAATTAGACGTGGATGATGTGCAAGTTTATCTTTACCTTCATCTAATATTTTCGCTATTAAAGGTCCACCCATTCCACAAATTGTGATATTATCTACTTTATCTTTCTCAGTTAGTATACTAAGACCATCACCTAATCGAACATCGATATGTTGAGTAAGTTGATGCTGTGCTACATTCTTTTTAGCAGCTGTATAAGGTCCTTTGATTACTTCGCCAGCAATAGCATCATCGCATAGATGATGTTGTAATGCATAAATAGGTAAATAAGCGTGATCAGAACCGATATCAGCTAATGAATTACTTAATAAGTATTGGCTTACAACTTTTAATCGATGATTTAATGATATCATTGTTATCTCCTTTATTATAAAAAGAGGCTAGGACATAGTATTGTCTTAGCCTCAAGTTTCTTTATACATAACATCTATCGTTAACTCAGATTCACCATTAATCTTAGTCCATAAAATCTTTAAGACGCTTGCTACGACTTGGATGTCTTAATTTTCTAAGCGCTTTAGCTTCGATTTGACGAATACGTTCTCTTGTAACACCGAACACTTTACCCACTTCTTCTAATGTTCTAGTTCGTCCGTCATCAAGGCCAAATCTTAAACGTAAAACATTTTCTTCTCTATCAGTAAGTGTATCTAAAACGTCTTCTAATTGTTCTTTCAATAACTCATAAGCAGCATGGTCAGAAGGGCTTTGTGCTTCTTGATCTTCAATAAAGTCTCCTAAGTGACTGTCATCTTCTTCACCTATTGGCGTTTCTAAGGATACTGGCTCTTGAGCTATTTTAAGTATTTCGCGAACTTTTTCAGGTGGTAAATCCATTTCTTCACCAATTTCTTCAGGAGCAGGATCACGACCTAAGTCTTGTAATAATTGTCTTTGTACGCGAATAAGCTTATTAATAGTTTCAACCATATGCACAGGAATACGGATGGTACGAGCTTGGTCAGCAATAGCACGTGTAATGGCTTGTCTAATCCACCACGTAGCATAAGTAGAAAATTTAAATCCTTTACTAAAATCGAACTTTTCTACTGCTTTGATAAGACCCATATTCCCCTCTTGGATTAAGTCTAAGAAAAGCATACCACGACCAACATACCGTTTTGCAATACTTACAACTAATCGCAAGTTGGCTTCTGCAAGGCGAGATTTTGCTACTTCATCACCTTGTTCAATACGTTTAGCTAATTCAATTTCTTCTTGTGCACTAAGAAGATTTACACGTCCAATTTCTTTTAAGTACATTCTTACAGGATCATTAATTTTAACACCTGGAGGCGCACTTAAGTCATTTGGATTTAATTTTTCATCTGTATCTGAACTATCTTTTTCATTTACTAAACTAATATCGTTATCATTTAGTTGGTCAAAGAAATCATCCATTTGGTCGGAATCCATGTCAAAATTTTGCAGCTTTTCAGCAATTTCTTCATGACTTAGATGACCTTCCTTTTTACCTTTTTCAATTAATTGTTTTTTAACATCTTCTAATGTTAAAGTCGGATCAATTGTTTGTTTTTTGATTTTAACTTGGTTATCAGACATGAAAAGGCCTCCCAATCGTATTTTAAGCTTTCAATTAAGATATTTAATTATATAATAAATTATTATAATAAGAAAAGTATATTTTATAATAAACATGAAATATTATCATTCTATAGGTAATAAAAATGATATCCTTATTTCATAAATATTTAACTTACTATTTGTCTACCCTTTAAAAAAGCATAATAACCATTATACAGTAATGGTTATTAAATATAAATACTATATTAAAAGTTTAATATTTGTTTATATTTTTTAAATTTAAATGTTCATCTACATGCGTTGCTTATTTTTATCAACTATCATTTGTAAATAATATTTTTGAGATTCTACGTCACCAATTCTAAGTGCTTCTTTTAATTTATGATTAAGTTCTTCAATAGAATCTTCATATTTGTTTTCATTTAAGGTTGAGATATATTCTTCAATTTCTAAATCATAAGGTTCTCGATTTAATTCATAATCATCAAGCTGTATAATTGCTTCTCTAATATCTTTATCTTCAATGTATAATATTAAATCACTTATCGAATAGTAATCATTTTCAGAATAATAATCGGTTAGCGCTTTAAAAATACTTTGAAAATATTTATTCGTAAAATCATTTGCTTCAAGTTGTCGGTTATAATTTAGAAATACATCTTTATCCATCATAAAATGTTTTAATAAAGCTCTTTGTGCTTTTTCACTTTTGTTTAAATGTGTAAAAACAATGTTTAAATTTTGAGTATTTGAATTCGAGTTATCATTGGTATTTCCAATATAGTCTTCTTCATATGAGATAAATTCAGGTTGTTGATGTACATTGGACATCATAGTATTGGCATCAATATTGAAAATGTCAGCTACGTCATTCACAATTTTATTTTTTAATATTGAAGATCTGACAAATGAAATATCTTCAGTAATCTCTTTAAAGTGACGCTCATAAGCTAGATCATTATTTTCAATTTCTTCTCGATAGAATTGAACTTTGTAAATAATAAACGATTTCTTCTCATTATTTAAAAATTCTATAAATTTTTCTTTACCGAATTTAACTATATATTCATCGGGATCCATGTTTTTTGGTAATTGTACTACAAATACATTTAATCCATGTTTCAGTAAATGTTCTCCAGTTTTTAAAGTGGCCTCTTGACCAGCAAAGTCTCCATCAAACATTAAAGTTATATTAGAGGTTAATTTTTTTAAAACTGTCATGTGATCTTCTGATAATGCTGTACCCATACTTGCTACCACTGTTTTTAATCCAGCGTAATCAGCTTTAATTACATCCATAAATCCTTCTAACAACATTACTTCATCATTTTTTCTAATTGATTTTCTTGCGTTATCAAGATTATAAAGTAATCGTCTTTTTTGAAAAATCGGTGTCTCAGGACTATTTAAATACTTAGGTTCTTGATTGTTATAAGTTCTACCAGAAAAACCGACAATTCTTCCTTGAGCATTTTTTAAAGGAAACATGATGCGATCTCTAAAACGATCGTAGTAACTAAAATTTTCTTCGTTACGTGATAACAAACCAGCTTCATAAGCTAGTTCTATGTCATATCCTTTTTGTTTTAAAAAGTCATGACAAAAGTGAGCGTTATTAGGGGCATACCCTATTCCACGAGATTTTATTAATTCTTCAGTGAAACCACGATTTACGAGATAATTTAAAGCTTCTTCACCTTCTACTGATTTCATTAATGCATACATATAATATTCATTAATTAATTCATGCATTTCAATCATTTTTAAGTCTTCAGATGCTATTTGAGTTGTAGAGGGATTAGAATGACCAATATCTACTTTTATATTAACGCGTTCTCCAAGTTCTTGTACTGCTTCTACGAATGAAATGTCCTTAATGTCTTGAATAAATTGAAAAACATTTCCACCTTTTTTACAACCAAAGCAATGGCATATTTGTTTATCTTCAGAAACTGTAAAAGAAGGTGTTTTTTCATCATGAAAAGGACACAAACCAATGTAATTGCGTCCTCTTTTTTCTAATTTCACATATTCACTTACTAAATCTAAAATATCTGTTTTTTCCTTTATTTCGTTAATTACAGACTGTTCTATACGCAATATATATCACCTATTAAATAGTAGTCATAATATTATACACTTTTATAAAAGGTTTTTAAATATTTATGCTTTACTTTCAATAATTTGTATAACATCATTTGCTGTTTCTTCAATAGCCTTATCAGATACATCAATAACAGGGCATCCTATTTTTTCGACAATTTTTTCAAAATATTGAATTTCTTCTTTAATTCTATCTTCAGTCGCATATCTAGCATGTTCACCTAATCCTAATTGTTTAAGTCGTTGTTTTCTTATTAAATTAAGTTTATCTTCACTAATCTTTAATGCTATACATTTAGTTGGATTAATTTTAAATAATTCGTCTGGTGGCGTTACCTCTGGAACTAGAGGAATGTTCATTACTTTATAGCTTTTGTGCGCTAAATACTGAGATAGAGGCGTCTTAGAAGTTCTTGAAATGCCAATTAAAACAATATCTGCCTTAGGTAATCCTTTCGCATCTTTACCATCATCGTATTTTACCGCAAATTCGATTGCATCTATTTTTTTGAAATAGGCATCGTCTAATTTATGAACTCTGCCTGGCTGATTATACGGCTCCTCATCATGCGTTTGATTAAGTAGTGTCATTAGAGGACCCATTATATCAACAGCTTTTAAAGAGAAATCGTCTACTTTTTTCTTCATATATGCTTTAATTTCTGGTTCTACTAACGTATATACAATAATTGCATTTTTATCTATAGCGACCTGTATAACTTCATCTATATCCTTAAAGGTTTCTATATAAGGATATCTCAAAAAACCATGTTTACAAGCTTTAGGATTAAAGTGAGCGACGCAAGCACTAGCAACCAACTCAGCTGTATCTCCTATTGAATCAGATGCAATGATTATCTTTATATTTTCCATTGTTTATCACCTATTCTTTAAATAATGAAACAAATAATTTTGTTATTGTTGTTTTAGATATTCTACCTACAACTTTATATTTACTATTTTCTTTTTTTCTAACGACGGGAATTGAATCAATTTCCTTATCTATCATTTGACTTGCAGCATAGATGACGAGGTCTTCTTCTTTTAAATAAACAATATTAGGCATACGTGACATGATGATACTTATAGGCATAGTATGAATATCTTGACCAATCATAGAGGCACGTAACAAATCTTTTCGCGAGCTCACACCAATCAATTCATCTTTTTGATTAGTAATAAATAATGTTCCTGTATCTTCTAAAAATATAGTACATATAGCATCATAAATTGTCGTATCTTCTTTAACGATAACAGGTAGAGACATATGATCTTTTATTATATATTGACGTAAATGATCACTGATTAATTTATTCTTGGATTTACCTGAATAATAATAACCCACACGTGGTCTAGCTTCAATAAAACCAGACATAGTTAAAATAGCTAAATCAGGACGTAAAGTAGCACGAGTTAAATTAAGCTTATCTGCTATATGTTCACCTGTTATCGGGCCACCATCCTTAACTATTTCAATTATTTGTTCTTGTCTTTTACTTAATTCTATAGGTCTTCACCCCTTTTAATTTCATGTTTTATTATACCTATTTATATATATACCTACAAATACATATAAATCCTTGCTATTAAATTTTCTATGAATTAAAATATGATTAAGCGAGTTAAGGTTGGTGGAAGCTTAACATTTTAAAAATTGGCTTATCAATATCATTACATAAAAGCGAGTGTCTACACTAATTTGGGTGGAACCGCGGGTTATTTTGTTAACACTATATATTTATATAGATGAATTATTAACTCGTCCCAAGATAATAATAAGTATTGTTTTATATTTATTTATTGTCTTGGGACGTTTTTATTTTAAAAGGAGAGATAATATGGTTAAAGATATGGATACTATTGTATCACTAGCTAAACATAGAGGATTTGTATTCCCAGGTAGTGATATTTACGGTGGTTTATCTAATACATGGGATTATGGTCCATTAGGTGTTGAATTAAAAAATAATATTAAAAAAGCATGGTGGCAAAAATTCATTACTCAATCACCATACAATGTTGGGATTGATGCTGCAATTTTAATGAATCCAAAAACTTGGGAAGCATCTGGTCATTTAGGTAATTTTAATGACCCAATGATTGATAATAAAGATAGTAAAATTCGCTATCGTGCAGATAAATTAATCGAAGACTATATGCAAAATGAAAAAGGTGATGAAAATTTCATTGCTGATGGCTTAAGTTTTGAAGAAATGAAACGCATCATCGATGATGAAGGTATTGTATGTCCAGTAAGTGGTACTGCTAATTGGACAGATATTCGTCAATTTAACTTAATGTTTAAAACATTCCAAGGTGTTACTGAGGGCTCTACTAATGAACTATTTTTACGTCCAGAAACTGCTCAAGGTATTTTCGTAAACTATAAAAACGTTCAACGTTCAATGCGTAAAAAATTACCATTCGGTATTGGTCAAATCGGTAAATCATTCCGTAATGAAATCACGCCTGGTAACTTTATTTTTAGAACAAGAGAATTTGAACAAATGGAATTAGAATTCTTCTGTAAACCTGGTGAAGAAATTGAATGGCAAAATTACTGGAAAACATTTGCAAGTCAATGGTTAAAAGATTTAAACATCAATGAAGAAAATATGAGATTACGTGACCATGATGAAGAAGAATTATCTCACTATTCTAATGCGACTACAGATATTGAATATAAATTCCCATTTGGTTGGGGCGAATTATGGGGTATTGCAAGCCGTACTGATTTTGACTTGAAAAAGCACAGTGAACATTCTGGCGAGGATTTCAGATATCATGATCCAGAAACAAATGAGAAATATATTCCATATTGTATTGAACCTTCTTTAGGGGCAGATCGTGTTACATTAGCTTTCTTATGTGATGCTTATGATGAAGAAGGCGTTGAAGGTAGTAAAGATGCTCGTACAGTAATGCATTTCCACCCTGCTTTAGCACCATATAAAGCTGCTATTTTACCATTAAGTAAAAAATTATCTGAAGAAGCAATTAAAATCTTTGAACAATTAAGTTCTAAGTTTTCTGTTGATTTTGATGAATCACAATCAATTGGTAAGCGTTATCGTCGTCAAGATGAGATCGGTACTCCTTACTGTATTACATTTGATTTCGATTCATTAGAAGATAATCAAGTTACAGTACGTGATAGAGATTCTATGGAACAAGTTCGTATGCCAATCTCAGAATTAGAAACATTCTTAGCTGAAAAAGTTAAGTTTTAATATAACAAGAACCCACTTATTACTTGCTATGAGTAATATGTGGGTTCTTTTAATTAATTTAAACATTGTATATTATTCTAATCGCTTAAGTTGATTAATTAATTTTTGACCTTTAAAGTACATGCCAGCATATTCTTTATACAGCATTATCATTAATTCTGACATTTCATCTAATAAAGTTTGGTTAATATTAAAATGATTCATTTTATCAATTGGCAACTTTTGTAAAATATCCAATAAATAAAATGTTTTATTGGATAGCTTTAATGCATAAGGATCATTATTTAATACAGTTTCTGAGATTGTCCCGTCATATTTAAAACTGTAAGCAATAAGCTTAGATTGATCAGTATCACCAGTAATTGCACAATAATTGAAAAATGCGTCAAAACCAAATTTATTCATACATTTCAATAATACGATAATCGACATTAATTGAGCAGAATTACCTTCTGAAATTTTATTGAGTACAAATTCTAATAACTTATAATGATATAGAGAAACTTCATCTGGTTCTAATGATCGATCTATTGCTTCGACACATAAAGTCGCATAACTACTATCAAAAATATCTAATCGTAATTGATAATATTGGTTTATGACATCAATAGAACTGAGCGTCCCCATACCTTTCCATTTATTATAAATAAATAAGCCATACACAAAGAGTTGTGTATGAGCTTGCAAGCCGGTTTTAGATTTCTTAGCACGTCTTACCATAATAGGAATTTTAGCACCATGCTCGTTTAATATTGTAATAATTTTATCGGATTCACCATAATCTACTGATTTTATGATAATTCCTTTTTGTTTTTCTAACAATGCATCTCACCGGCTTTCCTATTAATTTAAACGTTAATCTTGATCTTCAACATATCCCATTTGACGAATAAAGTTTACTTTATTTCTCCAATCTTTCTGAACTTTTACCCATAATTCAAGGTAAACTTTTGATCCGAGAAGCATTTCAATATCGCGTCGAGCTCTTTTACCAACTTCTTTAAGTTTTTTCCCACCCTTACCTATAACAATTCCTTTTTGAGAATCACGTTCAACAAAAATAGTTGCTTCAATTCTTACTCTTTCTTCACTTTCCTTAATCATTCTGTCTACATTTACCCCTATTGCATGTGGGATTTCTTCACTTGTTAAATGTAAGATTTTTTCTCTAATAATCTCGCCTACTACAAATTGTTCTGGATGATCCGATATTTGATCATCAGGGTAATATTTTGGACCTTCAGGTAAATAATCTTTAAGTACATCGATAAAATGATCCACATTCAATCCCTCAAGTGCCGAAATTGGCACGATTTCAGTAAAATCCATATAGGTTTTATATTTTTCAATCTTAGGCATAAGTGCATCTGGATGAACTAAATCAATTTTATTTAACACTAGAAATACCGGTGTTTTAACATTTTTCAGCATTTCCATTATATATTCATCACCACGACCAATATCTTCATTTACATTTACCATAAACATAATAGCATCGATTTCTGATAGCGTATTTTTAGCTACACGCATCATATAATCTCCTAATTTATGCTTAGGTTTATGAATGCCTGGTGTATCTAAGAAAATGATTTGAGCATCTTCTCTTGTCATTACTCCCTGAATTTTATTTCTTGTTGTTTGAGCTTTATCTGACATAATTGCAATTTTATGTCCAATGACTCTATTCATAAATGTGGATTTTCCCACATTCGGTCTCCCTATAATAGATACAAATCCTGATTTGTGTTCTGTCATTTATTCTAAATCCTTTCCTGAAAAGCCGTGAGGTAATAGTTCTGCTACAGTTGATTTAATCATCTCACCTTTATGATTTGTCATATACACAGGCATGTCGTCATCACAGAGTTCTTTTAATACTTGACGACATGTTCCACAAGGTGATGACGGATGTTCAGCGTCAACGGTAACTGTTATTGATTCAAAATCTCCTGGTCGATAGCCTTCTGAAATTGCAGCTACTAAACTAGATCGTTCTGCGCAAATCGTTGCTGGATAAGCTGCATTTTCAACATTTGCTCCATAAAAATGACGACCGTCTTTTGTTTTTAAATATGCACCTACTTTAAAATGACTATACGGTACATAAGCACGTTGTTGAGCTTTTCTAACTTCTTGAAAATAATGTGATTGATAACTCATTTTATTGTCCCCTTAAAAAAAGATGTGAGGTATAAAAATAATTAAACCTATAATTAGTGCAAAGATTGAAACAACCATAACACTAAAGGCGGCAATATCTTTAGCTTGTTTAGCTAATTCATGATAGTCAGAAGTAACTAAATCTACGACGCATTCTATAGCCGTATTCACAGCTTCAAGCGTAAGTACCAAAGTGATGCTTAATAAAACAAACAACCATTCTACAGTTGAAAGTCTTACGATAATTCCTAAAATGATAGCTATGAATGCGAAGATTAAGTGTATTAGATAATTGTGATCTTTTTGAAGAAGTGTTTTTAAACCATCAAAGGTGTATTTAAATCGTTTTAAAAATTTAATCTCTAGTCAATCCGTATGCATTTAAAATTTCTTTTTGACGTCCAAACATTTCTTTTTCATCTTCTTCATTCATATGATCATAACCTAATAAGTGTAAAAAACCATGTAAAGCTAAAAAACCAAGTTCTCTTTCAAATGAATGATTATAAGATTCAGCTTGTTCCTTAGCTACATCAGTACAAATAATAATATCTCCTAATACTCTAGGAATATCTAAACCAATAATATCTGGTTCATCTTCTTCAAGTGCAAAAGAAATAACATCAGTCACTTTATCTTTATCTCGATAATTTTTATTTATTTCTTGAATTTCATCTTTATCTACAAAAGTAACTGACAATTCAGCATCTTCATGAATGTTTTCTTTTTCTTTAGCAAAGTTAATTAAGTCTTCAATTTGATGATACCATTTATCTTTAACTAAGTTTGTATGATCATTGAAATCAATCGTAAACATTTAATTGTCTCCTTCATAACGTTCGATAATTTTACTTACTAATGGGTGTCGTACTACATCACTTTGATCTAGTTCCATAATATTTATTCCTTTAACACCACGAAGGTTCTTAATAGCTTCTTTTAATCCACTTTTAACACCTTTTGGTAAGTCAATTTGAGTTTGGTCTCCAGTTACAACCATTTTTGAATCAAATCCTAGACGAGTTAAAAACATTTTCATTTGTGCATGTGTTGTATTTTGAGCTTCATCTAAAATGACAAATGCATCATCTAGAGTTCTACCCCTCATATACGCTAAGGGAGCAATTTCAATTGTACCTCGTTCAATAAATCGTGCTGTTTGTTCTCTACCTAGGACAGTATTTAAACCATCATAAAGAGGTCTTAAATATGGATCAACTTTTTCTTTTAAGTCTCCTGGTAAGAAACCTAATGATTCACCAGCTTCTACAGCTGGTCTTGTTAAAACAATTCTTTTTACAGTTCCTTTTCTTAATTGTTTTGCAGCATAAACAACTGCAAGGAAAGTTTTACCTGTTCCAGCAGGACCTATACCAAATACCAAATCATTACGTTTCATAGCATTAATATAAAGACGTTGCCCCATTGTTTTTGCACGAATTGTTTTACCAAAGGCATCTTTAGTAATCTCTTCATCATATAAATCCAATAGATATTGAATAGTATCATTTTTAGCCATCTTTATGGCAGCCTCAACATCCTTTAATGTAATTGAATGTCCTAACTCAATTACCTTTAATAAATTTTTAAGAACTAATTCTGCTTTTTCAACATGCTCTAATACTTGACCTTTTACTGCAATTTCTTGCCCACGAGCATGTATGATAACATCAAATGCTTCTTCAATCGACTTTAAGTGTTCATCATTATTACCAATTAAAGCTTGAGAATGATTGATGTTATCTATTTGAATTATTCCTGGCATAAAAGCGCTCCTTTTCACATAAAACATATTCATTAATAATTAATCTTTCATATAAATTTTACTAAACAATGATAAAGTATACAAATTTAAATGTTTTGAATGAATAATTAACCTAAGATAATATAGCATAACAAAAAAGTACCAAGAACACTATGAGTTTTAGGGGCGTCTTAACTTATTAGGAACATAAATAAAGAGACTTTCACGTAGAAAGTCTCTTATAGAGGTCAGAATGAAACAATGAATCTTGTCTTATTTTTTTATTTATAACCTCTTATAATTTTTTAGGTTTATTTAATATTTCTTGCCAAATAATTCCATCAACTATTGGATCATTATCAAATTGAAACGTTTGATGTGTCATATTTTTCTCAATAGATTTACTATTGAGTAGTTGATTCAGTTTATAACGTTTCGTTTTTTCAGATAAATACTTATCATTAATAATTTCTTTAGCTTTCTTTTCAATTAAAGAAAGTTGTTTTTCTTTTTCCCTGTCAATTTCAGATCTCACATTAAATAATTCTTTTGATAGCGAGTCTTCTAACTGTTTTTTAATATTTTTTTCACTTTGAGATCTCTCTCGTGAAGTTGAATATCTATCTTTAGAAGGCACTTTTCCGGTGTGAGATTGTTTAGTTTCAAACCGTTTTGATTCTCCACGATGATGTTCAGGCGTAACATTTTTTTTTAGATTTTTATCACTGTGAACCGTTTCTTTTTTAGAAGATGGTTTTGGTGATGATGTTTTTTTAGTTTGTTCTTCTTCATCAAATTCTGATGCCATCTCATTAAAAGCTTCTTCTATCTGTTCAAAAATACCTTTTTTTCTTGGTGTGTTTTGCGTAGGACTTTGTGTATTTTTGTGTGGAGGCATTTGATTTTTTCGTTGTTCATGACTTTTATCTCTCATTGCACTAATACCAGTAACAATCACAGAAATAACGAATATAAGAATTCCAATATTCATTTAATCACCCCTCTATTTAATTTGGTGATTCATCGTCATTTTGTTCGGTACGTTTATTAATAGCGTTTCTCATACCTGTATCTGCTTCTACATTTTTTAAATTATAGTAATCTTTTACTCCGATATTACCTTTACGTAAAGCTTCAGCCATTGCTAGTGGTACTTCTGATTCAGCTTCTACTACCTTAGCACGCATTTCTTGAACACGTGCTTTCATTTCTTGTTCAGAGGCAACAGCCATAGCACGTCGTTCCTCAGCTTTAGCTTGAGCAATATTTTTATCTGCGAGTGCTTGTTCCGTTTGTAAATCAGCGCCGATATTTTTACCGATGTCTACATCTGCAATATCAATCGATAAAATTTCAAATGCTGTTCCTGAATCCAATCCTTTACTTAATACTGTTTTAGAAATATTATCAGGATTTTCAAGTACTTGTGTATGATGTTCACTAGAACCAATTGTGGAAACAATACCTTCACCAACTCGTGCAATAATTGTTTCTTCTCCAGAACCACCTACAAGTCTAGAAATATTAGCTCTTACTGTAATTCTAGCTTTAGCTTTAACTTCGATACCGTTCATCGCAACACCGGTAATAAAGGGAGTTTCGATTACTTTGGGATTAACAGACATTTGAACAGCTTCTAAGACATCTCGTCCCGCTAAGTCTATTGCGGCACCTCTTTCAAAAGGTAAATTGATATCTGCACGTTGAGCTGCTATGTTGGCATCCACTACTCTATCTACATTACCACCAGCTAGATAATGCGATTCCAATTGATTTGTTGTTAAATTTAATCCTGCTTTATGAGCTTTAATAAGAGGACCTATCACTTTACGAGGAGATACTCTACGAAGTCGCATTCCTACAAGTGTAGCAATACTAACTTTTACACCTGCAGCAATAGCGGAAATCCATAATCCGACTGGTACAAATGAAAATAATAACAATAACGCAACTATTATAA
This sequence comes from Staphylococcus hominis subsp. hominis, assembly GCF_002901845.1. GTDB lineage: Bacteria > Bacillota > Bacilli > Staphylococcales > Staphylococcaceae > Staphylococcus > Staphylococcus hominis. The sequence goes on from NZ_PPQE01000025.1 coordinate 856,687, forward strand.
TAATCGCAATAATTATAATTCCAATATTTAACATTGATTTTACTCCTTTTATATTTTTATTTCTCTTACAACTACTCTACTACCTTCTACCTCTAAAATTTTTACTTTTTTATTTCTCAGGATAAATGTACCGTCAGAAACAGCATCAATTCTTTTGTCATCTAAAGTTATGATTCCAGCAGGTCTTAAATCAGTAGTAGTATACGCAGTTTTTCCCACTAAGTAAGAACGATCATCATGAGATCTATAACCAGCTTCTGTACTCGTTGAATCATTCAATACCACTTTATCAAAAAATGGTATTTTGCGATTAAATACTTTCACCAAAATCACCCATTCTATAATAGAAAATATTAAAGCGACAATAACATTAAAGAGCATAACTAAAATATTATCTCCTAACATAATCATACTAACAATAATAAGCACTATTCCTATAATTCCAATGACTGCTCCAACAACGAATAGTTCTATTATTAGTAAGATGATACCTATGAAAAACAATAAAATCGAAATCAAATTGACATCGCCACTAATTAAAAATCCTAGAAATAGAATAAGTAACGCTAGAGAAGCTAAAATACCTAAAATATTTATCCTTTTAGAATAAAGTTGATATAAAAAACCTAAAAAGATAATACATGTAAGAATTAATAAAACAATAGGATTAACAATGATATTTGACATATGATTCAACCATGAATGATTCAATGAAGCAAAAGTATTCTCGATATGTATCAAACTTATACTTATCATTATCTCACCTCGCTCTCAATTAAATTATACATGAAATAAATACTATATTATAGTATTACAATTATATAAAAAAACTCTCAATTAGTTTAACTAATTGAGAGGATATATATAATTAACATTCATGTTGAGGGAGTCAACAGAGCTATTAATTATTTGAATTTACGTTTACGTGCAGCTTCTGATTTTTTCTTACGTCTTACACTTGGTTTTTCGTAAAATTCACGTTTACGTACTTCTTGGATTGTACCACTTTTAGATACTGAACGTTTAAATCTACGTAATGCATCTTCTAGTGATTCATTTTTACGTACTACTGTTTTAGACATCTGTATTTCCCTCCCTCCAAATATCAACGAAACTTAAAGTCAATAATTGCATAGAAATAATTAACTATGCTTTATTTAGTATAATATATGAAATAATTATGGTCAATTATAAATCTTTATAATTTCAAAAATTTATAATAATATGCCTTCTTCAGTTTTATTAGTAGCATGATTAACGATTCTAACTGCACTACCAATGTTAATTGGATAATCAGCTTTATTAATTTTAACTTTAACAATCTCACCGATTAAATCCTCACTACCCTCAAATTCAACTTTCATATAATTATCTGCGTAACCTACTAATGTATTTTTTGTTTCCCCTACTTCTTCTGGAATCACTTCTAAAACTTCATTTTCAAATTTTGATGCGTATTCTTTAGCAAGTTGATCACTTAAAGCAATAAGTTTATGCACACGTTCATTTTTAATTGACTCATCAATTTGATCACCCATACGTGCAGCAGGTGTACCAATACGTTGTGAATACGGGAAAACATGTAACTCTGAGAATTTATGTTTAACTATAAAATCATATGTTTCTTGGAATTCTTCTTCAGTTTCTCCTGGGAAACCTACTATAACATCACTTGTAACTGCTAAATCAGGTAATGCATCATGTAATTTTGTTAGTCTTTCAGAAAAATGTTCCATAGTATATTTGCGACGCATACGTTTTAATACTGTATCTGAACCTGATTGTAATGGTACATGTAAATGTCTAACTACTTTATTAGAATTTTTTAGAACGTCAATGACTTCATCAGTAAGTTGACTGGCTTCAATTGAAGAAATTCGAATTCTTTCTAAACCATCAATTTCCTCAAGATCTCTGAGTAATTGAGCTAAATTATAATTTTTTAAATCTTGACCGTATCCACCGGTATGAATACCAGTTAATACAATTTCTTTATATCCAGATTGAACTAATTGTGTTGCTTGTTCAACTACTTTTTCAGGATCTCTAGAGCGCATTAAACCACGTGCCCATGGAATAATACAGAACGTACAAAAATTATTACAACCTTCTTGGATTTTTAGAGATGCACGAGTTCTATCCGTAAAATAAGGCACATCAAGTTCTTCATATGTACGATTTTTCATAATATTTCCAACACCATTAATTGGTTGACGTTCTTCTCTAAATTGATCAATATAACTAAGTAATTTATGTCTGTCTTGAGTACCAACAACGACATCTACACCTGGAATCTCCATAATTTCAGCAGAAGATGTTTGTGCATAACAACCTGTAACACATACTACTGCATCCGGATTACGACGTATTGCTCTTCTAATGACTTGTCTACTTTTTTTATCACCTGTATTAGTCACGGTGCAAGTATTAATGACATATACATCTGCATTAGTTTCAAAATCTACTCTTTCATAATTAGCATCTTTAAATAATTGCCATATTGCTTCAGTTTCATAATGGTTTACTTTACAACCTAAAGTATGAAACGCTACTGTTGCCATTTAATTCACCCCATCAATTCTTTCTCAAAACTTATAGCACTAAGTGCATATAGTGGCGCAGTTTCTGCTCTTAATATTCTAGGACCTAAACCAACGTTTAAGCTTACCTCCCTAAAGAGATCGATTTCCTTATCAGAAAAACCACCTTCAGGTCCAAATATGATTAACACACGATCATTCGTTTGAAAGTTGTTTAAAATATTTTTAAATCGACTTTTTTCGCCATGCTTGGCTTCGTCTTCATATGCTATTAACACATAGTCATAATTATTTATGGTATCATAAATTACTTTTAAATTCGACTGAAATTTAACATCTGGAATAACAAGTCTATAACTTTGTTCAGCAGCTTCTTTTACAATCTTTTGCCATCTATCTATTTTCTTTTGTACCTTGTTCTCTTGTAATTTAACTACAGATCGATCCATACCCACTGAAATAAAATGATTGGCACCTAATTCTGTACTTTTTTGAAGCAACCATTCATATTTATCAGCTTTTATTAAACCACTACAAATCGTTACATCAACTGGTAATTCAGTGTCAATATCTAATTGGTTTATTGGTAAAACTTCAATTTGATTAGACTTTATATTTGTGATTTCACTAATAAATACTTTTTTATCATTAAAATTAATTATAATTTTGTTACCAACGGTATTTCTCATTACATTTTTGATATGATGTATATCTTCTTCATTGGTAATAAAAAAACGCTGATGAGAATCAGCGTTTTGATTGATAAAGTATCGTTGCAAATTATTCACTCACTTTCTGACCAACAATGCAAACCCATCCATTGTCATGATTGATTGATACAATATTAAATCCAACACGCTTCATATGTGACAGTATATCTTCATGCTTTTCTTCTATAATACCTGAAGTTATAAAATAACCATCTTCATTTAGTGTATTATAAGCATCTTCAATCATTTCATCAATAATATGAGCTAAAATATTTGCGATAACTACATCAAATTTTTCATTTTCTTCTTTTAATAGATTACCGGGAATGGCTTCAATATCATTTTCACAATGATTTTTTCTAAAATTCTCCTTAGCCACACCAACAGCCATTTCGTCTATATCTAAGGCTTTAATTCGTTTAACACCTATTAAGTGACTAGCGATACTTAATATACCAGAACCTGTACCTACATCAATGACTGAGGAATCGGGTGTTACATAAGTTTCAATCGCTTTTAGACACATACTTGTTGTTGGATGATCTCCAGTACCAAAAGCCATTCCAGGATCTAATTCTATACATAATTCATCTTCTGATTCTTTTGAATAGTCTTCCCAACTTGGAACAATCGTAAATCTCTTAGAAGCTCTGAAAGGATGAAAATAATTTTTCCATTCATTAGCCCAATCTACTTCAGCAATAGTCTTTGCTGAAAACTCAACTACTGAATCATCTATAAGATCCAAATTTAATATTTCATTTTCTAATTTATTTTTAAATTGAGTGTTATATTTCAATTCATTAAAGTATGCTTTTAATCTCACACCTTGTTCAGGGTAATCTTCTTTTTTTAATTCGTAGATTTCACCAAATTTATCAGTAGGTTGATTAATTAAATCATTGGAATCTTCTATAACTACTCCATTTGAACCATAGTTTTCTAATATGTTAGTGACTAAAGATTCAACTTCATGATTTACAGTGACTGCAAATTCTGTCCAGTTCATGACTATTCACCTCTAAAGAATTTACGAGCTTTGTCTTTAAAATTAGCAGGTTGTTCTTCCGGATTTTCACCACTAATTTCCGCAAATTCTCTCATTAATTCTTTTTGTCTATCAGTTAGTTTATTTGGTGTGACAACTTTTATATTAACAAATAAATCACCATGGCCATATCCATGAACATTTTTAACGCCTTTCTCTTTAAGACGGAATTGTTTACCATTTTGAGTACCAGCAGGAATTGTAAGCATAACGTTACTGTTTAGAGTTGGTACTTTGATTTCATCGCCAAGTGATGCTTGTGGGAAGCTAATATTAAGTTCATAGAATAAATCATCGCCATCTCTTCTAAATTTATCAGAAGGTTTAACGCGGAATACTACATAAAGATCACCATGTGGACCGCCATTTTCACCAGGTGCACCTTCACCAGCAAGACGGATTTGTTGTTCATTGTCTACACCTTCAGGTACAGTTACTTCTAATTTTACTGTTTTATTTTCAGTCCCTTTACCATGACAAGTTGGACATGGTTCTTCAAATTCTTGACCACTACCCTCACACTTAGGACAAGTTTGTTCAGTTCTTACGCGTCCTAAAATTGTATTTTGTTCAACAGATACATGTCCTGAACCATGACAATAGCTACATGTTTTTTTACTTGTACCTGGTTTAGCGCCATCACCATGACATGTATGACACGTAACATCTTTTCGAATAGAAATTTCTTTTTTAGTACCAAAAACAGCTTCATCGAATTCTAAAGTCATAGTGTATTGTAAGTCGTCACCTTTTCTAGGTGCATTTGGATCTCTTTGACGTGAACCACCAAAGAATGAGCTAAATATGTCTTCAAAGCCTCCACCGAAGCCACTGAAGTCTTGTCCACCAAATCCTTGACTGCCAAATCCACCTTGGGCACCGCTATGTCCAAATTGGTCATAATTTGCACGTTTATTGTCATCACTTAGAACTTCGTATGCTTCAGAAATTTCTTTGAACTTTTCATCAGCGCCTTCTTCTTTATTGATGTCCGGATGATATTTTTTTGATAATTTACGGTATGCTTTTTTAATTTCATCTTTTGAAGCATCTTTACTTACGCCAAGAACTTCATAATAATCTCTTTTAGCCACAAGTATCTCTCCTTTTCTAAATTTTTATAATTTAAACACATACTCAAGTATCTTAATTATAAAAGAAAAAGTCAAAGCCAATGTTCAATTGACTTTGACTTTTTGGCTTACATTTATAAATGTTTACATAGTAAACGTTATAAACGATTAGCTTTATTTTTTATCTTCGTCGTCTTTAACTTCTTTGAACTCAGCGTCTTCAACATTGCTATCATTTGATTGTTGTGAATTGTCTTGTGCTTGTTGTTGAGCTTGTTGAGCTTGTTGATATACTTTAGCAGATAATTCTTGAATTACTTGTTCTAATTCTTCTTTTTTAGCTTTAATATCATCTAAATCTTGACCTTCTAATGCTGATTTAAGTGCATCTTTTTTGCTTTCAGCATTTGATTTGTCTTCTTCACTGATATTTTCACCTAAGTCTTTAATTGTTTTTTCAACTTGGAATACTAAGCTATCTGCTTCGTTTCTTAAGTCTACTTCTTCACGACGTTTTTTATCTGCTTCAGCATTTTCTTCAGCATCTTTAACCATACGATCAATTTCTTCATCAGATAATGCAGAACTTGATTGAATAGTAATATTTTGTTCTTTATTTGTACCTAAGTCTTTTGCAGTAACGTTTACGATACCATTTTTATCAATATCAAATGTTACTTCAATTTGAGGTACACCACGTGGAGCTGGTGGAATATCAGTTAATTGGAATCTACCTAATGTTTTATTATCTGAAGCCATTGGACGTTCACCTTGTAATACGTGAATGTCTACTGCTGGTTGATTGTCAGCTGCTGTTGAATATACTTGAGATTTTGATGTTGGAATTGTTGTATTACGTTCAATTAACGTATTCATACGACCACCCATAATTTCGATACCTAATGATAATGGAGTTACGTCTAATAATACAACGTCTTTAACATCACCAGTAATTACGCCACCTTGGATAGCAGCACCCATTGCAACAACTTCATCTGGGTTTACACCTTTATGAGGTTCTTTACCAATTTCTTTTTTAACTGCTTCTTGTACTGCAGGAATACGAGTTGAACCACCAACTAGGATAACTTCATCAATTTCAGAAGTAGATAAGCCAGCATCTTTAAGTGCTTGACGAGTTGGTTCCATTGTTCTTCTGATTAATGAATCAGCTAATTCTTCAAATTTAGAACGAGTTAAGTTGATTTCTAAGTGTAATGGACCATTTTCTCCAGCTGAAATGAATGGTAATGAGATTTGTGTTTGAGATACACCAGATAAATCTTTTTTAGCTTTTTCTGCAGCGTCTTTAAGACGTTGTAACGCCATTTTATCTTGTGATAAGTCAACACCATTTTCTTTTTTGAATTCTGATACTAAATAGTCGATGATTACTTGGTCAAAGTCGTCCCCTCCAAGTTTGTTATCCCCTGCAGTTGATAATACTTCGAATACGCCATCGCCTAATTCAAGAATAGAAACGTCGAAAGTACCGCCACCTAAGTCAAATACTAAGACTTTTTGATCTTGTTCAGTTTTATCTAAACCATAAGCTAATGCTGCAGCTGTTGGTTCGTTAATGATACGTTCTACTTCTAAACCAGCAATTTTACCAGCATCTTTAGTAGCTTGACGTTCAGCATCATTGAAATAAGCAGGCACAGTGATTACTGCTTTATCCACTTTATCTCCTAAATAACTTTCAGCAGTGTTTTTTAAATTTTGTAAAATCATTGCTGAAAGTTCTTGTGGTGTATATGATTTGCCATCAATATCTACTTTATAATCTGTACCCATATGACGTTTAATTGATTGTACAGTATTTGGGTTTGTAATTGCTTGACGTTTAGCAACTTCACCTACTTGAGTTTCACCATTTTTAAATGCCACAACTGATGGAGTTGTTCTAGCACCTTCAGGATTTTGAATTACTTTAGGTTCGTCTCCTTCTAATACAGATACGCAAGAATTTGTAGTACCTAAGTCAATACCTATTACTTTACTCATAATAAAATTCCTCCAATTTTAAAAATTTTTCAAATTTAAATCTTATTGATTAACTTTGACCATAGATGGTCTTAAAACTCTATCTTTTAATTTATACCCTTTTTGTAATTCTTGAGTGATTTCACCAGAATTAAAATCAGGATTGTCATCTTGAACAACAGCTTGATGGAAGTTTGGATCGAATTCTTGACCTTCAGATTCAATTTCTTCTAAGCCATTGTCTTTTAATGCTCTTAATAAGCTTTCATGAATCATTTGAACGCCTTTTTTGAGAGATTTAAATGATTCATCATCACCCTCAATTTGCAGTGCACGTTCAATGTTATCGATAGTAGGTAAAATATCAGTAAGCACGTGTTGAGCTTGATATTTTTTATTTGTTTCATTTTCATTTCGAATTCGACGCTTATAATTTTCGAATTCAGCATATAATCTTAAATATTTTTCTTCATTTTCATTTGCTTTTAATTGTAATTGTTGAATCTCTTCGTCTTTAGATTGATCATTTTTATCTTCATTATCATGTTCAGATGTAGATTCATTATTTAATTCTTCTTCAGAAGGATTATTTTCTACATCATTTAAAGACGACGCTTCGTTTTTAACGGTTTCATTTTCTTCAGTATGTTCAGTGTTATTTTTCACTGATTCGTCTTTTTCTGTCATTTTATGCCCTCCAATATAATTACAATTAGATTCACCATATTTGATTAAGTAATTGAATCACATTTTGATAATGCATCGCAGTTGGTCCGATAACCGCAATTTGTCCTTTTAGTGCATCATCAAAATGGTACTGGCTCGTTATAATTGAAATATCACTTAACCCTTTATCTATTTCGTGGCCAATTTTAACATTAATTTCAGAAGTAGAAATATTTTCTAGTAACTCGATAATTTTTTCTGATTCTAGATATTGTAAGATTGGCTGAATAGAAGAAACATTGGTTTCGTTCAGTGCATCAATAAGTTTAACCTTTCCACCCATAAAAATGCTATTACTTTGTTTATGGAGATGAGAAGTTAGCATGATAGTTAATTCATTTATAAAGGATTGTTCCGCAATAGAATTTGTAAATTGTTTTAACTTCTTATTAAAATCAAATTGACTTTTATAATAATTATCAGTCAAAAAATTTGAAATCCTTGTTAACCTATCATCGTCAAACTCCATTGATTCACTTAAATGTAAATGTTCTACATGTCCAGAATTATAGATGATGACCATTATAATTATAGACGAATTTGCACGAATCAAATGAACATTATTTATAATATCTGTTTTGTGATTAGGTCGAACAACCAACGTTGCATATTGAGATTTTATTGATAATTCATCAGCAAAATAACTAAGGGCTGAAGAAATATCATAATGATTCTCAATCAAAAGTTGATTTAAACGTTGAACTTTATTTTGTTTTTGATGAGATGTTTGTTTTAACAATTGATTGACGTATAATCTAAAACCTTGTTCAGAAGGTGCACGCCCTGAAGATGAATGAATTTTTTCTAAAAAATTCAACTCTTCCAAATACTTCATTTCGTTTCTAATAGTAGCTGGGCTTACATTTAAGTTATGTCTATCAATTAAGGTTTTAGAACCTATCGGTTGTCCTAAATCAACATAATCTTCAACAATTGCATTTAAAATGCTTAATTGTCTATTTGTAATCATGTCTTCACCTCATTAGCACTCCTTTGTCTCAAGTGCTAATTATAATTTAACAAATTGGTCAAAGTAAGTCAACGTTAAAGCTCTTATTTTTCAAAAAAATTTATTAATTTAATAGAAATGCTTCAAAAACTTCATTTCCAATGATTTTTCCCCTGTTTGTCAATGAAATATGGTTATCTCTTTCATAGAGTAAATTTTTCTTTTTCAGATTATTTATTGTCTCACCAAACACTTTATCCATTGAGGTACCAAATTTTGAAAGAAATTTAACTTTATCGACACCTTTATTCATTCTTAATCCTAAAAACATTTCTTCTTCCATTCTTTCTGATTGAGTAGGGAAATTGGAAGTTAAAATAGGACGTTGATGATTATTAATAGCATTGATGTAATGATTAACAGGATTGAGATTCGAATAGCGTTCTCCATTTACATATCCACTTGCGCCTGCTCCAAAACCATAATATTCTTCATTTAGCCAGTAAGTCTTATTATGTCTTGATTCATGATGAGACTTGGCGAAATTTGAGATTTCATACTGTTTAAATGAAGTTTCTCCTAAAACATTCATTAAATATTGGTACATTTCAGCTCCTAGATCTTCGTTTGGCAATTTTAATTTGCCTTTTCGATACATATTATAAAATTGAGTTTTAGGTTCTAAAATTAATCCATAACTTGAAATATGATCTATATCCATTTGTATTGCTCTATTAAGACTATCTGAAAAATCGTCTAATGTTTGAGTTGGTAAATGATACATTAGGTCTAAACTAATCGATTCAATATTTGCTTTTCTAGCATAATCTACAGCATTATATATATCTTGAGTTTTATGTGTTCTACCTAGAATTTTTAGTAATTCTGGTTTAAATGTTTGTACACCCATAGAAATTCTATTTACACCATATGAGTGCAGTAATTTCACTTTATCTAAAGTTAATTCATCGGGGTTTGCTTCAAATGTATATTCACCTTTAATTGAAAAAGTTGACTGTATTGCTTTTAAAAGTGTTTCAAGTTGCTTGAGATTTAAAGCTGTAGGAGTACCTCCTCCAACGTACATTGTTTCAAGATTTCTAATTTCACTTGTTTTCATTTCTTTAATTAATGCAGAAATATATTCATCTACTGGTTGTTTGTTAATAAAGTACTTATTAAAATCACAATATGTACAAATCCTAACGCAAAAAGGTATATGAATATACGCACTTTTTATTGACATAGTTACACCCTCAATTTTAAGTTTTTAAAACACAAACGAGGTTGGAACACATGATTGTAGGTTCCAGCCTCGCATTAATAATTTATTCATCATCCATTTTAAGAACAGCTAAGAAAGCATCTTGTGGTATTTCTACGTTACCAACAGCTTTCATTTTTGCTTTACCAGCTTTTTGTTTTTCAAGTAATTTACGTTTACGGCTGATATCTCCACCATAACACTTAGATAACACATTTTTACCCATAGATTTAATATTAGTTCGGGCTACGATTTTTTGACCTATTGCAGCTTGAACCGGAACTTCGAATTGTTGTCTAGGAATAAGTGTTTTTAACTTTTCAACAAGAGCTTTACCTCGTTCATACGCAAAATCTCTGTGAACGATAAAACTAAGTGCATCTACTTTGTCACCATTTAATAAAATATCCATTTTAACTAAATTACTTTCTTTATTTTCGATAAATTCATAATCAAATGAAGCATAGCCTTTCGTATTAGATTTTAATTGGTCAAAGAAATCAAATACAACTTCTGACAATGGAATTTCATAAACGATATTTACACGGATATCATCTAAGTAATCCATGTTTATAAATTGGCCACGTTTACGTTGACACAGTTCCATAACTGCTCCTACATAGTCATTTGGAACCATCATTGTTGCTTTTACATATGGTTCATAAATCGCTTTAATTCTATCATGTTCAGGCATTTGAGATGGATTATCAACTATAACTTCTGAACCATCATTCATTTCGCATTTATATATAACTGAAGGTGCAGTGGCAATTAATTCTATTCCAAACTCTCGTTCAATTCTCTCTTGAATAATTTCCATATGTAGCATACCTAAGAATCCTGTTCTAAATCCAAATCCCAACGCTTGTGATGATTCTGGTTCAAATTCTAATGATGCATCATTTAATTGAAGTTTTTCAAGAGCTTCTCTTAAATCGTTATAATCTTTATTATCAATTGGGAACAATCCACAATAAACCATTGGATTCATCTTTTTATACCCTTTTAACGGAGCATCTGCTGGTCTATCTACATGAGTGATAGTATCCCCAACACGTGAATCGTCGACATTTTTAATACTTGCAATAATATATCCAACATCGCCTACTGTAAGTTCTTCAATTGGTAGTTGTTTAGGAGTATTAATCCCAACCTCAGTAACTTCAAACTCTTTTCCTGTTGCCATCATTTTGATACGATCTCCAGCTTTTACAACGCCTTCCATTACACGAATAGAAGAAATAACACCTCGATAAGGATCGTACTCTGAATCAAAAATAAGAGCTTTAAGCGGTGCACTAGGATCTCCTTCTGGTGGAGGAACAACTTCAACAATTTTTTCTAAGATTTCATCAATACCAATATTTGATTTAGCACTTGCTAACACAACTTCATCTTTATCTAAACCAATAACGTCTTCTAATTCTTGTTTTACTCTTTCTGGTTCAGCTGCGGGTAGATCTATTTTATTTACTACCGGTAAGAGTTCTAAATCATTATCTAGTGCTAAGTAAACATTAGCAAGAGTTTGAGCCTCAATGCCTTGTGCAGCATCAACTACTAAAATAGCGCCTTCACATGCAGCTAATGAACGAGAAACTTCATATGAGAAATCGACGTGCCCTGGAGTATCGATCAAATGAAACGTATAAGTCTGTCCATCTTTAGATTCATATTTTAATCTAACAGCATTTAATTTAATTGTAATACCGCGCTCTCTTTCAAGATCCATTGAATCAAGCAATTGATTTTGCATTTCTCTAGTTTCTACAGATTTAGTATTTTCTAATATTCTATCTGCTAACGTTGATTTACCATGATCAATATGAGCAATTATAGAAAAGTTTCTTATATTGTCTCTTCGGTTATAGCGTTCTTGCATATCCATAACTTATCATTCTCGCTTTCGTAAATTTACCCGTATGTGTATACATCTTTGACATAATATCGTTTTTAATCATTATTTGCAAATTTAAGAGAAAAGAATCATCATGTGAAGATTCTTTATTTACTTTTAATTTTAAGATTTTTCTTAAACTACATAACAATTATAAAGTGTTGTATAAAGGTTTCCAATAGTTAATATCGTTCTTTTTGTAAATAAATAGGTTTAATGTTAATAAATGATTGCACAAATATTCATGTTTTGATAAAATATTTCTTGTTGTAATCAAAATAAAATTTGATATGCTTAGATCACTTTTAGGAGGTGACAGTAATGCCAAATATTAAATCTGCTATTAAACGTGTAAGAACAACTGAAACTGCTGAAGAACGTAATATTTCACAAAAAAACGCTATGCGTACTGCAGTGAAAAATGCTAAATCAGCAATTGAAAATAATGCTGATAATAAAGCTGAATTAGTTAACTTCGCAATTAAATCAGTTGATAAAGCTGCACACAGTAACTTAATTCATTCAAATAAAGCTGACCGCATTAAATCTCAATTAATGTCTTCAAGCAAATAATCATTTAAAAAGTTCAAGCGATTAGCTTGAACTTTTTTTATTTATAAAGAAAGAATAAATAATTCTAAAATCAGTTGTTTATCCATATATGAGGATTTTAACTTATAATCAGTTTCTGCACATTGATCAATAATATTTAGCAAATGAGTTAATTGATAATGTTTTACTTGATTTAAAGCCAATTTAACTCGATATGGGTGCACATTAATTGTTTTAGCAATTTGTTGTCCGCTATATCCTTTTCGACTTAAAATTTTACATTGATAATATAATCGATAATTACTTGTTATTAATGCTAATAGTTTAATAGGTTCTTCCTTCATTACTATTAAATCTTTAATAAGTTGAATGGCTTTATATTTTTCTCCTTTTTGTATATATTCAGTTAAAAGAAAAACATTTTGTTCTAAACTTCTATTAATAATCTCTTCAACATCTTTTTTATTTATAGTTGGTCGCTCTCCTAAGAATAAAATGATTTTTTCTAATTCTTGCGAAACTATATTAAAGTTAATACCAGTTAATTCTATAAATAAATCTAATGCATCCTGTTTAATATCTTTAAAATTTTCATGAAGTTTATTTTTTATCCATTTTTTAATCTCTTGTTCAGACATCTGTTCAACTTTAGTTAGCTTGCTTGTCTTTTTTAAAGTTTTAGTAATTTTCTTTCTTTCATCTAATTTATTTTGATACACTTCAAAAATGATAAAATTTTCTCCATCATATTTTTCTAAAAATTCGTTCACTTGTTCGTTGTTTGGTTGGATATCTTTTGAAACTTTCTCACCTGTAAAGATAAAAGCATTTTTAACAACGATAGCTTTTTTCTCTGAAATAAAAGGCATCGTTAATGCTTCTTCCATAATCTGATTAAAACTTGTATCATAAAGATTATATTTAACATAGTTAAAATCGTCTTTTTTTTCATTTAAGTAACTTTCTACGATTTCATTACTTTTTTTCTCCACTAGTTCTGGCACTTCTCCGTATATAGCCATTATATTATTAGCCATGTAAACTTGCACCCTTTCAAAATTCTACCATTAAGTTATTATAGCATTGTGTAATTATTATTCTCTATCATTAACTTTTATTAAAGGATGATATAAGTTGATTATCGAGATTTAAAGTAATATCTCCATCAGTCTGAGTATTGTAGATATGAGAATTAATTTTCTCTAATTTATCTATCGTTTCATTATTAGGCAAATGAAAAGTATTATTTTTTCCACTTGAAATAATACTTATTTTAGGTTGTATGATTTCTAACAAATGTTTTGAACTACTTGTTTTACTGCCATGGTGTCCAACTTTTAGAACATCAATTAACGGTAAATGATATTTCTTTAATAATAAATTTTCATTTTCTTCAATTGCGTCGCCCATCAATAATAATTTGTAATTTTTGTACTCTATTAATGAGATTATACTTTGTGCATTTTTGTCTTCATTGGAATCAATAAAAGCATTTAAAAATGATATTTTAGCTTCTTTCAACTGAATTTTATTAGTCTCTGAAACATCAATAACTTTTATATGATATATACTACAAGTTGTATGTATAGTTTTAATTTGTTCTATAGAATAACTTTTTATATATAAATATAAATTTTTGATTCTTATATTTTGTGCTAAATAAGGAAATTCGCCGATATGATCATTATGTGGATGGGTAAGAATTAAGTGATCAATTTTTGATATTCCTCTAGATTTTAAAGTAGGAATAATATGATATTTCGCAATATTATGATTATCTTTAATCTTCGTTTGAACTACTTTACCACCAGTATCTACCATCACAGTTTCATTATTTTTTGTTTGAAAAAGAAAACTATCACCTTGGCCAACGTTTAAAGCAGTAAACGTCGTCGCTAATGGTTGATTAGTGAATCTTAAAAATATTATAAATAAGATAATTATAATTAAGAATACTCTATAATTTTTATAACATATAAATGTAGTTAGTAGAGTTAATAAAATGAAACAGTATAGTAGACTTAAATTTGATTGATCAGCGATATTTATTTGGTAATTTCTAAATAAAATGAACGGTTGCATTATTCTATCGTGCAGTTCAAATAATTGATTTGCAACCATATTTATATATCGCAAGTCACTAAAGAAATGATAGAAAATAAATAAAACAATAGAAAGTGGAAAAATAATGAAAGAATATAATGGGACAAATATTACATTAGAAATAAAACCAATCCATTGAAACTGATTAAAATGGTAAATACTAATAATCATGGATGAAAATTGAGCGATAATTGTTATATAAATATAATTCTTTAAAATTGATTGATTATTAAATAGTGGCTTAGAAAGTAGTATAAAAAAAGAAATGATGAAAGAAAATTGAAATCCAATATCATAAGCAAAATTCATATTCCAAATTGTCATCAATAAAAAGACTAAAGATAATACACTTATAGACGAAATTTTAAAAGCCTTAGGGATAATAAAAAAAGTAATAGCGGTTAAAACTGCTCTTAAAGCACTCGGTGCAAAATTTGTATAAAAAATAAATAGTATTAGTATTATAATAATAAAAACTCGTATAAATAATTTTGGAATATTAAACCTGACCAGACTATATTGAATGATAAAAATAATGGTAGCAACATGTGATCCACTGACAGCAAGTAAATGATAAATACCTATAGCTTTAACTTTATCTAAGTAATCTGTATCAATTGCACCAGTATCCCCAGTAATTAAAGCTAATACTCTCTCTGGATATTTTAACGAAGAATGATATAACTTGTTTTGAATATAATTTAGGTGTTTATCTATAAAACTTATATGATTAACCTTAGTACAATATTTATTATCTATTTGATTGATATAAACATAGACTTCATTTTGAATACTATTTGTGATATTTCCATTAATTTTACATTCTCGATTTTTTAAATCTTTAGCTCTCAATTGTGGACTTTTAAAAGTAAAGTGATAAAGATTATGTTTATATCGAAATTGTCCTTTAATAATTTGATTGAATTGTTTTATATCATTTTGAAACGTTACTTTTGAATGTATATTACTGTGGACTTTTAAATTTTGGAGTATTAAATGATTTGTTTTCAAAGTATGGTGTACTTGAAATAAAGCTAGAAAGAAAAAGGATAGAATTAATAAATAGTGGTATAAAGGAATACTCTTTCGATACACAATAATTAATATAATAGTAAATATTAAAATTGAAAATAATTTAAGATGAACCCATAATATACCACTTAAAAAAGAAAGTGCATATAAAACAACTAACATTCTTTAGTTAAAAATTCAGCTATTTTATTAGCAGAAAATGGTATTTTTTCATACTCAATACCTGCTTGATTTAATAATTTAATAGCATATTTATGATTATGATAATCTTTTGCATAGTATATTTTTTTAATACCTGCTTGAATAATAGACTTAGTACAGTTTAAACAAGGAAAATGTGTGACATATATCGTTGCATTATCTGACGATACACCTTGTTTTGCGCATTGTAATAATGCATTCATTTCTGCGTGGATGGTTCTAATACAATGATCATCTTCTATTAAACATCCTACATCAATACAGTGAACTTCTCCTGCTACTGAGCCATTATAACCTCCTGCAATTATTCTATTGTCCTTTACAATTGTTGCGCCTACTGATAATCGTTGACATGTAGAACGTAATGCAAGCAAATGACTTTGTGCCATAAAATATTCATCCCATTTTATTCTATCCATAAAGTTCAACTCCTTAAAAAAATATATATCTATTATAATTTATATTAAAATTTCTTCCAATTTAATTTATGTAGTAAAGTAATCTTTAAGTTTCTCAAAAGTTTTCCCTCCAATTCCTCTTACTTGTTTTAAGTCTTCAACATTATTAAACTGTCCCTTTTCCTCTCTGTATTTAATAATCTCTTTCACTTTAGTTGGCCCTATACCTGGAACATTAAGCAATTCTCTTTCATTTGCTGTGTTAAGATTGACTTTAATACTTTCAGAAGTATTTAAATTACTTTGATTAGTGGGTGTAGCATTTATTTTCGTTTCATTTTTATTAGGTATATAAATCATTTTTTGATCAGTAAGTTTTTCAGATAAATTGATTTTTGTAATATCAGCGTTTTCAGAAACTTTAGCTTTTTTTAATACATCTTTAACTCTATCGTTCTTTTTCATTTCATAAACATCTGGTAATTTAACAGCCCCTTTGACATCTACATAAATAGTTGAATTTTCTTTAGAAGAAGTGGATAAATTATTATCATTTTTATTTTTATTATATTTTTCATTATTATTAAATTGGCTATTATTAGCATTAGATGTTGTCATATGTTCTGAAATCTCATTATTTTTCATAAGCATGAGAATCACTATAAAAAGTAACACTACTGCAATTAAAATGATGATATGAGTCTTCCACTTAGTTAATAATTGAATTATTTCATTTCTATACTTAAACAAAAACTCATCTCCTTATATGTATAAACGTATAAGGAGATGAGTTTACTTTATTTTATTTATAAGCAACAAAAAACAATCTGTCACCTTTTTCATTATGATTATTGATGTCAAAGTCTACAAAAGTTTCAATACGATTAAATCCAGTTTGTTTTAATAATCGAATATAGAAATCTTTTTCAAATGTTCTTTGATAGTGTGATTCATTAAAACGGTGATAATTACCATTATGCTGTTTTAAAAAGAAACTCATATCATGATAAACACTATAAGGTTCTCCACCCTTTATAGCTTCCCACGCTAAAAATATATTATCATTATCATCAATATAACATTGATTATTAAATGCTGTGTTCATTTTATATATCGTATGAATATCGAATATAAACATTCCTAAATGAGATAAATGATTAAATACACAATTAAACGTATTTACGATATCATCAATATCAGGTAAATAATTCAGGGAATCACAAAATATTGTTACAACATCATATGTTGTATTTAATGAAAAATCGGTCATGTCACCTTCTAACCAAGTAACTTGATTAGATTTATTTGCAGCAATAGATAACATGTCTGTACTTAAATCCATGCCTGTAACCGTTCCAATAGAAGGAAGTAATTGCGTTAAACTTCCAGTGCCACAACCAATATCAAGAATATTTATTGAATCATTAGAAGACATTGTTCTTGTATAATATTTTACAATATTAAACCATTCTTCATAAGGTTGATCTTGAGTAAGCTGATCATAAACTTTACTCATTTCAGTGTATTGCATCATTTTAATATGCTACCTGATTATATGATTCTATTGGAGCATCTTGATAAAGTTTCTCTATATTATAGTAATTGCGTTCATCTTTATGGAAAATATGAACTACTACGTCTGCTAAATCAATTAAGACCCATCTTGCACTTTGATAACCTTCCATACGCTTTACTTCAATATTATTTTCATGCACTTTTTCTTTTACTGCTCTAGCAATTGATTGAACTTGACGTTCATTATTACCATGACACACTACAAAATAATCAGTCATATCACTAATACCTTGCATATTAAGAGAAACAATATCTTCTGCTTTTTTATCTTCTGTCGCTGTGACAGCAATATTTAATAATTCTTCTGAATTCATTTAATCATCCTTTATCTTTTGATCACTATAATTATAATAATTTAAACATTCAATCGTAGAACCATAAACAGTAATATCTTTACTAATTAAAAATAAGACTGTTCGTTTTGATATTTCATAAATTGTTTTATCTAAGCTACCTTGATTGTATGCCATATCTCTAATTTCTTCAACTCCTGGAGTTTTTCTACCAGGTTCTATATAGTCAGCAATAAATACCAATTTTTCAGTTTTTGTCATTTCTTTACGACCAGTAGTGTGATATTTAATGGCTAATAATATTTCTTCATCTTCGATGCCATAATCAGCCTTCATTAATGCTGCACATACAGGTCCATGAAGAATTTCACTTCCATAACTTAACAAATTGCTATCTAAATCATGTTGGCGAACGACTTGATACATTTTTCCTAAATCATCATATTTACAATAATCATGTAAAATGCCTGCTAACTCTGCTTTACTTTTATCTCCATCATAGATTTCAGCAAGCTTAACTGCTGTGTCAGCTACTCTAAGAGAATGTTTAAAACGCTTTTCGGGCAATTTATTTTCGATAAGTTTTTTTGCTTCTTTAGTGTTCATAGAATCCTTCCTCTCTAATATATTTACTAACATTTCGAGGGACTAAAATATCAATTGTTTTTTTATCTTTTACACGTTGTCTAATCATTGATGAACTAATATCCATTCTTGGAATAGATATGGAAATCATATTTTCATCAACCTTTTGAATATTTTTTTCTCTATTTACTACTATAAAGATAATCATTTGCTTTAATTCATCTATTTTATACCATTTATCAAGTTGATCATATTGGTCTGATCCTATTACAAAATAAAACTTATCGTAAGGATTTTGGTCAATTAAAGCTTTTAATGTATCATACGTATAACTTTGACCTTTTCTTTCTAATTCTGCATAACAAATATTTCCGAAACCTAACTGCTCAATTACCATATTAATCATTTTGATGCGATAATGAGCATCTAAGTAATCGTTATGTTCTTTAAGTGGAGCCATATAACTTGGTAAAAAATAGAAAACATCCGGTTTAATTTTATGAAATACTTCATTAGCTACTAACATATGTGCAGTATGAATAGGATTAAATTGTCCGCCGTATAAAACAATTTTTTTCATAGAATTATGGTAATGAAATTTCCTTATTTTCTTGAGATTCTCTATAAATGACTATCATTGATCCAATGACTTGGACCACTTCACTATTAGTAGCTTGACTTAGCGTTTGGGCTAAATCGTTTTTATCATCAAAATTATTTTGAAGTATATGAATTTTAATTAATTCTCTATTTTCAAGTGTTTCATCTATTTGACTAATCATATTATCATTAATTCCAGCTTTACCTATTTGAAAAATTGGATCAATGTTATGCGCCAAACTTCTTAAATATCTTTTTTGTTTACCTGTTAGCATAGCATATTATTCTCCTTTTAATTGATTTAAAACTGCTAATTTCATTTCTTTAATTTCAGCATCTTTGCCAGTCCATATTTTAAAGCTCTCAGCACCTTGATATACAAACATATCTAGACCATTATAAATAGGGTTACCCTTCTCTTCAGCTTGTTGTAAAAATGATGTTTTATAGGGAATATAAATGATATCACTTACCAATGTATTCGGTGATAATTGATCGAGACGAATTACACTCTCTTTATTATTATCTAATCCTGCTGATGTTGTATTAATAATAATATCAAACTCATCAAGATATTGTTCAGCTTGTTGTAGGGTAATCGCATTAATATCTAATTTCCAATTATCAAAGCGACTCATTGTTCTATTCGCTATAGTTAATTTAGGTTGTACACATTGTGAAAGTGCAGTTGCAATACCTTTGCTTGCACCCCCAGCTCCAAGAATTAAAATATATGCATTTGATAAGTCAGGATATACTTGTTTTAATCCTTTTACGTATCCAAGACCATCAGTATTATAACCAATCCATTTATTCCCTTCTATTTTCACAGTATTCACTGCACCTACAGCTTTAGCTTGTTCATCAATATCATCTAAGAATGGAATAATGCGTTCTTTATGAGGAATAGTAATATTAAATCCACTTAAATTTTTTTCAGTTATTATTTCTTTAATATTATCGAAATCTTGAACCGGTATATGCAATGCTTCATAAGTATCATTTAAACCTAAAACTTTAAAATTAGTATTATGCATCACTGGAGATAATGAATGTGAAATCGGATCTCCTATCACTGCAAATTTCATTATGAATCCTCCCTACATAATAGATTGTCTTAAAACAACATCAACACTTTTAGGAACACGAACAATCACTTTTGCACCTGCTTCGAGTGTAATAAAGCCCAATCCAGAAATCATAATGTCACGTTTTTCTTTCCCTGTTTCTAGACGTACAGCTTTCATATCACTTATATTAAATTTTTCGGGGTTACTAGGTGGACTTAATAAATGCCCTATTTGATTTCGCCATAAATCATTTGCCTTTTCAGTTTTAGTTCTATGAATATTTAAATCATTAGAAAAATAACATACAAGTGGTCGTTTCCCACCAGAAACATAATCTATCCTAGCTAATCCACCGAAGAATAAAGTTTGTCCCTCATTTAACTGAAATACACGTTGTTTAATTTCATTCCTAGGAATAATCACTTTCAATTCTTTTTCAGTAACATAATGGGTCATTTGATGCGCTTGTATAATGCCAGGTGTGTCATACATAAATGTGTTCTCATCTAAAGGAATATCTATCATATCTAATGTTGTACCTGGAAATCTTGATGTTGTAACGACATCTTTTTCACCTACACTTTGCTCAATTAATTTATTGATTAAAGTTGATTTACCAACATTTGTAGTACCAACGATATAAACATCTTGATGATTTCTAAAACGGTTGATTGATTCTAAAAGTGCATCAATACCCCATCCTTTATGAGCTGATATTAATACCACCTCTTCAGCTTCTAATCCATACTTTCTAGCTGTTCTTTTTAACCATTCTTTTACACGACGTTGGTTAATTTGTCTTGGTAAAAGATCTAATTTATTCGCCGCCAAAATGATTTTCTTATTTCCTACAATTCGTTTTAAAGCATTAATAAACGATCCTTCAAAGTCAAAAACATCAATTACGTTAACGATAATCCCTTGTCTATCGGATAATCCATTTAATAAATTTAAAAAATCTTCACTATCCATTCCTACATCTTGTATTTCATTATAATTTTTTAATCTAAAACAACGTTGGCATATAACATCATCTCTAAATAAATTATGTTCTGGCACATACCCAGGTGCGTTTTTATCTTCAGATTGTAAAGGAGCGCCACAACCGATACATTTTAAAGTTTCATCCAATCAATTTTCCTCCCATGTAATATAGCCTTTTCTTTTAAAATAGTTTAATAATCGACGTTCGATTATTCTATTTAGTCTAGTTAAAAATCCATCTGTCTTTTTGACAGGAACTACCATGATAGTATATAGACCGTTATTATTGCCACCAAGTACGTCTGTAAGCATTTGGTCACCTATAACGACTGTTTCTTCTGGTTTAATATTCATGTGTTGTATAGCTTTTTTAAAAGCTCTTCCCATAGGTTTTCTAGCTTTAAAGATAAAATCAACGTCTAAGTCTTTCGAAAAACCGGAAACACGTTTTTCACTATTATTTGATACAATTGTAATCGTTAATCCTAAATCATTTGCTTTTTTAAACCATTCTTGTATTTCTTTCGTTGGTGTTTTAACGTCCCAACCTACTAATGTATTATCTAAATCTGTAATAATACCTTTAAAACCAGAATTTGCTAACTTTTCAATATCAATTTGAAATACAGATTGTACATAATCACTAGGCATAAAATATTTTTTAATTAATCCCATTCATTTCACCTTTAAATTATTTATTGTTTATATTTCTTTAACCAACTGTTCAACAATGTTACTTGATGATTGAGCTGCTTTACCAAGAAACTCTTCAAACGACATTTCTGCTTTCCCATTTGCTAAATCAGAAACAGCACGAGTGACGATAAAAGGTAAATTAAATTGATAACAAGTTTGAGCAATAGCCGTTGCTTCCATTTCAACTGCCATAGCTTCTGAAAACTGACGTTTAATTTTTAATCGCTGTTCGCTACTACCAATAAAGCTATCGCCACTTACAATTTGACCAATTTTAGCGGTTAAATTTTGCTGTTTTACAACTTTTTCAGTTAATTGGAGTAATTGTTGGTTAGCTTCAAATTGAGCTGGCATTTGAGGTATTTGACCGATGTCGTATCCAAAAGCAGTTGCATCTGCATCATGGTACATCACATGATTACTAATTAAAATGTCTCCAACTGATAAACTGTCATCTAAAGCACCAGCAGAACCTGTATTTATAATTAATGTTGGTTTAAATTTTTCAATTAACAATGTTGTGGATATTGCAGCATTTACTTTTCCAATTCCACTTTGTGTTAAAACAACATCTTTATCATTTAGTTGACCACGATAAAATTTTACATGTGCTACTTCAACCTCATTTAAATTCACTAATTTATGTTTTAAAATCGCTACTTCTTCTTCCATAGCTCCAATAATTCCAATCATATTTACACCTCAACTTTAATCTTAGCACATGTTATTCTAACATAATTTCTAGTTCATCACGACTAACTTTTTCTATTAAAATAATCTTGTAAATGATTTAATAAAAAAACTGTCGATACAGTTAAACACTGTCGACAGTTAAATTTTAAAATCCTAAATTAGATATTTATTTATGATTAACCTTTCCATAAAGTAGCTAAATCTTGTAGAGACAATATACCTGTTATAATTGTAACAATAACTGCTACAATGCCAAATACTAGCATCCATGTTGGATGTTTATAATCTCCAACAATTGATTTTTTTCTACTCGCTATCAATATTGCACCCAAAGTAATCGGTAAAATCCATCCATTTATTGCTCCAGCAATAATCAATAAACTAATTGGTTTTCCAATTAATAAGAAAATTATTGTTGAAATCACGATGAAGACAATGACAATCAAATTATTTTTATTAAATAATGATTTGTGTAATGTTTTTAAGAAAGTTGCACTTGTATATGCTGAACCGATCACTGATGACATTGCGGCTGCGAAAATAACAACTCCAAAAATATTTTTTCCTATTGGTCCAATAGCATGTTCAAATACTGATGCTGGCGGATTATCTGCATTTAAAGTGACACCTGTCACTACAACTCCAAGTACTGCTAAGAATAATAATGTTCTCATAATACCTGTAGTTAAGATACCTGCAATAGCTGAACGATTCACAAATGGTAAAAACTCTTTACCTTTCATTCCAGAATCAAGTATTCTATGTGCGCCAGCAAATGTGATGTATCCACCTACTGTTCCTCCAACTAAAGTAATAATTGGTAAAATTAATTTAATGGGGTGTTCTGGTGCAACTGAATGGATAAGTGCATCACCATAGGGAGGGTTAGATACAACCATGACATAAGCTACTACTAATATCATTATTACTCCTAAAATCATTGAAACAATATCCATAATTTTTTGACCACTTTTACTTACAAATATTAAAATTGCAAAAATGGCTGTAATCGCTGCTCCCCATTTAACATCAAGTCCAAACATTGCATTCAATCCTAAACCAGCACCAGCTATGTTTCCGATATTAAAAGCAAGTCCTCCAAAAGCAATCAATATTGAAATTAAAGTTCCTAATCCAGGTAACACTTTATTTGATGCTTCTTGACCACGTAAACCTGTTACAACTAATACACGCCAAATATTAATTTGAGCTCCAATATCAATTAATATAGAGATTAAGATTGCAAAAGCGAAACTTGCATAAAATTCTGCCGTAAACACAGCAGTTTGAGTTAAAAATGCAGGACCAATCGCTGATGTAGCCATTAAAAATACAGATCCATAAAGTAAGCGTCTATGACTTTTTGTAAATTTAAAATTGTCTTTATCTTGTTTTTGATTTAAACTTTCTTTCATTAGAAAACCCCCTTATAAGGATTGAATATCAATGCCTTCTTTCGTTAATTTTTTTCTTATTTGTTCAACAAATTCTAGTGCATGTTTACCATCACCGTGAACACATATTGTATCTGTTTCCAAATCAATTTCTTTCCCATTGCGACTTATCACTTTGTTTTCAGTTACCATTTTCAAAACTTGTTTTAGTGCTTCATCAGTATCAGTAATGACTGCGTCTGGTTCTTTACGACTAACTAATTGTCCATTATCTTCGTAACGTCTATCAGCAAACACTTCAGAAGCTGTTTTCAATCCAATTGCTTTAGCTTCAGATATTAATAATGAATTAGATAAACCTACAAGCACTATAGCAGAATCAAAATCGTATACTGCTTTTGCAATTGCTTTTGCAATGTCTTTATTTTTAGCACCCATATTATACAGTGCACCGTGTGGTTTAACATGATTTATTCGTGTTTGATGTACTTTACAAAATCCTTCTAAAGCACCTAACTGATAAACTATGAGGTTATATACTTCGGTTGGACTAATATCCATCTTTCGACGACCAAACCCTTTTAAATCTGGAAGTCCGGGATGAGCGCCAATACTCACATGATTTTTTTTAGCTAATTTTACTGTTTGATTCATTACATTTTCATCGCCCGCATGAAAACCACAGGCTATATTAGCAGATGTAACTAAAGGAATGATATCTTTATCACCTCCAAATGAATAGTTACCAAATGCTTCACCTAGATCACAGTTTAAATCAACTTTCATCATAATTTCACTCCTTTAACTATGTGATGTTTTTCAAGGAATTTAATATCAACTTCTTCTGCATTTCCTTTTGCGTATGGTGGGTAACTTAATACTGCATATAGAAAATCAGCCGTAGTAGTGAAACCATCAATTACCATTTCGTCAAGTGCCACTTTTAATTTGTTAATCGCAGAAGTTCTATTAGAGTCTTTTACGATAACTTTTGCAACTAGTGAATCATAGTAAGGAGATACTTGATAACCAGCATATAATAACGAATCTACTCTAATATTAAAACCTTGAGGTAAGTGTAGACGTTTAACTTTACCTGGAGTAGGTTGGAATTTCTTTTCTGGATTTTCAGCGTTGATACGTGCCTCTATTACATGACCATTGAATACAATATCTTCTTGACTAAAAGGTAATTTATTATGTAATAACAAATATAATTGTGCTTGTAATAAATCTCTATCTGCACGCATTTCAGTAACAGTATGTTCTACTTGTATTCTTGCGTTCATTTCAATAAAGTAATGTGCCTCTTCAGTAACTAAAAATTCAATAGTACCAGCACTACGATAATTAGAGGCTTTTGCAACTTTGACAGCATCATTACATATTTTTTCACGTCGTTCTTCAGATAATGCTGCACATGGTGCTTCTTCTATTAATTTTTGATTTTTTCTTTGGACTGAACAATCTCGTTCACCTAAATGAACATAATTTTCTTTGCCGTCACCAATCACTTGAACCTCTACGTGTTTTGCAACAGGAATAAATGCTTCTACATACACTCGATCATCATTAAAATATTTTTGACCTTCACTTTTAGCTTCTTTTAATGACTTCTCAAGTTGATTTTCTTCCTTAACAATTCGAATACCTTTACCGCCACCACCACTTGCGGCTTTTAATACTAAAGGATATCCTATGTCTTTTGCTAATTCTTTAATTTCTTCTACAGAGTTTACTGCATCTGTTGAGCCAGGAATAACTGGTACTCCTGCTGAATGAACGGTTTGACGAGCAGTTATTTTATCACCCATCATTTCCATTGTTTTTTTGTTAGGGCCAATAAAATGAATACCATTTTCTTCAACTTTTTGGGCAAATGTTGTACTCTCCGATAGAAATCCGTATCCAGGATGGATAGCATTAGAACCTGTGATTTCAGCTGCACCAATAATACGTTCTATATTTAAATAACTATCTAAAGGATTTGCTTCTCCAATGCAAACTGCTTGATCAGCCAAACTTACATGAAGACTTTTTTCATCACCTTTAGCGTATACTGCAACAGTTTCTATTCCCATTTCTCGACACGCTCGAATGATACGTACCGCAATTTCTCCTCTATTTGCTACTAAACAACGATACATATTTTTGCCCCCTTTATTTTACTTTAACTAGAACTTGATCGTATTCAACGTTTGTACCATGTTCAACAACAATGTCGGTAATCTCACCATCTATATCACTAGTCACTTCATTCATTACTTTCATTGCTTCAACATATCCGATAATATCACCAGATTTAATGTTGTCACCTACTTGAATTATAGGATCCGTTAATTCCTTGCTATCTTGTAAGAAGAATGTTCCTACCATAGGAGAAGTAATTGTTTTTGATGAATCATTTGAAGGGTTATTTTCTGAAATACTTTTGTCTTGAGAATTCCCTTCAGATTGTATTACTGGAGTACTATTATTTTGATTGTTACTTTGTTCAGTAAAATCTAATTCGATTTTGTTTTTGTTATCTTTATATTTAAATTTTTTTACATCATTTGATTTTACAAGTTTAATGACTTCTTCTATTTTTTTAATATCCATAACTATCTCTCCTCTGTAATGATTTTAGTCAATTTCTTTGCTGTCGGTCTCATTTCACCCATATTAAAGGTTGGTGACGTGTTAATTTCAGCATTTAAATGATTAAAGTGATTTAGATATTGTTCCTGAACCTTTGCAGACTCTTCAATCGTTGACCACTTAAATCGAATTAAATCTCCCGGCTTAAATTGAGCAATTTTATTTAAATCCAGTTGAGTGACTGTAGCGATTTTCGTATAGCCACCTATAGTTTGTTTATCATTTAATAAGATAATAGGATTACCATCATTTGGGACTTGAATACTTCCTAAAGCAACAGGTTCTGAAATAATATCTGCTCCAGTTTTAGGAGGGATATGCTCACCATTAAGACGATACCCCATTCTATCAGATTTTTCAGAAACTTTATATTCCATATTAACGAGCTTATTTATACTTTCCTTTGAAAATGCTTCAATTTGTGGACCGGTAATAATATGTATTATATTATCTTCGGGAATAGCATTATAAACTGTTGTTTTACCCAAATTTTGTTTGAAAGATGGATTTTCTTTTAAGTATATCAAATCTCCTTTTGATAATGGTCTCCCTTTGTAACCACCAATTTTACTTCTAGTATGTGTCGAATAACTTTCTGCTATTGGTTGAATATCTAAAGGATGGCCAAAGAAAATATAACCACGGGCGCCTGCAGTCACTGCTCCAACTTTCAAAATATCGCCTTTGCATGCATAAATTACAGTATTAATATCAACTGTCTCTTCATTTAATTTTGCGTTTACATGTGCTCCTGTCAAAATAAATGTATTATCTTTATTAAATTGAAGTGTTGGACCGATAATAGTATATTCAAGGCTGGGTCCATTATTACCAATTAAAGTCTTACCAATTAAATAACTATATAAATCCATAGCACCAGCACTTGAAAAACCTAGGTGTTGAAAACCAAATCTTCCTTCATCTTGAACAGTTGTAAACATACCAGGTTGAATAATACTAATCGACATGATTTAACACCCACTTTTCTTTATTAAATCGATTTTCTGCTATTTCACTTTGGATGTCGTTAAATGTATTTTCATCAATAGAATAAAACTTAATATAATCCCCCGCTTGATATAAAGACATTTCATCGTCGTTGATATCAAATACTTTTAATGGTGTTCTTCCAATAATTTGCCAACCACCTGGTGAATCAGAAGGATATAAACCAGTTTGATTATTTGCTATTCCTACTGAACCTGCGTCAATTTTGACTCTAGGTTCATCTCGACGTGGAGTATGTAAACGAGAATCCAATCCACCTAAAAATGGAAAACCAGGCATAAAACCTAACATGTAAACGAGATATTCATTTTGAGTATGGATTCGAATGACTTCATCAGTAGTTAGTTTGTTATGTTTAGCTACATATGGTAAATCAGGTCCGACTTCTAAATTATATAATACTGGAATATGTATGATCGTTTTATCTGAAATATCTTTAGCATGTTCACCATTTAACTGTTTTAAATCTAATATATCTATTAATTGCTTAAAATTAAGCTTTATATTATCAAAATTTATCATAATTGCTCTATATGACGGTATCACATCTTTGATACCATCTATTCTTTTAGCGTGTATATGTTTAGTAACGGATTCAACATCTCTGTAATTACTTTCAGATATTTCTTCTTTAAAATAAAGCGCAATTGATTGTTCATTAATAATCTTTATTTCCAAAGATGATGGTCCTCCTTCGATTATAAATAACGTATTTCATTTTATATATTAGTAATATAAAATATCCACGTATTCATAGTAGTTTAATATGTCTTTCAAATAGACAATAATAAAAGAAGGTAAGTAATGCATTAATGTAATCGCTTACCCCCTTTCAGTACAAGATATTTATATAATTTGTCTACATTGTTATTTAAGCATATATTTATATTTTTGTCATGTGAAAGTTCTAAAAATTAAATGAATGTACTTGCTTATATCTAATTTATAGTTAAATAATTATAAATATTTAAC